>NZ_JBVHLX010000016.1:75176-199452 GCF_055558775.1 Streptomyces sp. NPDC025638 | reverse complement strand
GACGTGGTCAAGGCGGTCACCGGTGAGGAGATCACCCAGAACGGTCTGGGCGGCGCGGACGTGCACGCGGAGACCTCCGGCGTGTGCCACTTCGCGTACGACGACGAGGAGACCTGCATCCACGAGGTGCGCTACCTCCTCTCCCTCCTGCCGCAGAACAACCGCGAGAACCCGCCGCGGGTGGAGTGCTCCGACGAGGCCGACCGGCGCAGCGACGCCCTGCTGGACCTGGTGCCGGCGGACGGCAACCGGCCGTACGACATGGCCAAGGTGATCGAGGAGATCGTCGACGACGGCGAATACCTGGAGGTCCACGAGCGCTGGGCCCGCAACATCATCTGCGCGCTGGCCCGCCTCGACGGCCAGGTCGTCGGCATCATCGCCAACCAGCCCCAGGTGCTGGCGGGCGTCCTGGACATCGAGGCGAGTGAAAAAGCTGCGCGCTTTGTCCAGATGTGTGACGCTTTCAATATCCCGATCGTCACGTTCCTGGACGTTCCGGGGTTCCTCCCCGGTGTCGACCAGGAGCACGGCGGGATCATTCGGCACGGCGCGAAGCTGCTGTACGCGTACTGCAACGCGACGGTGCCGAGGATCTCGCTGATCCTGCGCAAGGCGTACGGCGGTGCCTACATCGTCATGGACAGCCAGTCCATCGGTGCCGACCTGACGTATGCCTGGCCGACCAACGAGATCGCCGTCATGGGCGCGGAAGGCGCGGCCAACGTCATCTTCCGGCGGCAGATCGCCGCGGCCGAGGACTCCGAGGCGATGCGCCAGAAGATGGTCAAGGAGTACAAGGCCGAGCTCATGCACCCGTACTACGCGGCGGAGCGCGGTCTGGTCGACGACGTCATCGACCCGGCCGAGACCCGCGAGGTGCTCATCAAGTCACTGGCGATGCTGCACACCAAGCACGCCGACCTGCCGTCGCGCAAGCACGGCAACCCCCCGCAGTAACCCGGCGGATCCTCCGCGGTACCCCCGCGGAAACCTCTCTCACGGAGACTGACACTTATGAACACCCCTGACATCCGCGTCGAGAAGGGCCACGCCGAGCCCGAGGAGGTCGCCGCCATCACGGCCGTCCTCCTGGCCCGCGCGGCCGCCCAGCCGACCGACTCCACCGCCCAGACCCACCGCGGCCGCGCGAAGGCCGGCTGGCGCCGTCTGGAGCGCGAGCCCGGCTTCCGCGCCCCGCACAGCTGGCACGGCTAGGCCGCGCCCGCACAGCAGCACTGAGAAGGGCCCCTCCCGGCCGGGAGGGGCCCTTCTCAGTGCGCCTGCCTGCGCATGTCTGTGTCCCTGGCCATGCGTAAGGGGCGCCCTCCGAAAAGAGGGCGCCCCTTACGCAGCTGGGCTCTGCTAGCGGAGGCGAGCCATCAGGGCGTGCTCCACAAGAGTGATGAGCGCCGACTTGGCGTCCGCGCGGTGGCGGGCGTCCGTCGTGATGATCGGGGTGTCGGGGCCGATCTGCAGGGCCTCGCGGACCTCGTCCGGCTGGTACGGCTGGTTGCCGTCGAAGCCGTTGAGGGCGATGACGAAGGGCAGGCCCGAGTTCTCGAAGTAGTCGACCGCGGGGAAGCAGTCGGCGAGACGCCGGGTGTCCACCAGGACGATCGCGCCGATCGCACCGCGCACGAGGTCGTCCCACATGAACCAGAAGCGGTCCTGACCGGGAGTACCGAACAGGTACAGGATCAGGTCCTGGTCCAGGGTGATACGGCCGAAGTCCATGGCCACCGTGGTGGTGGTCTTGTCCCCGGTGTGGGTGAGGTCGTCGATGCCGGCAGACGCGGACGTCATCACGGCCTCTGTGCGCAGCGGGTTGATCTCCGAGACGGCGCCGACGAACGTGGTCTTGCCCACGCCGAAGCCGCCCGCCACCACGATCTTCGCGGAGGTGGTGGAGCGGGAAGGACCGCCGCTAGAGCTTGCGAAGTCCACTGAGCACCCTTTCGAGCAGTGTCACGTCTGGCTGGCCACCGGCGTTCTCGTCGCCGCCGGGCTGATGGATGGCGACCAGGCCCGCCTCCGCCAAGTCGGCGACGAGGATCCTGGCCACGCCGAGGGGAATGGTCAGCAGGGCCGAGATCTCGGCCACCGACTTGATCTCTCGGCAGAGGTTGCAGATCCGCTGATGCTCGGGCAGCTGGCCCTGCATCTGGTGCGGCTGCGCAGTGGTGTGCACCAGTGCCTCGATGGCGAGCTGGTACCGCGGGCGGGTCCGGCCACCGGTCATGGCGTACGGACGCACCAAGGGGTTGTTCGACGCCCCGGCGGGCGCCGGCTCGGGACGACGCTGCGGCTGCACCGGCTGAATGCGCGGTGCCGACGGCTGGTCGTACGGCGAAGGACCGGGGCCCTGCGGCGCGTACGGCTGCCGGTGGCTCGGGGCGGAGGGGAAGTTGTACCGGTTCGCGGAACCGTCGCCCTGGCCCTGGGCAGGGCCGTACGACCAGTTCCCCGTATTCGAACCGCCTGGGGGTGTTGCCACTTTCTCTCCTCCTCCGACCGTGCCGGGCACCCAATCCCTGTGGAGCCGCGTCCCGAAACCTTACGGCCCCGGGACGCGAAAACGCACCGTCTGATTGTTAGTTGAGAAGGCTTCCCTGGAGTTCGGCGCGCAGGTCCGGGGTGAGAACCGTGCCTGCGCGGTCGACCAGGAGTGCCATTTCGTACCCGATGAGGCCGATGTCCGCCTCGGGGTGGGCCAGGACAGCCAGCGACGAACCATCGGAAATGGACATGAGGAACAGGAATCCCCGCTCCATCTCCACAACCGTCTGATTCACGCTGCCTCCCTCGAAGATCCGGGAGGCGCCTGCCGTCAGCGACGTCAGACCGGAGGCGACGGCCGCGAGCTGATCGGCGCGGTCGCGGGGGAAGCCTTCGGACATAGCCAGAAGGAGTCCGTCGGCGGAGACCACCACCGTGTGGGACACCCCCGGGGTGTTGTCCACGAAGTTGGTGATCAACCAGTTCAGGTTCTGTGCCGCCTGGCTCATCGGGCTCACACTAACGCTCCTGGTTGTAGGTGCTGTCAGGGCCGAAGCCCTGGCCGTTCGTTTCACTGCGTGCGCTGCGTCCGCGCTGGACGCCTCGACGCAGGTTGCTCAGCCTGCCCCGGACGTCCTCCGGGGCGCGGGAGACCTGTGGGCCTCCCTGAGGGGTGGTCTCGGCGGCTCCCTCGACCAGGTTGGCCTTGGGCACGCGCCGCGGCAGTCCGGAGGAGGTGACTCCGCCCGCCTTGGGCTTCCGGAGCTGCGAGGCCTGCTGCCAGCGCTCGTCGTTCGCCGAACGCCAGCCGTCGCCGTTGGTCTCCGGCACGGAGGCCGGTGCCTCCCGGTGTGCGCGCCCCGCCCCGTTCGAGCCGTTCGAGCCGTTCGTGCCGCTCGCGATGGATCCGCGGCGGGGCAGCCCGGCGTCGGTCAGCTGGTGGGCGGCGGAGTTGGCCGCGCCCGGACGGTCGAAGCCTACGCGGTCACGCTCGTTCACGTCACCGGCCTGCGCGGATTCCGCTTCGGGAGCGTACTGGGCCGGGTACCCGTTCTGGTAGCCGTCCTGCTGCGGCCAGTCGTCCTGGTAGGACTGCTCCTCGTAGGCCGGATAGCCCTCGGGGGCCGCGTTGTGCGCGGCGGCGGGCCCCTCCTGGGCCGCCTCCGCATACGTGGGCTCCGGGTAGCCGCCGTTGGGCGCGAAGCCGTCGCCGCTGGGCAGACCGCCGTTCGGCGCGAAGTACTGCTCGTCGTACGACGGCTGCTGCGGCTCCGCGTACGCGCCCTGCTGCTCCTCGTACGCAGCCTGCGGGTCGTAGGCCGCCGGCTGCTCCTGGTAGCCCGTACGGCTGCCGTCGTAGCCCTGTCGGGCGTCGAACTCGTCGTACGCGGGGGCCTGCGGGTCCTCCTGGGGGGCCTGGCCTGCCGTGGACTGGGACTCCAGGGCCGCGCGGCGCTCCTCGCGCATCAGCGAGCGGCCCACGGGGTCCAGGTCGCGGATGTCGTCGGGGACGTCGGCGTAGCGGCTGTCGTCGAAGCCGAGCTCGGCCGCCGTGCGCATCGGAGGCTGCTGCAGCTGGTTGAAGCTCTCACCCTGGAACTGCTGCTCCGGGATGATCTGGGAGACCGTGAACTCGTCGCGGTCCAGCGGCTGCTCGCCACCGCCACCGTGCGTGATCGCGTCCGGCAGCATGACCAGGGAGGTCGTGCCGGCCTGCTCGCCCGAGGGGCGCAGCTGGACGCGGATGCCGTGCCGGTCGGACAGCCGGCCGACCACGAAGAGACCCATGCGCTGGGAGATCGCGGCGTCCACGGTCGGCGGGTTGGCCAGCTTGTGGTTGATGTCCGCGAAGTCCTCGGCCGTCAGGCCGATGCCCTTGTCGTGGATCTCGATCATCACGCGGCCGTCGGGCAGACGGGTCGCGGTGACGCGGACCTTGGTCTGCGGCGAGGAGAACGTGGTGGCGTTCTCCAGCAGCTCGGCGAGCAGGTGCACGAGGTCGGTCACGGCGCGGCCGTGGATCTCGGCCTCCGGGACGCCGGAGAGCTCGATGCGCTCGTACTGCTCCACCTCGGAGGAGGCGGCGCGCAGGACGTCGACCAGCGGGACCGGCTGGTCCCAGCGGCGGCCGGGCTCCTCGCCCGCGAGGACCAGGAGGTTCTCGCCGTTGCGGCGCATACGGGTCGCGAGGTGGTCCAGACGGAAGAGGTTCTCCAGCTGGTCCGGGTCGGCCTCGTTGTTCTCCAGGTCGGTGATCAGGGTCAGCTGGCCCTCGATCAAAGACTGGTTGCGGCGCGAGAGGTTGGTGAAGATCGCGTTGATGTTGCCCCGCAGCAGGGCCTGCTCGGCGGCGAGCCGGACGGCCTCGCGGTGGACCTGGTCGAAGGCGCGGGCGACTTCGCCGATCTCGTCGGTCGAGGTGATCGGGATCGGCGCGACCCGGGTGTCGACCCGGCCGGGGTCGGTGCGGGAGAGCTGGTCGACCAGCATCGGCAGCCGCTGCTCGGCGATGCCGAAGGCGGCGTTGCGCAGCTGGCGCATCGAGCGGCTCATCTGGCGGGCCACCATGCCGGCCAGGATGAACGCGGCGAGCAGGGCGACCACGACCGTGGCACCGGTGATGAACGCGGAGGTCTTGGCGTCGTCGGCGATGCCGGAGGCCTCGTCCACCGCCTTGTCGGCGAGACCGAACTCGATCTGGCGGTAGGCGTCGTACTTGAGTGTGTTGACCGCCCACCAGTTCTGCGCGGTGATGCCCTTGGTGGCGAGAGCGGCGCGGGTGGTGGTGCTGGTGTCGGGCAGCTGGGCCAGGGCCGCGACCATCTTCGTCACGCTGGGCGGGGGCACGTAGCTCGGGTCCTTGCCCTTGGCCGCCTCGGCCATCGCCGCGCCGTCGGTCTTGATCTTCGTCTCGGCGTCGCTGAGCTTCTGCGCGTCGGACTCGGTGCCACCGCCGACGTACTCCTCGACGGCGATCCGCTCCAGGTAGGCGTACGAGGACAGGGACACCCGCTGGGTCGCCAGGTTCGGCTGGTCCGGGCCGGGCTTGATCAGCAGGTGCATGCCGATCCCGCGCTCCAGCGAGAGGGCGGCCTTGGTCAGCGAGATGGCGTAGACGGTACGGCCGTAGGAGGTGATGTTGCCGGTGCCCAGACCGAGCTCGTTGGCGAACTCCATCAGAGGGTGGGCGATCCCGACGTACCCCTCTTCGGTGTTCACGCCGGTCATCTTGGGGGTGTAGGCCGCGGCGCGCAGGTCCTGGAGCTTCGGCTCCTCCTCGCGGAACAGCTTCAGGCGGCGCTGCAGGCCCGCCTTCTGCGGCATGTTCTGCGCGGCCTGGTCGAAGGCGTCGGCGGCCTCGTCCGTCTGCTTGCGGGCCGAGACGACGGTGCTGTTGCTCTGGCCCTTGCCCTGCAGCAGCGGCGCCGCCGTGACGTCACGCTCGTTGTAGAGGGCGTCCGCGTAGCCGAGGGAGGCGCGCACCAGGCGCGCGGTGTTCTCGGCGTCCTGGGCCTCCTGCCAGGTGTCGATCGAGCTCTTCACCTGGAAGCCGCCCATGACGAGGCCGACCAGCACGGGTATGAGCAGGATCGCGTTCAGCCTGGTAGGCACTCGCCAGTTGCGCGGGGAGAAACGGCCGCCGCTCTTCGCGGGGGCGGCCGCCGGCTCCGAGCCTGGCACAGGGGTGGGCGCCGCAGCGCGCGGCGGCGGGGTGAAGTTGCCCCGTGCCGACGGCTCGGGACCGTTCTTGCTTCGCCTCACTCGACCAACAACCTCTCGGCGGCGGGCACCTACGACGTGCCGCAGTCTCTCAAGCCCGGTGTGTCACAGACCACTACTGAGTACGTCTTTGACTATTGGGCAGTTCAGGCATTCCAGCACGTCGACCAGCGCACTTCCAAACAGTGCAAACCTTGGATTGGGAGGGATGTAAGCCCCAGATAAAACGGTCAAAAAGAGCGAGCCCCGCCAAAAGGCGGGGCTTTTGTGAGCGCAGCGGCACCGATCGACCGCGACGCGTGGCGATACCACCTGATTCCTCTGCCGAAACGTTATGAACACCGGAGCCGACCGTGTCAAAGGCCACAGCCGGCTCCGCAACGTATACGACAACTGCCGTATGCCACTTTCGACTTGCGTGCTACCTCAACCGTGCCATGAGGGCGTGCTCGACCAGTGTGATCAGCGCGCTCTTGGCATCGGCCCGGTGCCGGGCGTCGGTCGTGATGATCGGGGTGTCGGGGCCGATCTGCAGCGCCTCGCGCACCTCTTCCGGCTGGTAGGGCTGCTGCCCGTCGAAGCCGTTGAGCGCGACGACGAACGGCAGACCGCTGTTCTCGAAGTAGTCCACGGCCGGGAAGCAGTCGGCCAGACGACGGGTGTCCACCAGCACGACGGCGCCGATCGCACCGCGCACCAGGTCGTCCCACATGAACCAGAAACGGTCCTGACCGGGCGTACCGAACAGGTACAGGATCAGGTCCTGGTCGAGCGTGATACGGCCGAAGTCCATGGCGACCGTGGTGGTCGTCTTGTCCCCGGTGTGGGTCAGGTCGTCGATGCCCGCGCTGGCGGACGTCATGACGGCCTCCGTGCGCAGCGGGTTGATCTCCGAGACGGCGCCGACGAACGTGGTCTTGCCCACGCCGAAGCCGCCCGCCACCACGATCTTCGCGGAGGTGGTGGCCCGGCCCGCGTCAGAGCTTGCGAAGTCCACTGAGCACCCTTTCGAGCAGCGTCACATCCGGAGCGCCGCCGTTGTTCTCGTCGCCACCCGGCTGGTGGATGGCGACCAGGCCGGCCTCGGCGAGGTCGGCGACCAGGATCCGGGCCACACCGAGCGGCATGGAGAGGAGCGCCGACACCTCCGCGACCGACTTCACCTCACGGCACAGGTGGCAGATGCGCTGGTGCTCCGGGAGCAGCCCCATGAGCGCTGCCGGGTCGGCCGTGGTGCTTATCAGCGCCTCTATGGCGAGCTGATAGCGCGGCCGCGTCCGGCCGCCGGTCATCGCATATGGACGTACCAGCGGCTGGTCGCCCTCGTCCCCGTACGGCTCCGCGTACGGATCATGAGAGGCGGTGGGCGGGGTCATGAATCCTCCGGGCGGGACAGCAGGTCGGGCAGTCGTGCCGTCTGACAGGGCCGGTGGGGGGATTGTGGCGGCCGGACGGTGATTTCGTGAGGTGGGTGGTACCGGGGCCGGTCAGTGGAGCAGACTGCCCTGGAGTTCGGCGCGCAGGTCCGGCGTGAGGACCGCCCCTGCACGGTCGACGAGCAGTGCCATCTCGTAGCCGACGAGGCCGATGTCGCACTCGGGGTGGGCCAGGACCGCGAGGGACGAGCCGTCCGAGACCGACATGAGGAAGAGGAACCCGCGCTCCATCTCGACGACCGTCTGCGCCACGTTGCCGCCCTCGAAGATCCGGGAGGCCCCGGCCGTCAGCGAGGTGAGCCCGGACGCGACGGCCGCAAGCTGGTCGGCGCGGTCCCGCGGGAAGCCTTCCGACATCGCCAGAAGGAGACCGTCGGCGGACACGACGACGGTGTGGGACACACCAGGGGTGTTGTCCACGAAGTTGGTGATCAACCAGTTGAGGTTCTGTGCCGCCTGGCTCATCTGGCTCAACTAACGCTCCTGCTGGTGAGTGGGGCTCGGGTAGCTGCCGGTCTGGCCGGTGTTGGCCTGCCGACCCTGCGCGATACCCCGACGGAGGTTGGTCAGCCGGCCGCGTACGTCGTCAGGCGCACGCGAGACCTGCGGACCGGCTTGGTGCTGTTGCTGCTGAGCCGTGCCCGGTACGAGGTTCGCCCGGGGCACCCGGCGCGGCAGGCCGGAGGTGGTGACGCCGCCCGCGGCCGGCTGCCGTACGCGTTCTGCCTGCCGGACGAGATCGTCGTTCGGCGAGCTGCGCCAGGCACTCGGAGCGGGACGCTGGGGGGCCGCCGGAGCGGCTGAGGGAGCGGGACCCTGCGACTGCTGCGGGGCCGGCGCCGAGCCGTTGCTCTGCTGCCCTCCCTGCTGGCCGCCGTGGAACCAGTTGGTCTCCAGGGTGTCGTACAGCGGGGTACGACCGTCGCCCGGACCGCTCGCCGGCGGCAGCGCCTCGGGCTCCTGACGGACCGGACGCTGCTGCGGGGCCGGCGGACGCTGCCCGCCGAAGTCGCCCGCCTGCGGCCGCTCGTACTGGCCCGTCGGCTGGGCGAGGTTCTGGCGCCCGGGCAGGGAGTACTGACCGGTGGAGCTGCCGTCGTAGCCCGGCGCGGGGAACTGGCCGGTGGAACCGGCGTCGTAGGCCTGCGGGGCGGCGAACTGGCCCGTGCCGGAGCCGTTCGGCTGCCCGGCCGGAGTGCCGAAGACGTCGGGGCGGACGAACGAGCCCGTGTTCTGCGGGCCGTTCGTGCCGGGGCGGGCGAACTGGCCGGTGTTCTGGGCGCTGTTGAAGTCCTGGCGGGGGACCACCGGAATATCGGCCGTCGAACCCGGGCCCTGCCGGTCGTCGACGCGCGGCATGCGCGCGGTCTGCGTCGGGTCCTGCTCGTCGTGGCCGCGCGGGGCGTCCAGCGAGGCGCGGGAGACCTGCGGCTGCGCGTTGTCGTCGCTCCAGCTCGGGGTGCGCTGCTGCGGGTTGCCGCCGGGCAGCTCGGCCCGCGCACCGCCGCGCGGCGGGAGCTGCCGGCCCTGGTCGGAGGCGTTGTTGCCGTGCTTCGGCGCCGCGGGACCGCGGCCGCCGAACATGTCCTGCTGGGGCGCGCCCGTGCCCGCCGCCTGCAGACCCTGCGGCGCCTGTCCGCCGAAGCCGGCACCCGCTCCGGTACCGGCCGGCGAGGGCCGGCCCTGCTGGTTCGCTGCCTGGCCCTGCGGACCACGCGCGCCACCCTGCGCACCGGGACGGCCGCCCTGGCCCGCGCCGGGCAGCGCCGCCCGCGGACCCTGGCCGGAGCCGACCTGGCCCCGCGCGCCGGGGCTCGAGCCGAGACGTCCGCCGCCGGACGGCGCACCGCCGCCGAAGGCACCGCCGGCACCGAGGGCGCCACCGGGGGCACCGGCACCGAGGGAGCCGCCCTGGTTGCCGCGGCGGGCCGCGGCCGCACCGGCCGCTGCCTGCGCGGCGGCCGGACCGCCATTCGCCGCGGGGGCGCCGGGCTTGCCGGGAGCGGGCTTCTTGCCGCCCTGGGCGACATCGACGGGGAGCATGACCAGCGCGGTCGTACCACCGGAGTCGGACGGGCGGAGCTGGATGCGGATGCCGTGGCGCTGCGACAGACGACCGACCACGAACAGACCCATGCGGCGGGACACCGAGACGTCCACGGTGGGCGGCGAGGCGAGCCGCTCGTTGATCGCCGCGAGGTCCTCGGGGGAGAGGCCGATACCGGTGTCGTGGATCTCGATCAGCACCCGGCCGTCGGGCAGGGCGTGACCGGTGACCTTGACCTTGGTCTGCGGCGAGGAGAACGAGGTGGCGTTCTCGAGCAGCTCGGCGAGCAGGTGGACGAGGTCGTTGACCACGCGGCCCGCGACCTCGGTGGTCGGCACGGCGGCCAGCTCGATGCGCTCGTACTGCTCCACCTCGGACGCGGCGGCGCGCAGGACGTCGACCAGCGGGACCGGGCGGGTCCAGCGGCGGCCGGGCTCTTCACCGGCGAGAACGAGAAGGTTTTCACCGTTACGGCGCATACGCGTCGCGAGGTGGTCGAGCTTGAACAGCGAGGACAGCTGGTCCGGGTCGGCCTCGCGGGACTCCAGTTCGGAGATCAGCGACAGCTGGCGCTGGATGAGGCCCTGGGAGCGGCGCGAGAGGTTGGTGAACATCGCGTTGACGTTGCCCCGGAGCAGGGCCTGCTCGGCGGCGAGGCGGACCGCCTCGCGGTGCACGTCGTCGAAGGCCGCGGCCACCTGGCCGATCTCGTCCCGGGAGTGCACACCGACCGACTCCACGGACGTGTCGACGTCCTGCGGGTCGGACTCGGACAGCTGCTTGACCAGCTCGGGCAGCCGGTCCTGGGCGACCTTGGTGGCGGTCTCCTGAAGGCGGCGCAGCGAGCGGATCATGGAGCGGGCCACGACGAAGGCGCCGACCAGCGACACGCCGAGGACGAGGAGGATCAGCGCACCGGAGATGATCGCGTCGCGCTCGGTGGCGTTGCGCAGCTCGCGGGCCTTCTGCTCCATGTCCTCGAGCAGTGAGTGCTCGATCTTCTTCATCTGCTCGAGCTTGGTCGAGCTGTCGTCCACCCAGTCGCGGTAGGAGCGCTTGCTCTGGTCGGTGAGGCCACTGGGGCCGCTCAGGGCGCGCTTGGCGTAGGTGTCCGCGGACTCGATCGTCGGGTTGCCCGAGTCGATCGGCTTGAGGAGCTCGGCGACGTTGCCGCCCGCGTAGATCTTCCGGAAGATCGTGAGCTCGGAGCCCTCGCTGGACAGTGCCGACTGGCCGTAGAGCCGGTCGTTGTCCGAGAGCTTGCCGGGCGTCGTGTTGTTGTCGGGCAGCGCCGCGGCGATGACGGCACGCTGCACGGACGCGTACTCCTTGGCGGCGGAGAACGCCGCCAGGGCGCGGGTGCGCTGGATCATCTCGGGGTTGCTGGAGGCCTCCGCCATGTCCTGCGAGAGGTCGACCAGCTGGGTGATCAGCCGGTGGTACGACTCGACGGTCTGCGTCGAGTTGTCCTTGGACGCGTAGGCACTCCGGCGGATCTTCGCGAGACCCTCCAGCTGGCCGACCAGGCCGACGAGGCTGTCACGGACGCCCTGGAGCTGACCGTTCTTGCTCGCCGCGTCGATCTCCTCGGAGGAGTCGATGAAGTTCTGCTTCGCCCGGTCGGTCTTGTCCTGGTAGCCCTTGACCGTGTAGTCGGTCGCCTTGAGGCCGTGGGCCAGCGGACCGGCGGACTGGTCGCGCTCCTCCTGGAGCGCGTTGGCCAGTTCGGTGGCCTGCTTGGTCATGTCCGTCAGCAGCTTCATGTTGTCGAGCTGCTGGATGTCGGTCATGGAGTCGCTGATGCGCAGCGCGCCCAGCGAGGTGGCCGCGACCACGGGGAGCGCGAGCAGCGACACCAGGCGCGTGGAGATGCGCCAGTTGCGCAGTGCTATTCGCGGACCGGGGCCGGTCGGACCCTGGACGGACTTCACTGTCGGCGCGGGGCTCGGCGACACGGCCGCGCCGGGGCGCCCGGAGCGCTCACCGCCGTCGCCGATGGGAACCGGGCCCGGGTTCTGGGCGTGCTGGGGCGAGGAACCGCGGTCGGTCCCGCCGTGCGGCTCCGGCTCCGCCGAAGCGCTGCCATCCCTCTTGAAACGTCCCTGCACTAGCGTCGCAACCTCTGGACCAGGCGCCCCTCCGCGCGAACGGAAGGACACGGTGTCGGCGTTGTGGGGAGCGTCCTGAATACGCCCCCGGGTGTTCTTGAGCGACCGACGCTGACTCCCCCTTCTCGCCGCCGCTCGGCGCTGCTCTGCGCCCGTGCGCCGGCTCGATCCCGCGGCGGTCCGTGGAATTCCAGCACAGTGCAGGATCTCCAACAAGGGCCGTGGACCGAGCTGTGACCTGAGTGACAGCAAGTGATCGGGAGGTTACGAGACGTAGAAGATGACCTCGTACATAACGGACGAATCCTTGCGAGCAACGGGAATCGAGGGGGTGTCCCAGTCGCCATGATCAGGAGCGGAATGGAGGCTTCAGTGGGGCAATGTCCGTTTCGTTGCCATGGATTGCGAGCCTGAATTGACCGGATTGTGTGCAGAGTCGTGAGCAAACTCACATGCAGACCCAGGGCACTTGGCGGCTTCACCGGGGAATTGGATGTTTAGCCTGACGCTTTACAAGAGGTAACTCTCTGCCAACCACTCACGACAGGGCCCCGTACAACCGTGAAGACGATGATGTTCCGCAACATAGCCAACCCGCGTCGCACGACCCTGGCGCACCTCGAGGACGCCGGCGAACTGCAGACCCCGGAGCAGCCGGAACACTCCGTCGACCTGCCCGCCCAGACCGCCAACCCCAAGCGCACCGTCCTCATGGAGGTCCCCGTGACCTCCTCCGTTGCGCAGTAGTACGGCGGCCGGCCGCCGGATGCTCAAGGCGGTCGGCGCGGAAGTTCCGGGGCGCCCCCCTTTGCCGCGTTAGCCTGGAGCGTCAGACTCCAGCCGGCTCAGTTAAGGGGCGCAAGGATCCCGTGCGCATCGCCAGGTTCTCCATCGACGGGAACGTCGCCTTCGGCGCGGTCGAGGGCGAAAAGCAGGACGAGCTCGTCCTGGACATCATCAAGGGCATCCCGTTCGCGGACCACGAGCTCTCCGGTACGAAGGTGCCGCTGAGCAAGGTCCGGCTGCTCCCGCCGGTGCTCCCCAACAAGGTCGTGGCCTTCGGCCGCAACTACGCGGAGCACGCCAGGGAGCTGGGCAACGAGGTCCCCGACGCCCCGTTCGCCTTCTTCAAGCCGTCCACCTCGGTGATCGGCCCCGGCGACGAGATCCAGTACCCCTCCTTCTCCGAGGAGCTCCACCACGAGGCGGAGCTGGCCGTGGTCATCGGCCGTATGTGCCGCGAGGTGCCGCGCGACCGCGTCAAGGACGTGATCTTCGGCTACACCTGCGCCAACGACGTGACCGCCCGCGACGTCCAGCGGCGCGAGAAGCAGTGGGCCCGGGCCAAGGGCTTCGACACGGCCTGCCCGCTCGGCCCCTGGGTGGAGACGGACCTGGACCTCGCCGCCGCGAACGACCTGACCGTCCAGCTCACCGTCAACGGCGAACAGCGCCAGCTGGGCCGTACGAGCGAGATGATCCACCCCATCGAGGATCTGATCGTCAACATCTCCGAGGCCATGACGCTGCTGCCCGGCGACGTGATCCTCACGGGCACCCCGGCTGGGGTCGGCCCCCTGCACGTCGGCGACGAGGTCGCCGTCACCATCGAAGGCATCGGCACTCTCACCAACAAGGTTGTCAAGCGTGGCTAGCGCATCCGGCTCCCCCGTACGCGTCCGTTTCTGCCCCTCGCCCACCGGTAACCCCCATGTGGGACTGGTCCGCACCGCCCTGTTCAACTGGGCGTTCGCCCGGCACCACCAGGGCACCCTGGTCTTCCGCATCGAGGACACCGACGCGGCCCGCGACTCCGAGGAGTCGTACAACCAGCTGCTCGACGCGATGCGCTGGCTGGGCTTCGACTGGGACGAGGGCCCCGAGGTCGGCGGCCCGCACGCGCCCTACCGCCAGTCGCAGCGCATGGACCTCTACAAGGACGTCGCGGAAAAGCTCCTGGACGGCGGTCACGCCTACCGCTGCTACTGCTCCCAGGAGGAGCTGGACACCCGCCGTGAGGCCGCGCGCGCGGCGGGCAAGCCGTCCGGCTACGACGGCCACTGCCGCGACCTGACCGCCGAGCAGGTCGAGCAGTACCGGGCCCAGGGCCGCACCCCGATCGTCCGCTTCCGGATGCCCGACGAGACGATCACCTTCACGGACCTGGTCCGCGGCGAGCTGACCTTCACCCCGGAGAACGTGCCGGACTACGGCATCGTCCGCGCGAACGGCGCCCCGCTGTACACGCTGGTGAACCCGGTCGACGACGCGCTGATGGAGATCACCCACGTACTGCGCGGCGAGGACCTGCTCTCCTCCACCCCCCGCCAGATCGCCCTGTACAAGGCGCTGATCGAGCTCGGCGTCGCGAAGCAGATCCCGTCCTTCGGGCATCTGCCGTACGTGATGGGAGAGGGCAACAAGAAGCTGTCCAAGCGCGACCCGCAGTCGTCGCTGAACCTCTACCGCGAGCGCGGCTTCCTCCCGGAGGGCCTGCTCAACTACCTCTCGCTGCTCGGCTGGTCGCTCTCGGCCGACCAGGACATCTTCTCGATGGACGAGATGGTCGCGGCCTTCGACGTCTCCGACGTGAACCCGAACCCGGCGCGCTTCGACCTGAAGAAGGCCGAGGCGATCAACGGCGACCACATCCGCCTGCTCGATGTGAAGGACTTCACCGAGCGCTGCCGGCCGTGGCTCCAGGCCCCGTTCGCCCCGTGGGCCCCGGAGGACTTCGACGAGACGAAGTGGCAGGCCATCGCCTCGCACGCGCAGACCCGCCTCAAGGTCCTCGACGAGATCACCGACAACGTCGACTTCCTGTTCCTCGCCGAGCCGGTCTTCGACGAGGCGAGCTGGACGAAGGCCATGAAGGAGGGCTCCGACGCCATGCTGCGCACGGCCCGCGAGAAGCTGGACGCGGCCGACTGGACCTCCGCGGAGTCCCTGAAGGAGGCCGTCCTGGCCGCCGGTGAGGCGCACGGCCTCAAGCTCGGCAAGGCCCAGGCCCCGGTCCGCGTGGCGGTCACCGGCCGCACGGTCGGTCTGCCGCTCTTCGAGTCCCTGGAGATCCTGGGCAAGGAGAAGACCCTGGCCCGCATCGACGCGGCCCTGGCGAAGCTGACGGCGTAGCACGCACGGCGTAGCACGCACACCGAGGGGCGGCAACCGGACCACCGGTCGCCGCCCCTCGCGCTGTCCTGACGGGAGCAGGTGTTCGGCCTAGGGGGTGTCGTCCGGATCAGGCCGGCTGTGACGAGGGGTGCGGTCCGGCCGACCGCGAGCGGGGGCATGGGGGTGCCCCCTGGTCGAGCGAAGCCGAGAGCTTGGGGGAGTGCGTGCAAGGGCCCGCGACGCCGGGATGATCCGAACGACACCCCCTAGGGTGGGGACATGACGATCAGGGCCGTGATCTGGGACGTGGACGACACCCTCTTCGACTACACCAGCGCGGATCGCGAGGGCATGCGCTCCCATCTGGCGGCCGAGGGCTTGCTCCACGGGCATGGGACCCCGGAGCGGGCCCTGGTGCGCTGGCGGGAGATCACCGATCAGCAGTGGGCCCGGTTCTCGGCGGGGGAGACGTCCTTCGAGGGTCAGCGGCGCGACCGCGTACGGGTGTTCCTGGACCAGGAGCTGACCGACGCCGAGGCGGACGCCTGGTTCCAGCGTTACGTCGGTCACTACGAGGCCGCCTGGAACCTGTTCCCGGACGTCCTGCCCGCCCTCGACGCCCTCGCCGCCAGCCACCGGCACGCGGTGCTGTCCAACTCCAGCCTCACGGTCCAGGACCGCAAACTGCGTGTGCTCGGCCTGCGCGACCGCTTCGAGGCCGTCCTGTGCGCGGCCGAACTGGGCGTCTCCAAGCCGAAGGCCGAGGCGTTCCTCGCTGCCTGCGACGCCCTGGAGCTCGCCCCGCACCAGGTCGCGTACGTCGGCGACCACCCGGAGATCGACGGGCGGGGCGCCGCCGAGGCCGGTCTGCTGTCCGTGTGGATCGATCGCGGCGGGGTGTACGCGGACGGTGCGGGGGCCGCCGTACCCCACCGGATCTCCACCCTCGCCGAACTCCCCGCCATCGTCGGCGCGGATACCCGTTTTGGAGCGCCGTCCACCTTCGGGTAATGTTCTTCCTGCGCCGAGGGGAGCTGGTCGGAAGACCGGGACCCCGGGGCGCGAAACTAGAACAAGATCCCCTCAAGGGCTTGCGTTCCAGTGGCCTATGGTGTAATTGGCAGCACGACTGATTCTGGTTCAGTTAGTCTTGGTTCGAGTCCAGGTAGGCCAGCTCGCAGAGCTCATCTGCACCCGCGGATCCCATCCGCAAGCCCCCGTTGTGTAGCGGCCTAGCACGCTGCCCTCTCAAGGCAGTAGCGCCGGTTCGAATCCGGTCGGGGGTACTGGTTCCGATCAACTCGGAATCGCTAGGGCCCCCGTTGTGTAGCGGCCTAGCACGCCGCCCTCTCAAGGCGGTAGCGCCGGTTCGAATCCGGTCGGGGGTACTGACTGGTCTAAACCATCATTGGTCTATGGTGTAATTGGCAGCACGACTGATTCTGGTTCAGTTAGTCTTGGTTCGAGTCCAGGTAGACCAGCTCGGATCTGCGGAAACGTAAGATCCTCGCCCCCGTTGTGTAGCGGCCTAGCACGCCGCCCTCTCAAGGCGGTAGCGCCGGTTCGAATCCGGTCGGGGGTACATCGGACGAAGGCCCTCCACCTCGGTGGGGGGCCTTCGGCGTTACTCGAAGCCGTACCGCCGCGCCGACTCCTCCTCCTGGGCCAGCCGGTGCAGCGCCTGGAGCATCGGCTCGACCAGCACCGCCGAGATCACCGCGCTCTCCGCCTTCTCCGCCTCCGACGGCTGCGCCTCCACGAAGTCCAGGTCGTACCGCGCCGCCTCGTGCATCAACATCGCGTAGAAGACCAGTCGTTGGGCGTCCCATTCGTAGCCGAGCCGGCGGAACGCGGCGATCGCCACCACCAGGGAGCGGTACGAGGGGGAGATGGTGGTCAGCATCTGGGCGTTGGTCCAGCCCAGCACCTCCAGCAGTCCGTCCGCCTCACGATGGGCGGCCTGGACGTACTCGTCGTCCTCGTCCGGCTCCGGCACCTGCGGCAGCGCCCACAGGGCGGCGCCCAGCCGGATGGTGCGGCCCAGCGAGTCGTCGTCGACATGCTCCAGCACCTCCCGCACCGTCGCCACCGGCAGCCGGCCGACCTGGATCATCGCGCGCACCAGTCGCAGCCGGCGCAGATGCTCCTCGTCGTACTCGGCGGTCGTCGCGTTGACCTGGCGGCCCGGCGCCAACAGCCCTTCGCGCAGGTAGTACTTGATCGTCGCGGTGGACACACCGCTGCGCTCACTCAGCTCGGCAAGCCGCATGCCTTGCGCCTTTCCTTGGGAAGTGCCACTATCCAAGCATTGCGCAGAAGGATAGTGCCGCTATCTGATCGGACGAGAGGGTCGCCATGTCCACCAGACCGGTTCCGGGCCGCACCACCGCGGAGGCAGAAGGCGACGTGGTGGTCCTCCTCATCGGCATGCGCATCAACCACTTCTGGGCGGTGCACCAGTGGCTCCCGGTCATGCTGGCGATGCTGCGCATGCTGGGGGAGTTGGCTCGCGACAGGAGTCGGGGGCTGCTGGGGCGGATCCTGCTGACCGCCTCGCCGCGAACGTACTACGTCGTGCAGTACTGGGAGTCCAAGGAGAAGCTCTACGCGTACGCGACCGCGCCCGACGCCTTCCATCACCGGGCCTGGACGCTGGTCAACCGCGAGGAGAAGGCCGGGAGGGCGCGCGGGCACGTGGGCATCTGGCACGAGACGTATGTCGCGCCGGAGGGGTCGTACGAGTCCGTCTACGGCGACATGCCGGCGTTCGGCCTGGCGGCGGCGCACGGACAGGTCCCGCTGGAGCGGCGGGGCCGGTACGCGAAGGACCGGTTCACGTACCGGTCGCAGCCGGCGCCCGAGCCCGAGAAGGCCGGCTGAAGCGGGGGCGGGGGAGGGCCTGCCGCGGCGTTGAGGTGGGTCCTCCCCGGTGATGTACCCCGAGGATGCGATGGGCTCAGCCCCAGCGGCGCAATGCTTCGGAGAGGCGGCCGGCGGCGTCGACGGCCGCCTAGGCGTGCATACGGCCCGGGTGGCGCGCGCTCGCCGATGGATCGGGGTCGGCCGCGGCGGGGTCGCGTACCGGTCGTAGCCGGTCGTCGAGGCCGAGAGGGCCGGCTGATGTGGGGGACTGGGGAGGGCCTGCCGCGGCGTTGGGGCGGGTCCTCCCCGGTGTCGTGTCCCCGAGGGTTCGAAGGGGTCAGCCGGAGCGGCGCAGTGCCTCGGAGAGGCGGCCGGCGGCGTCGATGACCGCCTGGGCGTGCATACGGCCCGGGTGGCGCGTCAGGCGCTCGATGGGGCCGGAGACGGACACCGCGGCCACCACACGGTTGGACGGGCCGCGTACGGGCGCGGAGACGGACGCGACGCCGGGCTCGCGCTCGCCGATGGACTGGGCCCAGCCGCGGCGCCGCACACCCGACAGGGCCGTCGCCGTGAAGCGGGCGCCCTGCAGGCCCCGGTGCAGGCGCTCCGGCTCCTCCCAGGCCATCAGGATCTGCGCGGACGAGCCCGCCTTCATCGTGAGCGTGGAGCCGACCGGGACGGTGTCCCGAAGCCCGGACAGCCGTTCCGCCGCGGCCACACAGATGCGCATGTCACCCTGGCGCCGGTAGAGCTGCGCGCTCTCGCCGGTGACATCGCGGAGGTGGGTGAGCACCGGGCCCGCCGTCGCAAGCAGGCGGTCCTCGCCCGCCGCCGCGGCCAGCTCGGCCAGGCGCGGCCCGAGGATGAACCGGCCCTGCATGTCGCGTGCCACCATGCGGTGGTGTTCCAGAGCCACGGCCAGCCGGTGGGCCGTGGGTCGTGCCAGTCCGGTGGCCCCGACCAGACCCGCGAGGGTGGCCGGACCGGACTCCAGAGCGCTGAGGACAAGGGCTGCCTTGTCCAGAACGCCGACGCCGCTACTGTTGTCCATGCAACGATACTCACGTCTCACTCTGTGAAACGCAAGTTCAATTTTCCGTGAGACGCGCAACCCTTGTACGCACAGCGGCCCGCGCACCGAACGGGCCTGGCGGCAGGCGCCCGGCACAGGGTGCGGGGACCGCCCCCCCAAGATCTCTAGTTGGGCCGGCGCACCTTTGCCGGCCGAAGGGAAAGCGATGGGTAGGACACTCGCGGAGAAGGTCTGGGACGACCACGTCGTCCGGCGCGCCGAGGGCGAGCCCGACCTCCTCTTCATCGATCTGCACCTGCTGCACGAGGTGACCAGCCCGCAGGCCTTCGACGGTCTGCGCCAGAACGGCCGCCAGGTGCGCCGTCTCGACCTCACCATCGCGACCGAGGACCACAACACCCCCACCCTCGACATCGACAAGCCCATCGCGGACCCGGTCTCCCGCGCCCAGCTGGAGACCCTGCGCAAGAACTGCGCCGAGTTCGGCGTGCGGCTGCACCCGCTGGGCGACGTCGAGCAGGGCGTCGTGCACGTCGTCGGCCCGCAGCTGGGTCTGACCCAGCCCGGTACGACGGTCGTCTGCGGCGACTCCCACACCTCCACGCACGGTGCCTTCGGCGCGCTGGCGTTCGGCATCGGCACCTCCCAGGTGGAGCATGTGCTGGCAACCCAGACGCTGCCGCTGGCCCGCCCGAAGACCATGGCCATCACGGTCGACGGCGACCTGCCCGAGGGCGTCACCGCCAAGGACCTGATCCTGGCGATCATCGCCAAGATCGGTACGGGCGGCGGCCAGGGCTACATCCTGGAGTACCGCGGCTCCGCCATCGAGAAGCTCTCGATGGAGGCCCGCATGACCATCTGCAACATGTCGATCGAGGCCGGCGCCCGCGCGGGCATGATCGCCCCCGACGAGACGACGTTCGCGTACATCAAGGGCCGCGCCCACGCCCCCGAGGGCGAGGACTGGGACGCCGCCGTGGCGTACTGGAAGACCCTGAAGACGGACGAGGACGCGGTCTTCGACGCCGAGGTGCACATCGACGCCGCCGCCCTCTCGCCGTTCGTCACCTGGGGCACCAACCCCGGCCAGGGCGCGCCGCTTTCGGCGTCCGTCCCCGACCCGGCTTCGTACGAAGACGCTTCGGAGCGCCTGGCCGCAGAAAAGGCCCTGGAATACATGGGGTTGGAGGCCGGCCAGCCGCTGCGCTCCATCAAGGTGGACACCGTCTTCGTAGGCTCCTGCACCAACGGCCGCATCGAGGACCTGCGCGCCGCCGCCGAGATCGTCAAGGACCGCAAAGTCGCCGACGGCGTACGGATGCTGGTCGTCCCGGGCTCCGCGCGCGTGGGCCTGCAGGCCGTCTCCGAGGGCCTGGACGTGGTCTTCAAGGAGGCCGGCGCCGAGTGGCGGCACGCGGGCTGCTCGATGTGTCTGGGCATGAACCCGGACCAGCTGGCCCCCGGTGAGCGCTCCGCGTCCACCTCCAACCGCAACTTCGAGGGCCGGCAGGGCAAGGGCGGTCGTACGCACCTGGTGTCGCCGCAGGTCGCGGCCGCGACGGCCGTCCTGGGTCACCTGGCGTCCCCCGCCGACCTGTCCGCCGACACCCCCGCGCCCGCTGGAGTCTGATCAGTCATGGAAGCATTCACCACCCACACCGGCCGGGCCGTCCCGCTGCGCCGCAGCAACGTCGACACGGACCAGATCATCCCTGCTCACTGGCTCAAGAAGGTGACCCGGGACGGCTTCGAGGACGGGCTGTTCGAGGCCTGGCGCAAGGACGAGAACTTCATCCTCAACCGGCCCGAGCGCAAGGGCGCCACGGTCCTGGTCGCGGGCCCCGACTTCGGCACCGGCTCCTCCCGTGAGCACGCCGTCTGGGCGCTGCAGAACTACGGCTTCAAGACAGTGATCTCGTCCCGCTTCGCCGACATCTTCCGCGGCAACTCGCTGAAGAACGGCCTGCTCACGGTGGTTCTGGAGCAGAAGACCGTGGACGCGCTGTGGGAGCTCACCGAGAAGGACCCCACGGCCGAGATCACGGTGGACCTCGAAGCGCGTGAGGTGCGCGCCGAGGGCATCACCGCCTCCTTCGAGCTGGACGAGAACTCCCGCTGGCGGCTGCTGAACGGCCTGGACGACATCTCCATCACCCTCCAGAACGAGGCCGACATCGCCACGTACGAGGCCAAGCGCCCGTCGTACAAGCCGCGGACGCTCCAGAGCTGACCGGCGCCTGATCCAGGTCTGATTTCGGCCACCGCAACACCTCTTCTGTACCCCCGATCGCCACGATTGGGGGTACAGCCATGTCTGCACCCGAACGGCCCTGCGCGTTCTCGCACGTCGGCCCAACTTCCCACGTTACGAAGGCTGTTGTCGGGGTACGTGAGTGCAGTATCCGCACCTTTCGCAAGTGCCCGGAAGGCCATTCGAGGCGGCAGTTGCACCCTGCGCAGGCGACAACTCGCCCCAGATGGCACAATCTGTGCATGGAACACGACGGCCAACTCGAGCTCTATGCGGCGGTCGCGGACCAACTGAAGGAAGCGCACACAAGAGTGCGCGCACTGCAAGTCCCGGAGGGCGTACGGATGGCGCTGACCCGGAAGCTGCTGGTCATTACGGCCGCGGCCAAGCACGATCTCGCCGATGCGGCAAGGCGTCTGGAGCGGTTCACGGCGGACCTCGACGAGGGTCGATTCCCCGACGAGGAAGGCTGAACCGCACGAGACAGCCGAGTCCGTTGCGGCGCACGGGTGATAAGCCCGTTTCGTGTTTGATTTGCGGTATATATCTGCCTAACGTGCGAAAAAGCTTGAACACTTTCGTTCTGGCGATGTCTCCGAAGGGGAAGACGTGAACAAGGCGCAGCTCGTAGAAGCGATTGCCGACAAGCTCGGCGGCCGCCAGCAGGCCGCCGACGCTGTCGACGCGGTCCTGGACGCCATCGTCCGCGCGACGGTCGCCGGGGACCGGGTCTCGGTCACCGGTTTCGGTTCCTTCGAGAAGGTGGACCGTCCCGCCCGCTACGCCCGCAACCCCCAGACGGGCGAGCGGGTTCGGGTCAAGAAGACCTCCGTGCCGCGCTTCCGCGCCGGTCAGGGCTTCAAGGACCTGGTGAGCGGCACGAAGAAGCTCCCGCGCGGCGGCGAGGTCGCCGTCAAGAAGGCGCCCAAGGGCAGCCTGACCGGCGGCGCGGCCGCGACGGTCAAGAAGGCCGCCGCGAAGAAGACCACCGCCAAGAAGGCCGCGGCCAAGAAGGTCACCGCCAAGAAGGCGGCACCCGCGAAGAAGGTCACCGCGAAGAAGGTCACGGCGAAGAAGACGACCGCCAAGAAGACCACGGCGGCGAAGAAGACCACGGCGGCGGCGAAGAAGACCACCGCCAAGAAGGCCCCGGCGAAGAAGGTCACGGCCAAGAAGGCCCCCGCCAAGAAGTCGACGGCACGCAAGACCACCGCCAAGAAGGCCACCGCCCGCTGATCAGCAGGGCACAGGGCACTCACACGCCGGGCCGGACTCCCCTCGGGAGCCCGGCCCGCGGCGCGTTCGGGCAGACGCTCAGAACGTCTGCAGGGTCACCAGCGTGATGCGGAGGTCCTTTCCGGAGCCCTCCGCCGGTTCCGTCTCGATCCGTACGCGCTGCCCGGGCCGCAGCAGCCGGAGGCCTCCGGCATCGAACGCCGGGGCGTCGAAGGGCACCGGGGTGCCGTCGTCGAGCAGCACCTGACCGCTGCGGGTCTGGGGTTCGTACGTGTATGCGGTCGCCTGCATGTCGGTCAGCCTAATGCTCGCCGGGCGCGGAGTCGCGCCGTTGGGCTTGCGGTGCCGTCGGCTCCATAGCAACCCCCGGGCCGGCAAGCCCCGAGCTGCGGGCAGTCGTGCCGCTTGGGGCGGCACGGGTGGGCGCAGCGGCGCCCGGCAAGCGCCGGTGAGCGACCCAACCCCCGCCCAGCGCCGGTGAGCGACCCAACCCCCGCCCAGCGCCGGCACCGGGTGCCTCAGGACCCCGGGATCAGCAAGCCTGCCGATACTGATGCCGTGTGTGGGCCCACCCCGAGGGCCAGGGCCGCTCGTAGGTCCTCGCCGGTGTCCACGTCCTGGCGTACCGAGTCGACCGCGTAGAGGCGGAGTTCCACCGCCCCCGAGGCGCGGTGCCGGGAGCGGGAATCGGTGCCGAATGCCGGCTGCAATTCCCGGTCGGGGGCCGCCGCCAGCAAGGTCGTGCCGATTGCGGCCGCATCCGCGAGAAAAGCACGCGGGAATTCCGCCGCGGCCGCCAGCACCCGGGACAATTCCGCGGGCCGCAGGGCCGGCAGGTCGGCGTTCAGGGCCGCCACGGGAGTTCCCGGACGCGACGACCGTACGACCCCCGCTCCGTGCGCCAGCGCGGCGTTCAGGCCGTCGGCCGGCTCGTCCGGGACGATCCGGGCACCCAGCGCCGCCAGCTCGCGGCCGGCCAGCTCGTCGTCCGTGACGACCGCCACATCCTTGACCTGCGCACATGCCAGCGCCGCGGCCACCGTGTCCTGCGCGAACGCGAGGGCCAGTGCCGGGCGCACCCCGTCGGCGGCCGTGTCCGAGAGCCTGCTCTTGGCCCGCGCCAGGGGCTTGAGGGGTATGACCAAGGTCCACTGCACCGACGTACCGTCCCTCTCTTGTTGCGGACATTGTCACCCGGGTCATCCGGCGGTTCCGGTCATCGGGCGTACGGTGTCCTCGACAGACCGGCGGCCCGGGGCGACACTTGTGCGGCCCCCGCACCCGGGGAGAAGGCCTAGAGGAAGGTGTCCGCGTGTCCCGCCGCAGAATCGGGTTCTGGTACCGCTTCGCAGCGGTCCTCTGCAAACCGCCGCTGGTGGTTCTGATCAAGCGGGACTGGCGTGGAATGGAGAACATTCCGGCCGACGGTGGATTTATCACCGCGGTGAACCACAATTCACACGTGGACCCCTTCGCGTACGCGCACTATCAGTACAACACCGGACGGGTTCCGCGATTCCTGGCGAAGAGCGGGCTTTTCAAGGAGGGATTCGTCGGTGCCGCGATGCGCGGCACCGGGCAGATCCCCGTCTACCGCGAGAGCACCGACGCGCTCAGCGCGTTCCGGGCCGCGATCGACGCCGTGGAGCGCGGCGAGTGCGTCGCCTTCTACCCCGAGGGCACCCTCACCCGCGACCCGAACGGCTGGCCCATGACCGGCAAGACCGGTGCCGCGCGGGTGGCGCTGCAGACCCAGTGCCCGGTCATCCCGGTCGCCCAGTGGGGCGCCAACGAGCTGCTGCCGCCGTACGCCAAGAAGCCCAACCTCTGGCCGCGCAAGACGCACCACGTCCTCGCGGGCCCGCCGGTCGACCTGTCGCGCTTCTACGACCAGGAGATGACTCCGGAGCTCCTCAAGGAGGCCACCGAGGTCATCATGGCCGCCATCACCCGCCTGCTGGAGGAGATCCGCGGCGAGAAGGCGCCCGATACGCCCTACGACCCGCGCCGGGAGCGGATCGAGCAGCGGCGCCGGACCGAGGCGCAGACGCAGACCCAGACCAAGCAGGCAGAAGGGCAGGGACAGGGCAAGTGAGCAAGCCGGTCAAGGCAGGGGTCTTCAGCGCCGGTTCGTGGGGCACGGCCTTCGGCATGGTGCTCGCCGACGCGGGCTGTGAGGTCACCATCTGGGCGCGCCGTGCGGAGGTCGCCGAGGCGATCAACTCCACCCGGACGAACCCGGACTACCTGCCGGGCGTCGAGCTCCCGGAGAACCTGCGGGCCACCACCGACCCGGCCGAGGCCGCCGCCGGCGCCGACTTCACGGTCCTGTCCGTCCCCTCCCAGACCCTGCGCGCCAACCTCGCGGAATGGGTTCCGCTGCTGGCTCCCGGCACCGTC
This sequence comes from Streptomyces sp. NPDC025638, assembly GCF_055558775.1. Taxonomy (NCBI): domain Bacteria; kingdom Bacillati; phylum Actinomycetota; class Actinomycetes; order Kitasatosporales; family Streptomycetaceae; genus Streptomyces; species Streptomyces sp. NPDC025638. Next base: position 174,740 of record NZ_JBVHLX010000016.1, on the reverse strand, counting down.
CTCGTGTCCCTGATGAAGGGCGTCGAGCTGGGCTCCGCGATGCGGATGAGCGAGGTCATCGACGACGTCGCCAAGGTCGGCCAGGACCGTATCGCCGTGGTCACCGGGCCCAACCTGGCCCGGGAGATCGCCGCCCGCATGCCCGCCGCCGCCGTGGTCGCCTGCACCGACGAGGCGGTCGCCCAGCGGCTCCAGGCCGCCTGCCACACGCCGTACTTCCGCCCGTACACCAACACCGACGTCGTCGGCTGCGAACTCGGCGGCGCGGTCAAGAACGTGATCGGCCTCGCGGTCGGCATCGCCGACGGCATGGGCCTCGGCGACAACGCCAAGGGCTCGCTCATCACCCGCGGCCTCGCCGAGACCACCCGGCTCGGCCTGGCGCTCGGCGCCGACCCGCTGACCTTCTCCGGACTCGCGGGCCTGGGCGACCTGGTGGCCACCTGCTCCTCGCCGCTCTCCCGCAACCACACCTTCGGCACCAACCTCGGCAAGGGCATGACCCTGGAGGAGACGATCGCGGTCACCAAGCAGACCGCCGAGGGCGTCAAGTCGTGCGAGTCCGTGGCGGATCTGGCCCGCCGACACGGCGTCGACATGCCCATCACGGAGACGGTCGTGGACATCGTGCACGAGGGAAAGCCGCCGGTGGTGGCCCTCAAGGAGCTGATGTCGCGCAGCGCGAAGCCGGAACGACGCTGAGCGATCCCGGCTGTCGGACGCTGTCTCGGGGCCCTACCACCGGGTACTCTCAACGCGATATGAGCACCGAGAACCTCCCCCAGAGCCCTGAGCAGCCGTCCCGCAAGCCGCGCGTGGCCGTCGTGTTCGGCGGACGCAGCTCCGAACACGGGATCTCCGTGGTCACCGCCGGCGCCGTACTGCGCGCCATCGACCGGACGAAGTACGACGTTCTCCCGATCGGCATCACCCGGGACGGCCGTTGGGCGCTCACCGCCGACGAGCCGGACCGGATGGCCATCACCGACCGCCGCACCCCGAGCGTCGAGGAGCTCGCGGAGTCCAGCGAGGGCGGCGTGGTGCTCCCCGTCGACCCCGCCAACCGCGAGGTGGTCTACAGCGAGCCCGGATCGGTGCCCAAGGCCCTCGGCGAGGTCGACGTGGTCTTCCCGGTGCTGCACGGCCCCTACGGCGAGGACGGCACCCTCCAGGGCCTCCTGGAGCTCTCCGGCGTCCCGTACGTGGGCGCGGGTGTGCTCGCCTCGGCCGTCGGCCAGGACAAGGAGTACATGAAGCGGGTGTTCACCTCCTTCGGGCTCAAGGTCGGCCCGTATGTGGTGATCAGGCCCCGCGAGTGGCAGCAGGACGAGTCCGCCGCCCGCAAGAAGATCATCGACTTCGCCGGCGAGCACGGCTGGCCGCTGTTCGTGAAGCCCGCGCGCGCGGGTTCGTCGATCGGCATCACCAAGGTCGACGACCTGTCCGGCCTGGACGAGGCGATCGCCGAGGCGCAGAGCCACGACCCCAAGATCCTGGTGGAGGCCGCGGTGCGCGGCCGCGAGATCGAGTGCGGCGTCCTGGAGTTCGAGGACGGGCCGCGGGCCTCCGTCCCGGCCGAGATCCCGCCGCCGGACGCGCACGCGTACTACGACTTCGAGGCCAAGTACATCGACTCCACGCCCGGCATCGTCCCGGCGCCGCTGACCGACGAGGAGACCGCCGAGGTGCGGCGGCTCGCGGTTGACGCCTTCGAGGCGGCCTCGTGCGAGGGTCTGGTCCGCGCCGACTTCTTCCTCACCGAGGACGGCGAGTTCGTGATCAACGAGATCAACACGATGCCCGGCTTCACACCGATCTCGATGTACCCGCAGATGTGGCAGGCGACCGGTATCAGCTACCCGGAGCTGGTGGACCGGCTCGTGGAGGCCGCCCTGCGCCGCTCGACCGGGCTGCGCTAGAGGGCCGGACCCCGGTCCCGGCGGGTCGGAGCGCGATTCGGGCGGCGGATCGGACCCCCGGCCCGCGGCCGTCATGTCCTTGCGGCCGTCAAGTCATGGAGGCGATCCCCGTGGGGATCGCCTTTTTGACGGAAGCCGCCATCTCGGCGAGCACCCGGGCGCTGTCGTCCTGGCCCGACAGTTCCTTCGGCAGGATCAGCTGCACGTAGGCCTCGCGCTTGGCCGTGGTGAACCGCCACGTCCCGTCGTCCTGCTTCTCCATGAGCCAGTCGACGCCGTTGACCCCGCCGCCGATCGCGTTCGGGTCGGCGCCCTGGGCCACCTTGGGGTCGATCATCTTGGGCGGCCGCACGATACCGCAGCGCAGTATGATCGCCGGGCTTCCCCAGCCCGCCGTGTAGGCGGACCGGGGTCCAGGGTCGTTGCGGCTCCGTCCGTCCAGCTTCTTCGGCAGCACCTCGTGCAGCTCGCGGCACATCCCGGCCGTCTTCGCGTCGGGACTGGGAACCGCGACTGTGGCACTGTCGTCTGCTGATGAGCAGCCCGCGACGGAGATCAGCAGGGCCAGCGCGGGCAGACCGATGAGCCGGTGACGGAAGATGTCCACCGGCCAAGGGTAGACGGGGGCTAGAGATGCACGACCGGGCAGGTCAGGGTGCGGGTGATGCCGTCCACTTGCTGGACCTTGGCGACCACCATGCGGCCGAGGTCGTCGACGGTGTCGGCCTGCGCCCGCACGATGACGTCGTACGGTCCTGTCACGTCCTCGGCCTGGATGACTCCAGGGATCTTGCTGATCGTCTCGGCGACGGTCGACGCCTTGCCGACCTCCGTCTGGATCAGGATGTACGCCTGTACCACGGAACCTCCAGGGCGGCCACGAGGATCATGTGGGGAAAAGGAACGCCACGGTATCGCGTCGTCGCTCGCCGCGGGGAGACCTGCGCAGACCCCGGCATCCGCGCCGGGGTGCAGGCACGACAGAAGTGGACGGTCACCTCGACCGTATCGAGGACGATGATGGTGCGCGAGCGGGCACGGACAGGGACAGAAGGGGCGAAGGGTCAATGAAGGGCACTGTTGGTGAGCTCGGGGAATTCGGGCTCATCAGGGAGCTCACCTCCCGTCTGACGACCACCCCGGTGGTCCGGGTCGGCCCGGGCGACGACGCCGCGGTGGTCGCCGCGCCCGACCGCAGGGTCGTGGCGAGCACCGACATCCTCCTGGAGGGACGGCACTTCCGCCGTGACTGGTCCACGGCGTACGACGTGGGGCGCAAGGCGGCCGCGCAGAACCTCGCGGACATCGCGGCCATGGGCGCCGTACCGACCGCGCTACTGCTCGGCCTGGTCGTCCCCGCCGAACTCCCGGTCACCTGGCCCAGCGAGCTGATGGACGGCCTGCGCGACGAGTGCCAGGTCGCGGGCGCCTCCGTGGTCGGCGGGGATGTCGTACGGGGCGACACGATCATGGTGTCGATCACCGCGCTCGGCGATCTGCGCAACCAGGAGCCGGTGACCCGGGCCGGAGCCCAGCCCGGCGACCTCGTCGCGGTGACCGGCTGGCTGGGCTGGTCCGCGGCCGGGTACGCGGTGCTCTCCCGCGGCTTCCGCTCGCCGCGCGCCTTCGTCGAAGCCCACCGGCGCCCCGAACCGCCGTACCACGCGGGTCCCGCGGCCGCCGGGCTCGGCGCGACCGCGATGTGCGACGTGAGCGACGGACTGATCGCCGACCTCGGGCACATCGCCGAGGCCAGCAAGGTCCGCATAGACATCCGCTCCGGCGCGATCGACATCCCGTCCCAGATGAACGACATCGGTCAGGCCGTCGGCGTCGACCCGCTCCAGTGGGTGCTGACCGGGGGCGAGGACCACGCGATCGTGGCGACCTTCCCGCCGGACGTGAAGCTGCCGGCCCGCTGGAAGGTCATCGGCGAGGTCCTCAACCCCTCGGCGCTGCCCCAGGTGACGGTCGACGGGGCGCCGTGGACCAGCAAGGGCGGCTGGGACCACTTCGGGGACATGGAGCCGTGAGCGCCCCGCCGAGGGTCCTGACCGTCGCCGGCTCCGACTCCGGCGGCGGCGCGGGCATCCAGGCCGACCTCAAGACGATGCTCGCGCTCGGTGTGCACGGCATGAGCGTGATCACGGCGGTCACCGCGCAGAACTCCCTCGGCGTGCAGGGGGCCTGGGAGCTGCCGGTGGAGGCGGTGCGGGCCCAGTACCGCAGCGTCGTCGACGACATCGGCGTACAGGCCGTGAAGACCGGCATGCTCGCCTCGGCCGAACTCGTCGAGGCGGTGGCCGCGTTGATCGGCGACACGGACGCCCCGGCGGTCGTGGACCCGGTCGGCGTCTCCAAACACGGGGACTCGCTGCTGGCCGCTTCCGCGCTGGACTCGATGCGCACGAAACTGCTGCCGGTGGCGACCGTGGCCACCCCGAACCTCGACGAGGTGACCCAACTCACCGGCGTGCGGGTCGAGTCGGAGGAGGGGCTGCGGGAGGCCGCGGCCGCCGTGCTGGCCCACGGCCCGCGCTGGGTGCTGATCAAGGGCGGCCATCTGCCCGGGGACGCCGTGGACCTGCTCACCGACGGCTCCGAGGAACACTGGCTGCGGGCACCGCGGCACGACAACCGGCACACGCACGGCACCGGCTGCACACTCGCATCCGCGATCGCGGCGGGACTGGCGAAGGGACACTCCGTGCCGGAGGCCGTCACCGAGGCGAAGGCGTACGTCACCGGGGCGATCGCGGGCGGGTTCGCGCTGGGCGGGGGGATCGGGCCGGTGGATCACGCCTGGCGGTTCCGAGCCTGATCGATCCGTAGGAACGGCAAAAAGCCGGCCCACCCGCAGGTGGACCGGCTTGTTGCAGCGAACCAGCAGTGGCCGCGCGCGATGGGGTCCCCCCTGCTCGCTGAGAGCTTGGGGGATGTGCGTCAGCGCGAGACCTTGCCGGCCTTGATGCACGAGGTGCAAGCGTTCACGCGCTTCGGCGTCCCGCCGACCACGGTACGCACACGCTGGATGTTCGGGTTCCAGCGGCGGGACGTACGGCGGTGCGAGTGCGAGATGTTGTTGCCGAAGCCCGGCCCCTTGCCGCAGACGTCGCAGTTGGCAGCCACGGGTCACTCCAAAGACTTCAGATGCACTTACGGTTGATCCCGGCATGCCGGGATCTAGATCTTAGAACCTGAGATCTTGAGTGGCGTTGCCAGGGGGAATGGCCCGATCGGATCGGGCAACCGGAGCAGCATACAACGACTGCGCCCGTACAACGAAACTACCATGGCAGCTCAGGGGCCCGCTCCCGGCCCTCTTCCGGTGGACGGCGACCCGGGGTCTACGCTGCGTCCGACGTCCAGCAGCTCAGGGAGGCGCAGGTGGCGCAGGTGCCGCAGACATTCTTCGATGCTCTCGCGGTACGCACCTGGTGCGGTCTCGCGCTCCGGGCGCTGGGGCAGGCGCGCGAGGAGATCGACGCGATCAACGTGTATCCGGTGGCGGACGGGGACACCGGCACGAACCTGTATCTGACCCTGGAGTCGGCCGTGGCGTCGGTCGAGGCGGTCTTCGCCGGGTACGAGGCGGCTCCGGCGAACGGCACGGGACCGTCGCTGGCCGATGCCGTGCACGCCATGGCGCACGGGGCCCTCATCGGGGCGCGGGGCAACTCCGGGACGATCCTCGCCCAACTGCTGCGCGGCATGACCCAGGTGCTCACCGCCGACGGTGCGGGCGCTCACACGGACGGCGAAGGGCTGCGGCTCGCCCTGCGGCACGCGGCCGACTCCGCCCGCCAGGCCGTGGCCCACCCCGTCGAGGGCACCGTCCTGACCGTCGCCGCGGCCGCCGCCGACGCCGCCGAGGGCGCCGAGGGGGACTGCGGGACGGTCGCCCGCGCGGCCTACGAGGGGGCGCGTACGGCTCTCGCGGCGACTCCGGGGCAGCTGGCCGTCCTGGAGCGGGCCGGAGTGGTCGACGCGGGCGGACGGGGGCTGGTGGCGGTTCTGGCCGCGCTGGTGGAGACGTTCACGGGGGAGGCGCCGACGGGCGCGCAGGGGGCGGCGCCGGCCTACCTGGGGCACCTGGAGGCCGTCGCGGAGGCGCACGCGCGCGGGGTGGCCGCTTCCGCGGAGGCGACCGGGTGCGGCGACGGGGCGCAGGACGACGGGCCCGCCTTCGAGGTGATCTATCTGCTGGAGGCCGGCGACGATGCCGTGGCGCGGCTGCGGGAGCGGCTCGACGCCCTCGGGGACTCCCTCGTGGTGGTCGGCGGGGACGGGCTGTGGAACGTCCATGTGCACGTCGACGACGCGGGCGCCGCCGTGGAGGCGGGCGTCGAGGCCGGGCGGCCGTACCGGATCCGGATCACCCACTTCGGGCTCGGCGATGTGCACACCAGCGGCGCGCGGCCGCCCCGCGAGCGGGTCCAGCGCGCCGTGGTGGCCGTCGTGCCCGGCGAGGGCCTGGCCGGGCTGTACACCGAGGCCGGCGCCACCACCGTGCTCGCCCGCCCCGGCGAGCCGCCTGCCAGCGGGGAGCTCGTCGAGGCCGTACGACGTGCCCACGCGCGCGAGGTGGTGCTGCTGCCCAACGACGCGGAGCTGCGGCACACGGCGGCCGCGGCGGCCGAACAGGCCCGCGCCGAAGGCATCCGCGTCGCCCTCATCCCGACCCGCTCGGCGGTCCAGGGCATCGCCGCGCTCGCGGTCCACGAGCCGCAGCGCCGCTTCGACGAGGACGTCGTCCAGATGACCTCGGCCGCGGGCGCCACCCGCTACGCCGAGGTCGCCGTCGCCGAGCGCCAGTCCTGGACCATGGCCGGCATCTGTCAGGCCGGCGACGTCCTCGGCCTCATCGACGGCGACGTCGCGGTCATCGGCTCGGACGTCACCGCCGCCGCCGAGACCGTCCTGGACCGCATGCTCCAGGCCGGCGGGGAACTGGTCACCCTCGTCCTCGGCGACGACGCGCCGGAGGAGATCGCCGACCGCCTGGAGGCGCGCGTCCGCGAGTCCTACCTCGCCGTCGACACGGTGGTGTACCGGGGCGGGCGGCAGGGAGCCCTGCTGCTCATCGGCGTGGAATGAGCTCCAGCATCTGGCCCGCCTCGGCCCGGCGTGCCTGTACGGTCTCGTCCGCGTCGTCGGCCCCTTCGTAGGCCGCCAGCACCGCACGCGCGCGTGCGGCCGCGTCGGCCGGGCGGCCCAGGTCGGCCTCCAGCCAGCCCGCGGCCAGCTCAGCCCCCGTACGGCTGTGCAGGGCGTCGTCGCCGAGCGAGCCGAACACCGCCACCGCCCGCTCCATCTGGGCCAGCGCCTCCTCGAACGCGGCCCGGATCACCCCCTCCTCGGCCTCCTCGGACACCGAGCGGGCCAGCAGGTCGCCGAACTGACGGTGGGTGTGCCCGAGTTCCGCGAGCAGCCGCCCGCGCGTCTCCTCGTCGCCGGCCGCCGCCCGCGCCGTCGCGCATTCCTCGACCGCGCCCGCCATCAGCTCCCGCGCCCCGGCCGGCCCGCCCGCGGTGCGCAGCGCCAGCCATGCGCGGGCGCGCAGCGAGCGGACGAGGCCGTGCACATTGCCGAGCGAGCGCCACAGGTCGCCCGCGCGCGCGTAGGCCCGGTCCGCCTCCTCCTGCAGCCCGGCCTGCCCGAGGGACTCGGCGGCGAGGTGGGCGAGCGTCGCGTGGTCCTGCTGCTCGGGCCAGTGCCGGGCGATCTCGGCCGCCTGCAGCCGGCGTTCGGCGGCGGCGCGGTGCTCGCCCAGCTCGCTCAGACAGTCACCGAGCCACCACTGGGTCTGCACGATCGCGCCGTCGCCGTGCGTGTCCGCGTCCAGGTCGGGCAGCGCCGACTCCAGCACCTCGGCGGCCTCGGCGAACCGCCCCTGCCGCAGCAGGAAGCCGCCCAGCTGATGCCGCGCCCAGGCGCCCAGCGTGGCGCTCTCGCCCGCCTCGTCGGCCCAGTGCGCGGCCTGCAGGGCGTGTTCCGCGGCCTCCGGCACCGCACCCCGGCCGCCCACCACCTCGGCGAGCTGGAGGTGCAACTGGGCCCGTCCGGTCGCCTCCAGATACGGCCCGCCGTGCTCCAGGGACGCCCGCAGCGCCCGTTCCGCCTCCGCCATGTCGCCGCCCTGGTGCGCGAGAGCGGCCACCCGCACCTCGTACTCCACGCAGAACCACGGCAGCCCGGCCTCCACGAACCCCCGCGCGGCCCGCCGGAACAGCTCCGCCGCGCGCTCGGCGTCCCCGGCGTGCTCCGCCAGCTCCGCCAGCATCGCCCGCCCCTCGGCGGCCCGGGAGGCCAGCCGCACATCGTCGCCGATGTGCCCGTTCACCAGCGCCAGCAGCTCCCGTACGGCCTGCTCGGCCGCGGCGACGGCACCCGGGGCGTCCTCGTGCACCCGCCGCATCAGGATGCGCGCCCGCCCCATCAGCACGGACGCCGTCTGCCGTACGCCGGTGGCCTCGTCGGCGTAGAGGGCGAGGACCTCGTCGTACGGCTCCGCGACCGCCGCCAGCGCCTCGTCGACCTCACCCGACAGGGCATGTACGTACGCCGCACGCGTGCGTGCCGCCAGTGCCTCCCCGGGGTCGCCCGCCTCCGCGTACAGCTCGGCGGCCCGCTCGAAGAGGCCGACGCCGTCGGGGCCGCGGTCCATCGCCTCGTGGTCGGCGATCTCCGCGCGGTCCCGCGCGTCCAGCTCGACGCCCTCGGCGGCCCGCGCGACCGCCGCCCACGCCTCGATCGCGTGGGGACGGAGGGTGTCCGACAGCCGCCGGGCCTCGGCGAGCAGCGCGGGCAGGTCCGGCTCGCCCGCCGGGTCCGCGACCGTGACGGGGGCGGGCGGGGCTGCCACGGGGGAGTGCACGGCGGCCGTCCGCACCCCGAGCGGCAGCCGCTCCACCAGCGGCAGCTGCTCCATGCGCGCGCGTACCCGCTCGCCGACGGACGGCGAACCGTTGCGCCGGTCGAACCGCGCGGCCAGTTCCAGGGCCTCCGCGCGCGCGTGGGCGGCGAGCTCCCCGGCGGTCCACGCCCGCCCGGCCGGCCCCGGCACCCGCTGATCGCCGTGCCCGAGCCCGGTCATCCGGTCCATCAGCAGGGTCACCACGGCCATGAAGTCCAGCCGGCTGCGCGGCTGCCCCGTGTCCGTGAAGTACGCGGGCCGCTCCGCGAGCAGTTCGAGCCCCCGCGCCTCGTTGCCGGTCAGCGCGCAGAACTCCACGTGGTCCGCGTAGGCGCCGCGCATGCTCTCCATGGGCCGCACCAGCCGGAAACCGCGCAGATGGTGGGCGCGGGCCTCGTCCACGCGGTCCAGCCGCAGCAGCGGCGCCAGCGAGGACGCGAGGACGGTGTGCGGCTCGTGGGCGCAGGTGTACTCGCCCTCCAGGACCGGCCGCCACAGCTCCAGCGCCTCGGCGTCCCGGCCCAGTTCCACCAGCCAGGTGCCCTGCCCGTGCAGCTCGCACGCATGGCAGTCCGCCATCCGGTCCCGGTCGGCGGCCAGCCAGGCGTCGTACGCCCGCCCCGCGCGCTCCAGGTCCCCGATGTGCGCCGCCACGCTGAACTCGGCGCTGCGCACCGCCCGTTCCGAGTGCCCGGCCAGCCGGTAGCGGTGCTCCATCTCGCCGAGCCACTTCTCGATCGAGGCGAGCGGGATGTGCGGCTGGTCCAGCATCCCGGCCGACATCCACTTGAAGACCCAGTGCAGCGAGTGCGTCTCGTACTCGTCGAAGTCCTCGGGCCGTTCGTCCCACAGGCGCAGCAGCCGCGCGAACGGGACGAACATCTTGTCCTTCTCGGAGCTGTAGTTGTAGACCTTCAGCTGGTGTCCGAGCGCCTCGATCACGGCGAGCGGGATGTTCAGCCGCTCGGCCTCGGCGAGCAGTTGCTCCGCGCGCGCGTTGCGGGCCGGGCCCTCCGGTTGCTCGCCGTTCTCCGCCATCGCCCGTCGCAGCGCGTCGAAGTCCGTGATCCCGGTGTCTTCGGTCATCGGTGACCGTCCTCCCCGTGTGTGGCCCACTCCAGGAGGCCGATGAACGCCCGGTTCAGGAGCGCGGAGTCGGCGGGCTGCAGGGGACGCTGCGCCATCAGCAGCGCCTGCCCGTACAGCGACTCCGTCGCGGTGCCGATCAGCTCCGGTTCCGTCAGGGAACTGATGCGCCGGATCAGCGGGTTGAGATGGTTGAGCACCAGACGCGCGCGCGGGGCGCTGCCGCGCAGCGAGCCGAGGATGCCCGCCCACAGGTCGTCGGCCTGCTCCTCGGCCTCGGCCCGCGCCTGCTCGTGCCGGGCCGCCCGGTCGTCCAGGTGCAGCGCGGGCACGGACAGCGGATGGAAGGCGCGCAGTACGACGTCACAGCCCAGCGGGTCGAGCTTCGCCCGCGCGGCCGCCAGGAAGCCGGACAGCGCCAGTTCCTCGGCCGGATCGACCGCGTCCAGATGGGCGGTCACGGTGTCCGCGTCCAGCTCGGCGACCACCGTCCGGGGGCGCACGGACGGCAGCGCCTCGACCAGCTCGCTGTCGTAGGTGTAACCGCCGTTGATCACCCCGACGCCCTGCGCGGAGGCGATCGGCGCGACCTGCCGGTACTCCTCGACCGTCCGTGTGAAGTGCACCACCGGGTGCCGCTGCGCGAACTCCTCCAGGGACAGCCGCCCGTCGGTCGTCTCGAACGGCAGCCACGGCAGCATCGTGCGCAGCATCTCGCTGTCGTGCCGCGCCAGCGACTTCACGCCAAGGTGGTGCACCGACAGGAACGCGGACAGCCGTTCCGGATCGCCCGCCGCGAGCCCCGTCAGCCAGGAGCGAATCCTTTCGCCGAGCGCCTCCCGTACGGCCGCGAGGGTCTCGTCCTCGTACAGCGACTCGCGCGAGGCCGTGGGCCGCAAACTGTCCGTGTCCAGGACGCAGCGCACGAAGAACGCCCAGTCCGGCAGCAGCTGTTCGGCCCGCTCGGTCAGCAACATGCCCTTCAGGTGCACGCGGTGCGTGGCCCGCTGGGCGGGGCTGACCGCCGACGGCAGCACGTAGGCCACCCCGCGGATCCCGGCCAGCGGCACGTTCAGCTCGATCGAGTCCAGCGGGGTGAAGCCGAACAGCTCGTGGCAGTGCCGGGCCAGGGCCACCCGGCGGCCGGCGGGGGAGGGGTACGCGCGGTCCCAGGGCGCCGGAAGGTCGGTGACCGCCTCGTCGCCCACCCGCACGTCGTAGGGCAGCAGCGACCCGAAGTCCCGCGCCAGGGTGCGGACACGCTCCGGCGAGAGCCACTCCGCGGCCCCCGCCCGCGCCACCAGGTGCACGGTGGTGCCCGGTTCGGGACGTGCCTCGTCCGGCAGGGTCCGCACGGTGTACGAGCCGTCGTCGCACGCCGTCCACTCCACCGGCGGGGCATCCGGCGTACGGGCGCTGCGGCTGACGACCCGGATCCGCTCGGCGACCACGAAACAGGCGAGCAGCCCGATGCCGAACTGGCCCAGGAAGTCCGAGCGGGCCTCCTGCAGCCCGTCCGCGCGCTTGGAGCTGCGGCCGATGGTCGCCAGCAGGCTGTGCACGTCGGACTCGGTGAGCCCGACGCCGGAGTCCTCCACCCGGAGCGCTCCGCCGTCCGCGTACAGCCGCACCCGGGCCGGGGCTTCGGGCTCGTCGCCCCGCCGGGCGGTGATGGCGTCCACGGCGTTCTGCAGCAGCTCGCGCAGATAGACCTTGGGGCTGGAGTACAGGTGATGGGAGAGCAGGTCCACCAAACCACGCAGGTCGACCTGGAACGTATGAGGTGACTGTGATGCCTGGGATGACTGTGAGGTCTGGAAGTCCATCGTCGCAGCGCCGGTGGGGGGAGGTGCTTCGGCGCGGGGTCGGGCGGTCCCTGGTGGGGCGGTGACCGCGGGGGATGGCCGGAGCGGGCCATCCTAAAGCCCGAACAGCCCGTCTGACCAGGGGTTTCCCGGGACGTATACGGCAATGTCAGTGACGTGGTGTGCAATGGATCTCGTGCCCGCACTGAAAGAACCGCTGAAACAACCACTGAAGTCAGTGCTCGGCCCCGCCACCGCGAAGGTGATGGCCGAGCATCTCGGCCTGCACTCCGTAGGTGACCTCCTGCACCACTACCCGCGCAGATACGAGGAGCGCGGCCAGCTCACCCATCTCGCCGACCTCCCCATGGACGAGCACGTCACGGTGGTCGCCCAGGTCGCCGACGCCCGTCTGCACTCCTTCGCCTCCGCCAAGGCCCCCCGCGGCAAGGGCCAGCGCCTGGAAGTCACCATCACGGACGGCAGCGGCCGCCTCCAACTGGTCTTCTTCGGCAACGGCGTTCACAAGCCCCACAAGGAGCTGCTGCCGGGCACACGCGCGATGTTCGCGGGCAAGGTCTCCGTGTTCAACCGGCGGCTCCAACTGGCGCACCCGGCCTATGAACTTCTGCGGGGCGACACCGAGGAAGCGGTGGAGACCTGGGCCGGAGCCCTCATCCCCATCTACCCCGCCACCGCCAAGCTGGAGTCCTGGAAGATCGGCAAGGCGATCCAGACGGTGCTGCCCAGCGCCCAGGAGGCCCTCGACCCGCTGCCCGACTCGCTGCGCGAGGGCCGCGGCCTGGTCTCCCTCCCCGAGGCCCTCCTCAAGATCCACCGCCCGCACACCAAGGCGGACATCGCCGACGCCCGCGCGCGCCTCAAGTGGGACGAGGCCTTCGTCCTCCAGATCGCCCTGGCGCGCCGCAGGTACGCCGACGCCCAACTCCCGGCGGTCCCGCGCAGGCCGAAGAGCGACGGCCTCCTCACGGCCTTCGACGACCGCCTCCCGTTCACCCTCACCGAGGGCCAGCGGAAGGTCTCCAAGGAGATCTTCGACGACCTGGCGACCGAGCATCCGATGCACCGGCTGCTGCAGGGGGAGGTGGGTTCCGGGAAGGCTCAGCCACTGGACTCGCTCGTGCTCACACCCCGCGGCTTTCGGCGCATGGGTGACCTGGAGGTGGGCGACGAGGTCGTCGTGCCCGCAGGAGAGATCGCTGTGATCGACGGGGTCTTTCCACAAGGGGAACGGGATGTGTGGCGCGTCGTGCTCTCCGATGGAAGCTCGGTGGAATGCGATGACGAACACCTCTGGATCGTCGGCACGAGTTGCGGCTGGGACCGCGGTCAGCCTCCCAAGGTGATGGCCACCCGGGAAATCCGTCACGACTTGCTCAAGGCCAACGGATCGTCGAAGTGGTACATCCCGGCGGCGACCCCCGTGGACCTCGGCGACGACTCCGGCCTTCCTCTGGATCCCTACCTTTTCGGGCTCCTGTTGGGTGACGGCTCGTTCCGGCACAACCTGCGGTTCTCCACCGTCGACGCGGAGATCCGCGATGCCTTGGCGGCCTCGGTGGCTCCGGACTGTCGTCTCGTCCCTGTGACCGGTTCACGGTGCGACTACACGATTCAGCTGACCCGACGCTCGGGCGGCGTCCGTAATCCGGTCATCCAGACCTTGCGTGACCTGGGCCTTTGGGGACTGACGTCACACGACAAGTTCATTCCCGCCAAATTCAAGAACACGTCGATCAAGAACCGTCTCGCCCTCCTGCAGGGGCTCATGGACACCGACGGCACGGTTGATCAGAAGGGTATGAGCATTTCCCTGTGCTCGGCCTCGCCGACGTTGGCGGACGATGTGGCCTGGCTCGTGCGCTCCCTGGGCGGCCGGGCGCGTGTTCTGCCCAAGAAGGCCGCTTTCAACGTCTCGGTGGCGTTGCCCGATGGCTACCCCCCGTTCCGGCTCACCCGCAAGACCGAGCGCGTACGTCCACGTCCGAAGTACAACACCTTCCGCCGCGGCATCCGCACTGTGGAGCACGTGGGGCGGAAGCCGGTCCAATGCATCAGCGTCGCCCACCCCAGCCGCGCCTACATCACGGATCACTTCACGGTGACCCACAACACGATGGTCGCCCTGCGCGCCATGCTCGCCGTCGTCGACGCGGGTGGTCAGGCCGCCATGCTCGCGCCCACCGAAGTGCTCGCCCAGCAGCATCACCGGTCGGTCGTCGAGATGATGGGGGAGCTCGCCGAGGGCGGGATGCTGGGCGGGGCCGAGCAGGCCACCAAGGTCGTGCTGCTCACCGGTTCCATGGGAGCGGCCGCACGCCGGCAGGCGCTGCTCGATCTCGTCACCGGGGAGGCCGGGATCGTGATCGGCACGCATGCGCTGATCGAGGACAAGGTGCAGTTCCACGACCTGGGGCTCGTCGTGGTCGACGAGCAGCACCGGTTCGGGGTCGAGCAGCGTGACGCCCTGCGCGGCAAGGGCAAGCAGCCGCCGCACCTGCTCGTCATGACCGCCACGCCCATTCCGCGCACGGTCGCGATGACCGTCTTCGGCGACCTGGAGACCTCGGTCCTGGACCAGCTCCCGGCCGGGCGCTCGCCCATCGCCAGCCATGTCGTCCCGGCCGCCGACAAGCCGCACTTCCTGGCCCGCGCCTGGGAGCGGGTCCGCGAAGAGGTGGCGAGCGGGCATCAGGCGTACGTCGTCTGCCCCCGGATCGGGGACGAGGACGTGGACCCCAAGAAGAAGTCCCCCGAGGACGAGGCCGAGAAGCGCCCGCCGCTCGCCGTCCTCGACGTGGCCGACCAGCTGGCCAAGGGCCCGCTCACCGGCCTGAAGGTGGAGGTGCTGCACGGCCGTATGCACCCGGACGACAAGGACGCCGTCATGCGCCGCTTCGCGGCCGGGGAGACCGATGTCCTGGTCGCCACGACCGTGATCGAGGTCGGCGTCAACGTCCCGAACGCCACCGTGATGGTGATCATGGACGCCGACCGGTTCGGCGTGTCCCAGCTCCACCAGCTGCGCGGCCGCGTCGGCCGTGGTTCCGCCGCCGGCCTGTGCCTGCTGGTCACCGAGATGCCCGAGGCCAGCGCGGCCCGCCAGCGGCTGGGCGCGGTCGCCTCCACCCTCGACGGTTTCGAGCTCTCCCGCATCGACCTGGAACAGCGCCGCGAGGGCGACGTCCTGGGCCAGGCCCAGTCGGGCGCCCGCACCTCCCTGCGGGTCCTGGCGGTCATCGACGACGAGGAGATCATCGTGGAGGCGAGGGAGGAGGCCGCGGCGGTGGTGGCGGCCGACCCCGAGCTGGACGGGCTGCCGGGCCTTCGCACGGCCCTTGACGCCCTGTTGGACGACGAGAGGGAGCAGTACCTGGAAAAGGGCTGAGCCGGTCCCGCCCAGGGGCGCGGGGCTGTGTGGACTGTGCGCTACCGCCGTGCGGGCGCGGCCGGCCCCCGCACACCCGCACACCCGCACAGGCCGACGGTCATCACGCACCCACCCCCTTCGCCTGCCAAACTGAACGCAAAGCCGTCCCCGAACAAGGACCCCGAAATGACCCGCGTGATCGCCGGCGCAGCCGGCGGACGCCGCCTGGCCGTCCCGCCAGGGACCGGCACCCGCCCCACTTCCGACCGCGCGCGCGAGGGTCTCTTCTCCACCTGGCAGTCCCTGCTCGGCGGCCCCCTGGACGGCGAACGGATCCTGGACCTCTACGCCGGCTCCGGCGCCGTGGGCCTGGAGGCCCTCTCCCGCGGCGCGAGCCACACCCTGCTCGTCGAGGCCGACGCCCGCGCGGCCCGCACGGTCCGCGAGAACGTACGCAGCCTCGGCCTCCCCGGCGCCGAGGTCAGGGCGGGCAAAGCGGAACAGATCATCAGGACACCGGCGCCGGCCGAGCCGTACGACATCGTCTTCCTCGATCCTCCCTACGCAGTCTCGGACGAGGATCTTCGGGAGATTCTGCTCACACTCCGCGCGGAGGGGTGGCTCGCGGAGGAAGCCCTCGTCACCGTGGAGCGCAGCACCAGAGGCGGCGAATTCCGCTGGCCGGACGGTTTCGAAGCGCTCCGGGCCCGTCGCTACGGCGAGGGAACGTTTTGGTACGGTCGCGCCGCCTCTACGTGCGAAGACGCACGATGACCGGACCGGAGAGCGAGGGATCACAAGTGCGCCGCGCCGTCTGTCCCGGGTCGTTCGACCCCATCACCAACGGACACCTCGACATCATTTCCCGTGCCTCGCGCCTGTACGACGAGGTCTATGTGGCGGTCATGATCAACAAGGCCAAGAAGGGCCTGTTCGAGATCGACGAGCGGATCGACCTGATCCGCCAGGTCACCGCCGAGTACGGGAATGTCCGGGTCGAGGCCTTCCACGGCCTCCTCGTGGACTTCTGCAAGCAGCGCGACATCCCCGCCATCGTCAAGGGCCTGCGCGCCGTCAGCGACTTCGACTACGAGCTGCAGATGGCCCAGATGAACAACGGCCTCTCGGGCGTCGAGACCCTCTTCGTGCCCACCAACCCCACCTACAGCTTCCTGTCGTCCTCCCTGGTCAAGGAGGTCGCGACCTGGGGCGGCGACGTCTCCCACCTGGTCCCGCCGGTGGTCCTTCAGGCCCTCACCGAGCGCCTGAAGCAGGACTGAGGGCGCACAGTGAAAACCACCGGATCCTGACAATCCATCACCCGGTGTCGGACGGCCGCCCCATGGCCGTACAGTCGTCCCGTCCGTCTCCAACACAGCGGTAGAGAGTGGCGAGCACAGGTGGACGTGCAGAAGAAGCTCGACGAGATCGTGGCCATGGTCTCCGGCGCCCGGGCCATGCCCATGTCGGCGTCGTGCGTGATCAACCGCGCCGACCTGCTCGCGATGCTCGAAGAGGTGCGCGAGGCCCTGCCCGGCTCCCTCGCGCAGGCCGAGGAGCTGATCGGCGGCCGCGAGCAGATGGTCGAGCAGGCCCGTCAGGAGGCCGAGCGGATCATCGGGCAGGCGCACGCCGAGCGCGGCTCGCTGATCTCCGACACCGAGGTCGCCCGCCGCTCCCAGGCCGAGGGCGACCGCATCCTGGCCGAGGCCCGCAAGGAGGCCGAGGACGTGCGCGTGGAGGCCGACGACTACGTCGACTCCAAGCTCGCCAACTTCGAGGTCGTCCTCACCAAGACCCTGGGCTCGGTCGGCCGCGGCCGCGAGAAGCTCCTCGGCACCGGCCCGGGCCTCGACGAGCAGGGCTACGAGGACGAGGACGCCCCCGAGCGCAGCCACGACCCGGAGACCCTGCGCCGCGACGCGGACGCCTATGTGGACGCCAAGCTGGGCGCCTTCGAGGCGGTCCTCGCCAAGACCCTGGAGGCCGTCGGCCGTGGCCGGCAGAAGCTGCACGGCCGTATCGCCTCCGACGACCTCGGCGCCCTCGCCGACGACAACACGACCTTCCAGCACTCCAGCGACTCCGACTACCTGGCCGACCTCGCGGCCCTCGCCGAGCAGGACGCCCCGGCCGAGCAGCCGGCGCCGCCGCAGCAGCCCGTGGCGCAGCAGTACGACCAGCAGCCGGCCTACGGCTATCAGCAGCAGGACGTCTACGGCGGCTACCAGCAGCAGGACTACGCCCAGCAGGACGCGTACGGCTACCAGCAGGCCGATCCGTACGCCCCCGCCTCCGGCTACGCCCAGGCGGAAGGCGCCCCCTTCCAGGGTTACGACGGAGGGCAGGCGGCCTACGACCAGCAGCAGGTCCCGCACCAGCAGCAGGTCCCGCACCAGGGGCAGGTCCCGAACCAGGCGCAGCAGGGGCACCAGGGCTACTCGCTCGACGAGACCAGCCTCTTCGACACCAGCATGATCACCCCCGAGCAGCTGCGGGCCTACGAGCGGGAACGCGGCCTGTAGGGGGCGCCCCGGAACGCCCGCGCGGGCCGGGAGCACCCACCGGATTGGGCCGAGAGCGAAAGGTCCAGTATCCTGGCTCTTCGGTCGCGTGTACGTCCGCGATCAGCGCTGCCCGGGAACACCCAAGGGCAGTGTCCCTCTGAGCTCAAAGATCGAAAGCAGGAATGGCCTCTAACGCCCGCCTCGACCACCGCAACCCACTCGTGTTCGACTCGCACGAGCTGGGCAGGCGTCCTGGCGCGCTGCAGCGGCTGACCCGCACGATCGACGCTCCCAAGGACTTCGGTATCAAGGGAGTCGTCGGGGTGCCGGAAGGCGCCCCGGTGGAGCTCGAACTCCGACTCGAGTCGGTCATGGAAGGTGTGCTCGTCACAGGCACCGCCCGTGCACAGGCCGAGGGGGAGTGCGTAAGGTGTCTGGAGCCGCTCGGGTTCGATCTCGAAGCGGACTTCCAGGAGATGTTCTCGTACCCTGACGCCGACGACCGGGGCCGCGTGATCGCGGAGCCGGGCGACGACGCCGAGGACGACGAGGACAGGCTCTTCCTCGAGGACGGACTGTTCGACCTCGAACCGGTGCTGCGCGATGCGGTGGTGCTCGCACTGCCGATGCAGCCGGTGTGCCAGGAAGACTGCCCAGGACTGTGCGCCGAGTGCGGGGCACGCCTTGCGGACGACCCGGACCACCATCACGACGCCGTCGACATCCGTTGGGCGGCTTTGCAGGGACTCGCCGGTTCCATGAAGGACGGCGAGAAGGACGAGATGAGCGGCGCTGACGCGGAAGCGTGCGTCGACGAGAAGCAGGAGAAGTAGCCGTGGCTGTTCCGAAGCGGAAGATGTCGCGCAGCAACACGCGCCACCGCCGGTCGCAGTGGAAGGCTGCGGTCCCCACCCTGGTTGCGTGCGAGCGCTGCCACGAGCCCAAGCAGCAGCACATCGCGTGCCCGTCTTGCGGCACCTACAACAAGCGCCAGGTCCTCGAAGTCTGAGTGGCCAGGTGAGAGGCACAGTGTCCAGTCCCAAGAAGGCGGATGACGCCAAGGCGGACCCATCCGCCAAGAAGAAGACGGACAGCACGGCCTCGTCCCACACGCTTCTGGAAGGGCGGCTCGGCTACAAGGTCGAGTCCGCCCTTCTGGTGCGTGCACTGACCCACCGCTCGTACGCGTACGAGAACGGCGGTCTGCCGACGAACGAGCGGCTGGAGTTCCTCGGGGACTCCGTGCTCGGCCTCGTCGTCACGGACACGCTGTACCGCACCCACCCCGACCTGCCCGAGGGCCAGCTGGCCAAGCTCCGGGCCGCGGTGGTGAACTCGCGTGCGCTCGCGGAGGTGGGCCGAGGTCTCGACCTGGGCTCCTTCATCCGGCTCGGCCGTGGTGAAGAGGGCACGGGCGGCCGGGACAAGGCGTCCATCCTGGCCGACACCCTGGAAGCGGTGATCGGCGCGGTCTATCTCGACCAGGGCCTCGACTCGGCGTCGGAGCTGGTGCACCGGCTCTTCGACCCGCTGATCGAGAAGTCCTCCAACCTCGGAGCCGGACTGGACTGGAAGACCAGCCTCCAGGAGCTCACCGCGACCGAGGGGCTCGGCGTGCCCGAGTACCTGGTCACGGAGACCGGCCCCGACCACGAGAAGACCTTCACTGCTGCCGCCCGCGTCGGAGGCGTCTCGTACGGCACCGGCACCGGCCGCAGCAAGAAGGAGGCGGAGCAGCAGGCCGCCGAGTCCGCCTGGCGGTCCATCCGGGCCGCGGCGGACGAGCGGGCCAAGGCGGCCGAGGAGGCCAAGCAGGCCCTCGACTCGGCCACGGAGGCCGCCGGCGGCGACGCCGTCCCGCCCTCCGCCTCCGCCTGACGAACGCAGCAGCGCAACCCGAGCGCCCGCTCCCGCCCCGGGGGCGGGCGCTCGGCTCATACACGGTCCGTTACGGGGGTCACCATGCCCGAGTTGCCCGAGGTCGAGGTCGTACGGCGTGGCCTGGAGCGGTGGGTCGCCCATCGCACCGTCGCCGACGCCGAGGTGCTCCACCCGCGCGCCGTACGCCGTCATGTGGCCGGTGCCGACGACTTCGCGCACCGTCTCAAGGGCCATCGCATCGGCGTCCCCAGCCGGCGTGGCAAGTACCTGTGGCTGCCCCTGGAGGACACGGACCAATCCGTCCTCGCCCACCTCGGCATGAGCGGGCAGCTGCTGGTCCAACCGCACGAGGCGGCGGACGAGAAGCATCTGCGCATCCGCATCCGCTTCGCGGACGAGGTGGACACGGAGCTGCGCTTCGTCGACCAACGCACCTTCGGCGGGCTGTCGTTGCACGACAACACCCCCGAGGGACTGCCCTCGGTCATCGCGCACATCGCCCGTGACCCCCTCGACCCGCTGTTCGACGACGAGGCCTTCCACCAGGCCCTGCGCCGCAAGCGGACCACCATCAAGCGGGCCCTGCTGGACCAGTCGTTGATCAGCGGAGTCGGCAACATCTACGCGGACGAGGCCCTGTGGCGGGCCCGTGTCCACTACGAGCGCCCGACCGCGAGCTTCACCCGCCCGCGCACCGCCGAACTCCTCGGCCATGTGCGGGACGTGATGAACGCGGCCCTGTCCGTCGGCGGCACCAGCTTCGACAGCCTGTACGTCAACGTCAACGGCGAGTCGGGCTACTTCGACCGCTCACTGGACGCGTACGGGCGCGAGGGCCTGCCGTGCAAGAGATGCGGCACACCGATGCGCCGCCGCCCCTGGATGAACCGCTCCAGCTACTTCTGCCCGAAGTGCCAGCGGCCCCCGCGCGTGCGGACCGCCTGACGCACGAGGCTGCCTACGGCTGCCGGGAGTCGTACTCCTGGCGGGCCTGGAGCACGTTGTCCATGGAGCCCTCCACGAAGTGGATGAGGCTCAGCAGCCGTTCGGCGATCTGATGGCCCAGGGGGGTCAGTTCGTAGTCCACGCGCGGTGGGTTCGTCGGCTGTGCCTCGCGGCGCACCAGGCCGTCGCGCTCCAGCGCGTGCAGGGTCTGGGACAGCATCTTCTCGCTCACGCCGTCGATACGGCGGCGCAGCTCGTTGAAGCGCATCGAGCCCTCGTGCAGCGCGCCGAGCGTGAGCCCGCCCCAGCGGCCCGTGACGTGCTCCAGCGTGCCCCGCGACGGGCAGGCCTTGGCGAACACGTTGTAGGCGAGGTCCTGCTCCTCCGTGCGCTCCTCGGTGCTGTTCATGTCCCAAGCCTACTCGAACGCAGCGCCAACCGGCAGGTTGCGCTAACTTCCAGTTAGTGCTTTCCTTTGGTCATTGCAGTTGAGCTGCCCATTCGAGGAGAACTCATCATGACCACCCCCGTTGTCTCCATCGCCTACCACTCCGGCTACGGCCACACCGCCGTCCTCGCCGAAGCAGTCCGCGCCGGAGCGGCCGAGGCCGGAGCCGAGGTGCACCTGATCAAGGTCGACGAGATCACCGACGAGCAGTGGGCGGCTCTCGACGCCTCCGACGCGATCGTCTTCGGTTCGCCCACCTACATGGGCACGGCGTCCGGCGCCTTCCACGTGTTCGCGGAGGCGTCCTCGAAGCGCTGGTTCGGACAGGACTGGAAGGACAAGCTCGGCGCCGGCTTCACCAACTCCGGCTCCAAGAGCGGCGACAAGCTGCACACCCTGCAGTTCTTCCAGATCCTCGCCGCCCAGCACGGCATGAACTGGGTCAACCTCGGCCTGCACCCGGGCTGGAACAACAGCGCGGGCTCCGAGCACGACCTCAACCGCCTCGGCGTCTTCGCCGGCGCGGCCGCGCAGACCAACGTCGACGAGGGCCCGGAGGCCGTGCACAAGGCGGACGTGGCGACGGCCGAGCACCTGGGGCGCCGGGTGGCCGAGACGGCGAAGGTGTTCCTTCAGGGACGCGCGGCAGCCGCCTGAGCGACCGCCGTCACCGTCACCGGGTGCGCCGGGTCTAGTACCCGAAGAAGTGCGGGGCCGGGTCTCTGACGTGCGCCCTTGTAATCGATCACGCTGCGACCTGCGACTTGGCTGTCGACGGTTGTCAGCGTTGGTCGCCGTTGAGACCCTCCGACGGCCCCGAGACGGCCCCAAAGATAGCCGCGGGGCCGTCGCGCTACTACGAGCTATGACGGATTGCTGACAGATCCCTGAACGGCTTGAAAAGGGTGTGCCGGCAACCGGCTTGCGTCCAAGCCTCGTTGTAGTAGTACCTGTAGGCGAGCCTGTAGCCGGCCTTGAAGCCTTCTCCGTAGATACCCTCGCCATATGGCGGAAATTTCGGCCACGATACCGGCCAACAAATGCCGCCGGCCTTCTTGCCATCCGCTTCCCCCGCTTCATAACCCCTGCAGTGACCCAGCGTCCAGGGCTGGTTGAGCTCCATTTGGTAGAGGCAGTACGACTGTGGAGGGGTATCCGCGGGTGTCGTCACGAGGCTCTTCTCCGAGAGAGGCTTGGTGGCAGACGTAGTCAGATGCTCTGCGGTGCGCCCCGTGGCAGGAGCGGCGAAGGCGCTGGTGGGCAGCAGCACGCTTGCCGCTCCCAGGCCGACCGTGGCGGCGAGCAACGCCAGACGCTGAGGACGGATAGCACAAGACACGGAATTCTCCTTCGAGAGAATGGTGAGGGGCACACTCGACCGGCTCAGCCCGTGTGGCGGTGGTCCACCAGTGGGACACATGCCCGACGGGTCGCGCCGCCGGGAGGTCTGTGGCCTTGTGAGTCCAGTAAGCCCTGCCCGACCCGGGCACGTCATGCCACCCCAATTCGGGACTTGACGGACGCCTGTTGGGCCTGCTCAGTGGGCAGGGGGCATGCTGTGTCCCCGTTAGCAGGTGTGTGGCGGCTGGCTGGGGGTCGGCATATGGCGGGGCACCTAATTGTCCAGGGACAATGTGACTCGCGTGGCGACGTCGCCTCATCCCGTGGGTCGACGACCTTTGAGCGGTCGGCCCTCGGTGAAGGGGGCGATCGGGTGGCTGTCCAAAGGTCGGCGGAACGGCTTTGGGCGGGAGCTGCCATGGGGCGAGTGATCATGGCCCCGTAAGCTTCCGGCGCGTCGGGCAGTCTGTTGACCTGCCCGTTGAAGCACGACGTTGGGGCCGTGATCTTCGAGGCTCGCCCCATGGTGGCTGCCTAAAGCCGTGGAGCCGACCGCCCCAGCCACGGGGCAACGGCCACGGTAGCGAGGTAGCCCGCGGGGAACCGCCGTCGCGATCCGGCCTCTTGGGTAGCACAAAGCGTCTTTGGCCTGGCGGTGGAAGACGTCGACTTCCTTGGCGGTGTGGTGCACGTCGTGCGGCAAGTCAAGCTGCTCCAACGTCACCGGCCGGTCTTCGCTCCGCCGAAGGGAGGCAAAGAGCGTGACGTGCCGTTGCCCGAGTCTGTGGCCTTCGCGCTCGCCGCTCACCTGCAGCGTCACCCAGCTACGCAGATCACCTTGCCGTGGAAGACCCTCGACGGCTCCGCTGGGCTGGCGCTGGACCGGAACCGCTTCAATGATCGCGTCTGGCGCCCGCGCTTCGGGCCGTGGGTGTCGAGACAGGCCGCGACAACGGGATGCACGCGCTGAGGCACTTCTACGCCTCGGTCCTCCTGGACGCGGGGGAGAGCATCAAGGCGCTGAGCGAGTACTTGGGTCACCATGACCCCGGCTTCACGCTGCGCACGTACACGCACCTGATGCCGTCGAGTGAGACCCGGACGCGGGCCGCCGTTGATCGCGTCTTCGAGGACGACGAGCCTGCGGATGACAGCCCCGAGACGGCCCAGGAAGGTTCCTAGGTGTCTGACCTGCGGTTATCTCAGTACCCGAAGTCCTGCGTCCACCAGGGACCGCCGGCGCCGAGGTGCACACCGACGCCCAGGGTCTTGAAGTCGCAGTTCAGTATGTTGGCCCGGTGCCCCGGGCTGTTCATCCAGGCCTCCATGACCGCGGCCGCGTCGCTCTGGCCGCGGGCTATGTTCTCGCCGCCGAGGCCGATGATGCCGGCCTGGGCGGCGCGGTCCCACGGGGTCGCCCCGTCCGGGTCGGTGTGGTCGAAGAAGCCCCGCAGGGCCATGTCGTCGCTGAAGGCCTCGGCCAGCTCGGACAGCGAGCTGTTCGCGGCCACCGGGCTGCAGCCCACCTTCGCCCGCTCCTCGTTGACGAGCTTCAGCACCTGTGCCTCCGCGGCGGCCGGGGCGGAGATCGTGGCCGGCGACGACTTCTTCGGCGGGGCCTTCGGCGCCTTGTTCTGCGGCTTGCCCTTCGGCTGCTTCGACGGCGTGGTGGCCGTCGGCTCCGCGGCCGGAGGCTTCGTCGGCGTGGGCGCGGAGGACGCCGAGGCGGACGGCGTCGGCGGGGCCGAGCGGTCAGCGCCGTGGCTCGTCGAGGAGCCGGCGGGCCCGCCGCCACGGCCGTTGTCGGCGCTGCCGGAGGTACCGCCCTGCTCGGCGGCCGTGTTGCTGGGCGAGCCTGCGGCCTGCACCTTGTCACTGCCGGAGGTGCTGGTGGTGCCGCCGAGCCGGTAGTTGTCGAGGCCGGGCACCGCGCCCGTGGCCACCGCGACCGTGCCGAGGGCGACGGCGGCGGAGACCCCGAGCAGACCCGTGCGTACGGGCGTGGCGGCCTTCTTCTTGCGTCGGTGCCCGCGTTCCCGGGGGGCACCCGCCGGGCTGAACCCGTCCGCGGGGAAGACGGCCGTCTCCGTGACCGGCGCGTATCCGTCTTCCGTCGCGTACAGATACGCCGAGCTTCTCGCGTTGGCGTCGGCGTACGCCTCCGGGTTCAGATACGGAGCGATGCCCATGGTGGCGTGATCGCCCGCGTACGAGTCCCGCGGGTCGTGGCTCCCCGAGTACGAGCCGTGCGTCTGTGTGACCCCCGTGGCGCGGCTCGTGGCGGCGCGGCCGGCGGCGGAGCGTCGGTGGCGTCCCATGTCCTTGCCTTCCTCGTCCTCGCGGTCAACCGCACCCATACGATCTTGTGGGTCAACCCAACTCACTCGATCGAGCGAGTTTCATATGAGATTCATTGGGTCGGGACGGTACCGCATGGCGCCTGAGGAAGAAGTGCTGCGAGTGACATTGGTTGGTTAGGTTGCAGCCATGAGTGAGGATGTGCGACTGGTCGCCTGGGTGCGTGGACGCGTCCAAGGTGTGGGTTTCCGCTGGTTCACGCGGGCCAAGGCGCTGGAGATCGGCGGCCTGAGTGGTTTTGCTCTCAATTTGGGCGATGGACGGGTCCAGGTGGTCGCCGAGGGCTCGCGCGAGGGATGCGAGGGCCTCCTCGACTGGCTGCAGGGCAACGACACGCCCGGGCGCGTGGAGGGTGTCACCGAGATCTGGGACACACCCCGCGGCGGCTACGACGGCTTCGCCATCCGCTGACCCCGTTCCGCAACGCCCCGCAGGTCGACGCGGAGGGGCATGCCACTGGCAGGTGCCCACAGCAGAAACCACCTGGTGGTTGCCAAGAACCGCTCGTCGTGGCAGGCTCCGCAGATACGGATCACCGCTACGCCCCGAGGGCCCCGCAGGACTCGCAGCGCCGCCGCTTCCCGGCCGCGCACGCCCGGGTTGCCCGCCAATACGGGGCGTGATCGTGTTGACCGTCAAACTTTTTGGTGAGACGCTGAAAGCCCCGCGCACCTTAGCTGTTTGGCATGTAGCAACGGCAGAGCAACACTCGAGTGTGTCAAGCACCGCGGGTGCGAATCCCTCACGACCCACACCGCTTCGGTCGGTCACTCAGTGTGGAGGACCATCCATCATGGCAAAGGCGCTTCTCGGTTACGTCGGCGGCTCCGACCCTCGACTCCTCGCCGAGATGCGACGGCTCCAGCAGCGCGTACAGGACCTGGAATCGGAGCTCGTACGAATCCAGGCGGAGAACGACGCGCTGACGGCTGCCGCTTCTCACGACAGGATCATGGAGAGCATCGACGCACACCAGGCGGAGCCTGCGCTCACCTGATCGCTGCATCGCTCCACGACAGCACATGCAGTGGTTGGGCTGCCCGTATCAACCGCTAAGTTGTCAGAGTTGCAAGGGACGCTTCGGCGTCCCTTCTTTCTTGCCCCCGTCTTTGTCTTTACCTACCCCGCGCATCCTTTCACTCTCTTTAACGTCTGATGTGCCCTGCATGTTCATGGGCGAAACCGCGGGGTTGCCAGGGTTCATGGAGTGAGATACCGGCGGAAGGTAGAGTCCAGCGGCGTGCACCTCAAGGCCCTGACCCTCCGCGGGTTCAAGTCGTTCGCCTCGGCGACCACGCTCCGGTTCGAGCCGGGGATCACGTGTGTCGTGGGGCCGAACGGCTCGGGCAAGTCCAATGTCGTGGACGCGCTCAGCTGGGTCATGGGCGAACAGGGCGCCAAGTCGCTGCGCGGCGGCAAGATGGAGGACGTCATCTTCGCCGGCACCACCGGGCGTCCCCCGCTGGGCCGTGCCGAGGTGTCGCTGACCATCGACAACTCCGACGGGGCGCTCCCGATCGAGTACGCCGAGGTCACCATCACGCGGATCATGTTCCGCAACGGCGGCAGTGAGTACCAGATCAACGGTGACACCTGCCGTCTCCTCGACATCCAGGAACTCCTCTCCGACTCCGGTATCGGCCGCGAGATGCACGTCATCGTCGGCCAGGGCCAGCTCGACTCCGTCCTGCACGCCGACCCCATGGGCCGCCGTGCCTTCATCGAGGAGGCGGCCGGCGTCCTCAAGCACCGCAAGCGCAAGGAGAAGGCGCTGCGGAAGCTGGACGCGATGCAGGCCAATCTGGCGCGTGTGCAGGACCTGACGGACGAGCTGCGCCGGCAGCTCAAGCCGCTGGGGCGGCAGGCCGCGGTCGCCCGGCGGGCCGCCGTCATCCAGGCCGACCTGCGCGACGCCCGTCTGCGCCTGCTCGCCGACGATCTCGTACGGCTCCGGGAAGCCCTGAAGAGCGAGATCGCCGACGAGGCCGCGCTCAAGGAGCGCAAGGAGACCGCCGAGCAGGAGCTGAAGAGGGCGCTCCAGCGCGAGGCGCTCCTGGAGGACGAGGTACGGCAGCTCACGCCGCGCCTGCAGCGCGCCCAGCAGACCTGGTACGAGCTCTCCCAGCTCGCCGAGCGCGTCCGCGGCACGATCTCACTGGCCGACGCCCGGGTGAAGAGCGCCACGTCCGTGCCCGCCGAGGAACGGCGCGGCCGTGACCCCGAGGACATGGAGCGTGAGGCCGCCCGTATCCGTGAGCAGGAGGCCGAGCTGGAGGCCGCCCTGGAAGCGGCCCAGCGCGCGCTCGACGACACCGTCGCCCACCGCGCCGAACTGGAACGCGAACTGGCCCTGGAGGAACGGCGCCTCAAGGACGTCGCCCGTGCCATCGCCGACCGCCGTGAGGGCCTGGCCCGGCTGAACGGGCAGGTCAACGCGGCCCGTTCGCGTGCCGCGGCCGCCCAGTCCGAGATCGACCGGCTGGCCGCGGCGCGGGACGAGGCCCAGGAGCGGGCCGTCGCCGCGCAGGAGGAGTACGAGGCCCTGAAGGCCGAGGTCGACGGCCTCGACGCGGGCGACGCCGAACTCGGCGAGCGGCACGACGTGGCCAAGCGGCAGCTCGCGGAGGCCGAGTCCGCCCTCACCGCCGCCCGCGAGGCCGCCACCGCGGCGGAGCGCCGGCGCGCCGCGACCCAGGCCCGCCACGAGGCGCTGGCCCTGGGCCTGCGGCGCAAGGACGGCACCGGCGTGCTGCTCGGCGCCAAGGACCGGCTCAGCGGCCTGCTCGGCCCGGCGGCCGAACTGCTGACGGTGACCCCGGGCCACGAGGTCGCCCTGGCCGCCGCCTTCGGCGCGGCGGCGGACGCGATCGCGGTGACGACCCCGGCATCGGCGGCCGAGGCAATCAGACTCCTGCGCAAACAGGACGCCGGCCGAGCGTCCCTCCTGCTGGCGGGGGCACCGGAGGACATGGCGCCGACCGGTAGGGCGGACGGAACCGCTCCCACGGAGGCCCCCGACGGGTTGCGCATGGACGGGTCCGGGGCGGGTGCCCACGGTGCGGAGAAGCCGCGGCCGGCTGCCGGCACCGGGGACGCGGGCGTTGGCTCCGGCTCCGGCGAGTCGCGCGTGAGCGGGTTCGATCCGGGTGCCATGAGCGGCGCGGCGGGCGGGCCGGCTTCCCGGGCAGTCGCGGGCGACGGGGACGGTCGTTTCGGTACGGGTGCGGCGAGTGGGGCGGGTTCGCCGGACGGGGGGCGTGCCGTCGGGGCCCCGGTAGCCCCTGGCTCCGGCGAGCGCCCGGCCGGCGGCTTCCGTTTCGACGGGCACCCCTTCGCCGCCGACCTCGTCCGTGGCCCCGCCGATCTGATGCCTGCCGTACGCCGCCTGCTGCGCGGGATCGTCGTCGTCGGCACCCTTGAGGACGCCGAGGATCTCGTCTACGCCCACCCCGACCTCACCGCCGTCACCGCCGAAGGCGACCTGCTGGGGGCGCACTTCGCGCACGGCGGGTCCGCGGGGGCGCCCAGTCTGATCGAGGTGCAGGCGTCCGTGGACGAGGCCGCGGCCGAGCTGGCCGAGCTGGCCGTGCGCTGCGAGGAGTTGTCCGAGGCGCAGGGCCGGGCCGCCGAGCGGCGTGGGGAGTGTGCCGCGCTGGTCGAGGAGCTGGGGGAGCGGCGGCGGGCGGCCGACCGGGAGAAGTCGGCCGTCGCCCAGCAGCTGGGACGGCTCGCCGGGCAGGCGCGCGGTGCCGCGGGTGAGGCCGAGCGGTCCACCGCGGCGGCGGCACGCGCGCAGGAGGCGCTCGACAAGGCCGTACAGGATGCCGAGGAGCTCGCCGAACGGCTCGCCGTCGCCGAGGAGATGCCGATCGAGGAGGAGCCGGACACCTCGGCGCGCGACCGGCTCGCCGCCGACGGTGCCAACGCCCGGCAGACCGAGATGGAGGCTCGGCTCCAGGTGCGTACGCACGAGGAGCGGGTCAAGGGGCTCGCCGGACGGGCCGACGCGCTCGACCGGGGCGCCCGCGCCGAACGCGAGGCACGCGCGCGTGCCGAGCAGCGGCGGGCGCGGCTGCGCCACGAGGCCGCCGTCGCGGAGGCGGTCGCCTCCGGTGCGCGGCAACTGCTCGCGCACGTCGAGGTGTCGCTGGGCCGGGCCGAGCGGGAGCGGGCCGCGGCCGAGGCCGCCAAGGCCCGCCGGGAGCAGGAACTGACCACCGCCCGCGGCGCCGGACGCGACCTCAAGGCCGAGCTCGACAAGCTGACGGACTCGGTGCACCGCGGCGAGGTGCTCGGCGCCGAGAAGCGGCTGCGGATAGAGCAACTGGAGACCAAGGCGCTGGAGGAGCTGGGCGTGGAGCCGGCCGGGCTCGTCTCCGAGTACGGCCCGCATCAGCTCGTACCACCGTCCCCGCCCGCCGAGGGCGAGGTGCTCCCCGAGGACCCGGAGCACCCGCGCAACCGGCCGAGGCCCTTCGTGCGGGCCGAGCAGGAGAAGCGGCTGAAGGCGGCCGAGCGGGCGTACCAGCAGCTCGGCAAGGTGAACCCGCTCGCCCTGGAGGAGTTCGCGGCCCTGGAGGAGCGGCACCAGTTCCTCAGCGAGCAGCTGGAGGACCTGAAGAAGACCCGCGCCGACCTGCTTCAGGTGGTGAAGGAGGTCGACGAGCGCGTCGAGCAGGTCTTCACCGAGGCCTACCGGGACACGGCCCGGGAGTTCGAGGGCGTCTTCAGCCGGCTGTTCCCGGGCGGTGAGGGGCGGCTGGTGCTGACCGACCCCGACAACATGCTCACCACCGGCGTCGACGTCGAGGCCCGGCCACCGGGCAAGAAGGTCAAGCGGCTCTCCCTGCTCTCCGGCGGCGAGAGGTCGCTCACCGCCGTCGCGATGCTGGTGTCGATCTTCAAGGCCCGGCCCAGCCCGTTCTATGTCATGGACGAGGTCGAGGCCGCGCTCGACGACACCAACCTGCAGCGGCTGATCCGCATCATGCAGGAGCTGCAGGAGTCCTCGCAGCTGATCGTGATCACGCACCAGAAGCGGACCATGGAGGTCGCCGACGCGCTCTACGGCGTCTCCATGCAGGGTGACGGTGTGTCGAAGGTCATCTCGCAGCGCCTGCGCTAGACCGGTGCGGTCTACACCTATCACGACCTGCACTTCTTGATTTCTTCACTTCTTGAAGTCAACCCCCCACGGTTGTGTTCTAAAGTCACATCGCTAGGCCTATTGACTTCGATACTTGAAGGCATAGTCTCTGCAACGTTGCTTTTACCTTCAGGTTGAAGGGCTCACCCCCACCCCGGCAGCGTTGCCGGGTGCCCCAGGAGTTTTTCGTGACCAGCACAGCGCAGGCACCCACGTCAGGAGCCGCGACGGCTCAACCCGAACATCTCGGGCACGTCATCTTCATCGCGGCGGCGGCCGCGATGGGCGGTTTCCTCTTCGGTTACGACAGCTCCGTGATCAACGGCGCGGTCGAGGCCATCCGGGACCGCTACGACATCGGTTCCGCGGCGCTGGCCCAGGTCATCGCCATCGCCCTGATCGGCTGTGCCATCGGCGCCGCGACGGCAGGTCGCATGGCCGACCGGATCGGCCGCATCCGCGTCATGCAGATCGCCGCCCTGCTGTTCACGGTCAGTGCCGTCGGCTCGGCGCTGCCCTTCTCGCTGTGGGACTTCGCTCTTTGGCGCGTCGTCGGCGGCTTCGCCATCGGTATGGCCTCGGTCATCGGCCCCGCCTACATAGCCGAGGTCGCCCCGCCGGCCTACCGCGGCCGCCTCGGCTCCTTCCAGCAGGCCGCGATCGTCATCGGCATCGCCATCTCCCAGCTGGTCAACTGGGGCCTGCTCAACGCCGCCGACGGCAACCAGCGCGGCCAACTGATGGGCCTGGAGGCCTGGCAGGTCATGCTCGGCGTGATGGTCGTCCCGGCCGCTCTCTACGGCCTGCTCTCCTTCGCGATCCCCGAGTCCCCCCGCTTCCTGATCTCCGTCGGCAAGCGCGAGCGCGCCCGCGAGATCCTCGCCGAGGTCGAGGGCCAGGGCCGTGACCTCGACGCCCGGGTCGCCGAGATCGAGCAGGCCATGAACAGCGAGCACAGGTCCACCTTCAAGGACCTGCTCGGCGGCGGCTTCTTCTTCAAACCGGTCGTCTGGGTCGGCATCGGCCTGTCGGTCTTCCAGCAGTTCGTCGGCATCAACGTCGCGTTCTACTACTCCTCGACGCTGTGGCAGTCGGTCGGCGTCGACCCGACGGACTCGTTCTTCTACTCCTTCACGACGTCGATCATCAACATCGTCGGCACCGTGATCGCGATGATCTTCGTGGACCGCGTCGGCCGCAAGCCGCTCGCCCTCATCGGCTCCGTCGGCATGGCCGTCGGTCTCGCGCTGGAAGCCTGGGCGTTCTCCTACGACCTGGTCGACGGCAGGCTGCCGGCCACCCAGGGCTGGATCGCCCTGATCGCCGCCCATGTCTTCGTCCTCTTCTTCGCCCTGTCCTGGGGTGTGGTCGTCTGGGTCATGCTCGGCGAGATGTTCCCGAACAAGATCCGCGCCGCCGCCCTGGGCGTGGCCGCCGCCGCGCAGTGGATCGCCAACTGGGCCATCACCGCGAGCTTCCCGTCCCTGGCCGACTGGAACCTCTCCGTCACCTACGTGATCTACACGGCCTTCGCGGCGCTCTCCATCCCCTTCGTCCTGAAGTTCGTCAAGGAGACGAAGGGCAAGTCGCTGGAGGAGATGGGCTGACCCGCCCCGCGGACTCGAGGAGAAGGGCCAAGTCCCCGCTGCCCCTCTCCTCGTACCCCTCCGCCGCCCCGGCCCGGCCACTGCCCGGACCGGGGCGGCGGTGTCATGTCCGGGGGCTCACCACCTCGTCGAGACGAGCGCACGAACGCCCGCGGGTCAGCCGCCCAACGCCGGAACCACCCGTTCCGCGAACAGTCGCAGGCTCCGCCACCCCTCCTCCACCGGCATCCCGCCCGCCAGCGGATGCAGGACGAGACTGTCCAGGCCCTGGGCCGCGCACTGCTCCGGAGCGAGGATCCGGTAGACGCCCTCGGCGCGCAGTTCGTCCACCGTCGTGGCCGCCGACCGCACCGCCGAGCGGATGTCCCCGGACTGCCAGGAGGCGTACGTCCTGGCCTCGTGCAGGAAGTGCCGGCCGTACTCGGCCCACGTCCGGTCCGGATCCTCGGCGATGTGCAGGAGCGGGGTCTCGGCGGCGGGCATCATGGTCCAGCCCTCGGTGCCGTACTCGACGAGCCGCTCCTTGTAGTACGCCTCCAGTTCCGGCAGATGCGCACTGGGGAAGAACGGCAGGCCGAGCCGGGCGGCCCGGCGGGCGGCGGCCTTCGAGGAGCCGCCGACCAGCAGCAGGGGGTGCGGATCGGTGTACGGGCGTGGGGTGACCCGTACCGTACGGCCCCGGTACTCGAACTCCTCGCCGGTCCAGGCCTTCAGCAGGGTCTCCAGCAGCTCGTCCTGGAGCCTGCCGCGCCGCTTCCAGTCCACGTCGAACAGGGCGTACTCCTCGGGCCGGTACCCGATCCCGGCGACGGTGACCAGCCGCCCGCCGCTCAGCAGATCGAGCACGGCGATCTCCTCCGCCAGCCGCAGCGGGTCGTGCAGCGGGCCGATGATCGCCGAAACGGTGACCGCGATCCGCCGGGTCGCCCCGAACACCGCGCCCGCGAAGGCGAACGGCGACGGCAGCCAGTTGTTCGCGGCTCCGTGGTGCTCCTCCGTCTGCACGGTGGTGATGCCGTGCTCGTCGGCGTATGCGGCCATCTCCAGGGCGGCCCGGTAGCGGGCGGCGAGGGAGGCGGGGGTCGCGCCGGGTTCGACGAGATTGAAACGTACGACCGTGACGGGCATGGGACGTCCCCCTTCGCCGGGTGGGGTGTCGGCGAGGGGGGAGGTTAGCTGACGGTTCGTCAGATCGCCATGGCGGTGGCGTGCGTATCGAGCGCCCCGGGCCACCTTGGAGGAATCTACGAAAAAACCCTCCCGGCGGATCAAGGGCCGTGCTGGGGGAGGGATGGATACTGGACGCGTTATGGAAACCGTCATCCTTGCTGTAGTCATCGCCGTGGTGGTGCTCGCGGTGCTCGGCGGGCTGGTCGTCGGCAGCCGGCGCAAGAAGCAGCTGCCCCCGCCGCCCCCCGCCACGCCCGACATCACCGCACCTCCGGCCGAGCCGCACGTCGGCGACGAGGCCGAGACGCCGCGCGAAGAACCGCGCCGGACGATAGAGGAGGTGGACCTCCCGGACGGCTCGGCCTCCGTCGCCGTCGAGGAACCCCCTGCCGCCGAAGCCGTCGAGGCTCCCGCGATCGAGATCCCGGAGCCCACCGCGGGCCGCCTGGTGCGGCTGCGCGCCCGGCTCTCCCGCTCGCAGAACGCCCTCGGCAAGGGCCTGCTCATCCTGCTCTCCCGCGAGCACCTCGACGAGGACACGTGGGAGGAGATCGAGGACACGCTGCTCACCGCCGACGTCGGCGTCCAGCCCACCCAGGAGCTGGTCGAGGGCCTGCGTGAGCGCGTCAAGGTGCTCGGCACCCGCACCCCCGAGGAACTGCGCGGCCTGCTGCGCGACGAGCTCCTCAAGCTGGTCGGCACCGATGTCGACCGCACCGTGAAGACCGAGCCCGAGGACCGCAAGCCCGGCATCGTGATGGTCGTCGGCGTCAACGGCACCGGCAAGACCACCACCACCGGCAAGCTCGCCCGGGTCCTGGTGGCCGACGGGCGCACCGTCGTGCTGGGCGCCGCCGACACCTTCCGTGCCGCCGCCGCCGACCAGCTGCAGACCTGGGGCGAGCGGGTCGGCGCCTACACCGTGCGCGGGCCGGAGGCCGGTGACCCCGCCTCCGTCGCCTTCGACGCGGTGAAGGAGGGCAAGGAGATGGGCGTCGACGTGGTGCTCATCGACACCGCCGGCCGACTGCACACCAAGACCGGCCTCATGGACGAGCTGGGCAAGGTCAAGCGCGTCGTCGAGAAGCACGCCCCGCTGGACGAGGTGCTGCTCGTCCTCGACGCCACCACCGGTCAGAACGGCCTCGTCCAGGCCCGTGTCTTCGCCGAAGTCGTCGACATCACCGGCATCGTGCTGACCAAGCTGGACGGCACCGCCAAGGGCGGCATCGTGGTCGCGGTCCAGCGCGAGCTGGGCGTGCCGGTCAAGCTGGTCGGTCTCGGCGAGGGGGCCGACGACCTGGCGCCGTTCGAGCCGGAGGCGTTCGTTGACGCCCTTATCGGGGAGTGAAGTCACCCACCGTATTCGATACGCCGTCGAGAAGCGCCCGCCCCAAGGTCCAGTTGGGACGGGCGCTTCGCCGTCCGCGGATACGACCGGGGGAACCGTCGGGCAGGTGCTAGGCCCGTGACCGGTGCGCCACGTAGGCCAGCGTCCCCAGCAGCAGTCGGGCGGCGGGCGGCTTCGACACCGAGTCCAGTGCCGGCGGCCGCAGCCAGCGCACCGGGCCGAGCCCGCCCCGGTCGGAGGGCGGCGCCGTGAGGTACGTACCGGGGCCGAGGCCGTGCAGGTCGAGGGAGGACGGGTCGTCCCAGCCCATGCGGTAGAGCAGCGCGGGCAGCTCGGCGGTGGCGCCCGGGGCGACGAGGAACTGGGCGCGGCCGTCCGGAGTCGCGGTCACCGGGCCGAGGGGGAGGCCCATGCGTTCGAGGCGGACCAGGGCGCGGCGCCCGGCGGGCTCGGCGACCTCGATGACATCGAACGCCCGCCCGACCGGCAGCATCACCGAAGCACCCGGGAACTCGCCCCAGGCCTTGGTCACTTCGTCGAGCGTGGCCCCGGCGGAGATCTGGGGCGCGAACTCCAGCGGATGCGCGCCCGGCGCACCGCAGTCCGCCCGGCCGCACGAACAGGCGCCCGCGGCGGCCCGCGCCCCCGGCACCACGTCCCAGCCCCACAGCCCGGTGAACGCGGCGACATCGGTGCACTCCGACGAACGGCCGCGCCGACGCGCGCCGGTGCGGATCTCGCGAATACCGCCGATCGTGAAGCCCATACCCCCTCCAACGGGTCCAGCGCGCCGGTGGTTACGCCACGGAACGGGACGGAAGCGGAAAGTGACTCAATGTCACCAGAGGTGCCCACGCTCGCTGAACGCAAGCGGCGCGCCGAGGTGACTTCGGTGGTGCACCCGGCGATGTGCGCCCCCGAGTGCACTCCTGCATCCACTCGTGGCCGTCCTGTGTCAAGTGAATCGCGCCTGGGCGACCGTGAGTTCATTCGAAGGGGTGGCGAATGGTGGCGTTTCTGGGATCGCCATGGCTGGACCCGTGATCGTAGGATTACTTTGAGTGCACGAGGCCTGAGGGCACATGCCCTCGTGGGTATGCCGGAGGCAAGTCGGCATCCCGTTCGAAGGATGAGAACCACCGGACGGGCGGCCCTGTTTGACGGCATTCTGATAGGGCTTGGCGCACTCGGCGACAAGTGGTCTCAGGGATGGGGGCGTTCCAGTGGGCGGCAACGGCGGTGGCGGGACGAACGCTGAGAAGCGCCCCAATGAGCTGCTCGGCTCGTGGTTCGTGCGCAGCGGCTGGTCCAAGGGCGAGCTCGCCCGGCAAGTGAACCGGCGGGCACGCCAGTTGGGTGCCAATCACATCTCCACGGACACCTCCCGGGTGCGCCGCTGGCTGGACGGGGAGAACCCGCGCGAGCCGATCCCGAGAATCCTCTCCGAGCTGTTCTCCGAGCGGTTCGGCTGTGTCGTCTCCGTCGAGGACCTCGGCCTGCGGCCGACCCGCCAGTCACCCTCCGCGACCGGGGTCGACCTGCCTTGGACGGGCCCGCAGACGGTGGCCCTGCTCAGCGAGTTCTCGCGCAGCGACCTCATGCTGGCGCGGCGCGGCTTCCTCGGGACCGCGCTGGTCCTGTCCGCGGGGCCGTCCCTCATCGAGCCCATGCAGCGCTGGCTCGTCCCGACACCGTCCGGACCGCTCGCGGAGCCCGAGCCGTACCACGACTCCCGCCGCCCGGGCCGGCTGTCCAAGCCCGAGCTGGACCTGCTGGAGTCCACCACGGTGATGTTCCGCCAGTGGGACGCCCAGTGCGGCGGCGGCCTGCGCCGCAAGGCGGTCGTCGGCCAGCTGCACGAGGTCACCGACCTCCTCCAGGAGCCCCAGCCCGAGGCCACCAGCAGAAAGCTCTTCAAGGTCGCCGCCGAGCTCGCCGAGCTGGCCGGCTGGATGAGTTACGACATCGGACTCCAGCCCACCGCGCAGAAGTACTTCGTGCTGGCTCTGCACGCCGCCAAGGAGGCGGGGGACAAGCCGCTCGGCTCGTACGTCCTGTCCAGCATGAGCCGCCAGATGATCCACCTCGGCCGGCCCGATGACGCCCTGGAACTGATCCACCTCGCGCAGTACGGCAGCCGGGACTGCGCAAGCCCCCGGACCCAGTCCATGCTGTATGCGATGGAGGCCCGCGCCTACGCCAACATGGGCCAGCCCGGCAAGTGCAAGCGGGCCGTCCGGATGGCCGAGGACACCTTCGCCGAGGTCGACGAGTGGGACGAGCCGGACCCCGACTGGATCCGCTTCTTCTCCGAGGCCGAGCTGTACGGCGAGAACTCCCACTCGTTCCGCGACCTGGCGTATGTCGCCGGCCGCAGCCCCACCTACGCCTCCCTGGCCGAGCCCCTGATGCAGCGGGCCGTGGAGCGGTTCGCGAACGACTCCGAGCACCAGCGGTCGTACGCACTGAACCTGATCGGCATGGCCACCGTGCATCTGCTGCGCCGCGAGCCCGAGCAGAGCACCGCCTATGCCTCCACGGCCATGGGCATCGCCAAGAAGGTCCGCTCCGAGCGGGTGAACACTCGTATCCGAAAGACCGTCGACACGGCCGTGCGCGAGTTCGGGCACCTGGCGGAGGTCATCGACCTCACCGAGCAGCTCGCCGTGGACCTCCCCGAGACCGCCGAGGCGGTCTGAGGCCCGGAAATCCGAAGGAAACCCATAGCCCCGGCCGCGGCCGGCCCTCCCGAACTGTCCGACTCGGCTCCCCCACGCCAGGTCCTCGGAAGGCCCGCCGCGGCCGGCTTCTTTTCCTTCAGAGAAGGTTGCGCCACGATAACGATCCCGCGGCCGGACATCCGGCAATTCATCGACGCGTAACACGCAGGGCGTCTTCGTCACCCCGGCGAAACAACGAGGGGCTTCCACCGAAACCGCGCTGCGCCAATCTCATGGCGCATAACCGGCCCACCCCTCACATGACCGGACCGCTCTCAGGCTTCGCCCGCACGGGGCCGTACCAACCGACGAGGAGACGCCGATGGCACCAGCCATCACGCTTGCCGCGGAGGCACCCAAGTTGTCCGCCGCGAACACAGGCTTCATGCTCATCTGTTCCGCCCTGGTTCTGATCATGACCCCGGGCCTTGCCTTCTTCTACGGGGGCATGGTCCGAGTCAAGAGCACCCTGAACATGCTGATGATGAGCTTCATCAGCATCGGGATCGTCACCATCCTCTGGGTGCTCTACGGCTTCTCCCTCGCCTTCGGCACGAACAACAGCCTCATCGGCTGGAACTCCGACTGGTTCGGCCTCAGCAACATCGGGCTGACGCAGCTCTGGGACGGCTACACCATCCCGATCTTCGTCTTCATGGTCTTCCAGATGATGTTCGCCATCATCACACCGGCCCTGATAAGCGGTGCCCTCGCGGACCGCGTCAAGTTCTCGGCGTGGGCGCTCTTCGTCGCCCTGTGGGTCACGATCGTCTACGTCCCGGTCGCCCACTGGGTCTGGGGTGCCGACGGCTGGGCCTACAAGCTCGGCGTGATCGACTTCGCCGGTGGTACGGCGGTCCACATCAACGCGGGTGCCGGGGCTCTCGGCGTGATCCTGGTCATCGGCAAGCGCATCGGCTTCAAGAAGGACCCGATGCGCCCGCACAGCCTCCCGCTGGTCATGCTCGGCGCCGGTCTGCTGTGGTTCGGCTGGTTCGGCTTCAACGCCGGCTCGTGGCTCGGCAACGACGACGGCGTCGGCGCGCTGATGTTCGTCAACACGCAGGTCGCCACCGCCGCCGCCATGCTGGCCTGGCTCGCCTACGAGAAGATCCGGCACGGCGCGTTCACCACGCTGGGCGCCGCCTCCGGTGCGGTCGCCGGTCTGGTCGCGATCACCCCGTCCGGTGGCGCGGTCTCCCCGCTCGGCGCGATCGCCGTCGGCGCCATTGCCGGTGTCGCCTGCGCCGCGGCCGTCAGCCTGAAGTTCAAGTTCGGCTACGACGACTCCCTCGACGTCGTCGGCGTCCACATGGTCGGCGGAATCATCGGTTCCCTGCTCATCGGCTTCTTCGCCACCGGCAAGGGCCAGTCCACCGCGACGGGTGTCTTCTACGGCGACCACTCCTTCGACCAGCTGTGGAAGCAGTGCGCCGGTGTCTTCGCGGTCCTCGCCTACTCCCTGGTCGCCTCCGCGATCCTCGCCTTCCTCCTCGACAAGACCATCGGTATGCGGGTCACCGAGGACGAGGAGGTCTCCGGCATCGACCAGGCGGAGCACGCCGAGACCGCATACGACTTCAGCGGCGCGGGCGGCGGTGTCGTCGGCAGCGCCCCCGCTCCCGCCCTGGCCGGCACGCAGAGCAAGAAGGTGGACGCATGAAGCTCATCACCGCCGTCGTGAAGCCGCACCGGCTCGACGAGATCAAGGAGGCCCTTCAGGCCTTCGGCGTCCACGGACTGACGGTCACCGAGGCCAGCGGTTACGGTCGTCAGAGGGGCCACACCGAGGTCTACCGCGGTGCCGAGTACACGGTCGACCTGGTCCCCAAGATCCGCATCGAGGTGCTGGCCGAGGACGACGACGCCGAGCAGCTGATCGACGTCATCGTCAAGGCCGCCCGCACCGGCAAGATCGGGGACGGCAAGGTCTGGTCCCTCCCGGTCGAGACCGCCGTACGGGTCCGGACCGGCGAGCGCGGTCCCGACGCGCTCTGAGCGGACACGCTCACCACAGAAGACGGACAGGAGTCGCCGGGTGACGAGTACCAATGTTCGGAAAGACGCAGAGGACTCGGGACCCAGCGGCTATGCGGCGGCCCGGCTGCGCCTCCTCACCGAGGGGGCGCAGTCCGGGCCGCCGCGCCGTGCGGCCCTCGCCGAACTGACGGACGGGTGGCTGACGGGCCTGTTCACCGCGGCCGCCGAGGGCCTGAAGGGCGTCTCGCTGGTGGCCGTCGGCGGCTACGGACGCGGCGAGCTGTCCCCGCGCAGCGATCTCGACCTCCTGCTGCTGCACGACGGCGGCGACAGCAAGGCGGTCGCCGCCCTCGCCGACCGCGTCTGGTACCCCGTCTGGGACCTGGGCCTCGCCCTCGACCACTCGGTCCGCACCCCGGCCGAGGCCCGCAGAACGGCCGCTGAGGACCTCAAGGTCCAGCTCGGTCTCCTCGACGCCCGGCACATCGCGGGCGACCTCGGCCTCACCGCCGGACTGCGTACGGCCGTCCTCGCCGACTGGCGCAACCAGGCCCCCAAGCGCCTCCCCGAACTCCAGGAGCTCTGCGACGAGCGCGCCGAGCGCCAGGGCGAGCTCCAGTTCCTCCTGGAACCCGACCTCAAGGAGGCCCGCGGCGGCCTCCGGGACGCCACCGCCCTGCGTGCGGTCGCCGCGTCCTGGCTGGCCGACGCCCCCCGCGAGGGCCTCGCCGACGCCCGGCGGCGCCTGCTCGACGTGCGCGACGCACTGCACCTGACCACCGGGCGGGCCACCGACCGGCTGGCGCTGCAGGAACAGGACCAGGTCGCGGCCGAACTGGGCCTGCTCGATGCCGACACCCTGCTGCGCCAGGTCTACGAGGCCGCGCGCGTCATCTCGTACGCCAGTGATGTCACCTGGCGTGAAGTGGGCCGCGTCCTGCGGTCACGCGCCGTGCGCCCGCGGCTGCGCGCCATGCTGGGCGGCGGCAAGCCCGTCGCCGACAGGTCTCCGCTGGCCGAGGGCGTGGTGGAGCAGGACGGCGAGGTGGTCCTCGCCCGCGCCGCGCGCCCCGAACGCGACCCCGTGCTTCCTTTGCGCGCCGCGGCCGCCGCCGCACAGGCCGGCCTCCCGCTCTCCCTGCACGCCGTACGGCACCTGGCCGCCACCGCGCGCCCCCTGCCCACGCCCTGGCCCGCCGAGGCGCGCGAGCAGCTCGTGACCCTGCTCGGCTCGGGCCGCCCGACGGTCGACGTCTGGGAGGCGCTGGAGGCGGAAGGGCTGATCACACAACTGCTCCCGGACTGGGAGCGGGTCCGCTGCCGCCCGCAGCGCAACGCCGTCCACATCTGGACGGTCGACCGCCATCTCATCGAAACGGCGGTCCGCGCCTCCGAGCTGACCCGTCACGTCAGCCGCCCCGACCTCCTCCTGGTCTCCGCGCTGCTGCACGACATCGGCAAGGGCTGGCCCGGCGACCACTCGGTGGCCGGCGAGATCATCGCCAAGGACGTGGCGGCGCGCATCGGCTTCGACCGCGCGGACGTGGCGGTGCTCTCCACCCTCGTACGGCACCATCTGCTGCTGATCGAGACGGCCACCCGGCGCGACCTGGAGGACCCCGCCACCGTCCGCTCGGTCGCCGACGCGGTCGGCTCGCAGAGCACGCTCGAACTGCTGCACGCGCTGACCGAGGCGGACGCACTGGCGACCGGCCCGGCAGCCTGGTCGTCCTGGCGCGGCTCCCTCGTTGCCGACCTGGTGAAGCGGGTCTCGGCCGTGCTCGCCGGGGACGCCCCCGAGGAGCCCGAGCCCGCCGCGCCCACCGCGGAACACGAACGGCTCGCCATCGAGGCGTTCCGCACCGGCGGCCCGGTGCTGGCCCTGCGCGCCCAGACCGAACCCCGGCCCGAGGACGAACCGACCGGGGAGCCCGAGCCCCTCGGCGTGGAGCTCGTCATCGCCGTACCGGACCAGCCGGGCGTGCTGCCCGCGGTGGCCGGCGTGCTCGCCGTGCACCGGCTGACCGTCCGCACCGCGGAACTGCGCGCCCTGCGCCTCCCGAACGACGTCGACAAAGGCTCCGTCCTCCTGCTGAACTGGCGGGTCGCGGCGGAGTACGGCTCCCTGCCGCAGGCGGCCCGGCTCCGCGCCGACCTGGTCCGCGCCCTGGACGGCTCCCTGGACATCGCGTCCCGCCTCGCCGAACGCGACGCGGCCTACCCGCGGCGCCGCGGCTGGGTGGCACCGCCCGCCCGGGTGGCGGTGGCCTCGGCGGCCTCCCGGCACGCCACCGTGATCGAGGTCCGTGCGCAGGACGCGCCGGGACTGCTGTTCCGTATCGGCCAGGCCCTGGAGGACGCGAGCGTACGGGTGCGCAGCGCCCATGTGAGCACGCTGGGCAGCAACGCCGTGGACGCCTTCTACGTCACCGGCACGGACGGCTCACCGCTGCCCGGGGACGAGGCCGCGTCGGTGGCCCGGAAGCTGGAGGAGACACTGCGGGCGTGATCCCGCGGTGACTTTCCGTCCCCGCCCGCCGAACCCAGCGGGCGGGGACGATTTGCTTGCGCGGCCAGATACCCTGGAGGGCAGCCCAAAACGACCCCGACCCCGAGGACCGACGCCACCGTGTTCGATACCCTCTCCGACCGCCTCAGCGCGACTTTCAAAAATCTCCGCGGCAAGGGGCGCCTCAGCGAGGCGGACATCGACGCCACGGCCCGCGAGATCCGCATCGCGCTCCTCGAAGCGGATGTGGCCCTGCCTGTCGTCCGGACGTTCATCAAGAACGTCAAGGAAAGAGCCCTCGGCGCCGAGGTCTCCCGGGCGCTGAACCCCGCACAGCAGGTGCTGAAGATCGTCAACGACGAGCTCGTCACCATCCTGGGCGGCGAGACCCGGCGCCTGCGCTTCGCCAAGCAGCCCCCCACCGTGATCATGCTCGCGGGTCTGCAGGGTGCCGGTAAGACCACCCTCGCGGGCAAGCTGGGCCACTGGCTCAAGGGGCAGGGCCACTCGCCGCTGCTCGTGGCCGCCGACCTTCAGCGCCCCAACGCCGTCAACCAGCTGAGCGTCGTCGCCGAGCGCGCCGGCGTCGCGGTCTTCGCGCCCGAGCCGGGCAA
Organism: Streptomyces sp. NPDC025638; assembly: GCF_055558775.1. Lineage (NCBI taxonomy): Bacteria > Bacillati > Actinomycetota > Actinomycetes > Kitasatosporales > Streptomycetaceae > Streptomyces > Streptomyces sp. NPDC025638. The sequence continues at coordinate 133,046 of NZ_JBVHLX010000016.1, read as the reverse complement.
CGGCGTCGGCGACCCGGTCAAGGTCGCCAAGGACTCCATCGAGCACGCGAAGACCAAGGTCCACGACATCGTGATCGTGGACACCGCCGGCCGCCTGGGCATCGACCAGGAGATGATGCAGCAGGCCGCGGACATCCGGGACGCCGTCTCCCCGGACGAGATCCTCTTCGTCGTCGACGCGATGATCGGTCAGGACGCCGTCAACACCGCGGAGGCCTTCCGCGACGGCGTCGGCTTCGACGGCGTGGTGCTCTCCAAGCTCGACGGTGACGCCCGCGGTGGTGCCGCCCTGTCGATCCGCCAGATCACCGGCAAGCCGATCATGTTCGCGTCGAACGGCGAGAAGCTCGACGACTTCGACGCGTTCCACCCTGACCGGATGGCCTCCCGCATCCTCGACATGGGTGACCTGCTCACCCTGATCGAGCAGGCGGAGAAGACGTTCAGCCAGGAAGAGGCCGAGAAGATGGCCTCCAAGCTGGCGTCCAAGAAGGGCCAGGACTTCACCCTGGACGACTTCCTGGCCCAGATGGAGCAGGTCAGGAAGATGGGCAGCATCAGCAAGCTGCTCGGCATGCTCCCGGGCATGGGCCAGATCAAGGACCAGATCAACAACCTGGACGAGCGGGACGTCGACCGCACGGCCGCGATCATCAAGTCGATGACCCCGGGCGAGCGCCAGGAGCCGACGATCATCAACGGCTCCCGTCGCGCCCGTATCGCCAAGGGCTCCGGCGTCGAGGTCAGCGCCGTGAAGAACCTGGTCGAGCGGTTCTTCGAGGCCCGCAAGATGATGTCCCGCATGGCCCAGGGCGGCGGTATGCCCGGCATGCCGGGGATCCCGGGCATGGGCGGCGGACCCGGCCGCACCAAGAAGCAGCCGAAGAAGGCCAAGGGCAAGCAGCGCTCCGGCAACCCGATGAAGCGCAAGCAGCAGGAGCTGGAGGAGGCCCAGCGCCGCGAGGCGGCCGCCCAGGGCGGTGGCGCCTTCGGCCTGCCGCAGCAGGGCGGCAAGGACTTCGAGCTGCCGGACGAGTTCAAGAAGTTCATGGGCTGACCCGACGATCACGGTCCGCCGCGGACCGACGTCGTACGGCACTGAGGGCGTCCTCCTTCGGGGAGGGCGCCCTCAGCGCGTGCCGCGGCCCGCTGTGTGCCGTAACGTCCAGATATGAGCAATGCCGCGCCGCCACGGAAAGACCCTGATCAGCCGTGGCGCACCGAGGGCACCCCGGACGAGTCGCCCCGGCGGCCCGGTGGCCGACGGATACGCGGGAAGTGGTGGGGCCTCGTCGTCACCGCGGTGATCGTCTTTCTGCTCGCCTACATCGGGCTGAACTATCTGGGCCAGGGCAACGAGCCGACGATCTCGTACACGGAGTTCAGCAGACAGGTCGGCGACGGCAACGTCGCCAAGATCTACTCCAAGGGCGACGCGATCCAGGGCGAGCTCAAGACGCCCCGGGCCAAGCCCAGCGGTGGTGGCCAGTACACCAAGTTCAGGACGCAGCGCCCGGCCTTCGCGGACGACAGGCTCTGGCAGAACCTGAGCAGCCACGGCGTCACGGTGACCGCGCAGCCCGTCGTGCAGGAGCGCAGTCTGCTGTCCAACCTGCTGATCTCGCTGGTGCCGATCGTGCTGCTGGTCGCCGTGTGGATCTTCTTCGCGCGGCGGATCGGCGGGGGACTGGGCGGTGCGGGCGGCATGCTCGGCCGCAAGGCCCCGCCCAAGCCGGTCGGGCTCCGGCCGGGCACCCAGCGCACGTCGTTCGCCGACGTGGCCGGCATCGACGAGGTCAAGGGCGAGCTGGACGACGTCGTCGACTTCCTGGAGCACCCCGACGCCTACCGCAGGATGGGCGCGAAGATGCCGCGCGGTGTGCTGCTCGCGGGCCCGCCCGGCACCGGAAAGACCCTGCTGGCGCGCGCGGTCGCGGGTGAGGCGGGCGTACCGTTCTTCTCCGCCTCCGCGTCCGAGTTCATCGAGATGATCGTCGGTGTCGGCGCGTCCCGGGTCCGGGAGCTGTTCGCCGAGGCCCGCAAGGTGGCCCCGTCGATCATCTTCATCGACGAGATCGACACGATCGGCCGGCAGCGCGGCGGCGGCCCGTCGGTCAGCGGCCACGACGAGCGCGAGCAGACGCTGAACCAGATCCTCACGGAGATGGACGGCTTCTCCGGCTCGGAGGGCGTGGTCGTGGTGGCGGCGACGAACCGCGCCGACATCCTGGACCCGGCGCTGACCCGGCCCGGCCGCTTCGACCGGGTGGTCCACGTCTCCCCGCCGGACCGGAGCGGGCGCGAGGCGATCCTGCGCATCCACACCCGTGAGATCCCGCTCGATCCGAACGTCGACCTGGCCCAGGTGGCCCGGACCACCCCGGGTATGACAGGCGCGGATCTGGCCAATCTCGCCAACGAGGCCGCGCTGCTCGCGGTCAAGCGCAAGCAGGAGACGGTGACCCGTTCCGACCTGTCCGAGGCGCTGGAGAAGGTGCAGCTCGGTGCCGAGCGCACCCTCGTGATGCCCGAGGAGGACCGCCGGCGCACGGCCTACCACGAGAGCGGGCACGCCCTGCTCGGCATGCTGCAGCCCGGCGCCGACCCCGTCCGCAAGATCACCATCGTGCCGCGCGGCCGGGCGCTCGGCGTGACGATGTCGACCCCCGAGGTGGAGCGGTACGCGCACTCGGAGGGGTATCTGCGCGGCCGGATCATCGGCGCCCTGGGCGGTATGGCGGCGGAAGAGGTGGTCTACGGCGTCGTGACCACGGGCGCGGAGAACGACCTCGAGCAGGTCACCGCCATCGCGCGCGGAATGGTGGCCCGCTGGGGCATGAGCGAGCGCATCGGCCGGCTCTCCGCCCTGCCGAGCGACGCCCAGCAGGCGTACGGTCTCTCGGCCGCCCCGCAGACCCTCGACGCGATCGACGCCGAGATGCGCAGGATCGTCGACGAGTGCTACGAGGAGGCCTGCCGCAAGCTCCACGACCACCGCTCCCAGCTGGACGCCCTGACCGAGGCCCTGCTGGAGAACGAGACGCTGGAGGAGGCGGACGCGTACCGGATCGCGGGCATCACGCGCCTGACGAAGGACGCGGAGGCGTGAGGGACGCTCGGGGCGTGCGCGGTGCTCAGGGCGTGCGTGACGCGCAGAGCGTGCGCGATGCTCAGGGCCTGCGGGCGATCAGATAGCGGAACACGTTCGGCATCCACACCGTCCCGTCCGGCCGCTGGTACGGGTGCAGTGCCTCCGTCAGTTCCTTGTCCACCTGCTCCTGGTCCGTGGCCGCGATCGCCGCGTCGAACAGGCCCGTCGACAGCAGGCCGCGTACGGCGCTGTCGGGACCGGCGTACCCGAACGGACAGGCGACCCGGCCCGAACCGTCCGGCTTCAGCCCGGCCCGCTGGGCGACCTCCTCCAGGTCGTCGCGCAGGGCGGGGCGCCAACTGCCCGCGCTGCGCAGCGGATCGGCCAGTTTCGTGGCCACCCGCAGCACGGACGACGTGGCGCAGCGCTCCGGCGGGCCCCAGCCGGCCAGCACCACCGGCGCTCCGCGCTCGGCGAGCGGTGTCGCGGAGGCGAGCAGCTCACCGAGTCCTTCCGAGTCGCCCGCCAGGCAACCGATCGGCTCGAAGGCCGTCACGAGGGTGTACGCGGGTGTCCTGGTGCCGGCCGCGTCCCGGGGTAAGCGCTCGACGATCCGGGTGGCCGCACGCGCGCGTGTGCCCCAGGTGTCGGGCAGCAGCCGGGCCCGTGCGAGGACGAGCCGTTCGGGACGGGCGGAGTCGACACCGGTGATGGCCGCTCCTCTGGAGGCCGCCATCAGCAGGGCGAGCCCGGAGCCGCAGCCGAGGCCCAGCAGCCTGCTGGCGGGGCCCACTTCAAGTCGCTCGTAGACGGCCTCGTAGAGCGGGACGAGCATCCGCTCCTGGATCTCGGACCAGTCACGCGCGCGTGCGTCCAGGTTCACGCGTGGTGCGGATCCCGCGTGAGACAGGGTGTGCCGCACGAGCGTAGGTGTCATAGGTAAGCGCCCCAATCCGCCGAGAGTTGGTGGTGTGCCCGATTCCGTGGCCCCCGTGATGTGCGCTCGCACTCCCCACGTATGTCAGGTAACTCCCGGCTCGCGGTGCCGTCCAGGGGTCGAGGGGCCCTGCTTGTGGGTTCGCGGCGCACGTGGCGAGATTTCACATGCCCGCAACCTGAGCCCATACCATCGGGCCATGGCAAAGGCATCCATTCTCACCCCCAGGGCGGACGACTTTCCGCGCTGGTACCAGGAACTGATCGCCAAGGCCGAGCTGGCCGACAACGGGCCGGTGCGCGGCACCATGGTGATCCGACCGTACGGTTACGGGCTGTGGGAGCGGATGCAGGCGGAGATGGACGCCCGCATCAAGGAGACGGGCACTCAGAACGCGTACTTCCCGCTGCTGATCCCGCAGTCGTACCTCACCAGGGAGGCCGACCACGTCGAGGGGTTCGCGCCCGAACTCGCGGTGGTCACGCACGGCGGCGGCAAGGAGCTGGAGGAGCCCGCGGTCGTCCGTCCCACGTCGGAGACCATCATCAACGAGTACTTCTCCAAGTGGGTGCAGAGCTACCGGGACCTGCCCCTGCTCATCAACCAGTGGGCGAACGTGGTCCGTTGGGAGCTGCGCCCGCGTCTGTTCCTGCGCACCTCCGAGTTCCTGTGGCAGGAGGGACACACCGCGCACGCCACGTACGAGGAGGCGCGCGAGTTCGCCGCGCGCATCCAGCGCGACGTCTACGGGGACTTCCTGGAGAACGTCCTCGCGACGGACTTCGTCTCCGGCCGCAAGACGGTCAAGGAGCGTTTCGCGGGCGCCGTCAACACCCTCACGCTCGAAAGCATGATGGGGGACGGCAAGGCCCTGCAGATGGTCACCAGCCACGAACTGGGCCAGAACTTCGCCAAGCCGTTCAACATCCGGTATCTGTCCAAGGACGGTACGCAGGAGTACGTCTGGCAGACCTCCTGGGGCTCGACGACCCGCATGATCGGCGCGCTGGTGATGACGCACGGCGACGACAACGGTCTGCGGGTCCCGCCGCGGCTGGCGCAGATCCAGGCGGTCGTCCTCGCGATCAAGGGCGAGGAGACGGTTCTGGCCAAGGTCCGTGAGATCGGCGAGCGGCTCAGGGCGGCGGGCATCCGGGTCCACGTGGACGACCGCACCGACATCCCCTTCGGCCGCCGCGCCGTCGACTGGGAGCTGAAGGGCGTGCCCGTCCGCATCGAGATCGGCCCTCGTGACCTGGAGAACGGTACGGCGATGCTGGTCCGCCGCATCCCGGGCGGCAAGGAGCCGGTGGCCCTGGACACCCTGGCCGGGCTCCTCCCGGCGATCCTCCAGGAGGATCAGGCGCTGCTGCTGAAGCAGTCCCGGGAGCACCGCGAGTCCCGCACCGCGGACGTCTCGACGATCGAGGAGGCCGTCGAGGCGGTTACCGCCGGCGGCTGGGCGCGCATTCCGTGGGGCACGCTCGGCGAGGAGGGCGAGGCCGGGCTGGCCGAGCACGCGATGACCGTACGGTGTCTGCTCGCCGAGGACGGGTCGGTGCCCGAGGACGGGGACGCCCCGAGTAACGTCGCGGTCGTCGCGCGCGCTTACTGAAGTAGCGACCTTGGCACGAGAGCGACCGAAACGCCTCTTGCGCTACCGCCGACCGCAGCTGTCCCGGCGCGCGGACCCGATCTACGCGCAGATCGGCAATGCGGCCCGAAGGGCCTCCGTTGAGGGTGGTGGTGGGAGACGGGTGGGCGTACGTCAGACTACGCACCAGCTTGGTATGAGCTGCGAGGCTTCTCCGCAGATCAGCGCACCCGCCCTCGTCAGGACGCATCAGCGGCAACTGACGGGTAAGTGCAAATTATTTGGGATGCCCCGGAATCGGAACACTGGAGCCCTCATGCTCGTTGTCATTACGTGAGCACGACACAGACACCACCTGTTCTCGCCGCAGAGCTGGCAGAGGCGTGGGCCGACATTCAGCGGTACCACCCCGAACTGCCCGACCTTGCCGCGCCAGAGTCCCTGATCGGGGAGTCGTCGTCCGCCTGCGGTCACGAGCTCTCCTTCGAACGACTGCTCCACGAGGCAGTCCATGGCATCGCAGCCGCGCGCGGGGTCCGCGACACCTCCCGCGCCGGCCGCTACCACAACCGCAGGTTCCTCGCGATCGCCGAGGAACTGGGCCTGGACCACCCCGACGAACCGCACCCCAGCAGTGGCTTCTCCCTGGTCACGCTGAACGCCGAGGCGAAGCGGCGTTACCGGCCGACGATCGAACGCCTTCAGCGCGCCCTGAAGGCCCACACGGTGGCCACGTCCGCCGACACCACCCGCACCTTCCGCGGCCCGGCCGCCCGCCACGGTTCCTCCGGCGGCGGCGTCCGCGTCAAGGCGGTCTGCGACTGCGGCCGCAACGTCCGGGTGGTTCCGTCGGTCCTGGCCCAGGCCCCGATCGTGTGCGGCGGCTGCGGAAAGCCGTTCCGCATCCCGGAGGTCGTGGGAGCGGCGGCGAGCTGAGGCTGCGACTGCTCGTGGCAGTCGCAGTCGGCAGGTCGCCGGTGCCGAGTGGCGCACCCGACGTACGGTCACCTCCGCGCCGGGTGCACCATAGGCATGCCCAAGATCACCCGCCCGGACCCCTCGGCCAAAAGCGACCCGCAGGGTGTGGCACAATGGCTAGCTGTACTCGACAGCCGCACAGGACCCCTCTCTCCTCCGGCTGACGCGTCCATCGGGCACTCGGGTACCGCAACCCCACGCGGCAGCCTCGCCGTGCCCAACCACGTCAAATCCAGGAGAATCCACTCCCGTGGCAGTCAAGATCAAGCTGAAGCGTCTGGGCAAGATCCGTTCGCCTCACTACCGCATCGTCGTCGCCGACTCCCGCACCCGTCGTGACGGCCGTGCGATCGAGGAGATCGGCAAGTACCACCCGACCTACAACCCGTCGGTCATGGAGGTGGACGCCGAGCGCGTGGCGTACTGGCTGGGTGTCGGCGCGCAGCCGACCGAGCCCGTCCTCGCCATCCTGAAGAAGACCGGCGACTGGCAGAAGTTCAAGGGCGAGCCCGCCCCGGCGCCGCTGCTCGTCGCCGCGCCGAAGGCCACGCGTCCGTCGTTCGAGGCTCTCGGCGGTGACGACGAGGGCAAGGGTGAGGCCATCACCCAGAAGAAGAAGGCTGAGAAGAAGGACGAGGCCGCGGCTGAGTCCGAGTCGACCGAGGCCTGAGCAGCATGCTCGAAGAGGCGCTTGAGCACCTCGTGAAGGGCATCGTCGACAACCCTGACGATGTGCAGGTCGCCTCGCGCAACCTGCGCCGCGGGCGCGTTCTCGAGGTCAGGGTCCACCCCGACGACCTCGGCAAGGTGATCGGCCGCAACGGCCGCACCGCGCGCGCCCTGCGCACCGTCGTGGGCGCCATCGGCGGCCGCGGTGTCCGTGTCGACCTCGTCGACGTGGACCACGTCCGCTGACGTTTCGCAGCACCGGCTCGGGCCGGGGAGGGCCACTGGGCCGTCCCCGGCCCGCAGTCGTATGACAGGAGAGCAAGCACAGTGCAGCTGGTAGTCGCACGGATCGGCCGCGCCCATGGCATCAAGGGCGAGGTCACCGTGGAGGTCCGTACCGACGAGCCGGAACTCCGGCTCGGCCCCGGCGCCGTACTCGCCACCGATCCCGCCTCCGCGGGGCCGCTGACCATCGCGGCCGGCCGGGTGCACAGCGGCCGGCTCCTCCTACGGTTCGACGGGGTCGACGATCGCACCGCCGCCGAGGCGCTGCGCAACACGCTCCTGATCGCCGAGGTCGACCCCGACGAGCTCCCCGAGGACGAGGACGAGTACTACGACCATCAGCTCATCGACCTCGACGTGGTGACCCAGGACGGCACCGAGGTCGGCCGGATCACGGAGATCTCGCACCTGCCCTCGCAGGACCTGTTCATCGTGGAGCGGCCGGACGGGACCGAGGTCATGATCCCGTTCGTCCAGGAGATCGTCACCGAGATCGACCTGGAGGAGCAGCGGGCGGTCGTCTCCCCGCCGCCGGGCCTGATCGACGACCGGGCCGAGATCGCCTCCTCCCGGGAACCGGCGGAGGACTCCGCGCAGGAGCCGGCGCAGGACTCCGCGCAGGACTCGGCGGGAGAAGCTTCCTGATGCGCCTCGACGTCGTCACGATCTTCCCCGAGTACCTGGAGCCGCTGAACGTCTCCCTGGTCGGCAAGGCACGCGCGCGTGGGCAGCTGAACGTGCACGTGCACGACCTGCGGTCCTGGACGTACGACCGGCACAACACGGTCGACGACACGCCGTACGGCGGCGGTCCCGGCATGGTCATGAAGACCGACCCCTGGGGCGACGCCCTGGACTCCGTCCTCGCCGACGGCTACGAGACGGGCTCCCACGCGCCCGCGCTGATCGTCCCCACCCCCAGCGGCCGCCCGTTCACCCAGGAACTGGCCGTGGAGCTCTCCGAGCGCCCCTGGCTGATCTTCACGCCGGCCCGCTACGAGGGCATCGACCGGCGCGTCATGGACGAGTACGCCACCCGGATACCGGTGTACGAGGTGTCCATCGGCGACTACGTCCTGGCCGGCGGCGAGGCGGCCGTGCTCGTCGTCACGGAGGCCGTCGCCCGGCTGCTGCCCGGGGTCCTCGGCAACGCCGAGTCCCACCGGGACGACTCCTTCGCGCCCGGCGCGATGGCGAGCCTCCTGGAGGGGCCCGTCTACACCAAGCCGCCCGTCTGGCGCGGCCGGGACATCCCGGACGTGCTGCTCAGCGGCCACCACGGCAAGATCGCCCGCTGGCGCCGGGACGAGGCCCTCCGGCGTACGTCGGCCAACCGGCCCGATCTGATCGAGCGCTGCGACCCCAAGGCCTTCGACAAGAAGGACCGCGAGATGCTCTCCATCCTGGGCTGGGCCCCGGACCCGGACGGGGAGCCGTACGGCCGATTTTGGCGCAGGCCAGAGGGCATGGAAGAATAGGCCGCTGCTGTGCGTCCGTCCGGCGAGCGCCCCTGCCACAGGGGGACACGACGACCGCCCCGACCCGCACGGCAGTCCTCATGGAAACCTAGTTCCCGTTGATGACCTGTGGCATCAGCGAAGAAAGCAGACGAAATGTCTCACCTGCTCGACTCCGTCGACTCCGCGTCGCTGCGCAGCGACATCCCGGCCTTCCGTCCGGGTGACACCGTCAACGTCCACGTCCGCGTCATCGAGGGCAACCGCTCCCGTGTGCAGCAGTTCAAGGGCGTTGTGATCCGCCGTCAGGGCTCCGGTGTCCGTGAGACCTTCACGGTCCGCAAGGTCTCGTTCTCCGTCGGCGTCGAGCGCACCTTCCCGGTGCACACCCCGATCGTCGAGAAGATCGAGCTCGTCACCCGTGGTGACGTGCGTCGCGCGAAGCTGTACTACCTGCGCGAGCTGCGTGGCAAGGCCGCGAAGATCAAGGAGAAGCGCGAGAGCTGAGCGCTTCCCGGACGTCACAGCGGGGCCGGATAGCATCTGGCTCCGATGGACACCGAAGCACAGCCGACGGAACGCGACCGCTCCTCCCGCCCCGACACGGGGGCCATGGAGGAACGGTCGCGTTTCGCGTTGGTGTCGCGGATCACCGAGTGGCTGCCGGGCGGGTGGATCACCCTCACCCTCTTCGTCTGCCTGCTGTTTTTGCTGCTTCTCAACACTTTCGTGGTGCAACCCTTCCAGATTCCCAGCGGATCCATGGAACAGGGATTGAGGATCGGGGACCGCGTTCTCGTAAATAAGTTGGCGTACCGTTTCGGTGCCGAGCCGCGGCGCGGTGACGTCGTCGTGTTCGACGGCACCGGGTATTTCGGGGACGCCGACTACATCAAGCGCGTTGTAGGTGTGGGGAGAGACCATGTGGTCTGCTGCGACAAGGAGGGGAGGATCGAAGTGAACGGCCGGCCGGTCGACGAGACGGCGTTCCTCCACCCGGGGGACAGCGCGTCCGCCGTCCCCTTCGACGTCGTCGTGCCCGACGGCACACTGTTCGTCCTCGGCGACCACCGCAGCAACTCCAGCGACTCCCGTGACCACCTGGGCTCCCCGGGCGGCGGCATGATCCCCGTCGGGGACGTCATCGGCCGCGCCGACTGGATCGTCTGGCCGACGGGCCACTGGAGGCACCTGAACCGCCCCGCCGCCTACGCGCGCGTGCCCGCGGCGGAGGGCGCGCATGGGTAACCGCGGAAAACCGCGCGGCATGCCGAGCAGCGCCGCGGAGAACCTGCTGCCCACCGGGACCCGGCGCGCCGCAAGCCCGGCCGGCGGCCGTTCCCGCGCGGAGCGGCGCAAGCTCCAGCGCAAGGTCAAGCGCAAGCGCAGGCGCAGCGCGGTCCGTGAGATACCGCTGCTGGTCGGCGTGGCGGTTCTGATAGCCCTCGTACTGAAGACGTTCCTCGTCCAGGCCTTCGTCATCCCGTCGGGCTCCATGGAGCAGACGATCCGGATCGGCGACCGCGTCCTGGTCGACAAGTTCACCCCGTGGTTCGGCTCCAAGCCGCAGCGCGGGGATGTCGTCGTCTTCCACGACCCGGGCGGCTGGCTGGCGGACGAGCAGACCACCAAGAAGAACGATCCGGTGGTCGTCAAGCAGTTCAAGGAAGGGCTCACCTTCATCGGTCTGCTGCCCTCCGACAACGAGAAGGACCTCATCAAGCGGGTCATCGGGGTCGGCGGCGACCACGTCAAGTGCTGTGACGCACAGGGACGGGTGACCGTCAACGGCGTGCCCCTGACCGAGGGTGACTATCTGTATCCGGGCAACGCCCCCTCCACCACCCCGTTCGACATCACCGTCCCGCAGGGACGGCTGTGGGTGATGGGCGACCACCGGGCCAACTCCGCCGACTCCCGCGCGCACCAGAACACCGACTACGGCGGCACGGTCTCCGAGGACTCCGTGGTGGGCCGGGCCATGGTGATCGGCTGGCCCGTCGGGCACTGGACCAGGCTGCAGGAACCTAAAACCTTCGCAAGCGTGTCGAACTCCGTGTCGGGGTCGACCGCCGCTCCCGAACTGTCGCATAGGGTTGCCTCCGACGAACCGAACGGATTCTTCCAACTCCCGACCCCTGCGGAACTCCCGCTCGTTATGGGAGTGGTGGGCCTGCGTCGTGCATGGGGCAGGCGGCGGCACAGAGTAAGGAGTTGGCGTGGGGGATGTAGCGGTTGGCGCACGGTCGGGACACGACGGCGAGGAGCACCCCGGGCGCCCCGCGGAAGAGAGTGTCCCCGGCCCGGACGGCGACATGACCTCAGGGAATGAGCCCGGACCGGCCGGCGGTGGCCCGTCCTCGGGCGGGCAGCGGCCGGGGAGCGGGGAGGACGGGCCGGGCGGCTCGGCCGCCGGCCCCAAGAAGCCCCGCTCCTTCTGGAAGGAGCTGCCGATCCTGGTCGGCATCGCGCTGGTACTGGCGCTGCTGATCAAGACGTTCCTGGTGCAGGCGTTCTCGATCCCGTCCGACTCGATGCAGAACACCCTCCAGCAGGGCGACCGCGTCCTGGTGGACAAGCTCACCCCCTGGTTCGGCTCCGAGCCCGAGCGCGGCGAGGTCGTCGTCTTCCACGACCCGGCCGAGTGGCTCAAGGGCGAGCCGACGCCCACCCCCAACGCCGTGCAGCAGGTCCTCAGCTGGATCGGCCTGATGCCCTCCGCCGAGGAGAAGGACCTGATCAAGCGGGTCATCGGCGTCGGCGGCGACACGATCGAGTGCAAGGGCTCGGGCCCGCTGAAGGTCAACGGCAAGGCGCTGAACGAGCCCTACGTCTACCCCGGCAACACGCCGTGCAGCGTCGACGACCAGGGCGGCCAGTTCAAGGTGAAGGTCCCCAAGGGCTACATCTGGGTGATGGGCGACCACCGCCAGAACTCGCGTGACTCGCGCTACAACCAGGACGACAAGAACCACGGCATGGTCCCGGTCGACAAGGTCGTCGGGCGCGCCATCGTCAAGGCCTGGCCGATCAACCGCTGGGGCACGCTGCCGGTCCCGGACACCTTCGACCAGCCCCTCGACCAGCAGTCCTCCGCCGCGTCCCTCTCGGTCGCGCCGCAGGGCCTCGCGCTCGTGGGCGTGCTGCCGGTGGCGGTGTGGCGGCGCAGGCGCACCGCCGCCCGGACCACCGAGCCCGGCACCAGGGCTTAGGCCCACAAGCGGCGACCTCCGCTTCGGCCCCCGGTCCGGTGGACGGGTCGGGGGCCCGGGCACGCCCCTCGTGAAGCCCGCAGGAGGCGGTGAAGTCCTCCGGGAGCCGTGAAAGCTTTGGAAAGCTTGTGACCGGGGTCGCGAAAGAGGGGCTCCCCCGGTCCCGTACCGCCGGGTAGGGTGCGGGTCCATGGGTGGCGAGAGCACTACACGTACGGCCCCGCGCAGCGGCGGCACAGGCACGGCGCAGGTCGGCAGCCGGCTGGGACAGCGGTTGTCTGGGCTGGCCGTCGCGCTGGGCCTGGTGCTGTTCCTCGGCGGATTCGCGTGGGCAGCGGTGATCTACCGGCCGTACACCGTGCCCACCAGCTCGATGGCGCCGACGATCAACATGGGCGACCGCGTCCTGGCCCAGCGCGTCGACGGCAACGAGGTGCGCCGCGGTGACGTCGTCGTCTTCCGCGACAAGTCCTGGGTCACCAACGCGAACGTGGTCAAGCGCGTGGTCGCGGTCGGCGGTGACACGGTCTCCTGCTGCACCGACGGAAAGCTCACCGTCAACGGCAAGCAGATCGAGGAGCCGTATCTGCCCAAGGGCAGCCTGGCCGAGGCCAAGAACATCCCGACCGTGAAGGTCCCCCAGGGCCGGCTCTTCCTCCTCGGCGACGAACGCCAGGGCTCCCTGGACTCCACCGCCCACCTCACGGACGCGGCCAGAGGCACCGTCTCGCGCAACGCCGTGAGTGCCCGCGTGGACGCCGTCATCTGGCCGATGAACGGCATGCTCAAGCGCCCCACCGGCTTCGAGGCCCTCGGCGCCCTGTCCCAGCCCGGCCCGCTGCGCATCATCTTCTGTCTGATCGTCGGCGGTGCGGTCCTCGTTCTGGGCGGCGGCGCGTACGGCCCGATCGCCAAGCGGGCGGCCCGCTCCCGCGCCGGCACGCGGCCGGAGCCGGCCAGTGCCGGCTGAGGCCACGGACGCGGGCGAGACGGCCGCCAGGGACGACGGGGGCCCGGGAGGCGTGTACGAGGACTCCTACCAGGGCGGTCTGCGCAAGGTCGCCAGGGTCGTCCTGCTCGACCCCGAGGACCGTATCCTGCTGCTGCACGGGCATGAGCCGGACGATCCGGCCGACGACTGGTGGTTCACTCCGGGCGGCGGCCTGGAGGGCGACGAGACCCGTGCACAGGCCGCGCTGCGGGAACTCACCGAGGAGACCGGTATCACCGAGGTCGAACTCGGTCCGGTGCTGTGGCGGCGCATGTGCTCGTTCCCGTTCGCGGGCCGCCGCTGGGACCAGGACGAGTGGTACTACTTGGCTCGTACGGCCCAGACGGTGACCGAGGCGGCCGGTCTGACCGAGCTGGAGCGGCGCAGCGTCGCCGGAGCTCGATGGTGGACGTGCCAGGAACTGACCCGGGCGCATGAGACGGTGTATCCGACCAGACTCGCCGAGCTGCTGCGGAGGCTGCTCGACGAAGGTCCCCCGGCCAGGCCCGTGAACCTTGACCCGGAAATCGTCTAGGGGCCCGCGGGACTGGCGCACAATGGTGGGATCGCACGGGTGAAGGGGAACATGCCATGAGCGCCGAGGACCTCGAGAAGTACGAGACCGAGATGGAGCTCAAGCTCTACCGGGAGTACCGCGATGTCGTCGGTCTGTTCAAATTCGTGATCGAGACCGAGCGGCGCTTCTACCTCACCAACGACTACGAGATGCAGGTGCACTCGGTTCAGGGCGAGGTGTTCTTCGAGGTGTCGATGGCCGACGCCTGGGTCTGGGACATGTACCGGCCCGCCCGCTTCGTGAAGCAGGTACGCGTCCTCACGTTCAAGGACGTGAACATCGAGGAGCTGAACAAGACCGATCTGGAACTCCCGAGCGGGTGACGGAGTTGTCCACAACCGCTGAGCCGTCCACCAAGATCCACTTCTTGGGGGCGGATGCGTGAGCGTTGGCGCCGGAGGTGGTGCCGACATGAACGCACGCAGTGCACTCGGCAGGTACGGCGAGGAGCTGGCCGCCCGGCGGCTGGTCGAGGCCGGGATGACGGTCCTGGAGCGCAACTGGCGCGGTGGCAGGACGGGCGAGATCGACATCGTTGCCAGGGACGGCGACGTGCTGGTCGTCTGCGAGGTGAAGACCCGCAGGAGCGGCGGCTTCGAGCATCCGATGGCGGCGGTCACGCCCGAGAAGGCCGGACGGCTGCGCGGCCTGGCCGAGCGATGGATCCACGCCCACGGCGGGGCCCCGCCCGGAGGCGTCCGCATCGACCTGGTCGGCGTCCTGCTGCCCGACCGCGGCGCGCCGGTCGTCGAGCATGCGCGGGGGGTGGCCTGACATGGGATTCGCCCGTACGTGCTCGGTGGCGCTGGTGGGCGTCGAGGGCGTGGTCGTCGAGGTCCAGGCCGACCTGGAACCCGGGGTGGCGGCGTTCACACTGGTGGGGTTGCCGGACAAGAGCCTGACGGAGAGCAAGGACCGGGTGAGGGCGGCCGTGGTGAACTCCGGCGCCTCCTGGCCCTCGAAGAAGCTCACGGTCGGCCTGAGCCCGGCGTCGGTGCCGAAGGCGGGCAGCGGTTTCGACCTCGCCGTCGCCTGCGCGGTGCTCGGTGCCGCCGAGCGGATCGACCCGCGGGTGCTCGCCGACATCGTGATGATCGGAGAGCTGGGACTGGACGGCCGGGTGCGCCCGGTCCGGGGTGTCCTGCCGGCGGTGCTGGCCGCGGCCGACGCCGGGTACGAGCAGGTGGTGGTCCCGGAGTGCGCCGCCGCGGAGGCCTCACTGGTGCCCGGGGTGTCGGTGCTGGGCATCCGCAGCCTGCGGCAGCTGATCGCCGTGCTGACGGACGAGCCGGTGCCCGAGGAGGCGCCGGACGAGCAAGGCCGCCCCGATCCGCTCCTGGCCGGTCTGCGCGTGCCCGGCACCGGAGCCGCCACCGGCATGCACAGCCTGGGCACCGCCCAGCACGAGCAGGACCACGACCTGGCCGACGTGGTGGGCCAGCGCTCGGCGCGCACGGCGGTGGAGGTGTCCGCCGCGGGCGGCCATCACCTCTTCCTGGAAGGGCCGCCCGGTGCCGGCAAGACGATGCTCGCGGAGCGGCTGCCCGCAGTCCTGCCCCGGCTCACCCGGGAGGAGTCCCTGGAGGTCACCGCCGTGCACTCGGTGGCCGGACTCCTGCCCCCGGGCAAGCCGCTCATCGACGTCGCCCCCTACTGCGCCCCGCACCACTCGGCCACCATGCAGTCGCTGGTCGGCGGCGGCCCGGGCGTCGCACGGCCCGGTGCCGTGTCACTGGCCCACCGGGGAGTGCTCTTCCTCGACGAGGCCCCGGAGTTCCACAGCCAGACGCTCGACTCGCTGCGCCAGCCCCTCGAGTCGGGGCACGTAGTGATCGCGCGCAGCGCGGGTGTGGTGCGGTTCCCGGCGAGGTTCCTCATGGTGCTCGCGGCCAACCCGTGCCCCTGCGGCCGCTTCTCCCAGCGGGACACCCTGTGCGAATGCCCGCCGTCGGCGATCCGCCGCTATCAGGCGCGACTGTCCGGCCCCCTGCTCGACCGGGTCGACCTCCGCGTCGAGGTCGACCCCGTGACCCGGGCCCAGCTCACCGAACCCGGCGCCCGGGGCGAGTCCACCGCGACGGTCGCCGACCGGGTCGGGGCAGCACGGGAACGAGCGGCGGCACGCCTCGTCGGAACGCCGTGGCGGACCAACAGCGAGGTGCCGGGGCGGGAACTGCGCAGCACCTGGCACGGGGCGACCGGCGCGATGGACGAGGCGGAGCGGAACCTCGAACGGGGCGTGCTGACCGCCCGCGGGCTGGATCGCGTCCTGCGGGTCGCCTGGACGGTCGCGGACCTCGCCGGCCACGACCGGCCCGACGCCACGGACGTCGCCCTCGCCCTGCAACTGCGCACCGGAGTCCCACGGGGCGTGCCCATGGCCATCGGGGCACTGACGTGAGCGCAGGCGACGATCCCGGCGGCGGCCCGCACGCCCGCGACCTGCTCTGCCGCGTCCTGCTCACCCGTGTCATCGAACCCGGCGACGAGACCGGCGGGCGCTGGCTGCGGGAGTACGGGGTGCGGGAGGTCGCCCGGCGGTTGCGGGCCGGCGGGGAGCCGCTGCCGGGGGTGAGCGGGACGCGCTGGGCGGGGCTGGTGGCGCGGGCCGCGCAGGCCGAGCCCCGGCGGGATCTGGACATCGCGCGGGACGCCGGAGTGCGGTTCGTGTGCCCCGGGGACGGCGAGTGGCCCGCCCAGCTCGACGATCTGGGGGACGCCCGGCCCACGGGACTGTGGGTGCGCGGCAGCCCCAGCCTGCGGATGTGGGCGCTCCGATCGGTCGCCGTCGTCGGTGCCAGGGCCTGCACGGAATACGGCGCCCACATGGCGTCAACGCTGGCCGCGGGGCTCGCCGAGCACGGGTGGGTGGTGGTGTCCGGCGGCGCCTACGGGGTCGACGGCGCCGCTCACCGGGGCGCCCTCGGCGCGAGCGGCGCCACGGTCGCCGTACTGGCCTGCGGGGTCGACCGGCCCTATCCGCGCGGGCACACCGAGCTGATCGCGAGGATCGCGGAACAGGGCCTGGTGGTCGGGGAGTTGCCGCCCGGTGACCATCCGACGCCGAGCCGGTTCGTGCTGCGGAACAGAGTGATCGCGGCGCTCACCAGGGGCACGGTGGTAGTGGAGGCCGCCTACCGCAGCGGCTCGCTGGCCACGGCGCGGGCGGCGCAGCGCCTGGGGCGGTTCACCATGGGGGTGCCCGGACCCGTCACCAGCGGACTCTCCGCGGGCGTGCACGAGCTGCTGCGCGGGGAGGCGGCCCTGGTCACCGATGCCGCGGAAGTCGTCGAGCTGATCGGTGACATGGGTGAGCTGGCTCCGGCCCGGCGCGGCCCGGTGCTGCCCCGCGACCTGCTGGAACCGGCCACGGGGCAGGTCCTGGCCGCCGTGCCCGGGGGCCGCGCCGCACGGCCCGGGGAGATCGCGCGCGGCGCGCAGACGACGGAGGACGAGGCGATCGCGAGGCTGTACGAACTCCGATCACTTGGCTATGTCGAACGACACGGCGATGGCTGGAAGTTGACACGCCAGGCCCTGATCTCGGTCCGGGGCGGTCACAGTCGGTGCTGACCGAATGGGTTCGGCCGTCCGGGGGAATCCCCGACGCCCTTGGGATTTCCCCCAGTTGACACCCTCGCTCCGTCACGCAGAGCGACGTGCGGAGCTCGGTGGGGTGCGCCTCGGAGGGGGTTCGCGCAGGGGTGGTGCCTCGTTGTTCGCACACCGCGACTCCCCAGTCACGCTACGCTCACGAAGACCCCGACGCAGACCGCGCCAACTCGACACCAGACCGACAGCTCACGCAGGCACTCCCCTTCACCCTTTTCCCGGCACTTCACTGCAGAACGGCACAAGGCGACGAATGCCCCAGCACACCTCCGGGTCCGACCGGGCGGCGATCCCCCCAGCCGCCCGCGACGGTGGCAGCGTGCGGCCGCCCGCTCCGTCGACGCTCGACGAGCTGTGGCGGTCCTACAAGGCGACGGGGGACGATCGGCTGCGGGAACAGCTGATCCTGCACTACTCGCCGCTGGTGAAGTATGTGGCCGGACGGGTGAGCGTCGGTCTGCCGCCGAACGTGGAGCAGGCCGACTTCGTGTCTTCGGGGGTGTTCGGGCTGATCGACGCGATCGAGAAGTTCGACATCGAGCGGGAGATCAAGTTCGAGACGTACGCGATCACCCGGATCCGTGGCGCCATGATCGACGAGCTGCGGGCGCTGGACTGGATCCCCCGGTCGGTGCGGCAGAAGGCGCGGAACGTGGAGCGGGCGTACGCCACACTGGAGGCACGGCTCAGACGTACCCCCTCGGAGTACGAGGTGGCGTCGGAGCTGGGCATCGAGGTCGACGAACTCCACGCGGTGTTCAGTCAGTTGTCGCTGGCGAACGTGGTGGCCCTGGAGGAACTGCTGCACGTCGGGGGCGAGGGCGGGGACCGGCTGAGCCTGATGGACACGCTGGAGGACACCGCCGCCGACGATCCCGTGGAGGTCGCCGAGGACCGGGAGCTGCGGCGGTTCCTGGCGCGGGCGATCAACACGCTGCCGGAGCGGGAGAAGACCGTCGTCACCCTCTACTACTACGAGGGGCTCACACTCGCCGAGATCGGGAACGTGCTGGGGGTCACCGAGAGCCGGGTGAGCCAGATCCACACCAAGTCGGTGCTGCAACTGCGGGCGAAGCTGGCGAGCTTCGGCCGGTGAGCCGGCGGAAACGCCGTGTGAGGCCGGAGTGCCTCCCGTCCGGGGTGATACATCCGTAAAGTGGTTGACGTGCCAAGGATTCGAGCGGCCTCCGTGGCCGAGCACCGGTCGATGCAGCGAGCCGCCCTGCTGGACGCGGCACGGTCCCTGTTGTCCGAGGGCGGGACGGAGGCGCTGACCTTCCCGGCCCTCGCCGAGCGGACGGGACTTGCGCGGTCGTCCGTGTACGAGTACTTCCGGTCGCGGGCCGCCGTGGTCGAGGAGCTGTGCGAGGTCGACTTCCCGGTGTGGGCGGCCGAGGTCGCGGCGGCGATGGAGCGGACGGAGTCGGCCGAGGGCAAGGTCGAGGCGTATGTGCGCAAGCAGCTGGCGCTGGTGGGGGACCGCCGGCACCGGGCCGTCGTGGCGATCTCGGCGAGCGAGCTGGACGCCGGGGCACGCGAGAAGATCCGGGCCGCGCACGGCGGGCTCGTCGCGATGATCGTCGAGGCGCTGGGGGAGATGGGACACGCGCAGCCCCGGCTGGCGGCGATGCTGCTCCAGGGGGTCGTGGACGCCGCGGTGCGCCGTATCGAGCTGGGTGCGGCCGAGGACCCCGCCGACATCACGGACGCGGCCGTAGCCATGGCGCTGCGGGGCGTGCGGGGCTGAGCCCGCTCAGGCGGGCAGCGGCACGCCCAGCACCGGCAGCAGTCTCGACGGCCCGCGGTTCAGCAGCCACGGCGGCAGCAGGGACAGCGGGTCCACGTAGGTCTCGCCCCTGATGAGGCCCCAGTGCAGGCACGCACTCCCGCAGTGCGACCCGGTCGGCTCCAGCACCCCCACCACCTCCCCGGCCGCCACCTCGTCGCCCTTCTTCACCGACGGGCGCACCGGCTCGTACGTCGTCCGCAGATCCGTTCCCGCCAGCCGCACGGCGACCACACCTCTGCCCGCCACCCGGCCGGCGAAGGACACCCGGCCCGCCGCCACCGAGCGGACCGGTGTCCCGGGCGCCGCCGCCAGGTCCACTCCGCGATGGCCGGGACCGTACGGTGTCGCCGGGGGCTCCCAGCCCCGTACCACCGCGGGGCGCGTCCCCACCGGCCAGGCGCGGCCGAGCGCGGGTACCGGCGGTCGCGGAGCCGGTGGCGGTACGTCCGCCCGGGCGAACGGGGCGAGCAGCATCGCCGCCAGTCCCAGCGGCAACGCCGCCCACGTCCACCCGCAAGGCCTCGCTCGTCGCATCACTCGTCGCATGTCAGAACGGTCCCGCAGCCCCGTCGATCATGGCCGGGATCTGTGGACAACTCACCGGTTGTGGACAGCGGCGTCACCCGGTGCCTCGCGGGTCCCGTACACTTCTTTTGGCGATCCGGGCCACCGGGTCGACTTCGCACGCCCCGACACCTGATGATCACAAACAGGTGTCAGCGCCTCTCGGTCCCTCGCGGCAAGGCGCACTCGGGCGTCAGGCGCGGGTGCCGGCCGGTACCCGCGGCACAACCGAGAAACTCAAGGAGAACGGCCATGGCCGTCGTCACGATGCGGGAGCTGCTGGAGAGCGGCGTCCACTTCGGTCACCAGACCCGTCGCTGGAACCCGAAGATGAAGCGCTTCATCTTCACCGAGCGCAACGGCATCTACATCATCGACCTGCTCCAGTCGCTGTCGTACATCGACCGCGCCTACGAGTTCGTCAAGGAGACCGTCGCCCATGGCGGCACGGTCATGTTCGTCGGCACGAAGAAGCAGGCGCAGGAGGCCATCGCCGAGCAGGCCACCCGCGTCGGCATGCCCTACGTCAACCAGCGCTGGCTGGGCGGCATGCTCACCAACTTCTCCACCGTCTACAAGCGTCTGCAGCGCCTCAAGGAGCTCGAGCAGATCGACTTCGAGGACGTCGCCGCGTCCGGTCTGACCAAGAAGGAGCTTCTCGTGCTCTCGCGCGAGAAGGCCAAGCTGGAGAAGACCCTCGGTGGTATCCGCGAGATGCAGAAGGTGCCCAGCGCCGTCTGGATCGTGGACACCAAGAAGGAGCACATCGCGGTCGGTGAGGCCCGGAAGCTCAACATCCCGGTCGTCGCCATCCTCGACACCAACTGCGACCCCGACGAGGTCGACTACAAGATCCCGGGCAACGACGACGCGATCCGCTCCGTCACCCTGCTCACCCGTGTGATCGCCGACGCCGTCGCCGAGGGCCTCATCGCCCGCTCCGGCGTCGCCACCGGCGAGAAGGGCGAGAAGGCCGCGGGCGAGCCGCTCGCCGAGTGGGAGCGCGACCTGCTCGAGGGCGAGAAGAAGGACGAGGCTCCGGCCGCCGAGGCTGCCGAGGCCCCCGCCGCCGAGGCTCCGGCTGCCGAGGCTCCGGCTGCCGAGGCTCCGGCTGCCGAGGCCCCCGCTGCCGAGGCTCCGGCTGCCGAGGCCCCCGCCGCCGAGGCCCCGGCCGCCGAGGGCGAGCAGGCCTGACTCCGTAAGCGTCAGTGTTGACGGCGGGGGCGGCACTCCATCCATCAGCGCCTCCGGCGCGGTGAAGTCCGCCCCCGCCGTTCACCCGCGGATCAGCGGCGCGTCGGCGGCCCCGGCTATACGGGAACTGCAGATCCCCTGATCTTCGATCCTCCAGACTTCGAGAAAGATTCACAGACTCATGGCGAACTACACCGCCGCCGACGTCAAGAAGCTTCGTGAGCTCACTGGCGCCGGCATGATGGACTGCAAGAAGGCGCTGGACGAGGCCGAGGGCAACGTCGAGAAGGCCGTCGAGGCGCTGCGCATCAAGGGCCAGAAGGGCGTCGCCAAGCGCGAGGGCCGCTCCGCCGAAAACGGCGCCGTGGTCTCCATCATCGCCGACGACAACTCCTCCGGCGTTCTCGTCGAGCTGAAGTGCGAGACGGACTTCGTCGCCAAGGGTGACAAGTTCCAGGCCGTGGCCAACACCATCGCCGAGCACGTCGCCAAGACCTCCCCGGCCGACCTGGAGGCCCTGCTCGCCTCCGAGATCGAGCCCGGCAAGACCGTCCAGGCGTTCGTGGACGAGGCCAACGCCAACCTCGGCGAGAAGATCGTCCTGGACCGCTTCGCGCAGTTCTCCGACGGCTTCGTCACCGCCTACATGCACCGCACGATGCCCGACCTGCCCCCGCAGATCGGTGTCCTCGTCGAGCTCGACAAGCCGAACGCCGACATCGCCAAGGGCGTCGCCCAGCACATCGCCGCCTTCGCGCCGAAGTACCTCTCCAAGGAGGACGTCCCGGCCGAGGTCGTCGAGTCCGAGCGTCGCATCGCCGAGGAGACCACCCGCGCCGAGGGCAAGCCCGAGGCCGCGATCGCCAAGATCGTCGAGGGTCGTGTCAACGGCTTCTTCAAGGACGCCACGCTGCTCGGCCAGCCGTACGCGCTGGACAACAAGAAGTCGGTCCAGAAGGTGCTGGACGAGGCCGGTGTCACCCTGAAGCGCTTCACGCGCATCAAGGTCGGCATCTGAGTCCGTACCGCGATCGACGCGCGACCCCGATAGGGTCGACAGCAGTCGGCCGTTCCGTTCGCGTATGCCGCCCCGCACACGCGCGTGACGGACGACAGCAGATCTGACGAGGAGGCCATTGCCGCGCATGGGAGCGAAAAACGACCCCATCGGCAATGGCCTTCTTCGTATGTGCAACACGTGAAAGAGGCGGGATCTCCATGACCACCAAGCCCCAGAAGAGCGACGACGGCAAAGTACACGGCCGGTTTCTGCTGAAGCTGTCCGGTGAGGCATTCTCCGGCGGCGGGGGCCTGGGCGTGGACCCCGACGTGGTACACAAGATCGCCCGCGAGATCGCGGCCGTCGTGCGGGACGGCTCGGAGATCGCCGTCGTCATCGGCGGCGGCAACTTCTTCCGCGGCGCCGAACTCCAGCAGCGCGGCATGGACCGGGCCCGCTCGGACTACATGGGCATGCTCGGCACCGTGATGAACTGCCTCGCCCTCCAGGACTTCCTGGAGAAGGAGGGCATCGACAGCCGGGTGCAGACCGCCATCACCATGGGCCAGGTCGCCGAGCCGTACATCCCGCTGCGCGCCGTGCGCCACCTGGAGAAGGGCCGTGTGGTCATCTTCGGCGCCGGTATGGGCATGCCGTACTTCTCCACCGACACCACCGCCGCCCAGCGCGCCCTGGAGATCGACGCCGAGGCGCTGCTGATGGGCAAGAACGGGGTGGACGGGGTCTACGACTCCGATCCCAAGACCAACCCGGACGCCGTCAAGTTCGACTCCCTCGGGTACGGCGAGGTCATCACGCGCGACCTCAAGGTCGCCGACGCCACCGCCATCACGCTGTGCCGCGACAACAAGCTGCCGATCCTCGTGTTCGAGCTCCTCGCGGAGGGCAATATCGCGCGGGCCGTCAAGGGTGAGAAGATCGGCACGCTGGTGGGTGACCAGGGCACCCGGGACTGACCGTAGATGCACCCGGTCCCTGACCGGGGGATGGACAATGTCCTGCCGGTCGGGAACCGTGCAGGAAGAAGACGCGACGCAGCCGGCCGCCGCCACCGCCAAGGAACGCAGCCGGGCCTACTCAAGACACGCAGGAGCAAGTGGTGATCGAAGAGACCCTCCTCGAAGCCGAGGAGAAGATGGAGAAGGCCGTCGTGGTCGCCAAGGAGGACTTCGCCGCGATCCGCACCGGCCGTGCGCACCCGGCGATGTTCAACAAGATCGTGGCCGACTACTACGGCGCGCCGACGCCGATCAACCAGCTGGCTTCGTTCTCCGTGCCGGAGCCGCGCATGGCGGTCGTGACCCCGTTCGACAAGAGCGCCCTGCGTAACATCGAGCAGGCGATCCGCGACTCCGACCTCGGCGTCAACCCGAGCAACGACGGCAACATCATCCGCGTGGTGTTCCCCGAGCTCACCGAGGAGCGCCGCCGCGACTACATCAAGGTCGCCAAGGGCAAGGCGGAGGACGCGCGCGTGTCCATCCGCTCCGTCCGCCGCAAGGCCAAGGACGCGATCGACAAGCTGATCAAGGACGGCGAGACCGGCGAGGACGAGGGTCGCCGCGCCGAGAAGGAACTCGACGACACCACGCACAAGTACGTGGCCCAGGTGGACGAGCTCCTGAAGCACAAGGAAGCGGAGCTGCTCGAGGTCTGATGAACGACTCTTCCTGGGGGGCGCCGCCACAGACCGGGTACTGGGGGCCCACCGACCAGGGGCATGGCCACGGCTACGTCCAAGGCCATGCCCAGGGAGCCGCCCCGGCGGGTCCCGCGTACGATGCGCTTGACGCGCAGCACACCCGCCCCATGCCCATCGTGCCCGACGACGTACCCGCGTACGGCGGAGACCAGGATGAGGACCGGGGGGCCGCCCGGCTGAGCGGCCCCTTGTTCCGAGACGAGACCCCGACGGCGCAGCCCTACCCGGTGACGCCGCAGAATCCGGAGCCCATGCCCGACGCACCGCAGCCGGCGCCCGCACCGCAGAAAAAGAGTGCGGGCCGCGATCTGAGTGCTGCCATAGGCGTCGGCGTCGGGCTCGGTGTGGTGATCGTCGCCTCTCTGTTCATCGTGAAGGCCGTGTTCGTCGGCGTCATAGCGGTCGCCGTCGTGGTGGGTCTGTGGGAGCTGACCAGCCGTCTCCAGGAGCGCAAGGGCATCAAGGCGCCCCTGGTGCCGTTGGCGGTCGGCGGCGCCGCGATGGTCGTCGCCGGGTACGTCCGGGGTGTCGAGGGCGCCTGGGTGGCGATGGCGCTGACCGCGCTCGCGGTGCTGGTCTGGCGCATGACGGAGCCGCCCGAGGGTTACCTCAAGGACGTCACCGCCGGTGTCTTCGCGGCGTTCTACGTGCCGTTCCTGGCCACGTTCGTCTCACTGATGCTGACGGCCGACGACGGCCCGTTCCGCGTCCTGACCTTCCTCCTCCTGACGGTCGTCAGCGACACCGGCGCGTACGCCGTCGGCTGGCGCTTCGGCAGGACGAAGCTCGCCCCGCGCATCAGCCCCGGCAAGACCCGCGAGGGCCTGCTCGGCGCGGTCGCCTTCGCGATGGTGGCCGGCGCCCTGTGCATGCAGTTCCTGATCGACGGCGGCAGCTGGTGGCAGGGCCTGGTGCTGGGCCTCGCGGTCGCGGCCAGCGCCACGCTCGGCGACCTCGGCGAATCCATGATCAAGCGGGACCTGGGCATCAAGGACATGGGCACCTTGCTCCCCGGCCACGGCGGCATCATGGACCGCCTGGACTCACTCCTGCCGACGGCACCGGTGGTATGGCTGCTGCTGGTCCTGTTCGTCGGCTCGGCCTAGCCACGGCCCACCATCGCGAGCGAGCCCCCGCCCTCACCGAGGACGGGGGCTCGCCTGTGTGTGCGTCGTGGAGCGGTCGGCGTCAGTAGTGCGTGCCGTACCAGGTCCAGCGTGAGGTCTCGATGCCGTCCTGGCCCCACGGGGTGGAGTAGACGGCATCACCGTTGGCCGAGGTGCGCAGAAGGTTTCCGTCGAGGTTGCGCAGGTCGTCGTAGTCGGCGTTCCAGAACTGATCGGGGCCGTTGCCGCAGGCGGACATCCACAGGGCGTTGGTGGCGGACTTGGTGTCCGTGGTGAGGCACTGGCCGGTGGCCGCGCTCACCAGCCGGCGGTACGTCCGCCCGGAGGGGTAGTCCTGCCACGTTTCGCCGCCCCAGTTCCAGTAGGTGCCCGGAGACTGGTTGCAGGAGCCCGACCAGACTCTGTCGGTCACGGTCGACGCGGTGAGGCAGTTGCCCTCGTAGGCGTTCTTGTACGTCCAGTCGGTCGCCGCGGACGCCGTGGACAGCGAGCCCGCCACGGTGAGCATGAGGGCGGCGAGTCCCATGGGCACGGTCAGGCGCAGGGTCTTCAGCGGTTTCATGATCGCGAGAATTGAGGGCAGGGGAGGTGTCCGTGCAAATCAAACGTGAACACGTCATGTTGCTTCGGTCATGTTCGCGCCAAGCTCGGCGACTGTGATCCATCCACGGCGAAACGGTGGGCCCCCGGGCCACCCATGTGGATCTGCGACACTGGTACAGCCATGCCTAAGCCCGGAGAACTCACTTTCGTCGCCCCCCGCGGAGCCAAGCAGCCGCCGCGGCACCTTGCCGATCTCTCGCCCGCCGAGCGGAAGGAGGCCGTTGCCGCCGTCGGGGAGAAGCCGTTTCGTGCCAAGCAGCTGTCTCAGCACTACTTCGCGCGGTACGCGCACGACCCGGCCGAGTGGACCGACATCCCGGCCGCGTCTCGCGGCAAGCTGCAGGAAGCGCTGCTTCCCGAGCTGATGACCGTCGTGCGGCATCTGTCGACCGATCAGGGGACCACGCGCAAGACGCTGTGGCGGCTGTTCGACGGGACGCTCGTCGAGTCGGTGCTGATGCGGTACCCGGACCGGGTGACGATGTGCATCAGCTCGCAGGCGGGGTGCGGGATGAACTGCCCGTTCTGCGCGACCGGGCAGGCGGGGCTCGACCGGAATCTGTCCTCCGCCGAGATCGTGCACCAGATCGTGGACGGGATGCGGGCGCTCAGGGACGGCGAGGTGCCCGGCGGCCCGGCCCGGCTGTCCAACATCGTGTTCATGGGCATGGGCGAGCCGCTCGCCAACTACAAGCGGGTCGTGGCGGCGATCCGTGCGCTCACCGATCCCGAGCCGGACGGGCTCGGGCTGTCGCAGCGCGGGATCACCGTGTCGACGGTCGGGCTCGTCCCGGCCATCCACCGCTTCGCCGACGAGGGCTTCAAGTGCCGGCTGGCGATCTCGCTGCACGCGCCCGACGACGAACTGCGCGACACCCTCGTCCCCGTGAACACGCGGTGGAAGGTGCGCGAGGTGCTCGACGCCGGATTCGAGTACGTCGCCAGGTCCGGGCGCCGGCTGTCCATCGAGTACGCGCTGATCCGGGACATCAACGACCAGGCCTGGCGCGGCGACCGGCTCGGCCGGCTGCTCAAGGGCAAGCCCGTGCACGTCAACCTCATCCCGCTGAACCCGACGCCGGGTTCCAAGTGGACCGCGTCGCGGCCGGAGGACGAGAAGGCGTTCGTCGAGGCCATCGCGGCCCATGGGGTGCCGGTCACCATCCGGGACACCCGTGGCCAGGAGATCGACGGAGCGTGTGGTCAGCTCGCGGCCACCGAGAGGTAATCTGGCTGAGTTCCATTGCGTCCCACCACATCTTCATATTCCGACAGGGGAGCGCCACAGCGCTGAGAGTGCGGCAATCGGGCCGCAGACCCTCTGAACCTCGCCCAGGTCATTCTGGGTAGGAAGTTCGGTCACTACTCAAGCTGTTGCGCCCTGCCCGGACAATCCGGGCAGGGCCGCGTCTCTTCCTGGTCAACCCCAGGAGGAATCCAGTGCACAACAAGACTTTCGTCGCCGTAGCCGTCGGGCTCGGCCTGGTCACGCTGTCCGCGTGCGGGTCGTCCGACGGCAAGGGGTCCGCGGACTCCAAGACCGTCACCCTCGTCAGCCACAACTCGTGGGACATCTCGAAGAAGGTGCTCAAGGACTTCGAGAAGCAGTCCGGGTACAAGGTCAAGGTCCTCGAGGACGGCGACGCCGGCCAGGCCGTCAACAAGGCGATCCTGACCAAGGACAACCCGCAGGGTGACGTCTTCTTCGGCGTCGACAACACCCTGCTCTCCCGCGCCCTCGACAACGGGCTGTTCCAGTCGTACGAGCCCAAGGGCTCCGGCCAGATCCTGCCCAGGTACCGCGTCGACCAGGACAAGCACCGGGTCACGCCCATCGACACCGGCGACATCTGCGTCAACTACGACAAGGCGTACTTCGACAAGCACAAGCTGACCCCGCCGTCGTCCTTCGACGACCTGGTCAAGCCGGAGTACAAGAACCTCCTCGTCACGGAGAACGCGGCGACATCCTCGCCCGGCCTCGGCTTCCTGCTCGGCAGTGCCGCGAAGTTCGGCGACGACAACTGGCGGGACTACTGGAAGAAGCTGAACGCCAACGGCGTCAAGGTGGTCGACGGCTGGGAGCAGGCCTACAACCAGGAGTTCTCCGGTTCGGCCGGCGGCAAGAAGGCGGGTGGCGACCGTCCGCTCGTCGTCTCGTACGCCTCCTCGCCGCCCGCCGAGGTCGTCTTCGCCGATCCGAAGCCCAGCACCGCCCCCACCGGCGTGGCCGCCGGCACCTGCTTCCGGCAGACCGAGTACGCGGGCCTGCTGAGCAACGCCCGCAACACCAAGGGCGGCAAGGCGTTCCTCGACTTCCTGGTCAGCAAGGAGTTCCAGGAGGACATGCCGCTCAACATGTTCGTCTACCCGGTGCGCGAGGGCGCCCAGGTGCCCGCCGAGTTCGTGAAGTACGGCCCGCAGGCCAAGGACCCGGAGACCATGGCCCCCGACAAGATCGCCGCCAACCGTGACCAGTGGGTCAAGTCGTGGACGTCGCTCGTACTGAAGTAGCCCCACGGAAGGGCACCGTTCGTAAGGGCGGTATGGGGAGCGCGGCGCGGCTCGGGCTGATGGCCGGGCCGGTCGCGTTCTTCGCGCTGTTCTTCGCCTACCCCGTCGCCGCGATCGTCGCCCGCGGTCTGAAGGCCGACGGGGTCTGGCGGCTCGGGCGGATCACGGACGTACTCGCGCAGTCCGACATCCGGCACGTGCTGTGGTTCACCACCTGGCAGGCGCTCGCCTCCACCGCGCTCACCCTGCTGGTCGCGCTGCCCGCCGCGTATGTCTTCGCGCGCCTCGACTTTCCGGGCAAGCAGGTCCTGCGGGCCGTCGTCACCGTCCCGTTCGTGCTGCCCACCGTCGTCGTCGGTACGGCGTTCCTCGCGCTGGTCGGCCGGGGCGGGCTGCTCGACGACCTGTGGGGCGTACGGCTGGACACGACCGTGTGGGCGATCCTGCTGGCGCACGTCTTCTTCAACTACGCGGTCGTCGTCCGCACGGTGGGTGGTCTGTGGTCGCAGCTCGACCCGCGCCAGGAGGAGGCCGCGCGGATGCTGGGCACCTCGCCCGTGGCGGCCTGGCGCAAGGTGACCCTCCCGGCGCTGGCGCCCGCCGTGGCTGCCGCCGCGCTGATGGTGTTCCTGTTCACCTTCACCTCCTTCGGTGTGGTGCAGATCCTCGGCGGTCCGACCTTCTCCACCCTCGAAGTCGAGATCTACCGGCAGACCTCCGAGATCTTCGACCTCTCGACGGCCGCGGTCCTCACGATTGTCCAGTTCGTCGCGGTGGGCGCGATCCTCGCCGTGCACGCGTGGACCGTACGGCGCCGGGAGACGGCGCTGCGGCTGGTGGACGCGTCGGTGACGGCGCGCCGGCCGCGCGGGGCGGGGCAGTGGGCGCTGCTGGCCGGTGTCCTCGCCACGGTCGCCGTGCTCCTCGTCCTGCCGCTCGCGGTCCTGGTGCAGCGGTCCTTCGACACCCCCGGCTTCGGCTACTACCGGGCGCTGACCCGCGACGACGGCGGTACGTTCCTGGTGGCGCCGATCGGCGCGATCGGGAACTCGCTCCAGTACGCCGTCGCCGCCACCGCCATCGCCGTGGTCATCGGCGCGCTCGCCGCCGCCGCGCTCGCCCGCCGTGACGCCGGCCGGGTCGTCCGCGGATTCGACGCGCTGCTGATGCTGCCGCTGGGCGTGTCCGCGGTGACCGTCGGCTTCGGGTTCCTCATCGCCCTCGACAAGCCGCCGCTGGATCTGCGCCAGTCCTGGATCCTCGTACCGCTCGCCCAGGCGCTGGTCGGTGTGCCCTTCGTCGTACGGACCATGCTGCCCGTGCTGCGGGCGGTGGACGGGCGGCTGCGGGAGGCGGCGGCCGTGCTCGGGGCGTCGCCGTGGCGGGTGTGGCGGGAGGTCGATCTGCCGATGGTGCGGCGGGCGCTGCTGATCGCGGCCGGGTTCGCCTTCGCCGTGTCGCTGGGGGAGTTCGGCGCGACCGTGTTCATCGCGCGGCCCGACAACCCGACGCTGCCCGTCGCGGTGGCGCGGCTGCTCGGCCGGCCCGGTGATCTCAACTACGGGCAGGCGATGGCCCTGTCGACGATTCTGATGGTGGTGTGCGCGGTGGCGCTGCTGCTGCTCGAGCGGCTGCGGACCGACCGGACGGGGGAGTTCTGATGCTGCTGAGCCTTGAGTCCGCGACCGTGCGCTTCGGCGGGCGGGCCGTGCTCGACGCCGTCGATCTCGATGTCGCCGAGCACGAGATCGTGTGCGTGCTCGGGCCCAGCGGCAGCGGCAAGTCGACGCTGCTGCGGGCGGTGGCCGGGCTCCAGCCGCTGGACCTCGGACGGGTGTCGCTCGACGGGCGCGACCAGGGCCGGGTCCCCGCGCACAAGCGGGGGGTCGGGCTGATGTTCCAGGACCATCAGCTGTTCCCGCAGCGGGACGTGGGCGGCAACGTGGCGTTCGGGCTGCGGATGCGCGGGGCGGCCAAGGGGGAACAGGACGCCCAGGTACGGGAGTTGCTGGAGCTCGTGGGACTTCCGGGCGCCGCCCGCCGGGCCGTCGCCGGGCTGTCCGGCGGGGAGCAGCAGCGGGTGGCGCTGGCCCGGGCCCTCGCGCCCCGGCCCCGGCTGCTGATGCTGGACGAGCCGCTCGGCCAGCTGGACCGCTCGCTGCGGGAACGGCTGGTCGTCGAACTCCGGGAGCTCTTCGGCCGGTTGGGCACCACCGTGCTGGCCGTGACGCATGACCAGGGCGAGGCGTTCGCGCTCGCCGACCGGGTGGTGGTGATGCGGGACGGGCGCATCGCCCAGTCCGGAACGCCCCTCGACGTGTGGCAGCGCCCGGCGGACGAGTTCGTGGCCCGCTTCCTCGGCTTCGACAACGTGGTGCCGGCGACGGTCGCGGGGACGGCCGCGGTCACGCCGTGGGGCAAGCTCCCGGTACCGGAGGACGCGCCGCAGGGTGCGTGCTCGCTGCTCGTACGGCCCGCCGGGGTGCGGCTCGTGGCGGCCGACGAGGGCCTGCGCTGCACGGTGACCGCCCGCACCTTCAAGGGCACCCATGTCGCGCTCCACCTCCGCCCCGAGGACGACGCCCCACGCCTGGAAGCGGCGTGCGCACTGCGGGAGGCCCCGGAGGTCGGGGCAGAGGTCGGCGTGGAGTTCGACCCGACCGAAATCGTCGTGCTCGGCTGATCATCCGCGTCCGGGGGTGACGGTCACGACGACCTGCCCCGACCGGCGACTGGAGCAACTGGTCTGCCGTATGGGCGACGCCCTGCGCTGAGTCGATCTCGAACTGGTGGAGCGGGTGCAGCGGAACGCGCCGCACGAAGCGGCGAAGGAACTGCGCGGACCCGCCCGCAGCATCCATCTGCACGCCACGGACACCGCGCCGGGCCTGAACGCGGAATGGCTGGTGGAACTCGCCGAGGACGGTGTGCACTGGCGCCGCGGTCATGAGAAGGCCACCGTCGCCCTGCGTGGCCCGCTGACCAGACCACATTACGGCTGAACGGTCGTGGCCCGTCCCCCGGGGATTCGGGGACGGGCCACGACTGTGTACGGGAGTGAAGTGAGGCCTCAGCGGCCGTTGTTCGTCCCGCGGCGGCGCATGCCGAAGAACACGGCGCCGCCACCGATGACGACCAGGGCGGCCGCGATGCCGGCGATCAGGCCGGTGTTGGAGTTCGCACCGGTCTCGGCGAGGTTCGAGTCACCGGCCGCCGGGGACGGCGCGTTGCTCGGGGTCGCCGCCGGGGCGGTGCTGGTGCTCTCCGAGGCCGACGGGGTCGGGGAGTCGGACTCGGCCGGGGTGGACTTCGACGGCGACGGGGTGGCCGACGGGGTCGGGGTCGGGCTGTCCTCGGCCTTGCAGGCCGTGGACGGGGTGGTCAGGTTCGGCGTGATGTCCGCGTCGACCTGGTTGCCGGCCTTGACGTGGATGCGGTACGTCGCGTTCGGCTTCCAGTCCTCGGCGAAGGTGACCGTGGTGCCTTCCTTGGAGCCCTTGATGTTTTCCGGCTTGCCGACCTTCTTCGCGTCGGCGCCGTTGTTCTCCAGGAACACGGTGATGACGGCCGGGGTACCGGAGGGGTCCTTGTCGGTGACGACGATGACGCCCTTGGAGCCGTCACAGGTGGCTTCGGCGGAGAACTCCTTGATGTTGCACGCGAGCGCGGTGTTGGCGACGCCCAGCACCAGCGCGGCGGAAGCGGAGGCGACACCCAGGATGCGCACGGAACGTGCACTGCGGCGGGTTATGGACACGTTTGTCCTTTACGGATTGCACAACTGCGGGGGGCTGAGGGGCAGATGAAGCAATGACGAGGCGAGGCTCCACCGCCCCAGGTGACTCACAGGTTTATAAGCGCTTCATCGGCAGTGTCAATGCATATGCCGCCTACAGGTGTTGACTTTGCCCGCTCATTAACCGCCGAGACGTTTCAACGCCTCCGGAGCCTCCTCGATCCGGTCAACCAGGGCGATTCTGGCCTCCATCCGCCGTTCCCTGGCGAGTGTTTGCAACAACGGCCAGGCCGGCAGCCGCTCCGTCCAGTGCGCCCGGCCCACCAGCACCATCGGGGTGGGCTCACCGCGCGACTCGTAGTAGTTGGGCGTCGCGTTGTCGAATATCTCCTGTACGGTCCCGGCGGCGCCCGGCAGGAACACCACGCCCCCGGTGGAGCGGGCCAGCAGACCGTCCTCGCGCACGGAGTTGGCGAAGTACTTGGCGATGTGCGCGGCGAAGGCGTTGGGCGGTTCGTGGCCGTAGAACCAGGTGGGGATGCCCACGGAACCGCCGCCGCCCGGCCAGCGGTCGCGCACCTCGAAGGCGGCGCGGGCCCAGTCGGTGACGGACGGCCGGAACGAGGGTGCCTTGGCGAGGAGTTGCAGCGCCTCCGTCAGCATCCCGTCGTCGAACGGGGCGGCGTACGCGCCGAGGTTCGCCGCCTCCATGGCGCCCGGTCCGCCGCCGGTGGCCACCGTGAGACCGGCGCGTGCCAGCTCGCGGCCGAGGCGGGCGGCGTCGCCGTAGGCCTCCGTGCCGCGGGCCATGGCGTGCCCTCCCATGACGCCCACCACCCGGGTGTCCACGAGGAGTTCGTCGAGCGCGTCGGAGACGGCGTCGTCGTGGACCGCGCGCAGCATGGAGGCGTACACGTCCCCGTCGGCCTTCGTCCGCTGGAACCAGCCGTAGGCCCGTGCGTCCGGAGTCGCCTCGTACCCCTCGTCGAGCGATTCGAACAGCTCGTCGGGGGAGTAGACGAATCCGCGGTACGGGTCGAAGGGGAGGTCCGGCACGGGCGGGAACACCAGCGCGCCTGTCGCCCGCACCCGGGCGGCGGCCTCGGGGTCCATCCGGCAGCCGAGGAAGACCGCCCCCGCGGAGTCGACGGAGAGCAGGGCGTGCGTACGGTCCGTCAGATCGACGGCCTGGACACGGAACCGGGCGAGCGAGCCGGGTCCGGCGACGACCTCGTCGAACTCGGCGAGCGACTCGATCTCATGGTCGTGGGCGGCGCGGTTGGGCTGGGCGGGTGTCGGATGCACCCGCCCATGCTGGCACAGGCGTTCGGGGCGGCGGACCGGTATCCCGTCAGCCCTGCACCGCGGCCGGGTCCATCCACATGACCTCCCACGTGTGGCCGTCGAGGTCGTCGAAGGCGCGGCCGTACATGAAGCCCTGGTCCTGGGTCTCACCGGTCGCCGAGCCGCCGGCCGTGATCGCCTTGTCCACCAGCTCGTCGACCTTCTCGCGGCTCTCGGCGCTCAGACAGATCAGCGTCTCGCTGGTCTTCGTCGAGTCGGCGATCTCCTTCTTCGTGAAGTCGGCGTAGCGCTGCTTGCTCAGCAGCATCGCGATGATCGTGTCGCTGATCACGACGCAGGCGCAGTCGTCGGTGCTGAACTGCGGGTTGATCGAGTAGCCGAGCTCCGTGAAGAACTTCTTCGCGGCGTCGACGTCGTTGGTGGCCAGGTTCACGAAGATCATCTGCTGGTACATGCCGTTCTCTCCCTCGGGGTTTGTGCCGTTCGCAGGGGTAGACACCGGGCCGCCGGAGAAGTCATCGGCGGTCCGCGAACTTTTTTCCGCGGATTCTCAGCGGGCCAGCGGGAGCGCCGTCAGCTGCGCGGTCACCAGCGCGAGCGGGGCGAAGAGGGCCAGCAGGGCGCCCGCGCGCAGGGCGGCGGCACTGCGCAGCATGCGCGTGGGTGCACCGAGCCGGAGCAGGGCGGCGGTGGTGTCGGCGCGGGACTGCCGGGCCTCCACGGCCGCCGTGAACAGGGTGGCCACGGTGCAGCCGGTGACCAGGAGGGTGCCGAGGACGGTCAGAGGGCCGAAGAAGGAGGGTGCGGCGCCGCCGTACAGCGTGGTCATGGTGTACGTGCCCGACGCGACCGCGCAGACCACGCCCACGGGGCGGCCGATGCGGCCGGCCTCCGCCATGAGGACACGGC
The DNA here is from genome assembly GCF_055558775.1 of Streptomyces sp. NPDC025638. NCBI lineage: Bacteria > Bacillati > Actinomycetota > Actinomycetes > Kitasatosporales > Streptomycetaceae > Streptomyces > Streptomyces sp. NPDC025638. The sequence continues at coordinate 99,179 of NZ_JBVHLX010000016.1, read as the reverse complement.
CGGCCAGGAGGCGGAGCGCCCCCGGGCGCGCCGCCTGCAGCAGGCGGCCGCACAGGTGCGTGAGGCCCGGGGCGGCCAGGATCAGGCCCAGGGCCGTCAGGGCCCAGCCGGCCAGTACTCCGGCGGTGCCGCCGACGGCGTCGCCGGGGAGGGCCACGGGGCCGGAGCGGCTCGTGTACGCCTCGACGGCGAGGCCGGCGGCGAGAACGGCGAAGCCCCAGGGGAGGCCGGCCGGGGAGCCGTGCGGGGCGGGAGCGAGGGTGCCGGTCCAGCGCGGGGCGTGCGGGGCCGCTGCGTGGGGGTCGGACTCGTGGTCCAGGTCGTGCGAGGTGCCGTCCGCCGGCGCGGGGACGCCCGGGGCCGGGCGGCCGCCGCCGATCCTCAGGCGTGTGCCGAAGCGGCCGTACGCCCCGAACGTCTCCCGCGATGCTGCGTGGCCGTGCGACCCGAAGCGGCCACCCGTGCGAGCGTTGCGGCCGGCCGCGGGGCGGGCGTCCCGGGGGCGCAGCGTGAGGGCCACCGCCGCGGAGGCGATCGCCGGTACCAGCGCGAGGAGGGTGAGCGCGGCCGGCAGCGGGAGGGGCTCGCCCGCCGCCAGGAACTCCTTGGCGGCGCCGTCGAAGGGCATGCCGGTGAGGTCACCGCGCAGATGGAGGAAGAACAGCAGCGCCAGCATCGAGCCCAGCGCGCAGGACAGGGCCGTCGTGAGCACCGAGATCGCCATCAGCCGGGCCGGGCCGAGACCGAGGGCCGACAGGCCGGGGCGGGGCTTCGTGCCGGGGTCGGTGCGGGCGACGCCGACCGCGAGGTACACCGTGGCCGCCAGGGGCAGCGCGCACCAGGCCAGGCGCAGGGATCCGGCGGCCGGGTCCTCGGGGTGGCTCAGCGCGTACCCGAGGGCGGCCAGGAGCAGGAAGCCCGTGCCCGCGGCGGCCGTGGCCACGAGGAGGCGGCGCAGCTGGACCGCGGGGTGGGCGACCCGGCTCAGGCGGAGAGCGAGCACGCGGCCCGGCCTTCCGTATCGGGCGCCGGAGGCAGATGCACGGTGTTCACGCGCCGCCCGTCCAGCAGGGACACCGTGCGGTCGGCCAGGGCCGCGGTCTCGGAGTCGTGCGTGGCCAGCACCACCGTGATGCCGTGCGAGCGGGCCGCCGTCATCAGCGTGCGCAGGACATGGGAGCGGTCGGCGCGGTGCAGCGGCGCGGTCGGCTCGTCGGCGAACAGGACCGTCGGGGCGGGCGCCAGGGCCCGGGCGATCGAGGCGCGCTGCCGTTCGGCCTGGAGCAATTCGTGCGGGCGCCTGCGGGACTTGTCGCCGATGTCGAGGCGCTCCAGCCACTCCAGGGCGGCGATCTTGGCCCGGCGGCGGCTGGTGCCGCGCAGCATCAGGGGGAGGGCCGCGTTCTCCCAGACGTTCAGCTCGGGGACGAGCAGCGGTGCCGGATCGATCCAGCTGAAGCGGTCCCGGCGCAGCCGCTCACGGCCCACGGGGCCCATGGTGTGGACGGGCACGCTGTTGAACCAGACCTCGCCGTGCCGCACCGGCACCAGGCCGGACAGACAGCGCAGCAGGGTGGTCTTGCCACTGCCGCGCGGGCCGCTGACGGCGAGGATCTCGCCCTCCCGCACACCGAGTGAGACGCCGGCGAGCGCGGGCGAGCCGTCGGGGTGCCGGTAGTGCAGGGAGCGTGCCCAGAGCACGTCGTTGTCCGGCAGGGCCTCCATGGCGTACACCTCGGTTCTGATCCGTTTTCCCGTGCCCGATCCCCCGTGAGGCCCCGTCGTCGCACGCCCGCCTGGCCCCCGGCCGGGCGACGGGAATATGACGAAAGGGCCTTCCGGGGGAACGAAAGCCGGGCCGATCGGTCACTGGCACGCTAGGCAGGTCCCGGCGGGAGGCCGGACAGCACACGGCCCCGGGCGTCCGTTCTCACTCGAACGGACGGCACCGGGGCCGACGTTGATCATCCAGGCGGAAGATCAGAGCTTCGTCCACGCCTCCGTGAGCGTCGCGCGCAGGATCTGCTCGATCTCGTCGAACGTGTCCTGGTTGGAGATCAGCGGCGGGGCGAGCTGGACGACCGGGTCACCGCGGTCGTCGGCACGGCAGTACAGGCCGTTCTCGAAGAGCGCCTTGGAGAGGAAGCCGTACAGGACGCGCTCGGTCTCCTCGTCGTTGAAGGACTCCTTCGTCACCTTGTCCTTGACGAGCTCGATGCCGTAGAAGAAGCCGTTGCCGCGGACGTCGCCGACGATCGGCAGGTCGTGCAGCTTCTGCAGGGTGGACAGGAACGCGGACTCGTTGTCGAGGACGTGCTGGTTGAGGCCCTCGCGCTCGAACAGGTCCAGGTTCGCCAGGCCCACGGCCGCGGAGACCGGGTGGCCGCCGAAGGTGTAGCCGTGCAGGAAGGTGTTGTCGCCCTTGTAGAACGGCTCGGCGATGCGGTCGGAGACCACGCAGGCGCCGATCGGGGAGTAGCCCGAGGTCATGCCCTTGGCGCAGGTGATCATGTCCGGGACGTAGCCGAACTTGTCACAGGCGAACATCGTGCCCAGGCGGCCGAAGGCGCAGATGACCTCGTCCGACACGAGCAGCACGTCGTACTGGTCGCAGATCTCGCGGACCCGCTGGAAGTAGCCGGGCGGGGGCGGGAAGCAGCCGCCGGCGTTCTGCACGGGCTCCAGGAAGACCGCGGCGACGGTGTCGGGGCCCTCGAAGAGGATCTGCTGCTCGATCTGGTCGGCGGCCCAGCGGCCGAAGGCCTCCGGGTCGTCGCCGAAGATCGGGGCGCGGTAGATGTTGGTGTTCGGGACCTTGTACGCGCCCGGCACCAGCGGCTCGAAGGGGGCCTTCAGGCCCGGCAGGCCGGTGATGGACAGGGCGCCCTGCGGGGTGCCGTGGTAGGCGACCGCGCGGGAGATGACCTTGTACTTGGTCGGCTTGCCGGTGAGCTTGAAGTACTGCTTGGCCAGCTTCCAGGCGGTCTCGACCGCCTCGCCGCCGCCGGTGGTGAAGAAGACCTTGTTCAGGTCGCCCGGGGCGTAGTCGGCGACGCGCTCGGCCAGCTCCACGGCCTTCGGGTGGGCGTAGGACCACACCGGGAAGAACGCCAGCTCCTGAGCCTGCTTGAAGGCGGTCTCGGCGAGCTCCGTGCGGCCGTGACCGGCCTGGACCACGAACAGACCGGCGAGACCGTCGAGGTAGCGCTTGCCCTTGTCGTCGTAGATGTAGGTGCCCTCGCCCCGGACGATGGTCGGGACGGGGGAGTTCTCGTACGAGGACATGCGGGTGAAGTGCATCCACAGGTGGTCGTACGCGGTGCGGCTGAGGTCCTTCTGGGTCACGGTTATCGGGTTCCCCACATGTAGGTCTGCTTCTTCAGCTTCAGATAGACGAAGCTTTCGGTGGAGCGCACCCCGGGCAGGGCCCGGATGCGTTTGTTGATGACGTCCAGCAGGTGGTCGTCGTCCTCGCAGACGATCTCGGCGAGGATGTCGAACGAGCCCGCGGTCATCACCACGTACTCGACTTCCGACATGGCGGTCAGCGCGTCCGCGATCGACTCGACATCGCCCTCGACGTTGATCCCGACCATCGCCTGCCTGCGGAAGCCCACGGTGAGCGGGTCCGTGACGGCGACGATCTGCATCACGCCCTGGTCCAGCAGCTTCTGGACGCGCTGGCGCACGGCCGCTTCGGAGAGGCCGACGGCCTTGCCGATCGCGGCGTACGGCCGGCGGCCGTCCTCCTGGAGCTGCTGAATGATGGCGAGGGAGACGGCGTCCAGCTGGGGACTGTTGCCGTTCCTGGACTCGCGGGACGAGTCCCTCTGGTCTGCGCTTCGACTGGCCACGAGCTCACTGTGCACGACGTCTCGACACTTCCGCAAGGCCGTATCGATGAAATTCGTTGTTTGCGTGACCCGGTACTGCGGATTTCGCAGAAGTTGCCCGGACGGGGGTGTTGAAAACGTGGGACTGCGGATTAGGGTGGGTGTCTCAGCGATTGGACAGCTTGAACCTGATCAGGAGGCCGGCAGTGAGCACCGAGCTGCGTGGGCTGCGCACACTACGGAACTACATTGACGGCGAGTTCCGGGACGCCGCCGACGGACGGACCACCGAGGTGGTCAACCCCGCGACGGGCGAGGCGTACGCGACCGCGCCGCTGTCCGGGGAGGCGGACGTCGACGCCGCCATGGCGGCCGCCGCCGCGGCCTTCCCCGGCTGGCGCGACACGACGCCCGCGGAGCGGCAGAAGGCCCTCCTGAAGATCGCGGACGCGTTCGAGGAGCGCGCCGAGGAACTGATCGCGGCCGAGGTGGAGAACACGGGCAAGCCGACCGGGCTGACCCGCTCCGAGGAGATCCCGCCGATGGTCGACCAGATCCGCTTCTTCGCGGGTGCCGCCCGCATGCTGGAGGGGCGGAGCGCCGGTGAGTACATGGAGGGCATGACCTCCATCGTCCGTCGCGAGCCGGTCGGCGTCTGCGCCCAGGTCGCGCCGTGGAACTACCCGATGATGATGGCCGTGTGGAAGTTCGCCCCGGCGATCGCCGCGGGCAACACCGTCGTCCTGAAGCCCTCGGACACCACCCCGGCCTCCACGGTCCTGATCGCCGAGATCCTCGGCTCGATCCTGCCCAAGGGCGTCTTCAACGTCATCTGCGGCGACCGTGAGACCGGCCGCCGGATGGTCGAGCACCCGACCCCGGCGATGGCCTCCATCACCGGCTCCGTCCGCGCCGGCATGTCGGTCGCGGAGTCCGCGGCCAAGGACGTCAAGCGCGTCCACCTGGAGCTGGGCGGCAAGGCGCCGGTCGTCGTCTTCGACGACACCGACATCGCCAAGGCCGTCGAGGACATCTCCGTGGCGGGCTTCTTCAACGCCGGCCAGGACTGCACGGCCGCCACCCGCGTCCTCGTCCAGGAGTCCATCCACGACGAGTTCGTCGCCGCGCTCGCCAAGGCCGCCGCCGAGACCAAGACCGGGCAGCCGGACGACGAGGACGTGCTGTTCGGCCCGCTCAACAACCCGAACCAGCTCAAGCAGGTCAGCGGCTTCATCGAGCGCCTCCCCGCCCACGCCAAGGTCGAGGCGGGCGGCCAAAGGGTCGGCGACAAGGGCTACTTCTACGCCCCGACCGTCGTCTCCGGCCTGAAGCAGGACGACGAGATCGTCCAGAACGAGGTCTTCGGCCCGGTCATCACCGTCCAGTCCTTCACCGACGAGGACCAGGCCGTCGAGTGGGCCAACGGCGTCGAGTACGCCCTCGCCTCCTCCGTCTGGACCAAGGACCACGGCCGCGCCATGCGGATGTCCAAGAAGCTCGACTTCGGCTGTGTGTGGATCAACACCCACATCCCGCTGGTCGCCGAGATGCCGCACGGCGGCTTCAAGAAGTCCGGCTACGGCAAGGACCTGTCGGCGTACGGCTTCGACGACTACACCCGCATCAAGCACGTCATGACGTCCCTGGACGGCTGACACCACAAGCCCACGGCCCCGGACGGAGGACAGCCCGCCCGGGGCCGCGGTGTTCCTTGTGCGCGGTGGTCGGACGGTCGCGGGAGGCGCGACGGGGGAGGGCCCGTCGTCCCTGAGCGCGGGTCTGCTGCGGGGCTGGAGCGGCGGGAGCGCGTCAACTTGCAGGAGCTGGTCAAGGGGCGGCTGCCGACCGGAGGTCCGCAGGCGGGAGCGCGGGTCGACTCCGCGACGACGCTGGGCGATCCACAGCTGCCGGAGCGCCTGGTCGTCAGCCTTGCCGACCATTGCGTTCGGCTCAACCTCCCGGTGGGGGAGGGCAGTTGGATCGCTGTCCGGACCGGGGTGGATGCATCCGCACGGTGGGCCGGCCGTGGAGGTCGGTCTGGTTCCGGTCGGTGCTTCAGCCCGTGCGGGGACGTGATCGAATCGACAAGGTGTCGGCTCCGCCCGGGCCTGCTCGACGCACCGTCGATTGTCCGGCCCCGGGGCGGGAAGGCATGCTGCCAGGGTGCCCCGGACTTCTTCTGACCCGCCCGCGCTCTCCCGCCGCTCCCTGCTGCGCGCGCTGGGCGGCACCGCCGCGCTCGGCGCTCTCGCCGGCTGCGGGGTGCCCGCCGCGTACGTGAAGCCCGGCGACCGTGCCGTAGCCGACCTGTCCGCCACGGACAAGAAGCTGACCTGGGCGAACTGGCCCCTCTACATCGATACGGACGACGACAACCCGAACAAGCGGCCCACGCTGGAGGCCTTCGAGAAGCGCACCGGGATATCCGTCGACTACATCGAGGAGATCAACGACAACGACGAGTTCTTCGGCAAGATCAGCCCGTCGTTGATGAACCACCAGTCGACGGGCCGCGACCTGATCGTCATCAGCGACTGGATGTGCGCGCGGTTCGTGCGGCTGGGGTGGGTCCAGAAGATGGACCGGGCCCGGCAGCCCAACGTGGCGAAGTACCTCGACCCGCTGCTGCGCTCGCCGGCCTTCGACCCCGGCCGCAGGTTCACGGTGCCGTGGCAGTCCGGTATCACCGGCATCGCGTACAACCGCCGCAAGCTGGGCCGCGAGATCCGTCATGTCTCCGACCTGTGGGCGAGCGACCTCAAGGGCAGGGTGACCCTCCTGTCCGGCCTGGACGAGGCGTTCGCGCTGCTGATGGAGGGCAATGGCGTGGACATCACCAAGTGGACGGCCGGCGACTTCCACCGGGTCTGCGACCAGGTGGAGAAGGAGGTCCACCGGGGCCAGATCCGCCGCTTCACCGGCAACGACTACACCAAGGACCTGGTCAGCGGGGACGTACTGGCCTGTCAGGCTTACTCCGGCGATGTCATCCAGCTCCAGGCCGACAACCCCGACATCCGCTTCGTCGTCCCCGAGGAGGGCGCGGAGCTCTGGTCGGACTCCCTGATGATCCCCAACCGCGCCCGCCACAAGGCCACCGCCGAGCGGCTGGTGGACTACTACTACGAGCCCGAGGTCGCCGCGGAGCTCGCCGCCTGGGTCAACTACGTCTGCCCGGTCCCGGCGGCCAGGGAGGTCCTGGCGGCTTCCAAGGACAAGGACACCGCGGCCCTCGCCGACAACCCGCTGATCTTCCCGGACACCGCGATGCGCAACCGCCTGGCGATCGCCCGGGACATCAAGGCGACGGAGCGGGTGGAGTTCGCGAAGCGCTGGAACAAGATCGTGGGGCTGTAGCGACAGCCGGCGCCGTCTCTCCCCTTCACGCCGCGGGCCGGATGAGTCCCGACTCGTAGGCGAAGGTCACGGCCTGGACGCGGGCGCGGGCGCCGATCTTGGCCAGGACGTGGCTGACGTGGGTCTTGACGGTGGTCGGGGCGATGGACAGCCAGTGGGCGATCTCGGCGTTGGACCAGCCGGCGGCGACGGCGACGAGGATGTCGCGTTCGCGTGCGGTGAGGGTGTCGAGCGTGGATGCCCGCTGCACGGGGTGAGGGGTGCGCTGGTGCCGGACGGTGTCGATCAGGGCGCGGGTCAGGCCGGGAGTGATGACGGCGTCACCGGCGGCCACCACGCGGACGGCCGCGGTCAGTTCGGCCGGGTCGGCGTCGTCGAGGAGGAACCCGTCCGCTCCGGCGCGCAGGGCGGCGTAGGCGTAGTCCTCGTGGTCGGCGGGGGTGAGTACCAGGACGCGGGGAACGTGCGCTCCTGCCTCCGCCGGTTCCAGAAGGCGGGGGAGGCGTGGCGGCTGTGCGAGGCGCCGGACCGTCTCGATGCCGTCCGCCCGGGAGCGCGGGCTGTCCACCAGGACGACATCGGGACGGAGCGCGGCGCTCCTACGGACCGCCTCGGCCCCGCTGGCCGCCTCCCCGACGACGCTCAGGCCGGGCTCGGCGGCCAGGAGCGTGCGCAGGGCGAGGCGCTGCAGGGACTGGTCGGTGACCACGAGTACGGAGACCATGGCTGTCTTCTCCCTGCTGGAGGCGCGGGCTCACCCCCATCCTGAACGAAACCGTTTCGTTCATCAAGGTGTCGTGCCTCACGTAGAGCCGAAGTGGGTCCGCGTTCCGCCAAGGCCGGTGACGTCAGGACGAGTTTGCGTTCGACGGGTCGAAGAACTCGATCTCCGCGATGGACACCTGCTTGCTCGCGGAGGTCTGGTAGGCCGACTCGATGGTGAAGCGGACCGCGGTGACGTCGCCGACGCGGAACGCCCGGCGCTGGCCGCCCGCGCCCTGGTCGAGGGTGAGTTACGAACCGTGGTCCTGCCGTCGGCCGTGGTGACACGGGCCTCGACACGGTGCGGGAGCGCCGACTGGGAGAGCTGGTCGGGGCGGGTCGAGACGCCCGGCGTGATGACCAGGTCCAAAAGCCGTGTCGGCTCGGCGAAGCGGGCCTCGATCCACTGACCCTGGCCGGACTCCGAAACCCCGGGTCCCCGCCATGTGTTGTTGAGCTTGTCGAAGGCCGGCTCGGGCTTGTGGCCCGGGTGGGAGTGGGATGCCTTCACGCTGTCCGGGGCCACCGGGGCACGCTTGGCGAAGTGGTCGCGGGTCGCCTGGACCCCCTTGGGGATGTTGACCACCAGCACGATCAGCAGCGTCAGGACGACAGCCGCGCCCAGCCACGTCAGGACCCGGTCGAAGGTGCGGCGCAGCCTGGGGCGTTCGCCGTCTGCGGTGCGTCACCGGTCCGGCCCTTCCCCGACTGCTGCTGTGTCCGCACCGCCGCAACGTAACCGCGGCAGGCACGGCGGGCAGGCCGTCCACAGGTCCCTGATCCTTCTGCCGCCCGGGCCACACCGGGACGTCCGCTCCCGTTCATCTGCCGGTCCGCATCACCGAGCCCGCGACGGACATGACCGCACCCCGAGCCGGTTTTGAACATGTTCAATTCTCGGCGTACGCTCTGGTCATGAGCGACAGGGCCGCCCTGCTCAAGGGCATTCGCGTCTGGCTGGTCTCCTTCGTCGTGTGTCTGGTGCTCAGCGGTGCCACCGCCTTCCCGCTGGTGCACGAACTGCGGTGGACGGAGGACGCCCTGCGGTCCCTGTCCGTGCCGGAGCATCTGCCGGGGCTGATGGACTGGATCTCGCGGGTGAGGCAGGGCCTGGACGCCGCCGACGCCGAGTACCCCTTCGTCCTGTACGGCACGGACTGGCTGGCGTTCGCGCACCTCGTCATCGCCGTCGCATTCTACGGGCCCTACCGCGATCCGGTCCGCAACATCTGGGTGGTCGAGTTCGGGATGATCGCCTGTGCCGGGATCGTCCCGCTCGCACTGATCTGCGGACCGATCCGCCAGATCCCCTTCTGGTGGAGCCTGATCGACATGTCGTTCGGGGTGTTCGGGGTCGTCCCGCTGTACGTCGTACGGAAGAAGATCAAGCGGCTGGAGGCACTGACCCCGGCTCCCGCGACCGCGCTCGCTACTTGAGCGCCGCCAGGGCGATCCGCTGCGCCACCGGGTTCATGTCCTCGCCCTTGTCGTCCGTCGAGCCGACCGAGTAGAGGAGGGTCCGGCTCAGGTCACGGGTCCCGCCGAGCACCGCGCTGTAGCCGTACCGGGCACCGGACTTGAGCCAGTAGACCCGGCCCTGGTACGCGAACCGCTGGAGCCCGGCACTGTAGGTGGCGCCCTTGACGCCCGCCGGGACCGTGAACATCTCCTCCAGCTGCGGTCCGGGCACGATCCGGCCCCGGAAGAGCGAGATGAGCAGGCGTTCCAGGTCCGCCGTCGTGGAGATCATGTCCCCGGCCGCCCACCGGTCCGCCTGGTTCCACTCCGTCACGTCGACGAACTCCGTCGTCCCGTCGGGCCGCTTCACCGCCTGGTAGCCGTGGTTGTGCGGGCCGTGGATACGGGGGTCGGTGCCCGGAAAGTACGTGTCCCGCATCCCGGCGGGGCGCAGCACGAGCCGGGTGGCCTCCGAGGCGTACGAGCGTCCCGTCACCTTCTCGATCAGCAGGCCGAGGATCGTGTAGTTGATGTTGAGGTAGTCCTGCTTCCGGCCGGGGCAGAACTCCGGTCCCTTGGCCACCGCCGACCTCACGACCTGCTCCGGGGTGATCGTGTCGAAGCGGTGCGCGTACTGGTCCTCGAAGGAGTCGCCCCAGCCGTCGCCCGCCCGGATGCCGCTGGTGTGGTTCAGCAGCTGCCGTACCGAGATCGGCTCGAAGTCCCGGGTGAGCAGCCCCGGGAGGTAGTGCTGGATCGGCGTGTCCAGGTCGATCCGGCCCTGCGCGGCGAGTTTGAGAACGGCCGCGGCCGTCACCACCTTTGTCGTCGAGCCGGCGCGGAAGCGGGCGTCGGGGTCCGCCGCCCGGCCGCTCGCCAGGTCGTGCACGCCCGCGCTGCCGCGCCAACTGCCGTCGGTGCCGCCGACCCGGACCAGCGCGACGGTGGCGTCCGCGTCGGGCAGGCCTGCGAGCGCGGCGCGCAGGGCCTCGGCGTCCGGGCCGGCCGTGGCGGATGCCGAGACCGGGGACGTGGTGGCGAAGGCGGGGGCGGCTAAGGCCGGAGCCGCCGTGAGGGAGAGGGTGAGGGCGAGGGAGGAGGCGGCGAGGACGGTGGTGCGGCGACTGACGCGCATCGGGTGCTCCTGAGGAGATCGGGGCCGGGCTGCGAGAAGTTCGTGATCATCCTCCGGTCGTTCGGCGGTGCCCGGATCGTTGGCGCGGAGGGCATGCGGCCCTGGTGCGTCCCCCAGCAAGTCGCCCGTTCCGCAAGGGTGTTGTCCGGGGCGGTCCCCTAGGGGGCCGCGGATTCCGGAGAAAGCGTCGGACGGTGTCGGTGACCGTCGGAGATCGGCGCCGGCGAAAAAGTGTTATTCCGGAGGCACTCGCTCCGTCTCCGCACTGTGATCCCGGACATTGCCAACATGACGTCCCCGGTTGAGAGGGTGCGGGCATGAGGACGGACGTGCACGGGCGGCAGTGGCGCGCCACCATCGAGGCCGCGCAGGCGGGCGACCGGCGGGCGCTGGACGAGCTGGTCGAGGGCTGGCTGCCGCTGGTGTACAACGTCGTCGGCCGCGCCCTGAACGGCCACGCCGATGTCGACGACGTCGTCCAGGAGACCATGATCCGTGCCGTCGGCAACCTCGGCGCGCTCCGCGACCCGGACAGCTTCCGGCCCTGGCTGATGGCCATCGCCATGCGGCAGATACGGGACCGGGCCCGGCGCAGACCGACGCAGCCGCTGGACGAGAGCGTGCCGCAGGACACCACCGACTTCGCCGAACTCACCGTGCTGAGGCTGCAGTTGGACGGCCAGCGGCGCGAGGTCGCGGAGGCGGTGCGCTGGCTGGACGCCGAGGACCGGCAACTGCTGTCGCTGTGGTGGCTGGAGGTCGCGGGCGAGCTGACCCGGCGCGAGCTGGCGGCGGCCGTCGGTATCAGCCGGCAGCACGCGGCCGTACGGGTCCAGCGGATGAAGGAGCGGCTGGAGACCTCGCGCGGCATCGTGCGCGCGCTCGACGGGGCGTGCCCCGAACTGCGGGAGCTGACCGTCCGCTGGGACGGGCGTCCCGACTCGGTCTGGCGCAAGCGGCTGGCCCGGCACATCAGGGGCTGCGGCTACTGCGGCGACACACGCGAGTCCGTCGTACCGGCGGAGCGCCTCCTGGCCGGCATCGCCCTCGTGCCGGTCCCGGTGGGGTTCACGCTGTCGCTGGCCCTCGGCGGCAAGACGGCGGTCGCCGCCACCTCCGCGGGCTGGTCCGCCAAGGTCCTGGGCGCCCTGACCAAGCCCGCCGTGGCGGTGACGGCGGGCGCGACGATCGTCGCGGGGGGCGCCTACGTCGTCGTACAGACCCCGGACGACCCGCCGCCGCGCGTGGCCGTCACCCCCACGGCCGCCGTCACCGGCGCACCACCCGCCCGCACCCGCCCGCCCTCGCCCACCTCGTCGGCCTCACCCTCTCCTTCGCAGCGGACCGCGAAGGCCGAGCTCTACGGCTCGGTCGTCGACGCCGTCGATACGGCCCCCGACCCGAACGCGCGGCCCGCCGCCCTGCCGCGCCGCCCCGAGACCGGGATCAGCAGCACCGGCGGGGCCAAGGCCGTCATGCAGCACCGCGGGGAGCACGTGACGCTCAGCGGTAGGGGATACGTCCTGGTCCGCTGGCAGATATCACCGAAGTACCGGCCCGGAGCACTGGTCATGCCGGCCTGGACCGGACTGGAGGGCAGGCTGTTCCATGTCGCGTCGGGCGGCGGGCGCCGGATGGACGACGCGCTCGCGGGCAGCCCCGACGGCTACGCGACCGGCATGGGCGGCCCGGCCATCGGCTACGCCGTGCTGCCCGACGGCACCCAGCAGATGTGGCAGAACGAGTACTTCTACCTCGACGGCACGGTCACCCTCACCCAGAACGAACGGGGCTGCGACTACGGCATCATCGTCTTCCCGTCGACCTGGGACGCGGTGAACCAGGACATCGACACCGGGCCCGCCCAGGGAGCGATCCGCTACGGCCTGGTGCGCGACGACGGCAAGGACTCGGCACCCGTACCGCAGTACGTCGCCCGGACGACCCCGGCCGACGCGGCGACGGTCGCTCAGCGCTCGCGCGTGTAACCCTCGCCCTCGCCGACGTCGCGCAGTGCGCACAGGGTGCCGATGCGGTTCGTGGTGATCGAGTCGACGCCCAGGTCGACCAGGCGGCGCATGGAGCGGCGGGTGTCGGGGGTCCAGACGGACAGGAGGTGGCCGCCGCGGTGGACGCGGGCGGTGAGGTCGTGGTCCACCAGCGCGAAGCGGTAGTTGAGCCAGCGCGGGCGCACCGTGTCCAGCAGCGCCGGACGCGGCGGCGCGAGGCTCGTCCAGGTCAGGGCGATCTCGGCGGACGGGTCGGCGGCGCGCACCGCGAGCATCGCCTCGGCGTCCGCGCAGTAGTAGGCGCGGTCCTGCGCCCCGCACTGGCGGACGACGTCCAGGACGGCGCGTGCGGTCCTGCGGTCGACCCGCCCCGGCAGGTCGACCAGCACCCGGCTGCCGTCCGTCGCGGCCAGCGCGTCCGCCAGCGTCGGCACCCCGCCCGCCGTGAGCCCGCGCACCTCGTCCGCGGACAGCGACCGCAGCGGCCGGTCGTGCTCCCACAGCCGCTTCAGCGTCTCGTCGTGCAGCAGCACGGGTACGTCGTCGCGGGTGAGCCGTACGTCGAACTCGACCGCGTCCGCGCCCTGCTGGAGCGCGGAACGCAGCGAGTCGAGCGTGTTCTCGCGGAAACGGTAGGGGTCGCCGCGGTGGGCCACGGCGGTCAGGATCTGCATGGGCTCATTGTGCTGCGCGTCAGGGCGCGAGCCACGCAGAGGTGTACGTGTCGATCTCCTCCGCGATCCGGGCCTTGCCGGCCGTGTCCAGGAAGGAGGCCTCGACCGCGTTCTTCGCCAGGCCGGCCAGGCCCTGCTCGTCGAGCTTGAGCAGCCGGGCGGCCACCACGTACTCGTTGTTCAGGTCGGTGCCGAACATCGGCGGGTCGTCGGAATTGATCGTCACCAGGACCCCGGCCCGGCTGAACTCCTTGATCGGGTGCTCGTCGAGCGTGCGGACCGCGCGGGTGGCGATGTTGGAGGTCGGGCAGACCTCCAGGGCGATGCGGTGCTCGGCGAGGTGGGCGAGCAGCTTGGGGTCCTGTGCCGAACTGGTGCCGTGCCCGATGCGCTCGGCGCCCAGTTCCCGCAGGGCGTCCCAGACCGTCTCGGGCCCCGTCGTCTCGCCGGCGTGCGGCACGGACCGCAGCCCGGCGGCGATGGCGCGGTCGAAGTACGGCTTGAACTGCGGCCTCGGTACGCCGATCTCCGGCCCGCCGAGCCCGAAGGACACCAGTCCCTCGGGGCGGATCCGGTCGTCGGTGGCGAGCCGTGCCGTCTCCTCGGCGGCCTCCAGACCCGCCTCGCCGGGGATGTCGAAGCACCACCGCAGCACGGTCCCGAACTCGGCCTCGGCCGCCTTCCGGGCGTCCTCGATCGCGTCCATGAAGGCGCGCTCGTCGATGCCGCGCCGGGTCGAGGAGAACGGCGTGATGGTCAGCTCGGCGTAGCGCACCTGCTGCCGGGCCAGGTCGCGAGCCACCTCGTAGGTCAGCAGACGTACGTCCTCCGGAGTGCGGATGAGGTCGACGACGGACAGATATACGTCGATGAAGTGGGCGAAGTCCGTGAAGGTGAAGTAGTCGGCCAGGGCCTCGGGGTCGGTGGGGACCTTGGAGTCGGGGTGGCGGGCGGCCAGCTCCGAGACGATGCGCGGGGAGGCGGAGCCGACGTGGTGGACGTGCAGTTCGGCCTTGGGCAGTCCGGCGATGAAGGCGTGCGGATCGCGGGCGGCGGTGTCGGTCAAGGGTCCCTCCCCGGGAACGGTGCCGGCGGACCGTGGTCCGGGCGCGGGTGATCGGCTGATCGGTGATCCGGGGTCATCGTAGGCCGGGCCCGAGAGCGGCAGTGTGCCCCGTAGCATGACGGGACGCAGAGCAGAGGGGATCCCAGGCAATGGCCGACGAGGTGCCGCAGTCACCGGAGAACACCGCCGAGAACCGGTCGACTCCTCGGGACGACACCTCGCACGACTCGGGCTCCCCGGGTTCGCACGGCGGTGACTCCCCGGGTTCCTGTGCGCCGCCCGCCGACCGGGGACCTGCTGACGCGGACCCCTCGTCCGGGACGCCCGGATCGCCCGCGTGGGGTGCGGCCCCCGGGGTGCCCCTGGACAAGCGCGCGAGCGGGACCGGGGCCGAACACCCCGTGCCACCGGCGGCGCACCGGCCCGACCCCAACCCCTGGGCGCCCCCGGCCGACGACACCCCGGCGGCCCGCCCCGGCCCCGGTGACACGGTGTTCTCCGGCGGGACCGGGACCGGGACCGGGACCCCGCCTCCGCCCTCCGTCCACGACCAGCAGACGATCGCGTCCTTCCCGAACGAGGCCGCACCCCCGGCCTGGGCCAACCCCTTCGCGTCCCCAACGCCCCCGGCACCGAGCCCGTTCGCCCCGCCGGGCCCCGCGTCCCCGGCCGGGAACCCCTTCGCCCCGCCGGCCCCCGCCTCCGCCGCGGGAAACCCCTTCGCCCCGCCCGCGGCGGCAGGACCTCACCCCCAGGACGCCCTCGTTCCGCCGCCGCCCATAGCCCCCGACGGCCCGGGTCAGGTGCCGTACGGCTACCCGGGCGGGCCCGCCGGGTACGGCTATCCGGCGCCGCACGGCGCCCCGGCCGGCTACTACGGCTGGCCGGGCATGCACCCCATGCCGAGCAACGGCATGGGTACGGCCGGGCTGGTGCTGGGCATTCTGGCGGCCATCACCTTCTGCCTGTGGCCGCTGGCCCTCGTGCTGGGCGTGCTGGGCGTGATCTTCGGCGGGATAGGCCGTGGCAAGGCCCGCCGCGGCGAGGCCACGAACCCGGGTCAGTCCCTGGCCGGCATCATCTGCGGCTCCGCGGGCATCGTCCTCGCCCTGGTGATGGTCGCGTTCGAGATCGCGAACGCCACCTGACCCTCGCAGAGAGCCGACAAGCGCCGGCAACGCCCGTAGGGGAGACCTCAGGCGCCCCCGGCGATCCGCTCCCGCGCCTCCATCAACGCGAACCCCAGCAGGTTCGGACCCCGCCACCGCTCCGGGTGCATGGCCGCCTCGTCGTCCGCCGCGAGCCCGATGCCCCACACACGGTCCACGGGGCTCGCCTCCACCAGCACGCGGCTGCCCGTGCCCAGCAGGAACGCGCGCAGGTCGGCGTGCGTGGTGAACTTGTGGACGCTGCCCTCCACGACAATCCGGAAGCGCTCCCGCTCCCATATCGCCTCGTCGAAGCCGCGCACCAGCCGTCCGGCCTTCTTGGCCTCGGAGGGATGGCCTGCCGCCAGAATCCGTCGCTCCGCCTCCGCGTCCCCGAAGAGCCGCGCCTTGCCCGCCATCATCCAGTGCTCGGCCGTCGCGTAGGCGACGTCGTCGACCACGAACGGTGACGGCCACCACTGACTGAGACAGCTCGCCCCGATCTGCCCGTCGGGGCGCGGCCGGTGCCCCCAGAAGTGCAGGTATCTGATGCGCGTGCCTGCGCGAACTTCCCTGGTCAGGGATTCCAAACTGGCGATCTTCCCCATGCATGCGAGTGTGGCACGCACCACTGACACTCCGTCCTGCCTTTTCCGTGCCGACTCGACACCTGGTCGACAGATTCCGTCGCGTAACCAAAAGGCAACAACGGAATCACTTGTTGGACTCCCCTTGCTCTGTCAGGATCGGCACTCAAATCGAGCTGGAGCTACGCCACCCGCCCCCCTGGGGCGGGACGACGGCGGAGGAGAGCGACATGGACAACCCGGGCACCGCGACCCCGGAACGATTCCCGGCGCAGGAGCGCCTCGCGGACGGTGCACAGTTCATTGCCGGACGCCTGACCAAGGGCACGTCCGGCCGCCGCCACGCCGTGGTCGACCCCGCCACCGGCGAGGAGGTGTACACCTACGACCTGGCCGGGACCGACGACGTGGACGCCGCGGTCGCCGCGGCCCGTGCCGCCTTCCCGGGCTGGGCCGGCCTCACCCCTGGCGAGCGCTCCGACGCGCTGCACCGCTTCGCCGCCGTGCTCGCCGACCGCGCCGAGGAATTCGCCCGCGCCGAGTCCCTGCAGTGCGGCAAGCCGCTCAAGCTGACCCGGGAGTTCGACGTCCCGGGCACGATCGACAACATCGCGTTCTTCGCGGGCGCGGCCCGGCATCTGCAGGGGCAGTCCGCCGGTGAGTACTCGGGTGACCACACGTCGTACATCCGCCGTGAGCCCATCGGGGTCGTCGGCTCCATCGCGCCCTGGAACTACCCGCTCCAGATGGCCGCCTGGAAGATCCTCCCGGCGATCGCCGCGGGCAACACCATCGTGCTCAAGCCCGCCGAGCTCACGCCGCTGACCTCGCTGCTGTTCGCCCAGGCGGCCACGGACGCCGGGATCCCCGACGGTGTCGTCAACATCGTGACCGGCACGGGCAAGGAGGCAGGTGAGCACCTCGTCGGCCACCCCGACGTGGCCATGACCTCCTTCACCGGCTCCACCGGCGTCGGCAAGCGCGTCGCCGAGATCGCCACCGCCACCGTCAAGCGCATCCACCTGGAGCTCGGCGGCAAGGCCCCCTTCGTCGTCTTCGACGACGCGGACCTGGAGGCGGCCGTCAACGGCGCGGTGGCCGGTGCGCTCATCAACACCGGGCAGGACTGCACGGCCGCCACGCGCGCGTACGTGCAGCGGCCGCTGTACGACGCGTTCGTCGAGAAGACCGCGGAACTGATGGAGAGCGTCCGGCTCGGCGACCCGTTCGCGGCCGGCACCGATCTCGGCCCGCTCATCTCGCACGTCCAGCGCGACCGCGTGGCCGCCTTCGTCGACCGGGCGCGTGCCTACGCGCGCGTGGTGACCGGCGGCGAGGCTCCCCAGGCGGAGCTCAAGAACGGCGCGTACTATCGGCCGACCCTCGTCGCCGATGCGCCCCAGGACAGCGAGATCGTCCAGTCCGAGATCTTCGGTCCGGTGCTGGTCGTTCTGCCGTTCGACAGTGATGATGAGGGCATCCGGCTGGCCAACGACACCCCCTACGGGCTCGCCGCCTCGGCATGGAGCCGGGACGTCTTTCGGGCGAATCGCGCCACCCGCGAGATCAAGGCGGGGTGTGTATGGGTCAACGACCACATTCCGATCATCAGTGAGATGCCGCACGGCGGCTATAAGCAGTCCGGCTTCGGCAAGGACATGTCGACGTACTCGTTCGAGGAGTACACGCAGGTCAAGCACGTTATGTTCGACAATACGGCGGTAGTCCGCAAGGACTGGCACCGCACGATCTTCGGGGACCGCTAGCGACAACAGGCCGCACGACCGGCGGCCGCCACCTCCCGAAAGGGCACCAAGCGCATGGAGCAGTACGAGCCCGACCGCCTGACCGCGGCCCAAGCGGCCGCCATGCGGCGCAGCCTCCGCAATGGCAGGGCGGCCATGACCCGCCGATCGTTGTTGCGCGCCTCCGCAGGGGGCGCGCTGACAGTCGGCGGACTCGGGGCGCTGAGCGCCTGCGGTATCCCCGCGGCCGGCAAGACCCAGGGCGGCACGTCCGCCGAGGACCACTCGAAGCAGGAGAAGGTCGTCAACTTCTCCAACTGGACCGAGTACATCGACCTCGACGACAGCGGCAAGCACCACCCGACGCTGGAGACGTTCGCCAAGCGGACCGGCATACAGGTCAAGTACACCGAGGACATCAACGACAACAACGAGTTCTTCGCCAAGATCAAGCCGCAGCTCGCCGCGGGTCAGGACACCGGTCGCGACATCGTCGTCCTCACCGACTGGCTGGCCGCCCGGATGATCCGCCTGGGCTGGGTCCAGAAACTGGACCCGTCCAACCTGCCGCACGCCTACACCAACCTGTCGGCGCAGTTCCGCAACCCGGACTGGGACCCGGGCCGCGCCTACTCGTACCCGTGGCAGGGCATTTCGACCGTCATCGCCTACAACAAGAAGGCGCTCGACGGCATCGAGGTGAAGTCGATCTCGGACCTGCTCGACAACCCCAAGCTCAAGGGCCGCGTCGGCTTCCTGTCCGAGATGCGCGACAGCATCGGCATGACGCTGCTCGACATGGGCAAGGACCCGGCGAAGTTCACCGACGACGACTTCGACGCCGTGATCGCCCGGCTGCAGAAGGCCGTCGACAAGGGCCAGATCCGCCGCTTCACCGGCAACGACTACACGTCCGACCTGACCAAGGGCGACCTCGCGGCCTGTGTCGCCTGGGCCGGCGACGTCGTCCAGCTGAAGTCGGACAGCCCGGACGTCGACTTCGTCATCCCCCACAGCGGCTACATGACGTCGACCGACAACCTGCTGATCCCCAACAAGGCGCGCCACAAGACGAACGCCGAGCGGCTCATCGACTTCTATTACGAGCCCGAGCAGGCCGCCGCACTCGCCGCCTACATCAACTACGTGACTCCGGTCGACGGCGTGAAGCCCTACCTCGCGAAGATCGACGAGGACGCGGCGAAGAACCCGCTGATCATTCCAGACAAGGCCATGGCCGCCAAGTCCCACGCCTTCCGCTCGCTGAGCCAGAAGGAAGAGACGGCCTACGAAGAGAAGTTCGCGAAGCTCACAGGGGCGTGACGATGATGACGACAGACACCAGCGGCGACGTCCGCCTCACCGGGATCAGCAAGACCTACGGCTCCTTCACCGCCGTACACCCGCTCGACCTGACCGTGCCGCAGGGCTCCTTCTTTGCCCTGCTCGGCGCCTCGGGCTGCGGCAAGACCACCACCCTGCGCATGATCGCCGGCCTGGAGGAGCCATCCTCCGGCACCGTGCACCTCGGCGAGCAGGAGGTGACGCACCTGCCGCCGTACAAGCGGCCGGTGAACACCGTCTTTCAGTCGTACGCGCTCTTCCCACACCTGGACATCTTCGAGAACGTCGCCTTCGGCCTGCGCCGGCGCGGGATCAAGAGCATCAAGAAGCAGGTCGAGGAGATGCTCGACCTGGTCCAGCTCGGCGAGCAGGCGCGCAAGAAGCCGCACCAGCTCTCCGGCGGTCAGCAGCAGCGCGTCGCGGTCGCCCGCGCGCTGATCAACCACCCCAAGGTGCTGCTCCTGGACGAGCCCCTCGGCGCCCTCGACCTCAAGCTGCGCCGCCAGATGCAGCTGGAGCTCAAGCGCATCCAGACCGAGGTCGGCATCACCTTCATCCATGTCACGCACGACCAGGAGGAGGCCATGACCATGGCCGACACGGTCGCCGTGATGAACGCGGGCCGGGTCGAGCAACTCGGCGCGCCCACCGATCTGTACGAGAACCCGCAGACCACATTCGTCGCCAACTTCCTCGGCACCTCCAACCTCATCGAGGCCGAGGTCGACGGCAAGAACGGCGGGGACATCGTCCTCAAGGCGGGCGGCGGCAAGCTGGTGCTGCCCGAGGCGCGCTGTTCCGCCCCGGCGCGCACCGGCGGCAAGGTGCTCGTCGGCGTCCGCCCGGAGAAGATCTCCCTCACGCACGCCGACGACGCGGGCTCGATCCCCGAGGGCCGCAACCGCATCAGCGGCAAGATCGCCGACTCCAGCTTCATCGGCGTCTCCACGCAGTACGTCATCGACAGCGCCGTCTGCCCCGAGTTCGAGGTCTACGCCCAGAACATCGAGCGCGACGCCCGTCTGGTGCCGGGAGCCGACGTGGTCCTGCACTGGAGCCCCGCCCACACCTTCGGTCTGGACGCGGACCAGGACATCGACGCGGGCGTGGAGACGGTCGACGAGGAGGCCGCCTGAGATGGCCGCTGTCACCGAGGCGCCACCCCTGACGCCGACCCCCGAGAAGAAGCCCCCGCGCAAGCGCGGCAAGTGGACCCCCTACTGGCTGCTGCTGCCCGGCATCCTCTGGCTGATCATCTTCTTCGCGCTGCCGATGCTCTACCAGGCCTCCACGTCCGTGCAGACGGGCTCCCTGGAGGAGGGCTACAAGGTCACCTGGCACTTCGTGACCTACTGGGACGCGCTGGCCGAGTACTGGCCGCAGTTCCTGCGCTCGGTCTTCTACGCCGCCGCCGCGACCGTCCTGTGCCTGCTGCTCGGCTACCCGCTGGCGTATCTGATCGCCTTCCGTGCGGGCCGCTGGCGGAACCTGATCATGATCCTGGTGATCGCCCCGTTCTTCACCAGCTTCCTGATCCGCACCCTGGCCTGGAAGACGATCCTCGCGGACAACGGCCCGGTCGTCGGCGCCCTCAACACGCTGCACGTCCTGGACGTCACCAACTGGCTCGGCTGGACCGCGGGCGACCGCGTCCTGGCGACTCCACTCGCCGTGGTGTGCGGTCTGACGTACAACTTCCTGCCGTTCATGATCCTGCCGCTCTACACCTCGCTCGAGCGCATCGACGGCCGGCTGCACGAGGCCGCGGGCGATCTCTACGCCAAGCCCTGGACGACCTTCCGCAAGGTCACCTTCCCGCTGTCGATGCCCGGTGTGGTCTCCGGAACGCTGCTGACGTTCATCCCGGCGGCCGGCGACTACGTCAACGCCGAACTCCTCGGCTCCACCGACACCCGAATGATCGGCAACGTCATCCAGACGCAGTTCCTGCGCATTCTGGACTATCCGACGGCCGCCGCCCTCTCCTTCATCCTCATGGCCGCGATTCTGCTCATGGTCACGATCTACATTCGCCGGTCCGGGACGGAGGATCTGGTCTGATGCCCTTCGTCAACTGGCTCAAGCGCCATCTCGTCGTCATCGCGGGACTTTTGACGCTCGCCTATCTGCTGCTGCCCAATGTCGTCGTCACGGTGTTCTCCTTCAACAAACCGAAGGGGCGCTTCAACTACGAATGGCAGCAGTTCTCCACGGACGCCTGGAAGGACCCGTGCGGCGTCGCCGACATGTGCGGCTCGCTGTCCCTCAGCCTCCAGATCGCCCTGTGGGCGACGATCGGCGCCACGCTCCTCGGCACGATGATCGCCTTCGCCCTGGTCCGCTACCGCTTCCGCGCACGCGGCGCGGTGAACTCGCTGATCTTCCTGCCCATGGCCATGCCCGAGGTCGTCATGGCCGCCTCGCTGCTCACCCTGTTCCTCAACATGGGCGCCCAGCTGGGCTTCTGGACGATCCTGATCGCGCACATCATGTTCTGCCTCAGCTTCGTCGTCACCGCGGTCAAGGCGCGCGTGATGTCGATGGACCCGCGCCTGGAGCAGGCGGCACAGGACCTGTACGCCGGTCCCGCGCAGACCTTCCTGAGGGTCACCCTGCCGATCGCGGCCCCCGGAATCGCCGCGGGCGCGCTGCTCTCCTTCGCGCTCTCCTTCGACGATTTCATCATCACCAATTTCAACGCGGGCTCGACCGTCACCTTCCCCATGTTCGTGTGGGGCTCGGCGCAGCGCGGCACGCCCGTTCAGATCAATGTCATCGGTACGGCCATGTTCCTGGTCGCCGTACTGCTCGTGCTGTCCTCGATGGTCGTCACGAATCGCCGCAACAAGCAAAAGGCATGACCGGAAGAACTCTGTAGGGAGTTGAAATCATGGCCCCAAGCGCCATGACCCGTTGGACCAAGTCTCTTTCCGAAGCACAGCCGGTCCCGTACTGGCTCGAAGACTCCGGCAAGCCCCACCCCGAGGCCGCCCTCACCGGCGCCGAGACCTGCGACCTGCTGGTCGTCGGCGGCGGCTACAGCGGACTGTGGACCGCGCTCAACGCCAAGGAGCGCGACCCGCAGCGGGACGTGGTGCTGCTGGAGGGCCGTGAGGTGGGCTGGGCCGCCTCGGGCCGCAACGGCGGCTTCTGCGCCGCCTCCCTCACCCATGGACTGCCCAACGGTCTCGCCCGCTGGCCGGACGAGATCCACACCCTCCGGGAGCTGGGCGAGCGCAACCTCGACGAGATCGAGAAGGCGGTCGCCCGGCACTCCCTCGACTGCGAATTCGAGCGTACCGGCGAGATCGACGTCGCCACCGAGACCTACCAGGCGCGGGAACTGCGCGACTGGCACCGGGAGCTGGAGGACAAGGGCCTGGCCGACGGCATCGAGTTCCTGGACGCGGACGCCGTGCGCGAGCAGGTGAACTCGCCGACCTTCGAGGCGGGGCTGTGGGACCGCCGGGGCGTGGCCATGCTCCACCCGGCCAAGCTCGCCTGGGGCCTGAAGCGCGCCTGCCTCCAACTGGGCGTGCGCGTCCACGAGCACACGCCCGCCCTGGACCTGAAGCCGTACGGCGCGGGCATGGCCGTACGCACCCCGTACGGCTCGGTGCGCGCCCGCCGGGTCGCGCTGGGCACCAACGTCTTCCCGAGCCTGCTCAAGCGGGTCCGGGCCTACACCGTGCCGGTCTACGACTACGCCCTGATGACCGAGCCGCTCACCGAGCGGCAGCTCGCCGAGATCGGCTGGCGGGGCCGCCAGGGCCTCGGGGACAGCGCCAACCAGTTCCACTACTTCCGGCTGTCGGCCGACAACCGGATCCTGTGGGGCGGGTACGACGCGATCTACCCCTACGGCGGCCGCGTTCGTGCCGAGTACGACGACCGCCCCGAGACCTACGCCAAGCTCGCCGGGCACTTCTTCACCTGCTTCCCGCAGCTGGAGGGCGTCCGCTTCACGCACGCGTGGGGCGGCGCGATCGACACCTGCTCACGCTTCTCGGCGTTCTTCGGCACCGCCCACCAGGGCAAGGTGGCGTACGCGGCGGGCTACACGGGCCTCGGCGTGGGTGCCACCCGGTTCGGCGCCGATGTGATGCTGGACCTGCTGGCGGGCGAGGACACCGAGCGCACGCGCCTGGAGATGGTCCGCAAGAAGCCGCTGCCCTTCCCGCCCGAGCCCTTCGCCTGGACCGGCATCGCCCTCACCAAGTGGTCGCTGGCCCGTGCGGACGAGCACGGCGGGCGGCGCAACCTGTGGCTGCGGACGATGGACCGGCTGGGGCTGGGCTTCGACAGCTGAGCCCTGCCGGGCGAGGATCCGGTTCACTCCAAGGAGGGACCGCAACCCGCGTAATGCCTGCTGAGGACCTCCCTCTCTCCTGCTGACGCGACCGCGTCGACGGGAGGCAGGGAGGTCTTCTCATGGCTGGAGCGAAGTCGGCGGTCGAGTGGCTGGCATCGGTCGCGCCGGATCCCGAGGCCTGCCGCTGGGAGTGGGAACGCAACCCTCGGGGTGTCACGCTTCTTCCGGCAGGCAAGGCGTGGGACGTGCTCGTCGTGCCGGGCGCGCTCGGCCGCCCGACGCTCGACGTACTCATCCGCATACTCGACCGGCCCGGCCCGGTGCTGGTCGACCTCGCCGACGAGCGAATGGGCTTCTTCGTACCGCCGGGCACGGCCGAATGCTGGCTCGGCACAGGCATCCGCACGGTCGGCGCGGGCACCTGGATCACCGTCCCGTACCCCACCCGGCCGACCGGCGCGCTCCGCTGGCTGCTCCCCCCGGACGGCTCCGGCACGCTCACCGATCCGGCGCTGCTGGAACTGGCACTGCACGAGGCGGCGGCACGCCTGGCGACGGATGAGGGCGGGTAGC
>NZ_JBVHLX010000016.1:0-75079 GCF_055558775.1 Streptomyces sp. NPDC025638 | reverse complement strand
CGCTGCTGGAACTGGCACTGCACGAGGCGGCGGCACGCCTGGCGACGGATGAGGGCGGGTAGCGGGCCGGTTGGCGCGGGCGCTTGGATTCGTCGTTCCGTACCCGGGCCGGTCGGCCGGCGTGGTCCGCCGGCTGGTTCCGCCGGACGGTTCCGGCGCGCTCACCGATCCGGTGCTGTTGGAGTTGGCGTTGCACGAGGCGGCGGCGCGCCCGGCGGCGGATGAGGGTGGGGAGCGGGCAGGTTGGCGGCAGGTGCTCGTCGTGGCGGGTGCGCTCGGCCGGTGTCCGTACGGTTGGTGCGGGCGCCTGGATCGTCGTCCCGCACCCGGCTCGGCCGACCGGCGCGGTCCGCCAGCCGGTCCCACGGGACGCTTCCGGCGGTCCTGCAACGCGTCTTTGACGCTCTGTCCGTCGTGGCCGTCGGCGCGCAGCGCGGCGGGGCCGGGCGTGAGATCGCGGGTGCACATGGGCGCGGGCGCCCCGGAGGTCTGCAGGCGCGGGCCGTTACCGGGCGTGGCGCGCGGTTCGGTCATGCTCGTCGCCACCTCGTCGCTCGCCGCCCCGATCCGCACGGGCGGATCCCCGACGTACAGCGACGGGCACGCGCCGGTGGCCGGCGTCCAGCGCCAGGGCGCGCACCCGTCCCGGCGTGGCCCAGGGCACCGTGTCCCGCAGCCGTTCGCCGGAGGTCTTGACAACGGGATTGGTCTGGACCAAATTGAGCGCGCTCCACCCTCCAATTCCCCCATGCCCGGAGGCACTTGTGGATCGCGTCAGACCTCGCACCAGATCCCTCCTCGCCGCGCTCACGGCGGCGCTTCTGGCCGTACCCGGCATCACCGTGCTCTCGTCGGCCGCCCGTGCGGCCGACGCCGACCTCGCCAGGAACGGTGGCTTCGAGGCGGGCCTCGATGGCTGGAGCTGTACGGCGAACAGCGGTTCGACCGTCAACTCTCCTGTGCACGGCGGCACTTCGGCTCTCCAGGCCGCCCCGGCCGGCAGTGACAACGCCCAGTGCTCGCAGACCGTCACGGTGAAACCCGACTCCCAGTACACGCTGTCCGGCTACGTCCGCGGCTCCTACGTCTACCTCGGCGCCGGTGGCACCGGCACCACCGACGTCTCCACCTGGACCCAGTCGGCCCCCGCCTGGCAGCAGCTCAGCACGACCTTCCGCACCGGCGCCGCCACCACCAAGGTCACCGTCTACACCCACGGCTGGTACGGCACCGGCGCCTACTACGCCGACGACATCTCCCTGACCGGCCCCGGCGTCGACCCGGGACAGCCGCCCGCGGCCCCGACCGGTCTCAAGGCGGGCACCGTCACCTCCTCCAGCGTCGCCCTGTCCTGGACGGCGGTCACCGGCGCCACCGGCTACGCGGTCTACCGCAACGGGGTCAAGGACCGTACGGTCAGCGGCACTTCGGCGACCGTGACCGGACTGACGCCCTCGACGGCGTACGGCTTCCAGGTCACCGCCGTCAACGACGCGGGCGAGTCCGCGAAGTCCGCGACGGTGACCGCCACGACGACCGCCGGATCCGGCGGCTCGACCGATCTGCCCACCCACGCCCTGGTCGGCTACCTCCACACCACCTTCGCCAACGGCTCCGGCTACACCCGTCTCGCCGACGTCCCCGACAGCTGGGACGTCATCGACCTGGCCTTCGGCGAGCCGACCTCGGTCACCTCCGGCGACATCCGCTTCAACCGCTGCCCGGTCACCGAATGCCCGAACGTCGAGAGCGACGCCGACTTCAAGGCGGCGGTCAGGGCCAAGCAGGCGGCCGGCAAGAAGGTGCTGATCTCCATCGGAGGCCAGAACGGCCAGGTGCAGCTGACCACCACGGCGGCCCGTGACACCTTCGTCTCCTCCGTCTCCAGGATCATCGACGACTACGGCCTCGACGGTCTGGACATCGACTTCGAGGGCCACTCGCTGTCGCTCGACGCCAACGACACGGACTTCAAGAACCCGACGACACCCGTCGTCGTCAACCTCATCTCGGCCCTGAAGACCCTCAAGGCCCGCTACGGCGCGAAGTTCGTCCTCTCCATGGCCCCCGAGACCTTCTTCGTGCAGCTGGGCTACCAGTACTACGGCACCGGCAAGTGGGGCGGCCAGGACCCGCGCTGCGGGGCCTACCTCCCGGTCATCCACGCCCTGCGCGACGACCTGACGCTCCTGCACGTCCAGGACTACAACTCGGGCCCGATCATGGGCCTCGACAACCAGTACCACTCGATGGGCGGCGCCGACTTCCACATCGCCATGACCGACATGCTCCTCACCGGCTTCCCGGTCGCGGGCGACGCGAACAACGTCTTCCCGCCGCTGCGCCCCGACCAGGTGGCGATCGGCATGCCGGCGTCCACCAACGCGGGCAACGGCTATGTCTCCCCGTCGGAGGTCACCAAGACCCTCGACTGTCTGACGAAGAGGTCGAACTGCGGCTCGTACGCCACCCACGGCAGCTGGCCCGCCCTGCGCGGCCTGATGACGTGGTCGGTCAACTGGGACCGGTTCGCCAACTGGGAGTTCCAGAAGAACTTCGACGCGTACTTCGGCTGAGGAACACCCACAGCGCGAACAGCAGCACGGAGCACAGACACCAACTGGCCACGACGTCCAGCGGCCAGTGGTAGCCGCGCCGGATCAGCCCGAAACCGACACCGAGGTTGACCACGGCACACACGGCCACCAGCAGTCGCCGGGCGAGCGCCGTGACGAGCCAGGGGAGGAGGATCAGCGTCGCCGCGCCGTACGCGACGGCCGCGGTGGCGGTATGGCCGGACGGGTAGAAGCCGCCGGCCCAGGGCATGACCGGGGTCCCCGGACGGTCGGTCCAGGCCTTCAACGGCACGACGATCGCCGGGACCAGGGCCATCAGGACGGCGGCGGCGACCGGTGGCAGCCACCAGCGGTCGGTGCCGTCGCGGCGGCCCAGCCACAGGACGAGGCCTATGGCGACCGCGAGCACCGGAACCGCCACCTGCACATCGCCCAGGTCGGAGAGGGCCGCCGAGAACCGGTCGGGATGGACGAGGGCGCGGCTCACCCGCTCGTCCACGCGAAGCAGCGGGCCGTCGGCCATGACCTGCCAGGTGATCAGCACGAACAGGAGGATGGGTACAGCAGTCACGGGCCACAGCCTCTCAGGAGTCCTCATCAGCGCTGTCGCGACTCCTTGAGAACCTCGATTCCCACCCGATCGGTGTCTTCCGGATCGCCGTTGAGCCGGTGGACCACGACCCAGCGGCCGTCGTTCGTCGCCCCGGCGAAGACCGACGCGTCGCGGGTGGCCCCGTTGTGCCAGCGCAGCGGCCCGGCCTTCTGCCAGGTCGGGGCGGGATCGCCCAGCCGGCGCTCCACGAGCAGGCGCACGAGCAGATCGGCGGCCGCGCGCGGAGTGGCCCACAGACCCCCGGCCGGCAGGATCGGGCCACGCATCGTCCAGGGCCTGCGGGTTCCCCCGAACAGACCCGGCGCCAGCAGGCACCGCGCGGGATCGGGGTCGGCGCTCACCTCGGCCACGTCCAGCGGCCGGAGCACATGTTCGGTGACCAGCTCCTCGTACGAGGTGCCGGTGGCTGCGGCCAGGGCAGCGCCGAGAACGGCGTAGCCGAGGTTGGAGTACTCCTCCTCCTGGCCTGCGGGCCGGATCGCGATCGAGTCGAGCCGGTTCAGCACGTCGCGCAGAGCGCGGTCGTCGAACGGCGTGTACGGGTCCCGGCCGGCGGCCTGGGGTGGCAGCCGGGGGAGGCCGGAGGTGTGGTCGGCCAGCTGCCGCAGGGTGATCCCGGTCCCGGGGGCGGCGGGCAGCCAGCGCTCCACGGGGTCGTCGAGGGTGAGGGCCCCGGCTGCCGCCAGACGCATGAGCGCGGTGCCTGTGAGGACCTTGGTGAGGGAGCCGATCTGTACGAAACGGTCGACGGCATGGCCGTTGCCGACCTTCGGCGGCTCGGAGTCACTGAGGACACATGTCGGAATGCGACGCATGGTCACCAGTGTCGAAGAAGGAGGTCGGCCGCCCCGGAACAGGGGGGGTAGTTCCGAGGCGGCCGTCCGGATCGGAACGCCGCGCGCCCCGGGGGGTTTGGGGCGGGCGACTGTCCGATCGGTGAGGAGATTCCGAAGCCGAAGGCCCCGGTTGTGTGCGCGAGGGCACGACCAGGTCGAAGCTGGGGAGGCGACGGCCTGATGTCGCCCACAGTCCCCTGTGGGCGGGGTGTATCTCTCATCTGAGGAAGAACCTACGGCAGGGGATGGCTCCAAGACAGACGGAATCGCGTCCCGCCATCCACCTCGCACACCTTCTTCACACAGCCTGACGCTGGGCGTCGGACTGTGACTCAGATACGCGCGAACGCCTGCTCGATGATGTCGAGGCCCTCGTTCAGCAGGTCCTCGCCGATGACCAGCGGGGGCAGGAAACGCAGCACGTTGCCGTAGGTGCCACAGGTCAGGACCAGCAGGCCCTCCTGGTGGCAGGCCTTGGCGAGGGCGGCGGTGGCCTCCGGGTTCGGCTCCTTCGTCGTACGGTCCTTGACCAGCTCGATGGCGATCATCGCGCCACGGCCGCGGACGTCGCCGATGATGTCGAACTTCTCGGCCATCGCGCCCAGGCGCGCCTTCATGACCGCCTCGATGTTCTTCGCCTTGGAATTGAGGTCGAGCTCCTTCATCGTCTCGATGGAACCGAGCGCACCGGCGCAGGCGACCGGGTTGCCGCCGTAGGTGCCGCCGAGGCCGCCGGCGTGGGCGGCGTCCATGATCTCGGCGCGGCCGGTGACGGCGGCGAGCGGCAGACCGCCCGCGATGCCCTTGGCCGTCGTGATCAGGTCGGGGACGATGCCCTCGTCCTCGCAGGCGAACCACTGGCCGGTGCGGCAGAAGCCCGACTGGATCTCGTCGGCGACGAAGACGATGCCGTTGTCGTTGGCGAACTTCACGATCTCCGGCAGGAAGCCCTTGGCCGGCTCGATGAAGCCGCCCTCGCCGAGCACCGGCTCGATGATGATCGCGGCGATGTTGTCCGCGCCGACCTGCTTGGACATCTGGTCGATGGCCATCTTGGCGGCCTCGGGTCCCGCGTTCTCCGGGCCGGTCGGCCAGCGGTAGGCGTAGGCGACCGGGACGCGGTAGACCTCGGGCGCGAAGGGACCGAAGCCGTGCTTGTACGGCATGTTCTTGGCGGTGAGCGCCATCGTCAGGTTGGTCCGGCCGTGGTAGCCGTGGTCGAACACGACGACGGCCTGGCGCTTGGTGTACGCACGCGCGATCTTGACGGCGTTCTCGACGGCCTCGGCGCCCGAGTTGAACAGCGCGGACTTCTTGGCGTGGTCACCCGGGGTGAGCTCGGCGAGGGCCTCGGCGACCGCCACATAGCCCTCGTACGGGGTGACCATGAAACAGGTGTGGGTGAAGTCGGCCAGCTGGGCGCTCGCACGGCGTACGACGGCCTCGGCGGAGGCGCCGACCGAGGTCACGGCGATGCCGGAGCCGAAGTCGATGAGGCGGTTGCCGTCGACGTCCTCGATGATGCCGCCGCCCGCACGCGCGGTGAACACGGGCAGCACCGAGCCGACGCCCTGCGCGACCACGGCGGTACGGCGGGCCTGCAGCTCCTGCGACTTCGGGCCGGGGATGGCGGTGACGACGCGGCGCTCCTGCGGAAGTGCGCTCATGAGGGGCTCCCGGGGGTATTACGGACTCTTGTCTTCTTTTCTCGCAGGCTAGGACCGGGAATGGGGGGTGGGCATGCTCCATGTGGGCGTTGTCAGGACCTGCGGTTGTCCGCGGTGGACATAGCGGGGTGACGGCACGGTCGGGCCCGGGCCGGACCGCTCGGCCGCGTAAGCGGTGAACTCCCCTTGCGGGGGCGTTAGATTGACTCGCTGATGGTGCACGATACGGCTGGTCAGGGGGAAGGGCGATGAACAGCGACGGGACGCAGGACACGCGAGGTACGCATGCGAATCCCGTACCGCGTCCGGCGATGCCGCAGGACGCTCCCGCGGTGCCCCGCGAGGCGCCCCCGGCACCGCCCCGGCCGACTCGTGCCCCAGGGGTTCCCCCGCTGCCCGACGGCTCGGCGTTCCTGGCCTGGCTGCGGGCGCCCCGGCCGGACGCGGCACCGGGAGTGTGGCGGTTCGGGCACCGGCCGCGGCCGAAGGAGGAGCCCGAGCAGATTCCGGCGCGGCAGCTGCTGAGCGGTGCGCTCATCGCGTTCCTGGTGGGGTGGCTGCTCTGGTCGCTGCTGTGGAACGGCTACCTCGGCGGCTGGTGGGTGCTGCCCCTCGAACTCCTCACCCCGGACTCCTGGCGGCACAGCGGCGACCGGGTCGGGAACGCCGTCCTCTGGTACGGCTACTACACGCTCATCGCCGGCGCGATCATGCTCGCCGTGGGCCGTCTCGGCCGCTGGGGCGAGGTCTGGCGGCGCTACGGTCCCCCTGCCTGGACCCAGGCCGTGCCCACCGCGGAGAAACCGCCCGCCCCGGAGGAAGACCCCGCCCAGTGGCCCCACCTGCGCGCCGCCGGTGCCGCCGACGCCGCCGACCGGCTCGCCGCCGAGGCCCGCTCCGGGCTGATGCGGGACGTCGACCTCGCCCGTATCGCCCGCGCCTGGCAGGGCGTGCGCAGCGGCCGGCACAGCCTCGCCGCCTTCACCACCGCCGTCGTCAAGGACGGCGCCGCCGCCTGTCTGCACCCCTCGGGGGAGCGGGACCTGCCGGGCCGCCTCGCCCGGCACGACCTGGTCACCGGGCAGGTGCGGCTCGGGACCACCGCGGACGACCCGCGCAACCCCTACCACTACCGCGGCTCCGGGCTCGCCCTCGGCACCGACCTGCTCGGCACCTCCCTGCTCGCCGTCGGCCCGGCCGGCTCCGGCAAGACCGGCAGCGTCGTACGGCCGCTCGCGGAGTCGCTGTGCCTGCACGCGCTCGCCGGACGGGCCTCCGTCGTGGTGGTCGGCGCGGCGGGCGCCGGGCTCGGCACGTCCGACGCGTACGACGTCGTCGTACGGATCGCCCACCCCGAGTCGGTGTACGACCTCGATCTGTACGGCGGTACCACCGACCCGGACGAGGCCGCCGCCATACTTGCCGAGGCCCTCGTCGGCGATCTCGCCGACCCGCACCCGGGAGGCGACAGCCGCCGCTCCACCACCGTCCTCGCCCAGCTGCTCGGCCCGTTCCGGGCGGTCCACGCCCGCTTCCCCTCCGTACCGGAGCTGCGTCAGCTGCTCGACGGGACCCCCGGTCCGCTGGCCGCGCTGCGCAAGGCGCTGCAGGACACCGGGCAGGAGTCGCTGCTGCGCGAACTCGACGCGCGCGAGCGGCAGTTGGGCCACCCCGGGGATGTGGGCGCGGTGCTCGGCGACCGGATCGCACTGCTCGACCGGCCCGCCTTCGCCGGGTTCTTCGACACCTCCGGGCAGTCCCGGCCCTTCTCGCTCAAGGCGCTCGACCACCCGGTGCGGGTCCGTATCGACCTGCCCGAGCGCGGGCACGCGGACGCCTCGCGCATCCTGGCGCGGCTGGTGCTCGCCCAGTTCACGGCGAGCGTGGCCGTACGGGAGGACCGGTCGCTGTTCGCCTGTCTGCTGCTGGACGACGCGACCGGAGCGGTGACCCCGGAGGCCGTGCGCGGGATCCAGCGGTTGCGCTCCGCCAATGCCGGTGCCGTGCTCACCCTGCGCACCCTGGACGACGTACCCCGGCCGCTGCGCGGGCCGCTGCTGGGCGCCGCCGGGTGCCGGATGGCCCTGTCCGGGCTCACCCCGTGGGACGGTCAGGACTTCGCCGAGGTGTGGGGCAAGGAGTGGACCGAGGCGCGGGACGTGACCGACCGGCAGATCATCGCCGAGACCCCCGCAGGCAAGGCCGTGCACGTGCTGCGCCGGGTGATCACCGGCAAGGCGCCGACCGCGCGGGCGGTGACCGTCCGGCAGGTCGAGCGGGAGCGCTGGTCGGCGTCCGAGCTGGCGCACGGGGTGCCGCCGGGGCATGCGGTGCTGTCGCTCACGAACGTCAAGGGCGAGCACGCCCCGCCCCTGCTGGTGGACCTCCGGGGCTGAGGTCCACCAGCCATAAGGTCACCCGGTCTTCCTACGGTGCGGCAGAATCGGCATAGGCTGTTCATACGAAGCGGCCAAATGATCGCAATGATCACCCGATCTCCCCAGACCTGAAGGCCTCATGCCCCCGACGCTCGCCTCGCTCGTCCACCACTCCGCGCTCAAGCTGACCGTGCGGGCGGGCGAGGACCGCCTGGACGTGCCCGTCCGCTGGGCGCATGTGAGCGAGCTGGCCGACCCCGTGCCCTACATGGAGGGCGGGGAACTACTGCTGATCACCGCGCTGAAGCTGGACGCCGACGACCCCGAGGCGATGCGCCGGTATGTGAAGCGGCTGGTCGGCGCCGGAGTCGTCGGGCTCGGGTTCGCCGTCGGCGTCAACTACGACGAGATCCCCAAGGCCCTGGTCGACGCGGCCGAACAGGAGGGCCTGCCCCTGCTGGAGGTGCCGCGCCGCACCCCCTTCCTCGCGATCAGCAAGGCGGTGTCCGCCGCGATCGCCGCCGACCAGTACCGCGCGGTCACGGCCGGGTTCGCCGCCCAGCGGGAGCTGACCAGGCAGGCGCTGAGCGCGGGGCCGGAGGGGCTGCTCGCCGCGCTCGCCGCGCAGGTCGACGGCTGGGCGGCCCTGTACGACGCCTCGGGCGCCGTCGTCGCGACCGCGCCGGAATGGGCCGGGCGGCGCGCGGCACGGATCACCGCGGACGTGGAGCGGCTGCGGGAGCGGCCCGCGCCCGCCTCGTCGGTGGTCGGCAGCCCGGAGACCGAGGACCGCGTCGAACTGCACTCCCTGGGCACGGGCAGGCGCCCGCGGGCCGCGCTCGCCGTCGGCACCGCCGCCGCCCTCGGCACCGCGGAGCGGTACGCCGTCCACTCCGCGATCGCCCTGCTCACCCTCACCACCGAGCGCTCCCGCTCGCTGCAGGCGGCCGAGCAGCGGATCGGCGCGGCCGTGCTGCGGATGCTGCTGGCCGGGCAGCCGGATCACGCCCGGGCCGTCGCCGGTGACCTGTACGGCGGGCTCCTCGACGCGCCCTTCCGGATGATCGTCGCCGAGCCGGTGTCCGCGTCGGCCGCCCGGGCGCACGCGGACGCCCACGCCCACTCGGGCGTGCCGGTGCCGGTGGCCAAGCCCAGCCCGGCCGGCGCGCTGGCCGCCGCCGACGCGGGCGGTGATCCGCTCGGCGGGCTCGCGGAGACCGTGGAGGCCGCGGCCGCGCGCTCCGGGGAGGCCGTGCTGGTCGTCCCCGAGGGGGAGCGGCTGGTCGTGCTGGCCGGGGACGGGGGAGCGGCGGTCGCCGCCTGCGCGGAGTACGCGGCGGCACTGGAGGCGGCACGGGCCGTACCCGAGCAGGCCGCCGTGGACGAGGACGAGCTGGTCGTGGGCCTGTCGGCGCCGGCCGGGCCGATTGCCGCGGCCGCCGCGTACAAGCAGGCCGAACAGGCGCTGTCGGTGGCCCGGCGGCGGGGGCGGGTGCTCGTGGAGCACGAGCAGCTGGCGGCGGGCTCGGTGCTGCCGCTGCTGGCCGACGACGCGGTGAAGGCGTTCGCGGACGGTCTGCTGCGCCCACTGTACGAGCACGACGCGACCGGGCGCGGCGACCTGGTGGCCTCCCTGCGCGCCTGGCTGTCCCGCCACGGCCAGTGGGACGCGGCCGCGGCGGACCTCGGCGTGCACCGGCATACGTTGCGGTACCGGATGCGGAGGGTCGAGGAGATCCTCGGGCGCAGTCTCGACGACCCCGACGTCCGGATGGAGCTGTGGCTGGCATTGAAGGCGACCACCCCGGAGTAGCCGTACAAAGACAGCCCGTCCGGCAAAGACAGCCCGTCCGGCGTTTGAGGACGAGGCCGTCCAGGCCGATCGGGGGTCCAGGGGGCGGAGCCCCCTGGCGGGGTCGAAGGGGCGGAGCCCCTGGTGATGGGACGGGTAGGGGTGGCGGGGGCGAAAAAATCGCGGCCCCAGCCCCCACCACGCCAATCCGGCACATCCCCACCCCCCACCACTACGACTCGGACAAGCGCTCCCCGCGCACCCCCGCCCTACCGTGGGACACGAACGCACATCCCCCAACGCGGAAAGGCCGGGACTCGTACATGACTTCCACCCACGCCTTCTGGCTCGCCGGCCGCCAGGTCACCGGCGAGGACACCCTCGACGTCACCTCCCCGTGGGACGGCCGACTGGTCGGCAAGGTCAGCGTGCCGACGGACGCCCAGGTCGAAGAGGCCGTGGCCGCCGCGTACGCCGTGCGCAACGAGTTCGCAGCCACCCCGGCCCATGTGCGCGCCGCCGCCCTGGACCACGTCAGCAAGCGCCTGGCCGAGCGCACCGAGGAGATCGCCCAGCTGATCTCCGCCGAGAACGGCAAGCCGATCAAGTGGGCGCGCGGCGAGGTCGGCCGCGCCGTGTCCGTGTTCCGGTTCGCGGCCGAGGAGGCCCGGCGGTTCAACGGCGGCGAGGCTCAGCGCCTCGACACCGACCTCGGCGGCCAGGGCCGCCTCGCGCTGACCCGCCGTTTCCCCAAGGGCGTCGTGCTCGGCATCGCTCCGTTCAACTTCCCGCTGAACCTGTGCGCCCACAAGGTCGCGCCGGCGATCGCCGTCGGCGCCCCGATCATCCTCAAGCCGGCGCCCGCCACCCCGCTCTCCGGCCTGATCATCGGCGACCTGCTCGCCGAGACCGACCTGCCCGCCGGCTCCTGGTCGGTCCTCCCGGTCGCCAACGACAAGATGCCCGCTCTCGTGCAGGACGAGCGCCTGCCGGTCATCTCCTTCACCGGCTCCGACAAGGTCGGCTACGCGATCATGGACTCGGTGCCGCGCAAGCACCTCACCCTGGAGCTGGGCGGCAACGGCGCGGCCGTTGTCCTCGGTGACTTCGCGAGCGACGCGGACCTGGACTGGGCCGCGACCCGGATCGCGACCTTCTCCAACTATCAGGGCGGCCAGTCCTGCATCTCGGTGCAGCGCGTGATCGTCGACGCCTCCGTCCACGACCGTCTGCTGCCGCGCATCGTCGCCGCCGTCGAGGCCCAGGCCACCGGCGACCCGTCCGACGACAGGACGGACGTCGGCCCGCTGGTCAGCGAGGCCGCCGCCGAACGCGTCGAGTCCTGGGTGAAGGAGGCCGTCGAGGCCGGTGCCACCCTGCTCACCGGCGGCGACCGGGACGGCGCCTCCTACGCGCCGACCGTCCTCACCGACGTGCCGGCCGACACCACCATCGCCTGCGAGGAGGTCTTCGGACCGGTCCTCACCGTGCAGAAGGTGGACGGCGAGGCCGAGGCCTTCGCGGCGGTCAACTCCTCCAAGTACGGCCTCCAGGCGGGCGTGTTCACCCATGACCTCCAGGTCGCCTTCCGCGCCCACCGCGCGCTGGAGGTCGGCGGTGTGGTCATCGGCGACGTGCCGTCCTACCGCGCGGACCAGATGCCGTACGGCGGTGCCAAGCAGTCCGGCGTCGGCCGCGAGGGCGTGAAGTTCGCGATGGACGACTACACCTACGAGCGCGTGCTGGTCCTCACCGGGCTCGCCCTCTAGTTCACGTAGTTCACGGGGACCTTCGCGTAGTTCAACGGGGACCGTTTCACACAGGTCCCCCGAAGGGGCCCGGCACCGATGCCTTCCGGTGCCGGGCCCCTTCTCTGTGCCGGCCTCCTCCGGACCCTCAACCGGAGAAGCCGACATGCGCGAGCCGCACCGGCCCGCGCAGCCTGACGCGAATGTCGTGCACGCCCTCGGCGACGATCCCGGCGCCGAGCGTCCGGTAGTCGTACGGACCGGGCGTGCCCGGCATCAGAGTGACCAGCACCGGGCCGCCGTCCAGGAACAGCTCGACCACGCCCTCGCCCGCCACCCGCGCCGTCACCTCCGTCACACCGTCACCGAAGTCGCAGTCCCGGTAGACGAGTTCGCCGCTGCCGCCGTCCACCGGGGTGACCGCGTCCCCCGACACCTTCGTGCGGTCGACTATGGCGATGCCGGACTGCTCGTCGAAGTCGGCCGCGTCCAGGCCGGGTTCGCACACCGGACGCGGCGCCGCGGGCTCGCCGTCGAGGAGGACGGTCGTCCGCAGCCGCACGTCCTCACTGGACGCGCCGACCAGCAGGTCGTACGGGCCCTGTTCCAGACGCCACCGGCCCAGGGCCACGTCCCAGAACTCGAAGGCGGACAGCGGGACTTGGCAGGTCAGCTCCGTCCGTGCGCCGGGGGAGAGGGTCATGCGGCGGTGCTCGACCAGCTCGCGGCGCGGGCGGACGGCCGAGGGCTCCACGGCGCGGGTGTAGATCTGGACGACCTCGTCCGCCGTGACATCACCGGTGTTGGTGACCGTGAAGGACACCTGGACGCAGCCGTCGTCGACGCGGGCCGACAGATCGGCGTACGCGAACGACGCGTACGACAGGCCGTGGCCGAAGGGGAACAGCGCGGTGCCCTCGAAGTACAGGTAGGTCTGGCGGGCGCCGATGACGTCGTAGTCGAGCAGGTCGGGCAGGTCGGAGTCGGCCGCGTACCAGGTCTGCGGGAGGCGGCCCGCGGGGGAGACGTCACCCGCCAGCACCCGGGCCAGCGCGGTGCCCGCCGCCTGCCCGCCGTGCGCGGTCCACAGCACGGCGGGCAGCCGCGCGACATCCACCGCGTAGGGGTACGCGGAGACCAGGACCAGCGCCGTACGGGGGTTCGCGGCGCGGGCGGCGCGCAGCAGCCGCGCCTGCTGGGCGGGCAGGCCCAGGGTCGTACGGTCCTCGGTCTCGCGGCCGTTGATGTGCGGGTCGTTGCCCGCGACCACCAGGACCACATCGGCCCGTGCCGCGACGGCGGCCACGGCCTGCTCGCCGCGCTCGGCCACGACCAGCTCGAAGATTTCCGGCTCCCCCTCGGCAACCTTCACTCCGTCGGCGGCGACACGGACGGGGCGACCCGTGCCGACATGCCGCAGGAGGTGACCGCTGTCGTGGGGTTCGAGGCGGAACGTCTCCTGGACGACCCAGCCGCCCGGCTGGTCCGCGGACGCGCGCACATGTCCGTCCTCGGCGACCGAGAGGTAGCGGCCGTCGGGGGCGCGGAGCGTGAGGACGCCCTCGCCCCAGTCGACGAGGGCGAGTTCGGTGCCGGTGGCATCGGTGGTGAGCGGGGGCAGATCGGTGCGGCCGGAGAACAGGGCGGGGTCGAGGGCGCCCTCGGCCCCGCGCGTCTCCTCGGGCGCCTCGGGAGCCGGCGGCACATGGAGGAACGTACCGGCGGACGTCCGCAGCCGGATCCGGTCCACGCCCTCCGCGAACTCCACGCGCTCGGCGCCGAACCGCTCGTACAGCCCCTCCAGCGGCGTGGACCGGTGCAGGAGCGTGCCGCTGTACCAGTCGAGCTTGCACTCGTCGGCGAGCAGGCCCACCACGGCGATGCGGGTGTCGTGGGCGAGGGGCAGCAGACCGTCGTTCTTCAGCAGGACCACCGCCTGTTCGGCGGCCACCTGGGCGAGCGCACGATGCGCCGGCGTGTCGAACTCGCCGGTGCCGACGTGGGGGTCGTAGCGCGGGTCGAACTCGCCGAGCCGGAAGCGGACCGAGAGCTGGCGGCGGACCGCGGTGTCGATGTCCGACTCGGTCAGCAGGCCCTGTTCGAGGGCGCCCCGGAGCCGGGCGGTGATCTTCGAGCTGTCCGTGCCGTGGTCGGTGAAGCTGTCGACGCCGGCCAGGACGGCCGCCGCCGTCGCCTCCTCATGGGTGTCGAAGTAGTGCTCGGAGTCGACCAGGTTGGAGGGTGCGCCCGCGTCCGAGCAGACCAGGAGGTCCTCGTCGGTCCAGGTGCGCAGCTGCTCGCGCAGATACGGGGAGAGGTGATTGGGGCGGCCGTTGACCAGGTTGTAGGCCGGCATCACACCGGCCACCGCGCCCGACCGCACCGTCTCCCTGAAGGCGCGCAGATCGTACTCGTGCAGTACGCGCGGGCGCACCGAGGAGGACGTGACGTCCCGGCCCGTCTCGTTGTTGTGCGCCAGCCAGTGCTTGAGGACCGGCGCGGTGCGCCAGTACACCGGGTGGTCGCCGCGCAGGCCGTGCGTGTACGCGGTGGCGATCGACGAGGTCAGTTTCGGGTCCTCGGAGTAGCCCTCCTCGTTGCGGCCCCACAGCGGGTGGCGCAGCAGATTGACCGTCGGGGACCAGACGTTGAGGCCCACGCGGTCGTCGTGGGCGCGCATCGCGCGGACCTCCCTGGACACCGCCTCGCCCACGCGCCGTACGAGGTCGGTGTTCCAGGTCGCGCCGAGGCCGACCGCCTGCGGGAAGACGGTGGCCGGGCCCGTCCAGGCCACACCGTGCAGTGCCTCCTGGCCGGTGCGGAACGCGGCGATGCCGAGCCGCTCGACGGCAGGCACGAACTGGTGCAGGAAGGAGACCTTCTCGGCCGGGGTGAGCCGCGCCAGCAGGTCGTCGACGCGCTTCGTGAACGGCAGGTGCGGATCGCGAAAGGGCGGCGTGGGCGGCGTGTGTGCGGTCACGTGCGGTTCCCCTTGCTACGGAGCGATGAGCGGCTTTCGAAGCGCTTCGATGCTCATTCGACACAGGGGTGGGTGTCAAGACGCCCTCATCGATATTTCAAGCAGTGCATGAGGAGAGGTCACCTCGTACGCCTCGGAGGAATCTTGGAAGCGACCCTTGTGCGCCCCTGGGTGTTCACTTAACCTCGCAGCAACATCGAAGCGCTTCGACGAAGAGGTCTGCGGCCGGGAGGTGCGCATACCGGTGCATGCGTCGGAGGACCGCTTCGGCTCAGCCAGTTCCACTCGAGACACCGCGGCCGCCACCGCCGGGTGTCCCTGGTGCGCCACGAAGGGTTGACGCAATGACGCCGAACGCCTCCTCCGCCTCCTCCGCGCCCAGCCGGAGAAGCTTCCTCGCCTCCACGGCGGTCGCCGCCGCAGCGGTGGCGGGAGGGATGCCGCTGCTCGCCGCCTGCGGTGGTTCGGACAGCGGCTCGGGCGGGGGATCCTCGTCGGGCAAGGGCGCGAAGAAGCTGCTTCCGGCCTACGTCGCGGGCAATGTGGTGACCCCGGACATCGCCTCGAAGAACGGCTCGGCGGTCGGCTTCACCGGCAAGCTCGACCTCGCCACCCTCAAGACGTCGGTGCCGAAGAAGCTCGGCAAGGGCGGCAAGGTCAGCATCATGTCGCCGTTCTGGGGCACCCCGCCCAAGGCCGACAACGCCTACTACCGGGCGATGAACGACCGGATCGGTGTCGACGTCGGCTGGCAGAACCAGGACGGCAACACCTACGACCAGAAGCTCGGCGCGGTCCTCGCCTCCAGCGACGTACCGGACATGGTGGTCGTCCCCGGCTGGAACATGGGCGGCAAGATACCCAGCGCCATCATCGGCAAGTTCGCCGACCTCGGCCCCTACCTCTCCGGGGACGCGGTCAAGGACTACCCGAACCTCGCGGCCATCCCGACCGACGCCTGGCGGCGCTGCATCTTCGGCGGCAAGCTGCGCGGCCTGCCGATGCCCGCCTCCTACGTCACCAACATCGTGCCCCTCTACCGCAAGGACATCTTCGACAAGGAGGGGTACGAAATCCCGCGCTCGGCCGACGAGTTCATGGCGCTGGCCAAGGAGATCACCAACGCCAGAGCCAAGCGCTGGGCCTGCACGGACATGAAGTGGACGGCCTTCAACAGCTTCGGGGTGCTCTCCGGCAGCGAGAAGCCGCTCGGCTGGAACCTCGTCGACGGCAAGCTGATCAACCGCATCGAGACCCAGGAGTACCTGGAGGCGCTGGAGTGGACCCGCAAGCTGTTCGCGGCCGGCGTCGTCCACCCCGACGCCAAGCTCGGCAAGAGCAGCGCCACCGACCCCGGCCCCAAGTTCGCCGCCGCCGAGTTCCTGATCTACAACCAGGACATCTCGCAGTGGTGGAGCCGCACCGCCGAACAGGCCACCCAGAACCCGGACTACAAGATCTGGGGGATGGACATCTGGGGCCACGACGGCGGCGACCCGGCCCTGTTCGCCACGCAGCCCGCCAATATCTTCGCTTTCATCAGCAAGAAGGCCCCTGAGTCCGTGATCCGGGACGCGCTGGCCGTCGCCAACGTCACCGCCGCGCCGTACGGCACCGAGGAGTACATGCTCACCAACTACGGCGTCGAGGGCACCCACTACACCGTCAAGAACGGCGTGCCCACCAAGACCACCCAGGGCAACAACGAGGTCCTGAACGCCTACGTCATGGTCGCGAGCCCCGCCGCGACCATCGCCCACCCCGACTTCCCGGACGTCGCCAAGGGCCAGGTCGAGTGGCAGCAGCGGATGGGCGCCTTCACCAAGAAGTCGGCCTTCTACGGCCAGCAGATCACCGAGCCCACCCGCTACACCAACCTCTCCAACGACTTCGAGCAGCTGGAGGACGACATCGTCCGCGGCCGCAAGAAGATCAGTGACATGCAGCAGGCCGTCGCCGACTGGAAGAGCAAGGGCGGGGACAAGCTCCGCGACTGGTACCGCAAGCTGCTCGACGAGAACGGCTCCGCGGCGAGCTGACCGGGCACCGAGGCAAGGAGAACGACCGTGTCCCACAGCACGGTGCCTCGGAGCAGGGCCGAGGCCGACACGACGGGAAGCACCCGGGTGGCGTCGGGCGGCGCCACCGGCTCCCGGGAGAAACGACGATCCGGGAAGCCGAGCGTGCGGCTCAGATTCAGACGCGACCGCATGCTGCTCCTGATGACGCTGCCGGCCGTCCTGCTGGTCCTGCTCTTCAACTATGTGCCGATCCTCGGCAACATCGTCGCCTTCCAGGACTACGACCCGTACGTCAGCGACAACGGCGTCGTCTCCATGCTGCACAGCCCCTGGGTCGGCTTCGAGAACTTCCAGCGGATCTTCGAGGACTCGGCCTTCTGGGGCGCCGTCCGCAACACGCTGGTGCTGTTCTTCCTCCAGCTGGTGCTGTACTTCCCGATCCCGATCGGGCTCGCGCTGCTCATCAACAGCGTGGTCAGGCCCCGGGTCCGGGCGCTCTCGCAGGCGATCCTCTACCTGCCGCACTTCTTCTCCTGGGTGCTGGTCGTCGCGGTCTTCCAGCAACTCTTCGGCGGCGCGGGAATCCTCTCGCAGCTGCTGCGGCAGCACGGGTACGACGGCCTCGACATCATGACCGACCCGGACACCTTCAAGTTCCTGATCACCGCGCAGAGCGTGTGGAAGGACGCCGGCTGGGGGATCATCGTCTTCCTCGCCGCGCTGGCCTCGGTCAGCCCGGACCTGTACGAGGCCGCCGCGATGGACGGCGCCGGCCGGTGGCGCCGCATGTGGCACGTCACCCTGCCCGCGCTGCGCCCGGTGATCGCCCTGCTCCTGGTGCTCCGCGTCGGCGACGCCCTCACCGTCGGCTTCGAACAGATCCTGCTGCAACGCGATGCCGTCGGGCCGGGCGCGGCGGAGGTCCTCGACACCTTCGTGTGGTGGAACGGAGTGCGCAACCAGGACTTCGGCTACGCGGCGGCCGCCGGACTGATCAAGGGCGTCGTCAGCCTCGGCCTGGTCCTCGCCGCGAACAAAGTGGCTCATCTCATGGGCGAGCAGGGGGTGTACAAGAAGTGACCGCCGTGATCGACAGGCCGCCGAACGACGAGCCGCCGAACGCCGGGCCCCGCCGGTGGCAGGCGCCGCCTCGCCCGGTGTGGGAGGAGCGACCCGGCAGGGCCGGCCTCGCGGGCAAGGGCCTGGTCCTTGCGCTCGCCTGCCTGGGCATCCTCTTCCCGCTGTGGATCGTCCTCGTCACCAGCCTCTCCTCACGCAGGACCATCGACGAGGCCGGCGGTCTGGTGATGATCCCCAAGGGCATCACCTTCGTCGCCTACCAGGAACTCCTCAGCGGCGGACAGGTCACCCGCGCGGCGGTGATCAGCGTCCTGATCACCCTCGTCGGCACGCTGTTCTCGATGACGGTGTCCGTCCTGTGCGCGTACGGCCTCTCGCGCACCGGGTCGCTCGGGCACCGCTGGCTGCTGATGATCCTGCTGGCCACGATGTTCTTCAGCGCGGGCCTGATCCCGACGTATCTGCTGGTGCAGTCGCTGGGCCTGACCGACACCTACCTCGCCCTGATCCTGCCGAGCGCGATCAGCGTCTTCAACATCCTGGTCCTGCGCGGGTTCTTCATGGGCATTTCGCAGGAACTCATCGACAGCGCGCGGATCGACGGCGCGGGTGACGTCCGGATCCTGTGGCAGATCGTCATGCCGCTCTCCAGGGCGGTGCTCGCCGTGATCACCCTGTTCTACGCGGTGGGCTACTGGAGCGCCTGGTTCAACGCCTCGCTGTACCTCAACGACCAGGACATGATGCCGCTGCAGAACGTCATGATCCAACTGGTCCAGAAACAGGAGGC
The DNA here is from genome assembly GCF_055558775.1 of Streptomyces sp. NPDC025638. Lineage (NCBI taxonomy): Bacteria > Bacillati > Actinomycetota > Actinomycetes > Kitasatosporales > Streptomycetaceae > Streptomyces > Streptomyces sp. NPDC025638. The sequence continues at coordinate 56,598 of NZ_JBVHLX010000016.1, read as the reverse complement.
CCCGGTGGGCCTGGGCCAGGCGATCAAGACGGGCCAGCTGTCGGGGCTCGCGGTGCAGATGGCGGTCATGGTGATGGCGCTGCTGCCGGTGGCCGTGCTGTCTCCCTTCGTCCAGCGGCACTTCAAGAAGGGCATGCTGACCGGCGCGGTGAAGGGCTGAAGCCCGAGCCGGGTGAGCGCCGTCGGGGTGCCGGCCGCGATGCGTCCGCTGCCGCGTCGTGGCTGGTCGCGCAGTTCCCCGCGCCCCTTCGGGGCGCGTCCCGATCCCAACCCGCCTGCGAGGAACCCCAAGATGCCCAAGCTGAGCGACGTCACCCGTGGCCGCGTCCTCTTCGGTGGTGACTACAACCCCGAGCAGTGGCCCGAGGAGACCTGGCGCGAGGACGTCCGGCTCATGCGGGACGCGGGGGTCAACTCGGTGACGATGGGCGTCTTCTCCTGGGCGAAGCTCGAACCCCGGCCGGGGGAGCGGGACTTCGGCTGGCTGGACACCCTCATGGATCTGATGCACACGGCCGGCATCGGCGTGGTCCTTGCCACCCCCACCTCCTCGCCCCCGCCCTGGATGGGCCGGCTCCACCCGGACACCCTGCCCCGCGACGCCGACGGGCGCACCGAGTGGTGGGGCGGCCGCCAGCACTTCTCGCACTCCAGCGCCACCTACCGGCGCTACGCGGCCGCCATCACCGAGGACCTCGCCGCCCGCTATGCCGGCCACCCGGCTCTCACCCTGTGGCACATCAACAACGAGTACTGCACCTTCGACCACGGCGACGAGGCGGCCGCCGCCTTCCGCCGCTGGCTGCGCGACCGGTACGGCACCCTCCGCGCCCTCAACACCGCGTGGGGCACGGCCTTCTGGGGCCAGGGACACGACAGCTGGGACGGCATCCTCCCCCCGCGCCGCACCCACTACCTGAAGAACCCGGCCCAGGTGCTGGACTTTCGCCGCTTCACCTCCGACATGCTCCTGGAGTGCTTCACGGCCGAGCGCGACATCGTCGCCCGGCACACCCCGCACATCCCGGTCACCACCAACTTCATGCCGCTGTGGACCGGCCAGGACGCCTGGCGCTGGGCCGAGGAGGAGGACGTCGTCTCGGTCGACCTCTACCCCGACCCGCGCGACCCCCTCGGCCCGCAGCACGGCGCGCTGATCCAGGACCTCACCCGGTCCCAGGGCCGCGGTCCCTGGATGCTCATGGAACAGGCGGCCGGACCCGTCAACTGGCGGGGTGTGAACCACCCCAAGCCCCGCGGCCTCAACCGCCTCTGGTCCCTCCAGGCCGTGGCCCGCGGCGCCGACGCCGTCTGCTACTTCCAGTGGCGCCAGTCCCGGCAGGGCGCGGAGAAGTTCCACTCCGGGATGGTCGGTCACGCGGGGGAACGGGGCCGTACGTACCAGGAGATCAGACGGCTCGGCGCCGAACTCGCGCTCATCGGACCCGAGGTGGCGGGCGGCCGCATCCACTCCGACATCGCGATCCTGCACGACTGGCACGCCTGGTGGGCCGGCGCCCAGGAGGGCCGCCCCTCCACCGAGGTCGACCACCCGGCCCTCCTGCACGCCTGGCACCGCGCCCTGTGGGAGTCCCACCTCACCACCGACTTCGCCCACCCGGAGCACGACCTGTCCGGCTACAAGCTCGTCGTCGTCCCCCAGCTCTACCTCCTCACCGACACGGCGATCGAGAACCTCCTCGCCCACGTCCGCGGCGGGGGCACCCTGGTCTGCGGCTTCATGACCGGAGTCGCCGACGAGGACGACCGGGTGCGGCCCGGCGGCATGGACGTCCGGCTGCGCGAGCTGTTCGGCATCCGCACGCTGCACGAGTGGTGGCCCCTGGACGCCGGGGAGACCGTCGCCTGCGACGGCTTCCGCGGGACCCTGTGGTCGGAGGAGATCGAGGCCGCGCCCGACGCCACCGAGACGGTCCGCTACAAGGGTGGGGAACTCGACGGCCTGGCCGCCGTCCTGCGCAAGGGGCATGCGTGGTACGTCTCCACGCTCCCGGAACCCGAGGCGCTGCGCGGACTGCTCGCCCGTGTCGCCGCCGACGCGGGTGTCCGCCCGGTGCTCGACAAAGTCGTGCCGGGCGTGGAGGCCGTCCGCCGCGGCGATCTGCTGTTCCTGCTCAACCACGGGCGCGAGTCGGTCACCGTCGAGTGCCCCGGCACCCACCGCGACCTGCTCACCGGCACGACGGTCACGGACGAGATCACCCTCGGCCGCTACGGCGCGGCGGTGCTCGGGCCATGACCACCGGCCCCGTCCACGGAACCTGGGAGCCCCTCCCGGCCGCCCGCTGGGAGGACGCCTTCCTCAGCGGCAACGGCCACCACGGCACCCTTGTGTTCGGCAATCCGAACGCCGACCGTGTCATCGTCACCCATCACACCCTCGTCCGCCCCAACGGCGGCGAGTCGGCCCGTCCTCCGCAGCTCGCCGCCGAACTCCCCGCCCTCCAGGACCGGTTGCTCGCGGGCGACCGGATGGCCGCCGAGGGCTTCACCGACGGCCGCCCGCTGCAGTGGGTGCAGCCGTTCCACCCCGCCTTCCAGATACGGCTGCGGCGGCCTCCCGGCGACCGGCACGACTATCGCCGTTCCCTCGACTTCGCCACCGGCGAGGCGACGGCCCGCTGCGACGGCTGGACCAGCCGGGTCTTCGTCTCCCGGGCGGACGACGTGATCGTCCAGCAGGTCACCGCCACCGACCTCACGCTCGACATCCGGCTGGACCATCGGCTCCCGGGCGCGCCCACCGGCCTGGGCGTCGGCCACGGCGCCCTGCGCACCCCCGAGGGCGCCGTGCTCAGCCTCCGTGCCCGTTATCCCGGCAGCGACCGCGCCTACACGGGCGTGACCCTGGTCGCGACCGGCGGGGGTACGACGACCCTCGTCCCACCGGGGGTGCGCCTCCAGGGCGGCGAGTCCGTCCTGCTGCTCACCCGGGTACGGCGTCACACCGGGGAACCGGCCGTCGTCGAGGAGGCACGGGCCCTGCGCGACCTCCTCACGGAAGCGCCGGGACCACGGTCGTACGAGGACCTCCTCGACCGCCATCTCTCCCTCCACCGCACCGCCTACCGCCGCGTGACCCTCGACCTCGGCGCCGATCCGGCCGAACGTGCCCTGCCCGGCTCCGCCCTGCTGGAGCACCCGCTCGGCCCGGCCCTCCTGGAACGGCTCTTCGCGGCCGGCCGCTACCACCTGCTCTCCGCGAGCGGCCTGTTTCCGCCGAGACTCACCGGCCTGTGGACCGGTGACTGGAACACCGCCTGGTCCGGCGCCTTCACCACCGACGCCAACCTCAACCTCCAGACGGCCTCGGCGGCGGCCGCCGCGCTCCCCGAAGTCACCGCGGCACAGGCCGAGCTGATGCAGCGTCAACTCGCCGACTGGCGTGACAACGCCCGCACGATCTTCGGCGCCCGGGGCGTGGTCGCGCCCTCGCACACCGACGGCGAGTCCGGGCTGTCGTACCACTTCAGCCGCGAGTACCCGCTGCACCTGTGGACCGCGGGCGCCGACTGGCTGCTCAAGCCGCTCGTCGACCACGAGGAGACCAGCGGTGAGCGGGACCCGCGCACCGCCGCCGCCCTCGCCGAGGTCGCGCGGTTCTACGAGGACTTCCTCACCCGCACCGACGAGCACGGGCACCTGGTCGTCGTCCCCTCCTACTCACCCGAGAACCGGCCCGTCGACGCGAGCTGGGGCGCGATCAACGCGGCCATGGACCTCTCCGCCGCCCGGCACGCCCTGCTCACGGCCGCCGCCCGCCATCCGGAGCACGCCGACGCCTGGCGTGCTCTCGCCGACCGGCTGCCCCCGCACCGCGTCAACGCCGACGGCGCCCTGGCCGAATGGGCCCGGCCGGGCCTGGAAGACACCTACGACCACCGCCACCTCAGCCATCTGTACGGGGTCTGGCCCCTCGACGAGATCAACCCGTACGACACCCCGGACCTGGCAAAGGCCGCCCACCGCGCCCTCGAACTGCGCGGCTCGGAGAACCACTCGGCCCACGGCCATCTGCACCACGCCCTGATCGCCGCCCGGCTCAGGGACACCGACCGGGTCGCCCGCGCCCTCGCCCGGGTGCTGGAGGGCGACTTCTTCCACGCATCCCTGATGAGCACCCACTACCCCGGCCGCGACGTCTACAACGCGGACGCCGCGCACACCCTGCCCGCCGTGCTGATCGAGATGCTCGTCCAGTCGACCCCCGACCGGCTGGTCCTCCTGCCCGCGCTCCCGGCGGCGTACCCGGAGGGCGAACTCCGCGGTGTGCGCACCAGGTTCGGCGCGGAGATCGACCTGACCTGGAGCCCCGGCGGTGCCACGGCGGTCGTCCGACCGACCCGCACCCACCGCATCGACCTGCGGACTTCCTCCGGCGCACAGCCGCTCGACCTGGTCGCCGGAGAAGAACACGTCCTCAACGTGGGACGTGGTGACTTCCCGTGATTCCCCTCAATCCATGGAAGGGACACCGTGACTCCGCCCTGAATGGGGCTTCCAGCTCAAAAGCCGCGGTCCAGCCCGAACCGATCCCTCGCGGGACGGACAGAAAGTAGCGCAGGCCGGGGAAGCGATTCCCCTCATCGAACAGGAGAGTCATGCTCGCACTCGTACCCGACAAAGTCGGCAAGGCCCTGCTCGCCCCCGCCCTGGCGCTCGGCGCCACCGTCGCACTCGCCTCCGCCCCCGCCCCCGCCTCGGCGGCCGTGTGGAGCTCCTGCGACCAGTGGGGCAACACGACACTGAACGGCTACACCCTCTACAACAACATCTGGGGCTCCGGCGCCGGCAGCCAGTGCGTCTGGGCCAACTCCGGCACCAACTGGGGCGTCTGGGCCGATCACCCCAACACCGGTGGCATCAAGTCCTACCCCAACGCCAAGAAGGTGATCAACAAGCCGATCACCTCCCTCGGATCGCTCACCAGCAGCTACAACGTCACGGTGCCGTCGTCCGGCGCGTACAACACCTCGTACGACATCTGGGACACGGCCTACCGCTACGAGATCATGCTCTGGGTCAACAAGACCGGAGCCGTCGGCCCGCTCGGCACCTCGCAGGGCACCCTGACGCTGGGCGGGCACACCTGGACCGTCTACAAGGGCAACAACGGCTCCAACGACGTCTTCTCGTTCGTCCGCACCTCGAACTCGACCTCCGGCACGGTCAACGTCCTGCCCATCCTGAAGTGGATCAAGGACACCAAGGGCTGGTTCGGCAACGTGACCATCGGGGACGTGCAGTTCGGCTACGAGATCACCAGCTCGTCCGGCGGCCTGAACTACACCACCAACAGCCTGACAGTCAGCAGCAGTTGACCCCGTTGTGCCGAGGTGCCGGTTCCGGGCAGGGGCCGGCACCGCGGCGCACTCACTCCGCGATCGGCAGCTTCGCTCCGTCCCGCAGGAACAGGGGGATGCGGTCCAGGGGGGCGTCGACCGTCACCGCCGTGCCGCCCTCGTACGGGGCACCGGTCCATGCGTCCGTCCACCACGCGCCCGCCGGGAGGTAGGTCGTGCGGCCCGCGGAGCCCGCCGTCAGCACCGGGGCGACGAGCAGGTCGCGGCCGAAGAGGTAGGCGTCGTCGACCGACCAGGACGCCTGGTCCTCGGGGAACTCCAGGAACAGCGGGCGCATCACGGGCAGGCCCTCCTCGTGGGCCTCCCTCATCACACTCAGGACGTACGGCTTGAGGCGCTCGCGCAGCCGCAGGTACTTCTCCAGCACGGCGCCCGCCTCCTCGCCGTACGACCAGACCTCGTTGGGGCCGCCCGTCATGTCCGGGCCCAGCGGCATGCCCGGGTCGCGGAAGCCGTGCAGCCGCATCAGCGGGGACAGCGCGCCGAACTGGAACCAGCGGACCATCACCTCGCGGTACGCCGGGTCGTCCGGGTCGCCGCCGTGGAAGCCGCCGATGTCGGTGTTCCACCAGGGGATGCCGGAGAGGGACGTGTTGAGGCCGGCCGCTATCTGGCGGCGCAGGGTCGCGAAGTCGGTGCCGATGTCACCGGACCACAGGGCGGCGCCATGGCGCTGACTGCCCGCCCACGCCGAGCGGTTGAGGGTGATCACCTCGGTCTCGCCGGCCGCGCGCAGGCCCTCGTCGAAGACGCGGGCGTTCTCGCGCGGATAGAGGTTGCCGACCTCCAGGCCGGGGCCGGCCCAGTAGCGCAGGTTCTCCTGGAAGCCGGGCTTCAGCTCGGGCTCGCAGGCGTCCAGCCAGAAGGCCGTGATGCCGTACGGGTCCAGGTAGTTCTCCTTGATCCGGGACCAGAGGAAGTCACGGGCGTCCGGGTTCGTGGCGTCGTAGAAGGCCACCTGGACGGTCGAGGCGACCTCCTTGTCGGGCCAGTCGGCGTGCGCCATCGGGCCGTACTGCGTGCCGATGAAGTAGCCGCGCTGCTCCATGACCGAGTGGTTCTCGGACAGCGGGGACACCGACGGCCACACGGACACCACCAGCTTGATGCCGAGCTCCGCCAGCTCCCGCACCATCGCCGCCGGGTCCGGCCACTCCTTCGGGTCGAACTTCCACTCGCCCAGATGGGTCCAGTGGAAGAAGTCGCAGACGATGGCGGACACGGGCAGCCCACGGCGTCTGTACTCCCGTGCCACGGCGAGGAGTTCGTCCTGGGTGCGGTAGCGCAGCTTGCACTGCCAGAAGCCCGCCGCCCACTCGGGCAGCATCGGCGTGCGGCCGGTCACCTCGCTGTAGCGGCGCTGGCCGTCGGCCGGGGTGCCCGCCGTGATCCAGTAGTCGATCTGGCGGGCCGAGTCCGCCACCCAGCGGGTGCCGTTGCCGGCCAGCTCCACCCGGCCGATCGCCGGGTTGTTCCACAGCAGGGTGTAGCCGCGGCTGGAGGTGAGGACCGGGATGCCGACCTCGGCGTTGCGCTGGACCAGATCCAGGACCAGGCCCTTCTGGTCGAGCCGGCCGTGCTGGTGCTGGCCGAGGCCGTAGAGCTTCTCGTCGTCGTAGGCGGCGAAGCGCTGCTCCAGACGGTGGTGGCCGCTGCCGGCCGCGGTGTACAGGCGCGGGCCGGGCCACCAGAAGTGGGCGCGCTCCTCGGCGAGCAGTTCGCTCCCGTCAAACGTGCGGACGAAGCGGATCAGGCCCTCGGCGCTCACCTCGGCCGTGAGGGCGCCGACCGTCAACCGCCCCTGTCCGTCTTCGGTCTTGACGGTGTACGGCGTCGCCGGGGCGTCGTCGAGCAGCGCGCCCGGGAGCCCCTGGAGTATCGGGCCACCGATGCGTGCCCGGACCCGGACCGCGTCCGGACCCCATGGCTCGATGCGTACGGTCTCCTGACGGCCACTCCACTCCAGCGCGCCGTCCCGCTCGCGGAAGGTGCCGACGGTGGGTGACGACTGCGCGAGGCTCACCTGGGGCTGGTTTTCGGCAGGCTGATTCACGAAGGGTGCTCCCGAAACGACATGAGGTGCCCCGGAGGGCAGCGAAGGCTGGTCAGGAGGAGGCGGGGGCGGCCGGGGCCGGACCCGAGCTGGCCCGTACCGTCAACTCGGGCGCGATCAGCACCACTTCGTCGGTTCCACGGCCGTCGAGCTTGGCCACCAGGTGCTCCACGGCGTACCGGCCCATCTCCTGCGCGGGGATGGCCACGGACGTCAGCCGCACCGACGCCTGGACGGCGACCTGCTCCGGGCAGATCGCGACCACGGACACGTCCTCGGGCACGGCCCGGCCCTGCTGGCGCAGCAGGGCGAGCAGCGGCTCGACCGCGGACTCGTTCTGCACGACGAACCCGGTGGTGCCCGGGCGCTCGTCGAAGATCCGGGCGAGGGTGACGGCGATCGCGTCGTACCCGCCCTCGCACGGGCGGTGCAGCACCCGAAGGCCCAGCTCCCGCGCGCGGGAACGGAGTCCGTCGAGGGTGCGCTCGGCGAAGCCGGTGTGCCGTTCGTAGACCGCGGGCGCCTCTCCGACGACAGCGATGTCGCGGTGACCGAGCCGGGCGAGGTGCTCGACGCACAGGGCGCCCGTCGCCGTGAAGTCCAGGTCGACGCAGGTCAGACCGGTGGTGTCGGCAGGCAGCCCGATGAGGACCGACGGCTGGTCGGTGCCGCGCAGCAGTGGCAGCCGCTCGTCCTCCAGCTCGACGTCCATCAGGATCATCGCGTCGGCGAGCCCGCTGCCGGTGACCCGGCGCACCGCGTCGGGGCCCTCCTCGCCGGTGAGCAGCAGGACGTCGTACCCGTGCGTGCGCGCCGTGGTGGCCACCGCGATGGCGATCTCCATCATCACCGGCACGTACATGTCCGTCCGCAGCGGAATCATCAGCGCGATGATGTTCGACCGGCTGCTGGCCAGGGCACGGGCTCCCGCGTTCGGGTGGTAGCCGAGCTCCCGGATGCTCTGCTCGACCCGCTGCCGGGTGATGGCGGAGATGGACCGCTTGCCGCTGAGGACATAGCTCACCGTGCTCGCCGAGACTCCGGCGTGCTGGGCGACCTCGGCGAGGGTGACCATCCAGCTCTCCAAGATGTGTGAAGCGCTTCGACAGTGCGCATTGCTGACAAGGGTGAGTACAAGGCTGAGTGAGGGTGTATCGACAGTATCTTCAGCGGGGGTGGGTGTCCATAGGCTGTCGAAGCGCTTCGACAGCTTTTCCCGAAGGTAATCGCGGTGGGAGCGCGGCGAGAGGGCGGCGAGAGGGCGGCAACCTTTCGGCCGGGTGGCGACCACAGACAGGCGGCACACGAACCGTCCCCCGGAAGGACCCCCGATGCAACACCGCAGACCGCGCCTGTCCACGAAGGCGAAGACGCTCGTCGCGGCCTCGGTCGCCCTGGCGGCCGCGGCGGGCGTCACCGTGGCGCAGGCCGGCGAGTCGAGCAAGAAGTGCACGGCCTTCGACACCATCGCGCTCGGCAAGTACTACCTGAACAACAACCTGTGGGGCCAGGACAAGGGCACCGGTACCCAGTGCGTCTGGGACAACTCCCGAAGCGGCCCGACGATCTCCTGGGGCACCAGCTACAGCTGGGCGAACAGCGCCAAGGGCACCGACTCGGACGTGAAGTCGTACGCCAGTACGGTCCTGGGCTGGCACTGGGGCTGGAAGGCCGACAAGGGGAGCACCGGGCTGCCGATCCGGGTCGGCGACCGCAAGAAGGTCACTGCCAAGTGGAGCTTCTCGGTCGGTTCGAACCCGGGCACCATGAACGTGGCCTACGACCTGTGGCTGCACGCCAAGGGCACCGCGGACTGGCAGGACCAGCCCACCGACGAGGTCATGATCTGGCTGAACCGCCAGGGCGGCGCGGGACCGCTGGGCACCAAGTACGGCAGCGTCAGCCTGGGCGGCTCCATGTGGGACATCTACCGGGGCAACATCGGCTGGAACGTCTACTCCTTCGTCCGGCGCACCAACACCACCGGCGCCACACTGAACCTCGACGACTTCACCCAGGCACTCGTTCGGCGCAAGCTGTTGAGCGATGACAAGTACGTCTCCGGCATCGAGTCCGGGACCGAGGTGTTCAAGGGCTCCGGGCGGCTCGATACGAAGTCGTACTCCGTCGAGATCGGCTGATACACGCGCCGATCGGGCGCGCGAGGACTGGTGGGGGCGGCCCGTTTCGGGTACCAACGATCCAGTAGCACTGGTCAGTAGCGAACGGTCCCCGACAACCCTATTCGCGGCGAGGTGAGCCTCATGTCCGCCCCCATCACCAAACCCACGGTCACCGAGCGGGAGGCCCGGCAGGTCGCGGAGGCCGCCCGGGAACAGGACTGGCGCAAGCCCAGCTTCGCCAAGGAACTGTTCCTCGGCCGCTTCCGGCTGGACCTCATCCACCCCCATCCGCTCCCGGCGGACGAGGACGTGCAGCGCGGGGAGGAGTTCCTCGCCAAGCTGCGCGACTTCTGCGAGACACGGATCGACTCGGCCCGCATCGAGCGCGAGGCGCGGATCCCGGACGAGGTCATAGACGGGCTCAAGGAGCTCGGCGCCCTCGGCATGAAGATCGACACCAAGTACGGCGGGCTCGGCCTCACCCAGGTGTACTACAACAAGGCGCTCGCCCTGGTCGGCTCGGCCTGCCCCGCGGTCGGCGTGCTGCTCTCGGCGCACCAGTCGATCGGCGTACCGCAGCCGCTGAAGCTGTTCGGCACGCAGGAGCAGAAGGACGCGTTCCTGCCGCGCTGCGCCCGCACCGACATCAGCGCCTTCCTGCTCACCGAGCCCGACGTCGGCTCCGACCCCGCCCGCCTGGCCACGACCGCGGTGCCCGACGGGGGCGACTACGTCCTCGACGGGGTGAAGCTGTGGACCACCAACGGCGTGGTCGCCGACCTGCTGGTGGTCATGGCCCGGGTGCCGAAGAGCGAAGGCCACAAGGGCGGCATCACGGCGTTCATCGTGGAGACGAACTCGCCCGGCATCACCGTGGAGAACCGCAACTCCTTCATGGGGCTGCGCGGCATCGAGAACGGCGTCACCCGCTTCCACCAGGTCCGGGTGCCCGCCGCCAACCGCGTCGGGCCGGAGGGCGCGGGCCTGAAGATCGCGCTGACCACGCTGAACACCGGGCGGCTGTCCCTGCCCGCCTCGTGCGTCGCCGCCGGCAAGTGGTCTTTGAAGATCGCCCGGGAGTGGTCCGCGGCGCGCGAGCAGTGGGGCAAGCCGATCGCGCAGCACGAGGCGGTCGGGTCGAAGATCTCCTTCATCGCGGCCACCACCTTCGCCCTGGAGGCCGTGAGCGAGCTGTCGTGTCAGATGGCCGACGAGAACCGCAACGACATCCGCATCGAGGGTGCGCTCGCCAAGCTGTTCGCCTCCGAGATGGGCTGGCTGATGGCGGACGAGCTGGTGCAGATCCGCGGCGGCCGCGGCTTCGAGACGGCTCAGTCGCTCGCGGCCCGCGGCGAGCGCGCGGTCCCCGCCGAGCAGATCCTGCGCGACCTGCGCATCAACCGCATCTTCGAGGGCTCCACCGAGATCATGCATCTGCTGATCGCGCGCGAGGCCGTCGACGCCCATCTCTCGGTCGCCGGTGACCTCATCGACCCCGAGAAGTCCCTGTCGGACAAGGCGAAGGCCGGCGCGAACGCGGGCGTCTTCTACGCCAAGTGGCTGCCGAAGCTGGTCGCCGGACCCGGCCAACTCCCCTCCTCCTACGGCCGGTTCAAGCACGGAGTGGACCTCGCCCCGCATCTGCGCTACGTCGAGCGGCACGCCCGCAAGCTGGCCCGCTCCACCTTCTACGCCATGTCCCGCTGGCAGGGCCGGATGGAGACCAAGCAGGTCTTCCTGGGCCGGATCGTGGACATCGGCGCCGAGCTGTTCGCGATGAGCGCGGCCTGCGTCCGGGCCGAGCTCCTGCGCAGCCAGGGCGACCACGGCCGCGAGGCCTACCGGCTCGCCGATGCCTTCTGCCGGCAGTCCCGCATCCGGGTCGACGAGCTCTTCGGCCGCCTGTGGAGCAACACCGACGACAACGATCGGAAGATCGTCAAGGGCGTCCTCGGCGGCGACTACGAGTGGCTGGAGCAGGGGATCGTCGACCCCTCGGGCGAGGGCCCGTGGATCGCCGACGCGACCCCGGGTCCCAGCACGAGGGAGAACGTGCACCGCCCCATCCGGTAGGTCAGCAGTACTTGTCGCTCGGATCCCGCGTCGTCCAGGAGCAGGAGTCGACCTTGGTGCCGCTCGCCTTGGTCAGCGTCGCCGTGTCGCTGGTGTTGTTCCACACGTAGGCGCGTCGGCCCTGGTACTTGTTCGACGCGGTGTCCGTGCCCTTGCCGGTGTGGATCTTCATGTACTTCCCGGCACCGATCTTGACGTTCGGGAAGACGTACTTGTGGTTGGAGGCGTCCTTCAGGATCCAGCCCCTGAGGGAGATCGCCGAGCCGCTGGTGTTCTTGATCTGCACCCACTCGCCGTTCAGGCTCGTGTTGGACCCGGTGTCCGAGCCGGGGCTGTCGAACCAGACGTGATGGATGATCACGCCGCCGGCCGCCTCGGCCGGGCTGCTGAGCAGGGTGCCGGTGAGCAGTGCCGCGCCCGCGAGAGCGGGCAGGGCAGCGCGTATGCGCAGGGTACGCGTGGAGAGATCCCCCCAGGATGTCGTCCGCGGGCCGGCTGTCCGGCCGACCAGAACAGAAGTGTTATCACAAGGTCTTCACGCCGGCTTCACAAAGGCGATTTCGTCCCATTCGGCAACGAGAGCTGATAAGGCACCCTCCCGAGGGGCGCACTTGTCCTGCCGGACACCGGTTGCGGCAACAATGGGGGGATGAGCGACAGTCCAGCGCCCCTCGCCGACCCGCACCTCGTCCACGACCCCCACACCGGGGACGGCCCCAAGGACGTGGTGATCCTCGGCTCCACCGGGTCCATCGGCACCCAGGCCATCGATCTCGTGCTGCGCAACCCCGACCGTTTCCGGGTCACCGCCCTGTCCGCCAACGGCGGACGGGTAGCCCTCCTCGCCGAGCAGGCGTACCGGCTGCGGGTGCGGACCGTCGCCGTCGCCCGCGAGGACGTCGTACCGGCCCTGCGCGAGGCGCTCTCCGCGCAGTACGGCGCCGGGGAGACGCTCCCCGAGATCCTCGCCGGACCGGACGCCGCCACCCAGCTGGCCGCCGGTTCCTCGGAGTGTCACACCGTCCTCAACGGCATCACCGGCTCCATCGGCCTCGCCCCGACCCTCGCCGCCCTGGAGGCGGGCCGCACCCTCGCGCTCGCCAACAAGGAGTCGCTCATCGTGGGCGGCCCGCTGGTCAAGGCGCTCGCCAAGCCCGGCCAGATCATCCCGGTCGACTCCGAGCACGCCGCGCTCTTCCAGGCGCTGGCCGCCGGTACCCGCGCGGATGTGCGCAAGCTGGTCGTCACCGCCTCCGGCGGCCCGTTCCGCGGCCGTACGAAGGCGGAGCTGGCGCGGGTCACCGTCGAGGACGCCCTCGCGCACCCCACCTGGGCCATGGGCCCGGTCATCACGATCAACTCCGCGACCCTCGTCAACAAGGGCCTGGAGGTCATCGAGGCACACCTGCTGTACGACATTCCCTTCGACCGCATTGAGGTTGTCGTGCACCCGCAGTCGTATGTCCACTCGATGGTTGAGTTCACCGACGGATCCACACTCGCCCAGGCGACGCCCCCCGACATGCGTGGGCCGATCGCCATCGGTCTCGGCTGGCCCGAACGGGTACCGGACGCGGCGCCCGCCTTCGACTGGACCAAGGCCTCGACCTGGGAGTTCTTCCCCCTGGACAACCAGGCCTTTCCGTCGGTCGACCTCGCCCGGCACGTCGGACAGCTCGCGGGCACCGCACCGGCGGTGTTCAATGCGGCCAACGAGGAGTGCGTCGAGGCGTTCCGTGCCGGTGCCCTGCCCTTCAACGGGATCATGGAGACCGTCACACGGGTGGTCGAGGAGCACGGAACACCCCGTACGGGAACTCCACTCACGGTGTCGGACGTCCTCGAAGCGGAGACCTGGGCACGGGCCCGGGCCCGGGAACTGACAGCGCACAAGGCGACCGCGGAGGCGCGTGCATGACAGCCCTGATGATGATCCTCGGCATAGTCGTCTTCGTGGTCGGCCTGCTGGTCTCGATCGCCTGGCACGAGCTGGGGCATCTGTCCACCGCCAAGCTCTTCGGCATCCGCGTACCGCAGTACATGGTCGGCTTCGGCCCCACCATCTGGTCGCGGAAGAAGGGCGAGACCGAGTACGGGATCAAGGCGATCCCGGCCGGCGGCTACATCCGGATGATCGGCATGTTCCCGCCGGGCGAGGACGGGCGGATCACCGCGCGCTCCACCTCGCCCTGGCGCAGCATGATCGAGGACGCCCGCTCGGCCGCCTTCGAGGAGCTCAAGCCGGGCGACGAGACCCGCCTCTTCTACACGCGCTCGCCCTGGAAGCGCGTCATCGTGATGTTCGCGGGCCCCTTCATGAACCTGGTCCTCGCGGTCGCCCTGTTCCTCACGGTCCTGATGGGCTTCGGCATCTCCCAGCAGACGACGAGTGTCAGCTCCGTCTCCCAGTGCGTGATCGCGCAGACCGAGAAGCGCGACACGTGCAAGAAGTCCGACCCCGTCTCCCCGGCGGCGGCAGCGGGACTGAAGGCCGGCGACAAGATCGTCTCCTTCGACGGGGTGAAGACCGAAAGCTGGAACCAGCTCTCCGACCTGATCCGGGCCAACCCCGACAAGAACGTGTCCATCGTCGTCGAACGCAAGGGCCACGAGGTGACCCTGCAGGCCAAGCTCGTCAGGAACAAGGTCGCCAAGAAGGACGGCCACGGGCAGATCGTCGACGGCTACACCTACGCCGGCTTCCTCGGCTTCAGCGCCGCGAGCGGCGTCGTCCGCCAGGACTTCGGCCAGTCCCTGACCTGGATGGGCGACCGGCTCGGCGAGGCCGTCGACTCCATCGCCGGCCTGCCCGGCAAGATCCCGGCCCTGTGGGACGCGGCCTTCGACGGCGCTCCCCGTCAGCCGGACTCCCCGATGGGCGTGGTCGGCGCGGCCCGCGTCGGCGGCGAGATCTTCACGCTGGACATCCCGCCGACCCAGCAGCTGGCCATGGCCCTGATGCTGGTCGCCGGTTTCAACCTCTCCCTGTTCCTCTTCAACATGCTCCCGCTGCTCCCGCTGGACGGCGGGCACATCGCGGGCGCCCTGTGGGAGTCCGTCCGCCGTCATCTGGCCAAGGTGCTGCGCCGCCCGGACCCCGGTCCGTTCGACGTGGCGAAGCTGATGCCGGTGGCCTATGTGGTGGCCGGGATTTTCATCTGCTTCACGATCCTGGTGCTGATCGCGGACGTGGTTAACCCGGTGAAAATCTCATAGCCACATCACGTTCGAGGCGGCCCGCAGCCCTGTGCTCCGGGCCGCCTTCCATTGAGTGGGTTAACCGGGTGGGATGTGCTCGGCCCTTGGCCAGTGCCGTAATCTCGAAGCCTGGAGCCCGCCGGTCACGGGACCGGACCTTGATCCACGACTTGGGGTTGCACAGCAGATGACTGCGATTTCTCTCGGCATGCCGTCCGTTCCGACCAAGCTCGCCGAGCGGCGCAGGAGCCGGCAGATCATGGTCGGCTCCGTGGCGGTCGGCGGAGACGCGCCGGTGTCGGTGCAGTCCATGACCACGACCCGCACGTCCGACGTCGGCGCCACCCTCCAGCAGATCGCCGAGCTGACCGCGTCCGGCTGCCAGATCGTCCGAGTCGCCTGCCCCACGCAGGACGACGCCGACGCGCTCTCCGCCATCGCCCGCAAGTCGCAGATCCCGGTGATCGCGGACATCCACTTCCAGCCGAAGTACGTCTTCGCCGCCATCGAGGCGGGCTGCGCGGCCGTCCGGGTCAACCCCGGCAACATCAAGCAGTTCGACGACAAGGTCAAGGAGATCGCCACGGCGGCGAAGGACCACGGCACCCCGATCCGCATCGGCGTGAACGCGGGCTCCCTCGACCGCCGGCTGCTCCAGAAGTACGGCAAGGCCACCCCCGAGGCGCTCGTCGAGTCGGCCCTGTGGGAGGCGTCCCTCTTCGAGGAGCACGACTTCCGGGACATCAAGATCTCCGTGAAGCACAACGACCCGGTCGTGATGATCGAGGCGTACCGGCAGCTCGCCGCCCAGTGCGACTACCCGCTCCACCTCGGCGTGACCGAGGCGGGCCCGGCCTTCCAGGGCACCATCAAGTCGGCGGTCGCCTTCGGTGCCCTGCTCTCCCAGGGCATCGGCGACACGATCCGTGTCTCCCTCTCCGCGCCGCCGGTGGAGGAGGTCAAGGTCGGCAACCAGATCCTGGAGTCCCTCAACCTCCGCCAGCGCGGCCTGGAGATCGTCTCCTGCCCGTCCTGCGGCCGCGCCCAGGTCGACGTCTACAAGCTGGCCGAGGAGGTCACGGCGGGCCTGACCGGCATGGAGGTCCCGCTGCGCGTCGCCGTCATGGGCTGCGTCGTCAACGGCCCCGGCGAGGCCCGCGAGGCCGACCTCGGCGTCGCCTCCGGCAACGGCAAGGGCCAGATCTTCGTCAAGGGCGAGGTCATCAAGACCGTGCCCGAGTCCAAGATCGTGGAGACCCTCATCGAGGAGGCCATGAAGCTGGCCGAAAAGATGGAGGCGGAGGGCACCGCGTCGGGCGAGCCTTCGGTGTCGGTGGCGGGCTGAGCGTCGTCCCCGGCGGGCCGCGCCCCGCAGGGGCGGCGGCCCGGCAGGGGCGCGGGGAACTGCGCGACCAGCCACACACGGCCGGCAGTCGCCCGCAATCCGGAACCCCCCGAGCTCAAGGGCGCACCGCCAAAGCAGCGCAGCTATAGTGCGGAGATCAGCAGAACCCCAGGGTGAGGCCCCGCACGTGTTGACCCAGACCACCTCTCGGGTGCTCGAACCGAGCGACCTGGACGCGGCGCTCGCGGTCCTCGACCGCGAGCCCGTCACGAATGCCTTCGTGACCTCCCGGGTCCAGATCGCAGGCCTCGACCCGTGGCGACTCGGCGGCGAGATGTGGGGCTGGTACGAGGACGGCATGCTGACGTCCCTGTGCTACGCGGGCGCCAACCTCGTCCCCATCTGCGCCACCCCGAGGGCCGTACGCGCCTTCGCGGACCGCGCGCGCAGGGCCGGCCGCCGCTGCTCCTCCATCGTCGGCCCCGCCGAGTCCACCTCCGAGCTGTGGCGCCTCCTGGAGCCGCACTGGGGCCCGGCCCGCGAGGTCCGCGCCCGCCAGCCGCTCATGGTCACCGACCGCCTGCCCGCCGACATCGTCCCGGATCCCTACGTCCGCCGCATCCGCAAGGACGAGATGGAGACGATCATGCCGGCGTGCGTGGCGATGTTCACCGAGGAGGTCGGCGTCTCCCCGCTGGCCGGTGACGGCGGACTGCTCTACCAGGCCCGGGTCGCCGAACTCGTCGGCTCCGGGCGCTCCTTCGCCCGCCTCGACCAGAACGGCAAGGTCGTCTTCAAGGCGGAGATCGGCGCGGCGACCACCCAGGCCTGCCAGATCCAGGGCGTGTGGGTGGCCCCCGAGCACCGGGGGAAGGGGCTGGCGGCACCGGGCATGGCGGCGGTGCTGCGGTATGCGCTGGCGGACGTGGCGCCGATGGTGAGCCTCTACGTCAACGACTTCAACACGGCTGCCAGGCGGACCTACCGAAGAGTGGGGTTCCAGGAGGTCGGCGCGTTCATGAGCATCCTGTTCTAGCTCGTGCTTCCAGCTCCTGCATCCAGCTCGTGCTTCCGACTCCTGCTGCCGGCTCCCGCGCAGCGTGATCCGGCCGCACTCCGCAGCGCAGTTCTGAGCCCGGTGCGAGACCTGTAGTCTCCCCGCATGCTGCGCTTTCCCGGTCACGGTCACCGCCATCCCGAGGACATCGTGATCGGCCCGCTCGACCTGCCGGCCCGCGTCGACGAGGCCCTCGCCGTACAGGCCGTCGCCTTCGACCTCGGCGCGGACGAGGTCGCCGTACGCCGTCAGATCGTCCTGCGCCACATGACCTTCCCGGGCGCCCGCGCCCTCGGGGCCACCACCCCCGACGGCCGCCTGGCCGGATTCGTGTACGGCATGCCCAACGACCGCGCCCATTGGTGGTCCACCGTCGTGGAGCCCTATCTGCGCGCCCAGGGCCACGACGGATGGCTCGACGACTCCTTCGTGATCACCGAGCTGCATGTCCACCCGCGCTACCAGAACCGCGGCATCGGCCGCGCCCTGATCACCACGATCACCGACGGCGCCGCCGAACCCCGCTCGATCCTCTCGGCGATCGACACCGACAGCCCCGCCCGCGGCCTCTACCACTCCCTGGGCTACCAGGACCTGGCCCGCCAGGTCCTCTTCCCCAGCGCCCCCAAGCCGTACGCCGTCATGGGCGCCCCGCTGCCCCTGCGCCGCTCCTAACCGATTTCCACCGGCACAGCAAGCCCGGCTAACCTCCTTGCCATCACCCTTTCCCGGCAGGAGTACGAGAACCATGGCGAACGCACCGGTCCAGCGCATGTCCCAGTTGATGGCGAAGACGCTGCGCGACGACCCGGCGGACGCCGAGGTCCTCAGCCACAAGCTCCTCGTCCGGGCCGGCTACGTCCGCCGCACCGCGGCCGGCATCTGGAGCTGGCTGCCGCTCGGCAAGAAGGTCCTCTCCAACGTGGAGCGGATCGTCCGCGAGGAGATGGACGCGATCGGCGCCCAGGAGGTGTCGCTCCCCGCCCTGCTGCCGCGGGAACCCTACGAGGCGACGGGCCGCTGGGACGAGTACGGCGCCGAGCTGTTCCGGCTGCAGGACCGCAAGGGCGGCGACTACCTCCTCGGCCCGACCCACGAGGAGATCTTCACCCTGCTGGTGAAGGACCAGGCGTCCTCCTACAAGGACCTGCCGGTCATCCTCTACCAGATCCAGACCAAGTTCCGTGACGAGGCCCGTCCCCGCGCCGGCATCCTGCGCGGCCGTGAGTTCCTGATGAAGGACTCGTACTCCTTCGACACCGAGGACGAGGGCCTCGCCCGGTCCTATGCCCTGCACCGCCAGGCCTACCAGCGGGTCTTCGAGCGCCTCGGCCTCGACTACCGCATCTGCGCCGCCACCGCCGGCGCCATGGGCGGCTCCAAGTCCGAGGAGTTCCTCGCCCCGGCCGAGGCCGGCGAGGACACCTTCGCGGACTGCCCGAACTGCGACTTCGCGGCCAACACCGAGGCGATCACGTACGAGCTGAAGCCGGTGGACGCCACCGACGTGCCCGCCGCCGAGGAGATCCCGACTCCGGACACCCCGACCATCGAGACCCTCGCCGCCCACCTCGGCGTCCCGGCCTCCGCCACCCTCAAGAACCTCCTGGTGAAGGTCGACGGCGAGATCGTCGCCGTCGGCGTCCCGGGCGACCGCGAGGTCGACATGGACAAGGTCGAGGCGCACTTCGCCCCGGCGGTCGTCGAGATGGTCACCGAGGCCGACTTCGCGGACCGCCCGGACCTGGTGCGCGGTTACGTCGGCCCGCAGGGCCTGGAGAAGGTCAAGTACCTCGCCGACCCGCGCGTCGCCCCCGGCACCTCCTGGATCACCGGTGCCAACAAGGCGGGCATGCACGCGAAGAACGTCGTCGCGGGCCGTGACTTCGAGGTGGACACGTACGTCGACGTCGTGGTGGTGCAGGAGGGCGACCCGTGCCCGAAGTGCGGCACCGGTCTCAAGCTCGACCGCGCCATCGAGATCGGCCACATCTTCCAGCTGGGCCGCAAGTACACCGACGCCCTCAAGCTCGATGTGCTCGGCCAGAACGGCAAGCCGGTCCGCGTGACCATGGGCTCCTACGGCATCGGTGTCTCCCGTGCGGTGGCCGCCATCGCCGAGCAGAGCGCCGACGAGCACGGCCTGGTGTGGCCCAAGGAGGTCGCCCCGGCCGACGTCCACGTCGTCGCCGCCGGCAAGGCCCTGCAGACCGAGCTCGCCCTGGACGTCTCCGAGAAGCTGCGGGCGGCCGGCCTGCGCGTCCTGGTCGACGACCGGGCCGGCGTCTCCCCGGGCGTGAAGTTCACGGACGCCGAGCTCATCGGCGTACCCCAGATCCTGGTGGCGGGCCGCCGCTCCGCCGAGGGCGTCCTGGAGCTCAAGGACCGCAAGACGGGTGAGCGCGAGGAACTGACGGTGGACGAGGCGATCGCCCGCCTCGCGGCGCAGTAAGGGAACTCCTCAGAACCCGACGGCGGCGGCAGTCACGCTGACGGCCGCCGCCGGGATGTTCGCGCACACCGGCACCGCCGCCTTGACGGCGAGCAACGCCGGGGGCGGCATCAACTCCGGCTCGCCCAGCGGCAGCACGGACACCCACACTTCGACATCCACCGGCCTGCCGGCGTCTTCCGCCGGCGGCTCAGCCGACGCCACCTGCCCTGATCGACCCCTGTGTGGCTCGACCGCGCGACCGGAACGGCCACCGTCCCGGAGGGCGTCCGCCTCGACCCGGGCGCCACGGCCAAGGCCTGGGCCGCCGCCCTGCTGGTGCGCGCCGCGGGCTCCTGGTCGGGCTCAGCCGCGACCCGGCCGTTGCGGGGGAGCCCCCGGCGGGCGGCTGGCAGATCCGCGTTCAGGACATCACCGGATCGCTCACCGTGTCTCCCGGAATCGCCCTAGAGCCACCCGGCGAACTCCAGCAACAGCTCGGCATCCTTCGGCCGTCCCACCCGGAGCGCTCGTACCCCGGACTCCACGGCCCGGAACAGGGTCCAGCCGCGCAGCCGGTCCTGGTCCACGTCCAGGGACTCGGCGAGCCGTTTGACCCGTCGGCGGGTGGTCGCCGCTCCCGACGGTGAGGCGATCAGGTCCTCCACGCGGTCGCGCACCAGCCGGGCCAGGTCGAAGGCGCACTCGCCGACCACCGGGTCCGGGCCCACCGCCAGCCACGGCGAACGTTCACCGGCGAGGACCTTGCTCTGCCGGAAGGTGCCGTGCAGCAGCCGGTGCTCGGGCGCTGCGGCCAGCAGTTCCGCACGGACCGCGAGCGCCGCGTCGACCAGTGGTGCCGCCTCCGGATCCGTACCGGCGCTCGCCCGCATCGCCTCCGCCTGCCGGCCGGTCCGTTCGGCCACGGTCTCGAAGCGAGGCGCGGCGTCGTCGCCCGGAGGCTCCACCCACAGCCGTCGCAGCGTCCCCGCCGCCTCCAGCAGTGCCTTCGCCTCCGGCAGCGACCGCAGCGACACGTCCGGATGCAGTCGTTCGAGCAGGAGCACGCCCTCGGTCGCGGCGGGTTCCAGCAGTTGTACGGCGCCCAGGCCGTCCCAGTGCCGCAGCGCCGCCCGCTCGCTCTCCGGCCGGGCCCGGGGCGGGGCCAGCTTCAGCACGGCCGGGGTGCCGTCCGGCCGTCGCACCAGCACGACGAGGCTGCTGCGGCCGCCCGGCACCTGGACCCGCTCGACGGTCAACTCGCGTAGCGCGACGGCCTGTTGTGCCGCCTCCGGCAGCTTCTCCAACCAGTCGTCGCCCTCGGGCGCCGTCTCACCGAGCGCCCTTGCCAGGCGCTGCGGCGGTTCGAAAGCCATGCGCGAGTCGTTCCCTTCCTGCTGTACGGGGCGGCGTGTTCGGTCACGCCGACGCGGTCGCCGAGGCCGCGGCCGGGGCCGAGGGCGATGCCGTGCCGGCCGCCTGGCCCGCCCGCTCGGCGAGACCAGGGAAGGCTACGCTCTCCCCGCGCCAGCGCACCGCCCGCACCGCTGCCTCCCGCAGCACCGCGGCGGCCGCGCCGCGTCGTTCGCCCACGGCCACCCGCACCAGGTCGGAGTACACCCCGGCCACCCGGTCCTCCAGTTCGGCGGCGAGCCGGACCGCCGCGGCCGAGTCCGGCACCGGGAAGGGCAGTGCGTACCCGGCGCTCGCGGCGACGGGCTCGCCGCCCAGGTCGCGCACCTCGCGCACCAGCGTGTCCCGCCGGGCCCGGTGCGCGTCGTACGCCGCCTGCGCCTGGGTCCGCCGCTCCTTGCCGATCCGCCCGCCGACGACCCCGTAGCCGTACACCGCCGCGTGCTCGGCGGCCAGCGCCGCCTGCAGGGCCTTCAGTTCGCCGCTCTTGGCCTCGTCGCTCACTTGCCACCCTCCGTCAGCAGATACGCGTGCGCCGCCCCGGCCGCCGCCACCGAGGCCAGCAGCCGGGCCAGCTCGCCCGGGACGTCCAGGAGGGCCTTGGCCCGCCGGTCGGCCAGCGACCGCTCGGCGGCGGCGAGATCGGCGAGGGCGTCCTTCTCGACCGCCGGGACGGTCGGGGAGGCGGACGGGGAGGCCGAGCCGGACTCCTTGGGCGAGCGCGACGGCGTGGGCGTGGGCGTGCCGTCCGTGAACGCCCGCGCGTGTGCCGCGACCTCGGCCCGCAGCGGCCGCAGCCGCTCCGCGAGCGCCGGATGCACGGCGATCACCGCGTCGTACCGCTCCACCAGCCCCAGGCTGTCCCGGGCCGCACGCGCGCGTGCCCGCTCGGTGGCCGACGGACTGCCGCCCGTGTCGCCGTGCGGATCGGCGCCCGAGGAACAGCCCACGAGCAAGGCCGCCCCCGCGGCCGAGGCGAACAGGGACCTTCTGCGCGGCCCCGAGGGGGTGCGCGAGAGCGGGGGGAACGGCACGGCAGACGTCCTCGGGGAACTCGTACGAAGAAGGGGGGCGGGCACGCCAGTGATCACGGTACCCGCGCACCCGTCCGGCACCAGTCACCGGCACCGCCCGGCACCCGTCACCGGCACCGCCCGGCCGCAGGTGGACGGCAACACCGTCCGCGACCGGATACCCTTTGACCAGACACGCGACCCATCCCACAACAGCACACGCGGCCGAGGAGTCACCCGGATGAGCACCACCCAGAGCGAGAGGCTGCGGGAACTGCTGGAACCGCTCGTCGCCTCACAGGGCCTGGATCTCGAAGAGATCGCCGTGGACTCCGTCGGACGCAAGCGAGTGCTGCGCGTGGTCGTCGACTCCGACACCGGTGCGGACCTGGACCGGATCGCCGATGTGAGCCGCGCGCTCTCGGCGAAGCTCGACGAGACGGAAGCGATGGGCGAGGGCGCCTACGACCTGGAGGTCGGAACCCCGGGCGCGGAGCGCCTCCTCACGGAACACCGGCACTACGCGCGCGCCGTGGACCGGCTGGTCAGGTTCCAGCTGGCCGAGGGCGGTGAACTGGTCGCCAGGATCCTGAAGGTCGACGACGAGGGCCTCGACCTGGAAGTCCCCGGAGTGAAGGGCCGCAAGGCCACCGCCCGCAGACTCGCCTTCCCCGACATCGACAGGGCGCGCGTGCAGGTCGAGTTCAGCCGCAAGGACAAGAACGAGAAGGAAGAGGAGGCGTAGCCGTGGACATCGACATGAGTGCCCTGCGGGGCTTGGTACGGGAGAAGGAGATCTCCTTCGACCTGCTGGTCGAGGCGATCGAGTCGGCCCTCCTCATCGCCTATCACCGCACCGAGGGAAGCCGCCGGCACGCGCGCGTGGAGCTCAACCGGGAGACCGGGCATGTGACCGTGTGGGCGAAGGAGGACCCCGAGGACCTCGAAGAGGGCCAGGAGCCCCGCGAGTTCGACGACACCCCGTCCGGCTTCGGCCGCATCGCCGCGACCACCGCCAAGCAGGTGATCCTGCAGCGGCTGCGCGACGCCGAGGACGACGCGACGCTCGGTGAGTACGCCGGCCGCGAGGGCGACATCGTCACCGGTGTGGTCCAGCAGGGGCGCGACCCCAAGAACGTGCTCGTCGACATCGGCAAGCTGGAGGCCATCCTGCCGGTGCAGGAGCAGGTGCCGGGGGAGTCGTACCAGCACGGCATGCGCCTGCGCTCGTACGTCGTCCGGGTGGCGAAGGGTGTGCGCGGTCCGTCCGTCACCCTTTCGCGTACACATCCCAATCTGGTGAAGAAGCTCTTCGCCCTGGAGGTGCCGGAGATCGCCGACGGGTCCGTCGAGATCGCCGCGATCGCCCGTGAGGCCGGTCATCGCACGAAGATCGCCGTCCGGTCCACCCGTTCGGGTCTGAACGCCAAGGGCGCGTGCATCGGTCCCATGGGCGGCCGGGTGCGCAACGTGATGGGCGAGCTGAACGGCGAGAAGATCGACATCGTCGACTGGTCGGACGACCCGGCCGAGATGGTGGCGAACGCGCTGTCACCTGCGCGGGTGTCCAAGGTGGAGGTCGTCGACCTGGCGTCCCGGTCCGCCCGGGTCACCGTGCCGGACTACCAGCTGTCGCTGGCGATCGGCAAGGAGGGCCAGAACGCCCGGCTCGCGGCCCGGCTCACCGGCTGGCGGATCGACATCCGTCCGGACACGGAGCAGTCCGGGGAATAGATCTCGGCCTGCGGTGGCTCAGATTACGTCAGGTTACAACGCGGCAACTGTTCGAGACCTTACCCAAAAGGGTGGGGTCGCCGCGGGGAGGTAGACTTAGCTGTGTCTGGCCGGATGCATGCCCGAGCATGCCCTGAACGCACCTGTGTGGGGTGTCGGGAGCGATCGGCCAAGACGCAACTGCTGCGCATCGTGGCGATCAAGGACACCTGTGTCCCCGATCCTCGCGGTACGCTGCCCGGCCGGGGTGCCTATGTGCACCCTGCCCTGGTCTGTCTCGACCAGGCGGTACGCCGCCGGGCGTTCACGAGGGCGCTTCGCGCCCCGGGAGCGCTCGACACAAAGGCGTTGCGCCGGTACGTCGAGCAGACGACAGTTGCCGAGCAGGCAACACCGTAAGAAGCGTCGCACGGAACGTCCGCGCGGCTCTGGTACCCCGCGAGTTGGAAGTAGGTCGAGATTGCGATGAGCACTCGATGAGCACGCGATGAGTACGCCCATGAAGTAGCGACGGTCCGGACACACCCGGACCTAAAAGGAGCGAAGTGGCTAAGGTCCGGGTATACGAACTCGCCAAGGAGTTCGGGGTTGAGAGCAAGGTCGTCATGGCCAAGCTCCAGGAACTCGGTGAATTCGTCCGTTCGGCGTCCTCGACGATCGAGGCGCCCGTAGTACGCAAACTGACTGACGCCTTCCAGGGTGGCAACGGCAAGTCCGCCGGCAAGCCCGCCCCGCGCAAGGCCGCCCCCAGGCCCGCCGCGCCCTCTCCGGTGCAGGCGGCGCGTCCGGCTGCACCGAAGCCGGCCGCCCCCAAGCCTCCCGTGGCCCAGCAGCCCGCGGCCCCCGCGGCTCCGGCCCCGGTGACCCCCGCGCCGGCCGCTTCCGGTCCGCGTCCGGTCCCGGGTCCCAAGCCCGCGCCGCGTCCGGCTCCGGCCGCGCCCGAGTTCACGGCCCCGCCGTCGGCCCCGGCTCCGGCCCCGGCCGCCGCGCAGGGTGCGCGCCCCGGTGCCCGTCCGGGCCCCGGCGGCCCGAAGCCCGGTGCCCGTCCGGCCGGTCCCGGCCAGGGCCAGGGCCGTCCGGGTCAGGGTGGTTCGCGTCCCGGTGCCCAGGCCCCGCGCCCGGGTGCCCGTCCGGCCGGTCCGCGTCCGGGCAACAACCCCTTCACGTCCGGTGGCTCCACCGGCATGGCGCGCCCGCAGGCGCCCCGTCCGCAGGGCGGACCCCGTCCCGGCGGCCATGGCGGTCCCGGCGGCGCCGGTCCCCGTCCGCAGGCGCCCGGCGCCCAGGGCGGCGGTCCGCGTCCGCAGGCTCCCGGCGGTTCCCGTCCGAGCCCGTCCGGCATGCCCCGTCCGCAGGGCGGTCCGCGTCCCGGCGGCGGTCCCGGTGGTCCGCGTCCGAACCCCGGCATGATGCCGCAGCGTCCCGCTGCCGGCCCGCGTCCCGGCGGCGGCCCCGGTGGTGGGCGTGGTCCGGCCGGTGCCGGTCGTCCCGGTGGCGGCGGTGGCCGTCCGGGCGGCGGCGGCGGCTTCGCCGGTCGTCCCGGTGGCGGCGGCGGTGCCCGTCCGGGTGGCGGCGGCTTCGCCGGCCGTCCCGGTGGCGGTGGCCCCGGTGCCGGTGGTGGCGGCGGCTTCGGCGGTGGCGGCGGTGGCCGTCCCGGCTTCGGCGGTCGTCCGGGTGGTCCCGGTGGCCGTGGTGGCACACAGGGCGCCTTCGGTCGTCCCGGCGGTCCCGCGCGTCGTGGCCGCAAGTCGAAGCGGCAGAGGCGCCAGGAGTACGAGGCCATGCAGGCCCCGTCGGTCGGCGGCGTGATGCTGCCTCGCGGCAACGGCGAGACCATTCGCCTGTCGCGCGGTGCCTCCCTCACCGACTTCGCGGAGAAGATCAACGCCAACCCGGCGTCGCTCGTCGCGGTCATGATGAACCTGGGCGAGATGGTCACGGCCACGCAGTCCGTCTCCGACGAGACGCTGCAGCTCCTCGCGGGCGAGATGAACTACGGAGTTCAGATCGTCAGCCCCGAGGAGGAGGACCGCGAGCTGCTCGAGTCCTTCGACATCGAGTTCGGCGAGGACGAGGGCGACGAGGAGGACCTGGTGGTCCGTCCGCCGGTCGTCACCGTCATGGGTCACGTCGACCACGGCAAGACCCGACTGCTCGACGCCATCCGCAAGACGAACGTCATCGCGGGCGAGGCCGGCGGCATCACCCAGCACATCGGTGCCTACCAGGTCGCGACCGAGGTCAACGACGAAGAGCGCAAGATCACCTTCATCGACACCCCGGGTCACGAGGCGTTCACCGCCATGCGTGCCCGTGGTGCGAAGTCGACCGACATCGCGATCCTGGTCGTCGCGGCCAACGACGGCGTCATGCCGCAGACGGTCGAGGCGCTCAACCACGCCAAGGCGGCCGACGTCCCGATCGTCGTCGCGGTCAACAAGATCGACGTCGAGGGCGCCGACCCGACCAAGGTGCGCGGTCAGCTGACCGAGTACGGCCTGGTGGCCGAGGAGTACGGCGGCGACACGATGTTCGTCGACATCTCCGCCAAGCAGGGTCTGCACATCGACAGCCTCCTGGAGGCCGTCGTCCTCACCGCCGACGCCTCGCTCGACCTGCGGGCCAACCCGGCCCAGGACGCGCAGGGCATCTCGATCGAGTCCCGGCTCGACCGCGGCCGTGGTGCCGTGGCGACGGTCCTCGTCCAGCGAGGAACGCTGCGGGTCGGCGACACGATGGTCGTGGGCGACGCCTACGGCCGAGTCCGCGCCATGCTCGACGACAACGGCAACAACGTCGCCGAGGCGGGCCCGTCGACGCCGGTGCAGGTCCTGGGCCTGACCAACGTCCCGGGTGCGGGCGACAACTTCCTGGTGGTCGACGAGGACCGTACGGCCCGTCAGATCGCCGAGAAGCGCGCCGCCCGTGAGCGCAACGCCGCGTTCGCCAAGCGCACGCGCCGCGTGTCCCTGGAGGACCTGGACAAGGTGCTGAAGGCCGGCGAGGTCCAGCAGCTGAACCTGATCATCAAGGGCGACGCGTCCGGATCGGTCGAGGCTCTCGAGTCCTCCCTGCTCCAGCTGGACGTCGGCGAAGAGGTCGACATCCGGGTCCTGCACCGCGGCGTCGGTGCGGTCACGGAGTCGGACATCGACCTGGCGATGGGCTCGGACGCCATCGTGATCGGCTTCAACGTCCGTGCGGCAGGCCGCGCGGCGCAGATGGCCGAGCGCGAGGGCGTGGACGTCCGCTACTACTCGGTCATCTACCAGGCGATCGAGGAGATCGAGGCGGCCCTCAAGGGCATGCTCAAGCCGGAGTTCGAGGAGGTCGAGCTCGGTACGGCGGAGATCCGCGAGGTCTTCAAGTCGTCCAAGCTCGGCAACATCGCGGGTGTTCTCATCCGCTCGGGCGAGGTCAAGCGCAACACCAAGGCGCGCCTCATCCGCGACGGCAAGGTCATCGCGGAGAGCCTCACCATCTCCGGTCTGCGTCGCTTCAAGGACGACGTCACCGAGATCCGCGAAGGCTTCGAGGGCGGTATCAACCTCGGAAACTTCAACGACATCAAGGTCGACGACGTCATCGCGACGTACGAGATGCGCGAGAAGCCGCGGGCGTAATTTCGGCCGACGGCTGATGCTGGCCGACGGGGATCACTCCCTGTCGGCCAGCAGTCTGCCCACCCGCACACCCGACTCGCTCGGCTGGAAAGGTGCCTGCCCGCCCACCTGTCTCGGTTGGCCGGAAGGGCCGGCCGGCCCGGTCTCGGGGCTTCGCCCCGGACGCGGGGTGGTCCCGGGGCTTGCCTCGGAGCCCGGCTGGGGACCTCGTCCCCGGGCACCCTCGTGGGGTCCGTCCGCCGGCTTGGTTGGCCGGCAGGGCGCCAGCCCGCCTCGACCGCAAGGTCGGCCCTGTTCTGGGGCGGGAGCCCCAGGGTGGGTGACCATCCCGCCGACCGAGTCGGGTGGGCGGGTGGGCGAGCCGTAGGGGGCGGAGCCCCCGTCGGGCGGGCAAAGATAAACCCCGTCGAGCCACCGGCAGGTTCGTTGTACGGTTCTGATGTCCCTGCTCACACCAACGCAGGGCCATCGATCCCGTACCGGCGGGTGAACCGGCTACACACATGTACGTGGGGACTCTGTCCTTCGACCTCCTCCTCGGCGACGTACGGTCGCTGAAGGAGAAGCGCTCCGTCGTCCGCCCGATCGTTGCCGAACTCCAGAGGAAGTACGCCGTGAGCGCGGCCGAGGTGGACCACATGGACCTCCACCGGCGAGCGATCATCGGCCTCGCCGTGGTCTCCGGAGACGCGGTACACCTCACCGACGTGCTGGACCGGTGCGAGCGGCTGGTCGCCGCGCGCCCCGAGGTGGAACTGCTGTCCGTGCGACGGCGTTTCCACGGTGACGACGACTAGACCGCAGAACTCCACAGAACTCCACACAACGCAGAGAAGAAAGAACGGGAGACGGACCAGTGGCCGAACACGCGCGGGCGAAAAGGCTGGCGGACCTCATCCGAGAGGTGGTGGCCCAGAAGCTGCAGCGCGGGATCAAGGACCCGCGGCTCGGCTCGCACGTCACCATCACGGACACCCGGGTCACCGGGGACCTGCGGGAGGCGACCGTCTTCTACACCGTCTACGGCGACGAAGAGGAGCGGAAGGCCGCGGCCGAGGGCCTGGAGAGCGCCAAGGGCATCCTGCGCTCCGAGGTCGGCCGTGCGGCCGGCGTGAAGTTCACGCCGACCCTGGCCTTCGTCGCGGACGCCCTCCCGGACACCGCCCGGAACATCGAGGACCTCCTGGACAAGGCGCGCGCCTCCGACGCGAAGGTGCGCGAGGCCTCCGCCGGCGCCGCCTACGCCGGTGAGGCGGACCCGTACAAGAAGCCGGGTGCCGAGGACGAGGCCGACGAGACGGACGACGCCGCCGAATGACCAGCAAGCCCACCCCGCCCGACGGCCTCGTCATCGTCGACAAGCCGTCGGGCTTCACTTCGCACGACGTCGTCGCCAAGATGCGGGGCATCGCAAGGACCCGCCGCGTCGGCCACGCCGGCACCCTCGACCCCATGGCGACGGGCGTCCTCGTCCTCGGCATCGAGAAGGCGACGAAGCTCCTCGGGCACCTCGCCCTCACCGAGAAGGAGTACCTCGGCACCGTCCGTCTCGGCCAGAACTCGGTCACCGACGACGCCGAGGGCGACATCACCTCGTCCACCGACGCCTCCAAGGTCACCCGCGAAGCCGTCGACGCCGGCATCGCCAAGCTGACCGGCGACATCATGCAGGTGCCGTCCAAGGTCAGCGCCATCAAGATCGACGGTGTGCGGTCGTACAAGCGGGCGCGGGAGGGCGAGGACTTCGAGATCCCCGCGCGACCCGTGACCGTCTCGTCGTTCGCCGTGTACGACGTCCGGGACGCCGTCGCCGAGGACGGCACCCCGGTGCTCGACCTGGTGGTCTCGGTGGTCTGCTCCTCCGGCACCTACATCCGGGCCCTCGCCCGTGACCTGGGTGCCGACCTGGGCGTGGGCGGACACCTCACCGCCCTGCGCCGCACGCGCGTCGGGCCGTACAAGCTGGACTCGGCACGCACCCTCGACCAGCTCCAGCAGGAGCTGACCGTGATGCCGATCGCTGAGGCCGCCGCGGCCGCGTTCCCGCGCTGGAACGTGGACGCCAAGCGGGCCCGGCTGCTCACCAACGGCGTGCGGCTGGAGATGCCCGACGAGTACGCGGGCACCGGCCCCCTGGCCGTCTTCGACCCCGAGGGCCGCTTCCTCGCGCTCGTCGAGGAACAGAAGGGCAAGGCGAAGAGCCTCGCCGTCTTCGGCTGACCCGGCCCGGCCGGGTCAGGCCGGGGACCCGCGGGTGTCTGCCCGTGGAGCGGCGACCACGGGGTACATCCACTGCCGCCGCTCCACGGTCCCCCCTCGGTTCCCCCACCCCTAGGGTGTATCCACCTGCCCCCGCCTATTCACCCGACCGAGCAGGCGCTCGGAGTGAACCGGGGGAGCGGAAGGGGGCGCTTTCCCCGCGTGATCTGTCCCGCTGATCATTCCGTGCCTACCGTCGAAGACAGGGCACGGATGCACGGGCGGGGAGGTTCGATCATGGCGGTACAGGGCCTCAGGACCGGGTGCGGCCGCCGATCGGCGTACGGTGCGCCGGAGGCGACGGATCAGTTGGCTCTTCCGGATCGGTCGAGTCCTTCGTATGCCTCCCTGGTGCGGATCGGCGACCTGGCCGGCCGACCGCGCGGCACCGGCTTCCTGGCCGACCACCACGGCACGGTCGTCACCAGTCACGAGGCCGTCGACGGCCTGTCCCGGCTCGTGCTGCACGCCGCCGGCGAGCGGACCTGCGTCGTCACCGCCGACGCCGTCACCCCGCTGCCCGCCCTCGACCTGGCCCTCGTACGCACCGAGGGCCTGGGCGGGGACCCGCTTCCGATCACCGTGCGGGAGCGGATCAAGGCCGGTACGTATGTGCGGATCGCCGCGGACCGCTGGCGCGAGGCCCGGGTGCTCGGCGCGACCCGGGTGACGTACACGGCCACGGACCGTGTCCATCTCCTCGGCGACGCACTGGAGTTGGCGATCGGTACGGCCGGGCGGGACGCGCTGCGGCTGGGCGGCGGGGCGGCGGGCGGGCCCGTGCTCGACGCCGAGACCGGCGCCGTGCTCGGTGTGCTCGGTACGGCGCTCCAGTCGGGCGAGCGCGACGCCGGCTTCGCGGTGCGGCTGCGCCCCGCCTCGGGCCCGCTCGCCGAGCTGCTCGCCCGCAACGCGGCGACCGTGCCCGCCTACGGCGCCGACCTCAACCTGGCGGGAGTGCTGGAGCTCACGGCCACCTCGATCGGGCAGGACGGCCCGCAGGGAGCGCTCGACGGCCATGTCTGCCGGGTCGGCGCCGGGGGACCGGTCCCGGTGGAGCCGGTCGAACGGGCGGAGGCGGCACGGGAGTTGACCGCCTTCGCGGCCGGCGGAGCCACCGCGCTCGGCCCTGTCGGAGCCACCGTGCTCGGCCTCGTCGGCGCCCCGGGCAGCGGTCGTACGACGGAGCTGGCGGCCCTCGCCGCCCGCCGCAACCGTGGCACGGAACCGGCCCCCACGCTGTGGCTGCGCGGCGCCGATCTCCAGGACGGCGACGAGTCGGTGGCCGACGCGGTGCGCCGGACGCTGGAGCGGGCGGCCCGTATCGTCACCGCCTCCCGGTCCCTGCTCCCCGGTGACCTGGGCGACATCACCCCGGAGCGTCTCGCCCGCCTCGCCCGGCGGACCGGCCGCCCCCTGCTGCTCCTCCTCGACGGCCCCGAGGAGATGCCGCCCGTCCTCGCCCACCGTCTGCGCGAGTGGACCGAGGGGACCGCGGCGTGGCTGCGCGAGACCGGGGCCCGGCTGGTGGTCGCGTGCCGGGAGGAGTACTGGGAGGGCGCCGGGGCGCGGTTCCCGCGCGAGCACCTGCACCCGTACGTCCCCGCCGACGCCCCGCACACCCTGCCGCCCTGCGTACACCTGACCGACCTCACCCCCGATGAGGCCCACCGGGCCCGCTCCCGCTACGCCGTCCCGGTCGGCGCCCTCACCGAGCGCGACGCCCGCCACCCCCTCACCCTCCGGCTCCTCTCGGAGGTCCGCGCCGCGCTCCCGGACGCCCCGGCCACCACCGGCCTCGACCGTCATGACGTCCTCTCCGCCCACCTCGACCTGATGTGCCTGCGCATCGCGGTCCGGCTCGCCGCGGAGAACGGACTGCGGGGCACGGCCGTACGCCGTCTCGCGGCCCGGGTCTCCGGACAGATCCACGAGGCCGCCCGGCGCAGTCTGGGTCCCGGGCACGGCGAACTGGACCGGGAGGCCTTCGAGGCGGTGTTCCCCTGGGGCCCCGCCCCGGCCCGACTCGGCGGCGGCACCGGCTGGGCGAGCGCCGTGCTCGCCGAGGGCCTCCTGGTCCCCGCCGGCGTCGGCTACCGCTTCGCCCACGAGGAGCTCGCCGACTGGATCCAGGGCATGCACCTCGACCTGGACGAGGCCCTGCGGGCCCTGGTCCACCGCCGCCCTGCCCCGTCGGCGGCCGAGCCCCTGCCGGTCCCGCACCACCGCGTCGGCCCCGTCGTCCAGGCCCTGCTCCTGCTCGCCCGTCAGCACGGCGCCCCCCGGCTGGCCCGCCGCGTGGAAGAGCTGATCCACGCCCTGGACGCCGACCCCGCCTCCTGGTGGGCCGCCCGTCTGCTCGCCCGGACGCTGCTGCGCGTGCCCGACGCGACGCCGTACACCGACGTGCTGCGCATGCTGGCCGACCGGATCGTCACCTGGCGCCGCCGACAGCGCCCGGTACCGGCCGAGTTCGGCCCCTCCTTCTGGACCGCCCTGCCCGTCCCGGAAGACGAGCGCTTCGAGCTGCTGCGCCGGCTGGTCCTGGCGGACGAGGCCCCGCCGGTGCCCGGGGGAGCGGACGGGGGCCGGCCCGAAGGCCTGAGCGGAAGCGCCCTCGACGTCCTCGGGGCCCGTCCCGGCAGCACCCGGTACCTCCGCTACCTCGACGCCGTGGCCCGACTGCTCGCCGCCGACCCCACCGCCGTACAACCCCACCTGACCCGCTGGTTCGACGACGAGCGCCCACTGCCCGCGACCCCCCACGCCACCGTGGCCACGGCCGCGCAGGCGCTGCTGCACACCCATCGGCACGGCGCCCTGGACGAGCTCACCGAGCTCCTGGTGAACAGCGCGCACCGGCGGTCCGACGAGCTGCTCTCCGTGCTGGCCGAGGACGAGCCGTCGGCCGTGTGCCGGGCGGTCGACCGGTGGGCGCACGACGCGCGGCCGGACCGGCGGGCGGCCGCGGTGGCGTACGGGCTGAGCGTCGCGCCCCACGTCCGTACCGAGGCCGACCGCGAGCTGCTGCGCTACGCGGCGCTCGCCCTGCTCGCCCGCCCCGCGGACCGCGGGCTGCACGGCGGCGCGCTCGCCCTCCTCGTACGGGACCCGCGTACCCGGGCCCGCCACCTCCCCCAGGCCCTGCGGCACTTCGCCTCCGGCGACCCCCGGATCCCGCCGAGCGCCCTGGTCCCTGCCCTGGACACCCACCCGGACCCGGTCCTCGACGCCTTCCGTGACCGGGTGCGCGTCGGTCCGGACGCGGGCGAGGCGCTGCGCGCCCTCGCCGACGTCACCACACCCGCGCTGGCCCGCCGGGTCGCCGTGCTCGTCCGCGAGGCCGTCGAGCTGCGGCCGGACATCGCGCGGCACGTGGCGGCGTACGTCGACCGCAGCCTCGACCACGGCCCGGCCGCCCGCGCCGTGCTCCTGCCCCTGGTCACCGGCCTCCTCGACGCGGGGCCGGAGCGGGTGCGGGCGGCCGTCGCCGCCGTGCTCGCCGCGCCCGGCACCCCGGCCTCCCGCCCGCTGCGCCGCGAGCTCCTGGAGTTCCTGCTGACCCATGAGCGCGAGCCGGACGTCCTGGACGCCCTGCTGCACTCCGTCGCATACGGCGGCGAGGACGTCCGCGACCTCGTCCACCGCACCGGCCTCCTCCTGGTCCGCACCCCGGACGGAGCGACCCGCTTCGACCGCGGCCTGGTCGATCTGGGCCGCCACGTCCCCGGCTTCGCCGTGCTGATGGCCCGCTGGCTCACCGACACTCCGGACGAGTGGGCCGCGGTCGTGGGGCCCGGCACCCGGCGCATGATCGGGAACCTGGCGGGCGTCGGGGTCCCGGCCTGACCCCGGTTCCGCACGTGCGCCCCGTCACAGCCCCCATGCCGATGCGGGCCCGGGGCGCACGGCATGGCACCCTTAGACCTGCGTAACAGGGTCGGTAGATACGGACACGGGTTCGAGGAGCGGTCACAGTGCAGCGCTGGCGTGGCTTGGAGGACATCCCCCAGGACTGGGGGCGCAGCGTCGTCACCATCGGTTCCTACGACGGAGTCCACCGCGGTCACCAGCTGATCATCAAGCACGCCGTGGACCGCGCCCGTGAGCTGGGCGTTCCCTCCGTCGTCGTCACCTTCGACCCGCATCCCAGCGAGGTCGTCCGCCCCGGCAGCCACCCGCCGCTGCTCGCTCCGCACCACCGCCGCGCGGAGCTGATGGCGGACCTCGGCGTGGACGCGGTGCTGATCCTCCCCTTCACGACCGAGTTCTCGAAGCTCTCGCCCGCCGAGTTCGTCGTCAAGGTCCTGGTCGACAAGCTGCACGCCAAGGCGGTCGTCGAGGGCCCGAACTTCCGCTTCGGGCACCGGGCCGCGGGGAACGTCGAGTTCCTCGTCGAGCAGGGCAAGGTCTACGACTTCGAGGTCGAGGTCGTCGATCTGTACGTCACCGGCGCCGCGGGCGGCGGCGAGCCCTTCTCCTCGACCCTGACCCGGCGCCTGGTCGCCGAGGGCGACGTCGAGGGCGCCCGCGAGATCCTGGGCCGCCCGCACCGCGTCGAGGGCGTGGTCGTACGCGGCGCCCAGCGCGGCCGTGAGCTGGGCTTCCCGACGGCCAACGTCGAGACGCTGCCGCACACCGCGATCCCCGCCGACGGCGTCTACGCGGGCTACCTCCACGCCCAGGACGAGATCATGCCGGCCGCGATCTCCGTCGGTACGAACCCGCAGTTCGACGGCACCGAGCGCACGGTGGAGGCGTACGCCATCGACCGCGTGGGGCTCGACCTCTACGGCCTGCACGTCGGCGTCGACTTCCTGTCCTATGTGCGCGGGCAGGCGAAGTTCGACTCCCTCGATGCCCTGCTGGAGCAGATGGCCGAGGACGTGAAGCGCTGCCGCGAGCTGATCGCGGCGGACGAGTAGGCGCGCGACGACAAGCGGCGTCGCACAAGGGCGGCCGGTGCCTTCGAGGCACCGGCCGCCCTTCGTGTTCTGTCGCCGTCGCCCTACTGCTGGGGCGGGGCCTGCGGCGGGTACGGCTGACCGGGCTGGCCCGGCTGCGGGTAGGGCTGCGGGTAGGGCTGCCCCTGCTGCGGCGGGTACGGCTGGCCGGGCGCCGGAGCCTGGGGGTAGGGCTGGGCCGGCGGCTGCGGCTCCTGTGGCTGTTGGGGTTGCTGCGGT
The DNA here is from genome assembly GCF_055558775.1 of Streptomyces sp. NPDC025638. NCBI lineage: Bacteria > Bacillati > Actinomycetota > Actinomycetes > Kitasatosporales > Streptomycetaceae > Streptomyces > Streptomyces sp. NPDC025638. The sequence continues at coordinate 21,709 of NZ_JBVHLX010000016.1, read as the reverse complement.
GGGTACGGCTGCGCCGGGGCCTGCTGCGGGTACGGCTGGCCCGGATACGGCTGCCCCTGCTGACCCGGCTGGCCAGGAAGGGGCTGACCCGGCATCGGCGGGGCGGCCACCGGCGGCGGGTTGCCGTCGTTGGTCCACAGCCCGTGTGCCTGCTGGTGCCGTACGAAGTCCTCGGCGACCATGGCCGCGAGGTTGAAGTACGCCTCCCGTACCTTCGGCCGCATCATGTCGAGGTCGACCTCGGCACCGGCCGCGAGGTGCTCGTCGAAGGGCACGACCACGACACCGCGGCACCGCGTCTCGAAGTGGCCGACGATGTCGTCCACCTTGATCATCTTGCCGGTCTCACGCACACCGGAGATGACGGTGATCGAACGGGACACGAGGTCGGCGTATCCATGCGCGGACAGCCAGTCCAGCGTCGTACTGGCGCTGCTCGCACCGTCCACCGACGGTGTCGAGATGATGATCAGCTGGTCCGCGAGGTCCAGCACACCGCGCATGGCGCTGTACAGCAGTCCGGTGCCCGAGTCGGTGAGGATGACCGGGTACTGCCGGCCGAGCACGTCGATGGCGCGCCGGTAGTCCTCGTCGTTGAAGGTCGTGGACACGGCCGGGTCGACGTCGTTCGCGATGATCTCCAGGCCGGAGGGGGCCTGCGAGGTGAACCGCCGGATGTCCATGTACGAGTTGAGGTACGGGATCGCCTGGACGAGGTCACGGATGGTGGCCCCGGTCTCGCGGCGCACCCGGCGGCCGAGCGTGCCGGCGTCCGGGTTGGCGTCGATGGCGAGGATCTTGTCCTGGCGCTCGGTGGCGAGCGTCGAGCCGAGGGCGGTGGTTGTCGTGGTCTTGCCGACACCGCCCTTGAGGCTGATGACCGCTATCCGGTAGCAGGACAGCACGGGCGTCCGGATCAGGTCGAGCTTGCGCTGCCGCTCGGCCTCCTCCTTCTTGCCGCCGATCTTGAACCGGCTAGGCGTCGCCGCGGGCCGTCCGCTCTTCGCCTTCTGCCGCTTGTTGTTGAGCAGCCGGTCCGACGACAGCTCCACGGCCGCGGTGTAACCGAGCGGCGCGGCACCCGGGTTGGTCGGCTGCCGCTGATCGTGCCGGATGGGCTGCGGCCAGGCGGCGCCGGCCCGGGGGTCGACCGGCTGCTGCGGCATCTGGGGCGCCTGGGGCGCTTGGGGAGCCTGCGGTGCCTGGGGGTCGTGCGGGACCTGCGGTGCTTGCGGTGCCTGCGGTGCTTGTCCGGGCTGCTGGGCCTGCTGCGGGTGCCCGGGGAAGGCCTGCGGGGCGTCGGGCTGCCCGGGCTGACCCTGTGGGGCGGGTGCCTGCGGGAAGCCGTAACCGCCCGGGTGAGCCGGGGAGTTGGGCGCGCCCGGGGTGCCGGGGGCGGCCGCGGCGCCTGCGGGCTGCGGGAAGCCGTAGCCATCCGGTGCCGGCGGGGTGGGGGCGCCCGGCTGCGGGAAGCCGTAGCCGGCGGGCGCGTTGGGAGCCGGAGCCGGAGCCGGAGCGGGGGTGGCGGCCGGCGGCTGGGCAACGGTGTTGGGCTGTTGCGGTGCCGGAGGCTGAGGGGCTGCCGGGGCGGGAGCTGGGGCGCCGGGGTTCGGGAAGCCGTAGCCGCTCTGGGGGTTGGGCGGCTGAGGTGCCGACGCAGCCGGGGCGGGCGGCTGCGGGAAGCCGTAGCCGGCCTGGGGGTTGGGTGCGACGGGAGCTTGGGGCGCCGGAGGCTGCTGTGCCGCCGGGACACCGGAGGCGTAGGGCTGCGGGGGCGGCGGGGGTGCGGGCTGGTTCCAGGCGGCCGGTGCGGGCTGCGGTGCCTGGGGCTGGAATGGCTGCTGCGGGGCCGGCGGCACGGCGGACGGGCCCTGCGCGGCCGCGGGCTGCGGCGGACCGGGCACCGGGTCCGGCTGCTGCGGCGCGGGCTGCACGGGCCACTGGGCCGCCGGAGCGGGAGCGGCGGACTGGTACGACGGCGGCAGCGGCGGCAGCCCGCCCTGCGGGGCCGGCGGCGGGGCCCAGGCGGGCGGCGCGTCCTGCGGCGCGGGAGGCATGACCGGTACGGCGTCCTGGGGGACCTCGTCCCCGGGCGCGCTGTCCTGCGGTACGGCGTCCATGGGCTCGACGTCGGCAGGGGCGGAGTCCTGAGGCGACGCGTCTTCGTCGAGCTCGGGCTCCGCGGGCGCCTCGTCGGCGACTTCGGCCTCAGTGGTGATCGCGTCGTCCGTCACGACCTGAGCCACGTCATCGGCGTCATCCGACACGGCGTCACCCTGAGGGGTGTCTTCCGTGAGCTCGGCTTCGGCGGACTCGGTCTCGACCTCGGCCTCGATTTCCAAGGAGTCGGACTCGACATCCTCGTCCGCCTCCACGTCCTCCGCAGCGGCAGCCTGCGGCGCGACCTCCTCGGCCTCGGCCTCGGCCTCCGCCTCCGCGGACACGGACCCGGTGTCCTCCTCGTCGGCCCCGTTCGCGACCACGTCGGCGTCCGCGGAGCCGTCGTCACCCGCACCCTCCTCGGGCTCCTCGGGCTCCTCGGGCTCGACGGCGGCCTCGGCCGCGGCCTTCCGCTCCGCGACCTCGGCGATCTCGCGCTTCAGCGCAACGGCGGAGAACCGCATGGTCGCGCCGCTCTCCAGGTCACCACTGCCGGACTCCTGCTCATCCGCGACAGGAGCGGCAGGCGAAACCGGAGCGGCGGGCGGAGCTGGAGGTGCCGCGGGCGTGGAAGGGGCCCACTGAGCCTGATACCCACCCGCCGGAATGTTCGGAACGGCCGTCGGCGACGCGGGCTCCGCGGGCCGCTGCGCCGGTGGCTCCGCCTGCGGCTGCTGCGGCTGCTGCGGCTCGAACCCGCTCCCCACCGGCAGCCTGGGCACGGCGACGGGGCTCCCGCCCTGTGGCGCGGCCGGTGCGGGCGGCGCGGCAGGCGTGAACGGCGCGCCGGGGCCCGGAGCCGGAGGCACCGGTGGCGTGAAAGGCGCCCCCGGCGCAGGAGCCGCCGGAGCGGGCGGAGCGAACGGCGCACCGGGTGCGGGCGCGGGCGGAGGCGGACTGAACGGCGCACCGGGTGCCGGAGCCCCGGCCGCCTGAGTCGCGTGCGGGGGAGGGGTCAGCCCCGGAAGCGGAGCGCCCGCCGGGAACGGCGAACCCCCCGGCCCGCCCGCCCCCGTGGGCCGGGCCGGCGCTCCGGAAACCCCGTCGGCCCCCGCACCCGCGTCCGAATTCCCCGAACTCCCCGAATCCCCCGAGGCTCCCGACGCCCCGGGCGACGCGTTCTGCGTGTACCAGGCGGGCGGTGCGTAGTCGATGGTGAACTCGCCCGTCGTCTCGATGGCGGACTCGGCGTCGGGCTGGTCATCGCCGGGTGTGGCCCAGCCCCCGCGGATCCCGTCCCGATCGCTGCTCACAGTTCCTCCTGGTGTGGTCGAGCACCCTCATGCCGTGCCGGGCCGACCATGTTCGTGTCGTTCTCAGTCGTCCGAAGTCGTTCGAGGTAGTCCGATCCACCGGCTCTCCCCCTGGGCCGCCGACGCCCGGTCCACGGGTTCTGGCATCGCGCCCGGTCCCAGCCTAATCACCGCACGCCCCACCTCGGCAGGCCCGTCCACCTGTCAGCACCCGCCCATCACCGCACACCTTGCCCGGAAGAACCGTACGCAGCCTTCCTATTGGCGCACAATTGGCGAACATAACGGGCAAGACTGGCCAGTTCAGGCCATCCGGTCAGTCCATCCGCCGTGGCGTACCCAACAGTCCGATCTCGGCCTCGGTGGGCTGCGTCATCACGTACTGCCGGTCCCGGTCGGTGCACCACAGCGTGACGCCGTCGGGGAGCGCGGGCAGGGATTCCACCTCGGTCCGGGCCAGCCCCATGGTGCGCCCCAGTTCCATGGCCTCGTCCGGGGAGACCCGCTGGATGCCGGCGAGCCGCGCCTGCTTCAGCAGCCGGGGCGCGACCGGACTGAGGTACGGCAGCAGCGTCACCACCGACTGCCATGGACCGGACGCGACCCGCCCGCGCGGAGGCCGCATGCCGCAATCCCGTACCACCAGGACGGGGGTACCGGCGGACGCGCCCTGGGGCGGGTTGCTGGACGCGCTTGCGCTGCCGATAGGTGACGCCGGGGTGGACACGGAGGGGCAGCCCGCCGTGCTGGGGCTCAACCGGCCCACGCTGTACGACGTCGTGCTGATCGGCGGGCTGTGGACGGCTCAGGTGCTCGCGTTGCGCGCCGCCGCGACAGGGGCCGCACCCTCCAACACGCGCCGGGCCGCGACCAGTTCGTCATCACTGCGTCCGGTCACCCGCAGGTGCCCGCACAGCGACACCTCCTGACGCTCCCCGCGCGCGAGGGTGAGGCTGAAGGTGGTGGCCAGCGCGGGTACGGCCGTGACCTGGGCGACGAGCTGGGGCAGCGACGCCTCTCTGCCGCCGCCCAGTTGGGGCCACCGGCGGATCCAGTACGTCGTGTGTCTGCGGATGTCGCGGAGTTGAGATCACCGTCGATACGCACAAGTTCGGCAAGGCTGTTGAGGGAGCGGCTGACGCAGTCGGTGATTTCGCGGGCTCTGTCAAAAGAACATCGCCGGCGGCTTGTTCTGATCTACTTCAGCATGGAAGGGGGCATGCGATGCCCACGACACTGCCGGTGCCGATCGAGTTCCGGTTGCCCGACGGGTGGTTCTCGGCCCGTCCTGACGGGATCGGCGACCCCGGAGTAGCCTTTGCGGCAATGCATCCGCAGCCGGACGCCGGGTTGGCTGCCAACATCACCATCGACGGCGGACTCCCGTCGGAGGGGGTGACGCTGGCCGATCTGGTTGACGCGTCGGTGAGGCGCCTACGCGAGGTCGCCGAGGCGGTGGCTGTGACCGACCGGTGTATCTTTCCCTGGCGGACGTTCAGGACCCGCACAGGCGTGCGATGATCAGGCTGGCTCTGACTGCCACCGCAGCGCAGCACGACGCCGTTCTGGGGGATTTCCAGGACTTCGTCCGCACCGTTCGTCCGGACCGCGGGACGGACGAATAGCGATGGGCCGGCTTCGGGACAGTTGGAGTCGTTACCGGGACTGGCGGACCGGCACGAAGTACCCCGAGAGCGGAGTTGTTCCGCGCCCCGTCCAGGAGCTCCGTGCCGCCCTGCTCGCTCTCAACGAGGGGGACGTGCCGTTCCGCGTGCGCAATCCCGTGGGTGCGGAGAAGGCGGATCTTGTGGCGGAGTGGCAGCTCGTGCTGCCCTTCCGACGATCAGCGTGCCTACGGCAACGGCTGAGAGGCCCCAAGCTGCTGCGGACAGGCGGACTTTCGCCATGACGTGATCCATTCAGGGTGGGTTCGGACAGGTTGCCGACCAGACCGCCGGCGCAGGGCTTCGTGGGCGTGCCCCACTTTCTCCTCCGCGGTCAACGGATACCAGACCTGTCTGCACCAGCGCATTGTCCTTACGGCGGGAGACGAAGACGCCCCGCCCGGCGGGCATCGGCCGTGGTCGCACTTCGCCCAGCAGATCACCCTCGCTCGGGTCACCGGCCAGGACCACTCCCTGTGCGCCGAGTTGAGCCGTTGCATGAAGGCCTCGAATGAGGCCCGCCCCGCACCAGCCGTCGGCCGCGCGATGATGAACCGCACGCCGACGTCGCGGGCGAACGGCAAGCAACTCGGCGAGCCCGGCCAACGGATTCCTGCCCATGCCGATCGTCGGCAGCAACTGCATGAGCACGCTCTCGTGCTGCCCCCGCTGAAGTTCCGGGGGCGACTGAAGCGCGACCTCTTCCGTGGGCACTTCGGACGGCAGCGCCCGAGGCGGGCGCTGCACGACGATGTGACTCACTGCGCCCCAATTCCCTTGTCGGGCCGCACGAATGAGGTCCGCCCCCCGTTTACAGGCGGACGCAGGCTGCCGCGTGATCCTTCTGACTCCACGAATGACCGGGTGGCGGTAGGGTGCCGGGTGTTCGCTTGAGCACACGCGAACGAGGCCCCGCAAACCGGGGTATTCCGTGCGAGGTGTCAGCGCATGCCACTCCTGGTGGGGCCCGGCGGCGCCCTGTGTGTCGTCCGCTCGAGCCCAGCCGGGGGAGAGGCGCAGGATTCTCACATCACGGACGCAGGACCATGACTGAGGGGGAGTACAAGGTGAGCACGACGGCCACGGGGACAGCTGTGCCCGGCGTCGGGACGGGGTCGGGGCTCGGTTTCTGCCGCGTCAGGAACGTCGCGCCCGACAGCCGGATCGACGTTGCGTTGCCCGACGACATCCCGGTCGCCGACATCTACCCGGAGATCCTCCGGCTCTCCTGCCAGCGCCCTGCCGAAGGCGCTCCGGTCGGCCACCACCTCGTACGCCGGGACGGCACCGTTCTCGACAGCTCGCCTTCCTTCACCGCGCAGCGGATTCTCGACGGCGCACTCCTCACCCTGCGCCCCTTCTCGGAGTCACTTCCGCCCGCGGTCTTCGACGACGTCTCGGAGGCGGTCGCCTCGGCGGTACCCCGGCATCGCCCCCTGTGGAGCGGCGAACTGACGCGTGCCGTGGGACTCGTCGGCAGCGGCAGCCCTCGTCGCCGCGCTCGGCCTCATCGTCCCGCGCCGCGGTCTCAGCCCCTTCTGGGGCCGATCCCTGGAGATCATCGAGGGCTCCGTGCTCCTGACGCTGGTACCTCTGGCGCTCGCGGTGTTCCACGTGTACGCCACCGCTCGGGCGATGACCAGCGAGTGACCCCCGGCCGGCCCCGTCGGTACGGCCCGCACACGTGGCGATGCAACCTCGACAGTCGAGAAAGGGATCTTTCAGCGTGAGCTTCGGCCCGCCTCCTTCCGTCTTCACGCAGTCCACACTGACGGCGCACGACAAGCGGAAGAGGTATCGAAGGCGTCTGTTCGGCATCGCGGCGGCCGTACTCGCTGTCGCCCTGGGTGTGGGCGGCTGGCTCCTGACGCGCGCCGACGACGGCGAACCGTCCGACACCCAGCAGGAGGCGGCCGCTCCCGCCGCGGACGAGGTCAGGGAGACGACCGAGAAGATCCCGACCACGCCCGAGGGACAGGTGGTGGTCGACCACAACGAGGAGGGACTGGCGGGGGTCACCGAGTCGCACCCGCGCTACGCTCCCGGCACCTGGGCAACGGGCAAGATCCTCGCCAAGGGTGTGGCCGACAGGATTGTCGGCATCAAGGTCGAGCCGCACTACGACGAGACAGCCTGGACCCTCAAGCTGGACGGGCACATCTGTGCCACCAGCAGCCACGTCACGGTCGACGGCCGCACGGCTGTCGTGGTGCAGCCCGCCAAGCGCAAGGGCACCGACGGCGCGGGCATCTGCGACGAGGTGGTGTTCGTCGACCTGAACAACGGCAAGAAGCTGTGGCAGTCCTCGATGCCCTCGGCGAACTCGGCCTTTGTCACCAACACCAATCTGACCCTGACCAAGGGCGTGGTCGCCGTCGCCTGGGGCGAGGGCTCAGTGGCGTACGACATGAAGAACGGCAAGGAACTCTGGAACAGCGCAACCCGCTCCAAGTGCGAGGACCGGGGTTTCGCCGGAGGGAGGGCGCTGCTTGCTCTGGAACGCTGTGGAGACGCGCCCGACACCACCTACCGGGTCGAGAAGCTCGACCCACGCACGGGCAAGGCGCAGTGGACATACACGCCGGCTGCCGGAGTCGAGGCCGTCTACCTGCCGTCGTCCGACCCACCGGTGCTGGCCGTCGCGGCCGGGGACACCTCGGTCACCGACCTGATCACGCTCGACGGCAAGGGCAGGCACCTCGCCACGATCTCCATGGGGAGCGGAGCGTACGACCCCAAGTGCGGTGACGGGATGGGCTTCTTCGGCGTCGTCGAGAAGTGTCCCGGCATGGTCGTCGGCCGGAGCCAGGTTTTCGTCACGAGCAAGGACCAGACCGAGATCGACCAACCGGAGAACTGGATCGTCGCCTTCGACGTCAAGACCGGCAAGACCGAACGGAAGATCGACGGGCGTCCGCAGTCACCGGTCTTCCCCCTGCGGATGGGCGGTGACGACCTGCTGGTGTACCGGCGTTCGTTCAGCGACATCGAACCCGACGCCGTCGTGAGGTGGAACCCGCGCACTGGCAGGGAGACGCCCCTTCTCGTCTTCAACCTCTCGGGCGGCGACAACCACATGCTGGGCGATCCCGAGCAGTCGGACATCGTCGTGGAGCAGGGCCGGGTCTTCTTCGCCAAGCAGGAGCTGTCCGCAGACCCCAAGCATCCGAAGTACCCAGTACTGTCGGCCCTCGGCATCGGGAGCGCCGGCTGAGCCGGAGGGATGCGTGGACGGGCGGCACACGCGCGTGCCGCCCGTTTCCGGTCACTGCGTGGTGAGCCCTCCGTTGTGCTCCGTCGGCTCCAAGTCGAACTCCCCGTCCCGCGCTCCCAGCACGAACGCCCGCCACTCGGCCTCCGTGTACCGCAGCACGGTGTCCGGGTCGAGGGACGACCGCATGGCCACGGCACCTTCGGGCAGGTACGCGATCTCGACCCGCTCTTCGTGCTCCTCCGTGCCTGGTGCGCAGTGCCATTCGACGTCCGAGATGTCGAGCGCGTACAGCTCGTCCCGTTCCCGCTCCTTGCGTGCCTTGAGTTCCCTGTCCTCGGCATCGGTCATGGCGACCAGGTCCTTCCTGCTGTCTCAACGAGCTGCGCAGTCACCCTACTTGCCAATGTTGTCCCAGGTCAGACGTTCACCGATGTGCGCCCGTTTGCGAAGGGTGACAACATCGTCACGGGCGTCGGCCTTCCGGTAGAAAGGTTTTCACCCGTGAGTTTCGGCCCCCCGCCGTCCCCGTACACGCAGTCCGCACTGGAGAGCGACCGGCGTAGAAGACGCGGCAGACACTTCGTCATGGGTGTGACGGCCGCGGTGGTCGCGGCCGCGTGTCTGGCGGTCTGGGGTTTCGCCGAGGGCGGTGGCGGGACATCGGCCGGTGAGCGTCGGGCGGCTGCCCGACAGGATCCCGACGACATCAGGGAGACCGTGGAGGCTCCCCCGAAGTCGGTCGAGGGCAAGGTGGCGTTCGAGTACACCGAGCAGATCAAGGAGGTGGGGAAGAAGGTCGGGGCACCGGGCACTTGGGCCACGGACAAGGCATTCGCGAAGGGCTTCGGGAACCACATACAGGGCGTAGCCATGGACGTTGCCAAGGAGAAGGAGAAGGAGAAGGAGAAGGACGTCAAGGGCAGGACATGGAAGCTGACCTTTCCCGGCCCCCTCTGCGCTACGACACGCCACGTCAGCGTGGCGGGCTGGACGGCCGTGGCCTTCTCCACGGAGGCCGCTGAGCCCGCGGCATCCCCCGATGTCACCCTGACACGGCTCTGCGACGGCCTCGCTCTCGTCGATCTCAACAAGGGCAGGAAGCTCTGGCAGGCCAAGCTGCCCGGGGAGAATCCGCCCACCGGCGTCACCGTGACCATGACCGATGGCGCCGTCGCCCTCGCCTGGAGCGAGGGCTCGGCCGCCTACGACATGACCAGCGGGCGGCGGCTGTGGGCCGACACCACCCCCTCGGCCTGCGCGGACGAGGGCTTCGCCGGGGGGCGGCACCTGCTAGCGCTCCTCAGCTGCGGTGACTCGGCCGCACCCACGTACCAGGTGCAACGCATCGACCCCCGCAGTGGCCGTACCCAGTGGACGTACAGAGTGGCCCGCGGCGTCAAGGACGTCTACCTGGTCTCCTCGTCGCCGGCCGTCATCGCCGTCGCGGCGGGTGACGACCTCGTCACCGACCTGATCTCCCTCGACGACGGGGGCCACGCCCGCGCGAGGATCCCGTTGATCCGGCAGCACCAGATCGTCGACTGCTACAAGACCTTCAGCCCCGAGGTCGACAGCTGCCATGCGATCGTCGTGGGGGAGCGGCAGGTCTACATCGCCACGGACGAGGACATCGTCGCCTTCGACCTGGCCACTGGAAAGAGCGAGCTCAAGTTCGACTCCCCGTCGGGCGGGCAGATGTACCCCATAAGAATGAGCGGCGGCAAACTGATCGCCTACCGCGAGAGCGGTGGCTATTCGCCCAGCGTCTTCGTCGCCATCGACCCGGCCACGGGACGGGAGAAACTCCTCCTGCTCTTCGCGGAGAGCCCCGACGTGGATCTGCCGCCCTTCCGCGATCCGACAACGGGCGATGTCCTGTACGAGCACGGCCGGGCCTACTTCTCCGTGACGAGCGTCGACGGACCGGAGAACAAGGGCGAGATGGGCGAGATCGCCACCGTGGCGGTCGGCATCAAGAGCGTGGGCTGAGCCGGGGGCAGGGCCATCCGTCCGGGCTGGTACCCTGAGTGACGGCCGTATGTGTACGCACCCCCGGAGCCCCGCAGGAACCCCCTGCAAGCCCTGGAGGCCGCGCGCAGCGGATCCCCGCCTTCCGAGTGATGGAAGTTCCCCCGAGCAGAAGACCGGGGGCGCTCGGTCGGCCACTCACAGACTATGAGGAGTACGCGTGTCGCTCGACGCCGCTACGAAGAAGCAGATCATCGGCGAGTTCGGTACCAAGGAGGGTGACACCGGCTCCCCTGAGGTCCAGGTCGCCATGCTCTCGCGTCGGATCTCCGACCTGACGGAGCACCTCAAGACCCACAAGCACGACCACCACTCCCGCCGTGGTCTGCTCATCCTGGTCGGTCAGCGCCGTCGGCTGCTGCAGTACCTGGCCAAGAAGGACATCCAGCGCTTCCGTACGCTGGTCGACCGCCTCGGCATCCGCCGCGGTGCCGCGGGCGCCAAGTAAGACGCCGTGAAGGGAGCGGTTCCCGATACGACTCGGGACCGCTCCCTTTGCCGTACGTGCGGAAACGTGCGGAGTGTCACTCACGCTTTGTAGTGTGGTAGCACAACGCATTACGGACGACACAGCACAACAAGAAGAGGAGAGGCGCACCTAGCCGCCGCCGGTCCTCGGTAGTGGCCCCCGGGGGGAAGCGAACCCCGGGTGCTTCGATCGAAGACCGGCCCGCACCGCACGGAGCGCTTCTCCGCAACCGTCCCCCTGCCATACGGGCAGCCAGGGACGAAGACGAGGAGAAAACGCTAGTGGAGAACGAGACCCACTACGCCGAGGCCGTCATCGACAATGGCGCCTTCGGCACCCGTACCATCCGCTTCGAGACGGGCCGCCTGGCCAAGCAGGCCGCCGGCTCCGCCGTTGCGTACCTGGACGACGACACCATGGTGCTGTCGGCCACCACCGCATCCAAGAACCCCAAGGACCAGCTCGACTTCTTCCCCCTGACGGTGGACGTCGAGGAGCGGATGTACGCCGCCGGCAAGATCCCCGGCAGCTTCTTCCGCCGTGAGGGCCGTCCCTCCGAGGACGCGATCCTCACCTGCCGTCTGATCGACCGCCCGCTGCGCCCGTCCTTCAAGAAGGGCCTGCGCAACGAGATCCAGGTCGTCGCGACGATCATGGCCCTCAACCCCGACCACCTGTACGACGTCGTGGCGATCAACGCCGCGTCCGCGTCCACGCAGCTGGCCGGTCTGCCCTTCTCCGGCCCGATCGGCGGCGTCCGCGTCGCGCTGATCCGTGGCCAGTGGGTCGCGTTCCCGACGCACACCGAGCTCGAGGACGCCGTCTTCGACATGGTGGTCGCCGGTCGCGTCCTGGAGGACGGCGACGTCGCGATCATGATGGTCGAGGCCGAGGCCACCGACAAGACCATCCAGCTGGTCGCGGGCGGCTCCGAGGCGCCGACCGAAGAGGTCGTCGCCGCCGGCCTCGAGGCCGCCAAGCCCTTCATCAAGGTCCTGTGCAAGGCCCAGGCCGACCTCGCCTCGAAGGCCGCCAAGCCGACCGCCGAGTTCCCGATCTTCCTCGACTACCAGGACGACATCCTGGAGGCGCTCTCCGCCGCCGTCCGCCCGGAGCTCGCCTCCGCGCTGACCATCGCGGGCAAGCAGGAGCGCGAGTCCGAGCTGGACCGCGTCAAGGTGCTCGCCGCCGAGAAGCTCCTGCCGGAGTTCGAGGGCCGCGAGAAGGAGATCTCCGCCGCGTACCGCTCGCTCACCAAGCAGCTGGTCCGCGAGCGCGTGATCAAGGAGAAGAAGCGCATCGACGGCCGTGGCGTGACGGACATCCGTACGCTCGCCGCCGAGGTCGAGGCCCTCCCGCGGGTGCACGGTTCCGCGGTGTTCGAGCGTGGCGAGACCCAGATCCTGGGCGTCACCACCCTGAACATGCTCCGCATGGAGCAGCAGCTGGACACCCTTTCCCCGGTGACCCGCAAGCGCTACATGCACAACTACAACTTCCCGCCGTACTCCACCGGTGAGACCGGCCGCGTCGGCTCCCCGAAGCGCCGCGAGATCGGCCACGGTGCCCTCGCCGAGCGCGCGCTGGTGCCGGTGCTGCCGACGCGCGAGGAGTTCCCGTACGCGATCCGCCAGGTCTCCGAGGCGCTGAGCTCCAACGGCTCGACGTCCATGGGCTCGGTCTGCGCCTCCACCATGTCGCTGCTGAACGCCGGTGTGCCGCTGAAGGCCCCGGTCGCCGGTATCGCCATGGGTCTGATCTCCCAGGAGATCGAGGGCGAGACGCACTACGTCACCCTCACCGACATCCTCGGTGCGGAGGACGCCTTCGGTGACATGGACTTCAAGGTCGCCGGCACCAAGGAGTTCGTGACCGCCCTCCAGCTCGACACCAAGCTGGACGGCATCCCGGCCTCCGTCCTGGCCGCGGCCCTCAAGCAGGCCCGCGACGCCCGTCTCCACATCCTCGACGTGATGATGGAGGCCATCGACCGGCCCGACGAGATGTCCCCGCACGCCCCGCGGATCATCACCGTCAAGATCCCGGTCGACAAGATCGGTGAGGTCATCGGCCCCAAGGGCAAGATGATCAACCAGATCCAGGAGGACACCGGCGCCGACATCACCATCGAGGACGACGGCACGATCTACATCGGTGCCGCCGACGGCCCGTCCGCCGAGGCCGCGCGCGCCACGATCAACAGCATCGCCAACCCGACGATGCCCGAGGTCGGCGAGCGCTACCTCGGTACGGTAGTGAAGACGACCACCTTCGGTGCGTTCGTCTCCCTGCTGCCCGGCAAGGACGGTCTGCTGCACATCTCGCAGATCCGCAAGCTGGCCGGCGGCAAGCGCGTGGAGAACGTCGAGGACGTCGTCGGCGTGGGCCAGAAGGTCCAGGTCGAGATCGCCGAGATCGACTCCCGCGGCAAGCTCTCCCTGATCCCCGTGATCGAGGGCGAGGAATCCGCAGCCGACAGCGGCTCCGCCGCGGGCGGCGAGGACAAGAAGGACGACACCGACAAGTGACGTCGAGTAGCTCCAAGGCGACGGCCCGCACCTCTTCGGAGGCGCGGGCCGTCGCCCGTACCCAAACCCTGATCAAGGGCACCGGAGGGATCGGTACGGTCCGTAAGACCACCCTCCCCGGCGGCCTGCGCATCGTCACGGAGACCCTGCCCTCCGTGCGCTCGGCGACCTTCGGCATCTGGGCGCACGTCGGCTCCCGCGACGAGACGCCCGCGCTGAACGGCGCCACGCACTATCTGGAGCACCTGCTCTTCAAGGGCACCGGCCGCAGGTCGGCGCTGGACATCTCCTCCGCCATCGACGCGGTCGGCGGCGAGATGAACGCGTTCACGGCGAAGGAGTACACGTGCTACTACGCGCGCGTGCTCGACACCGACCTGCCGCTCGCCATCGACGTCGTCTGCGACATGCTCACCGGCTCGCTGATCCTCGAAGAGGACGTCAACGTCGAGCGCGGCGCGATCCTCGAGGAGATCGCGATGACCGAGGACGACCCGGGCGACTGTGTGCACGACCTGTTCGCGCACACGATGTTCGGCGACAACGCCCTCGGCCGCCCGGTCCTCGGCACGGTCGACACGGTCAACGCCCTGACCGCCGACCGCATCCGCCGCTTCTACAAGAAGCACTACGACCCCACCCACCTGGTGGTCGCGGCCGCGGGCAACATCGACCACAACAAGGTCGTACGACAGGTCCGTGCCGCCTTCGACAGGGCGGGCGCCTTCAAGACCACCGCGGCCGAGCCCGTCGCGCCCCGCAACGGCCGGCGCAGCATCCGCACCGCGGGCCGCGTCGAGCTCCTCGGCCGCAAGACCGAGCAGGCGCACGTCGTCCTCGGCATGCCCGGCCTGGCCCGCACGGACGACCGCCGCTGGGCGCTCGGCGTGCTGAACACGGCCCTCGGCGGCGGTATGTCCTCCCGTCTCTTCCAGGAGGTCCGGGAGAAGCGCGGTCTGGCCTACAGCGTGTACTCGTACACCTCGGGCTTCGCCGACTGCGGCCTTTTCGGCGTGTACGCGGGCTGTCGTCCCTCGCAGGTCCACGACGTGCTGAAGATCTGCCGCGACGAGCTCGACCACGTCGCCGGGAACGGTCTGTCGGACGACGAGATCGGCCGCGCCATAGGGCAGTTGCAGGGCTCGACCGTCCTGGGGCTTGAGGACACCGGCGCGCTGATGAACCGTATCGGCAAGAGCGAACTGTGCTGGGGCGAGCAGATGTCCGTCGACGACATGCTGACCCGGATAGCGGCCGTGACCCCGGACGAGGTCCGCGAGGTCGCCCGCGACATCCTGGGACAGCGCCCGTCGCTGTCGGTCATCGGCCCGCTCAAGGACAAGCAGGCCTCCCGGCTGCACGACGCCGTCGCCTGAAACCCTCCGGGTGAACACCCCCGGCCGAACTTCTCCGGTTAGGAAGCAAGAAGATGAGCAAGCTGCGCGTGGCGGTCCTCGGTGCCAAGGGCCGGATCGGTTCCGAGGCGGTACGGGCCGTCGAGGCCGCCGAGGACATGGAGCTGGTTGCCGCCCTCGGCCGGGGCGACAAGCTGGAGACCCTGGCGGAGACCGGTGCCCAGGTCGTGGTCGAACTGACCACCCCCGCCTCGGTGATGGGCAACCTCGACTTCTGCGTGCGCCACGGCATCCACGCGGTCGTCGGCACGACCGGCTGGACCGACGAGCGCCTGGCGCAGCTCAGGGGCTGGCTCGCCCAGTCTCCGGAGGTCGGCGTGCTGATCGCGCCGAACTTCTCCATCGGGGCCGTCCTGACCATGAAGTTCGCGCAGATCGCGGCACCGTACTTCGAGTCGGTGGAGGTCGTCGAACTCCACCACCCGAACAAGGTCGACGCCCCGTCCGGCACCGCCACGCGCACCGCCCAGCTCATCGCCGAGGCCCGCCGCGCCGCCGGCACGGCCCCGGCGCCGGACGCGACCGTGACGGCCCTGGAGGGCGCCCGCGGCGCCGACGTCGACGGCATCCCGGTGCACGCGGTCCGTCTGCGCGGCCTGCTGGCCCACCAGGAGGTCCTGCTGGGCGGCGAGGGCGAGACCCTCACCGTCCGCCACGACTCCCTGCACCACAGCAGCTTCATGCCGGGCATCCTGCTCGGCGCCCGCCGCGTGGTGTCGACCCCGGGCCTGACGTTCGGCCTGGAGCACTTCCTGGACCTGGGCTGATTCGAGGACCTCAGCACATGCGCGCGAAGATCTCCTATGCCGTGACGGCCGCCGTCCTGGTCTTCTACTTCGTCCTGGTCGGCAGCCGCGGCGTCATGCTCATCCAGTCCGGCACGCTCATCACCGTCACCTTCGGGGTCGCGGTGCTGATCCTGCCGGTGATCGGTCTGTGGTTCCTGTGGAAGAACACCCAGTTCGTCCGCAACGCCAACAGGCTTGCCGCCGAGCTCGACGCGGAGGGCGGCCTCCCCGTCGACGAACTCAAACGCACCCCCGGCGGCCGCATCGACCGTGACTCGGCCGACGAGGTCTTCGCCAAGCGCAAGGCCGAGACGGAGGCGTCCCCCGACGACTGGCGCAGCTGGTTCCGCCTGGCCGTCGCCTACCACGACGCCCGCGACACCCCCCGAGCCCGCAAGGCAATGCAACGAGCCATCACCCTCCACGCAGCCAAGCCGGCCCAGCCCTGACAGGGAGGCGTACACGTACGCATCAGGGGGCCGGCCTGCGCTACCACGGACGGGCCCCCTCACCTTGCCTCCGCCGCCAGCCCGGCCGACACCGAGCCGCGGATGCTTTCAATGGGCCTTGACCGTGGCCACACCGGAGCGGACCCCCGTCCGCACGTGTACGCAGGAGGGGTCGGCCCGCATCACCGCGGACTCCCCTCGGCCCCGCCTGCACGAAGGAGAGGCCAGCCCCCTCGCGTTGCCCCGGGTGGCAAGTGGTCGGCACTGTGCCGCGCATGCTTTCGGCGGGCCTTGGCCCGGGTGCAGCAGGACGGTCTGCCCGCATCACCGCGGGGCCCTTTCGCCTTGCTTCTGGCGTCTCCGTCGGTCCTCAGCCGCCCATGTCTTCAATCGGCCTTGGCCGTGGACGTACCGGAGCGGACCTTTATCCGCACGTGTGTACGAGGAAGGGGTTGGCCCGAACTATCGCGGACCGGTCTTTCGCGCGTTGCCTGGGGCGTTAGCCCCGCCGCATTCCGACATCCGCGCCTTCAGCGGGGCCTCGGCCGCGCCTGCGCGAGAGGGCGTCCCGCATCACCGCGGACCGGTCCCTTCGCGTCGTCCCGGGTGGCAGCCTCGCCGTATTGCGTCATCCACGCCTTCAGCGGACTCTCGGCGCACCTGCACGAAGCAGACGCCGGCCCGCGCTGCAGCGGACCGGTCCTTCGCGTCGCCCCGGGCGGCAGCCCCCGTCAGCGGCACTCCGCCGCCCATGCCTCCACCGCGTCCGCTGCCCTGTCGAAGGCCGAGGAGCGGCTCAGGAAGTCGAGGCCGTGTGTGGTCAGCAGCGGGGGCGTGTCCTCGGCGGGGCGGTCCATCCGTACGAAGGTCAGCGCCTGGCCCTGCACCGTGCGGGGAAGGCCCAGCCAGCGCACCGGCTGTTGCACCGTGCGCACCGAGACCACCCGCTTCCAGGGCACCGTACGCGTCACGAGGAAGGCCACCTGGCGTACCCCGCGCGCGCTCACCCACACGCCCATGCGCAGCAGCCGCAGCGCGCTGACGATGATGGCCAGCGCGATGCAGAGGATCACCGCGGCGGAGGAGGACGAGCCGGTCAGGGCGATGAGGACCGCCGCGAACAGCACATACGAGGCGAGGAGAAGGCACAGCGCCGCGACGGCCACCCGCCACGGCCCGGGCCGGTAGGGGCGCCGCCAGCGCGTGCGGTCGTCGTACGGCAGGGCGACGTCGTCGGCTGCCTCGAAGGTGTGGTCGGCCGTCAGGAAGGGCAGGGGCACGGCTGGTCCTCACTCATTCCATGCATGGGCTGTGCCCGGTGAGGCTATCCGCCTGGGTACACGCTCACCACCCTTGGGGGGCCGGAAGGGTCAGTGCCCCTGGGACGCCTGGGACTGCTGGGTTTGCGTGGTGGAGGGGGTGGACAGCGCCGGCCAACCGAGCACCACGGAGCCCACGAGCCCGGCAACGATCGTGAGCCCCAGCAGCCAGCGCCCGGCCATCTGACCGACGGAGGACCGCTGGCGGGGCGGTGGAGCGACATTGCTGCGGAACGTGTCGGCTTCGGCGAGGAAGGCGAACGGGACGGGCTCGCGCCGACGGAACATCGGACTGCGTCTCCCTTCGGGGATCGAACGAGTGGGTCTCACCAACACAGACGAGCGAGAGACGCAAAAGGTGCCCTCTTGCCCCGAATTCACAGAAGTTCTCCGAAGTTCGCCGAAGATGTCGCGCCCCGGTACCGAACGCCCCGATGTCAGTGCCGGGCCGTAGAGTGGGCGCCGCCCGAGAGAAGTGATGGAAGGACCCTCCGAGCCGTGACCGACACCCCCGCCGACGCCCTCAAGCCCAGCTTCCGGAGCGACGTCACCGTAGAGCTGGTCAAGCACAGCGCGGCCGACTCCGACGTGCTGTGGGCCGCCCGCGTCTCCACCGCCGGCGAGCAGTCGCTGGACGAGCTGAAGAAGGACCCGGAGCGCTCCAAGGGCCTGATCAACTATCTGATGCGGGACCGGCACGGCAGCCCCTTCGAGCACAACTCGATGACGTTCTTCATCAGCGCACCGATCTTCGTGTTCCGCGAGTTCATGCGGCACCGAGTGGGCTGGTCGTACAACGAGGAGAGCGGCCGCTACCGCGAGCTCCAGCCGGTCTTCTACGTCCCCGACGAGTCCCGCAAGCTGGTCCAGGAGGGCCGCCCGGGCAAGTACGTCTTCGTGGAGGGCACCCAGGCCCAGCAGGAGCTGGTCGGCCGCGTGATGGAGGACTCGTACGTCCACGCGTACGAGGCGTACCAGGAGATGCTCGCCGCCGGTGTCGCCCGCGAGGTGGCCCGCGCGGTGCTCCCGGTCGGCCTGTTCTCCTCGATGTACGCCACCTGCAACGCCCGCTCGCTGATGCACTTCCTAGGCCTGCGCACCCAGCACGAGCTGGCCAGGGTGCCGTCCTTCCCGCAGCGGGAGATCGAGATGGTCGGCGAGAGGATGGAGGCCGCATGGGCCGAGCTCATGCCGCTGACGTACGCCGCCTTCAACGCCAACGGCCGCGTCGCGCCGTAGCGCGGTACACGTGTGCGGGTCAGCCTGGCGAAGCGTCCGTATTGCGGCATTTGTGGAAGTTCATCTAGCCTGATCAAACGGACCCGGCACTGCTTGAACCCCCGAGCAGGCAGTGCCGGGCTCCACATTTGTCATGACTTTCCCCGCACCCCAAGGGCAGACCACGCATTGAGCAGCGAGTAGCGTGTTACCCATGGCTCCGACCTCCACTCCGCAGACCCCCTTCGGGCGGGTCCTCACCGCCATGGTCACGCCCTTCACGGCGGACGGCGCACTTGACCTCGACGGCGCGCAGCGGCTCGCCACCCACCTGGTGGACGCAGGCAACGACGGCCTGATCATCAACGGCACCACCGGTGAGTCTCCCACCACCAGCGACGCGGAGAAATCGGACCTCGTACGAGCCGTACTGGAGGCCGTCGGCGACCGGGCCCACATCGTGGCCGGCGTCGGCACCAACGACACCCACCACAGCATCGAGCTGGCGCGCGCCGCCGAGCGCGTGGGCGCGCACGGCCTTCTGGTCGTCACCCCGTACTACAACAAGCCCCCGCAGGAGGGCCTGTACCGGCACTTCACGGCCGTCGCCGACGCCGCCGAGCTGCCGGTCATGCTGTACGACATCCCAGGCCGCAGCGGCGTCCCGATCAACACGGAGACACTCGTCCGCCTCGCCGAGCACCCGAGAATCGTCGCCAACAAGGACGCCAAGGGCGACCTCGGCCGCGCCAGCTGGGCCATCGCCCAGTCCGGCCTGGCCTGGTACTCCGGCGACGACATGCTCAACCTGCCGCTGCTCTCCGTGGGCGCGGTCGGCTTCGTCTCGGTCGTCGGCCATGTGGTCACTCCGGATCTGCGGGCCCTCGTCGAGGCCTTCACCTCCGGCGACGTACAGAAGGCCACCGAGATCCACCAGAAGCTGCTCCCGGTCTACACCGGCATGTTCCGCACCCAGGGCGTCATGACGACGAAGGCCGCGCTCGCCCTCCAGGGCCTGCCCGCCGGGCCGCTGCGCGCGCCCATGGTCGAGTGCTCGACCGAGGAGATTGCCCAGCTCAAGATCGATCTTGCCGCGGGCGGGGTACAGCTCTGACACCAGACTTCACAACTGAATAGGCAGGACACCGGTGCCTGCACCCCACAACGACAACTGCTTCTGCACGAACGTCACGCGCGCCACGTGCCCTACCGGTACGTGGCGTGCGTGGTGAGGAGAGTCTTTTGAGTCATCCGCATCCTGAACTGGGCCCGCCCCCGCCGCTCCCCGAAGGTGGTCTGAGGGTCACCCCACTCGGTGGCCTCGGCGAGATCGGCCGCAACATGACGGTCTTCGAGTTCGGCGGCCGCCTGCTGATCGTCGACTGCGGAGTGCTTTTCCCCGAGGAGGAGCAGCCCGGAATCGACCTGATCCTGCCGGACTTCTCGTCCATCAGGGACCGCCTCGACGACATCGAGGGCATCGTCCTCACCCATGGCCACGAGGACCACATCGGCGGCGTTCCGTACCTTCTCCGCGAGAAGCCGGACATCCCGCTGATCGGCTCCAAGCTGACCCTCGCACTCATCGAGGCGAAGCTCCAGGAGCACCGCATCCGCCCGTACACCCTGGAGGTGGCCGAAGGGAACCGCGAGCGCGTCGGCCCCTTCGACTGCGAGTTCGTCGCGGTCAACCACTCCATCCCGGACGCCCTGGCCGTGGCCATCCGCACTCCCGCCGGCATGGTGGTGCACACGGGCGACTTCAAGATGGACCAGCTGCCGTTGGACAACCGCCTGACGGACCTGCACGCGTTCGCGCGCCTGAGCGAGGAAGGCATCGACCTCCTCCTCAGCGACTCCACGAACGCCGAGGTCCCCGGCTTCACCCCGCACGAGCGGGACATCTCCAACGTCCTGCGCCAGGTCTTCGCGGGTGCCCGCAAGCGGATCATCGTGGCGAGTTTCGCCAGCCACGTCCACCGCATCCAGCAGATCCTGGACGCGGCACACGAGTACGGCCGCCGGGTCGCCTTCGTCGGCCGCTCGATGGTCCGCAACATGGGCATCGCCCGCGACCTCGGCTATCTGAAGGTCCCACCGGGCCTGGTGGTCGACGTCAAGACGCTGGACGACCTGCCGGACAGCGAGGTGGTCCTGGTCTGCACGGGGTCCCAGGGCGAGCCGATGGCGGCCCTGTCCCGGATGGCCAACCGTGACCACCAGATCCGCATCGTCGAGGGCGACACGGTCATCCTGGCCTCGTCCCTCATCCCCGGCAACGAGAACGCGGTCTACCGCGTCATCAACGGCCTGACCCGTTGGGGCGCGAACGTCGTCCACAAGGGCAACGCCAAGGTGCACGTTTCCGGCCATGCCTCCGCGGGCGAGCTGCTGTACTTCTACAACATCTGCCGCCCGAAGAACCTGATGCCGGTCCACGGCGAATGGCGCCACCTGCGGGCCAACGCCGAGCTGGGCGCCCTGACGGGTGTACCGCACGACCGGATCGTCATCGCCGAGGACGGCGTGGTCGTCGACCTCGTCGAGGGCAAGGCGAAGATCTCCGGCAAGATCCAGGCCGGTTATGTGTACGTCGACGGCCTCTCGGTCGGCGACGTCGGCGAGCCGGCGCTCAAGGACCGCAAGATCCTCGGCGACGAGGGCATCATCTCGGTCTTCGTGGTGGTCGACTCGTCCACCGGCAAGATCACGGGCGGCCCGCACGTCCACGCCCGCGGCTCCGGGATCGACGATTCTGCCTTCGGAGAGGTCATCCCGAAGATCACCGAAGTACTGGAGCGGTCGGCGCAGGACGGCGTCGTGGAACCCCACCAGCTGCAGCAACTCATCCGCCGCACGCTGGGCAAGTGGGTCTCTGACACCTATCGGCGCAGGCCGATGATCCTGCCGGTCGTCGTGGAGGTCTGACACACGTACGACCCCTCGTACGCGTGAACCCGGAGCGGGGCGCCTCGATTTGCATCGGGGCGCCCCGCTCCAGTACGTTTACGGCTCCGCCTGAACGGGAACCCACCGCCGCCGCGTGCGCGCAGGAGGTCGTCCCGGAGCGGGTGGAAATTCCGACTCAGAATCTCTGATAAAGTCGGATCCGCCGGAAAGGGAAACGCGAGAGCGGGAACCTGGAAAGCGCCGAGGAAATCGGGTCGAGAAAAGATCTGATAGAGTCGGAAACGCAAGACCGAA
>NZ_JBVHLX010000015.1:0-240396 GCF_055558775.1 Streptomyces sp. NPDC025638 | reverse complement strand
GTGGAGCGCGGGAGCCGGGTGGCGGCACGCCGGGTGGGCTTAGCGGCTTGCGGCCAGTGGGCGGTGGAGCGCGGGAGCCGGGTGGCGGCACGCCGAGTGGGCTTAGCGGCTTGCGGCCAGTGGGCGGTGGAGCGCGGGAGCCGGGTGGCGGCACGCCGGGTGGGCTTAGCGGCTTGCGGCCAGTGGGCGGTGGAGCGCGGGAGCCGGGTGGCGGCACGCCGGGTGGGCTTAGCGGCTTGCGGCCAGTGGGTGGGGTGGTGGCGGCTCAGGGTGTGGGATTGGCGGGCCGGGGGTGGGCTTGGGAGGGCGGGATGGCCCTCTTGGGCGTTCTGGGCGGCTCCTCACCAGGCCCACCCGGCTTCCCCTCCCTCACCACTGGCCCAGATCCACCAACTGGCTCACTCCGCGTGAGCAGTGGGGCTGATGTGACCAGAGGGATTTCCTCAGCACCGTCATCGCCGAGCGCCCGTCCCATCACCAGCCGCAAGCCCCTGAGCCAACCCGGTGTGCCGCCACCCGGCTGATGCGCCCCGCTCCCCGCTCCCCGCTCCCCACCGGCCGCGAGTCGCTAAGCCTCCCCGGCGTGCCACCACCCAGCCGATGCGCACCCCGCCCCCCACCGGCCACTCGCCGCTAAACCAACCCGGCGTGCTGGCGAGGCGCGACCGCGCCCCCGTCACCCCGGACGCAAACGCAGCCCACCCAAGGGCCCGACGCACCCAAGCCGGCCACTTCCCCCCGGCCGCCCGCTCGCTTCCAACCCGTGCTGGAACGCCCCTAGTCAAGGGTGCCCCGCAGGGGCATCGCCGAAGGCGACGCGGAGCGACAGCGGAGCGCCCTTTACTCGGGGCGTGGAAGCACGACACTGACAAAGAAGCGGGCGGCCCCACGGCCACTCATCGGGGCAACGGCCGGACAGCTTGCCCCCTCGCCCCCAGCCCCCTCGCCTTCCAGCCCCCTTACCGCCCCCTCGCCCCCTCACCGCCCCCGCAACTCCCCCTTCACCACCTTCCCCCCGGCGTTCCGAGGCAGCTCGCTCACGAACTCCACCATCCTCGGGACCTTGTAGTTGGCCATCTCGCGGCGGGACCAGGCGATCAGGTCGTCCGCGGTGAGCACGGCGCCCGCCCTGCGCACCACGAACGCCTTGCCGACCTCGCCCAGCCGGGGGTCCGGGACGCCGATCACCGCCACGTCCGCCACATCCGGGTGCAAGCCAAGGAGTTGCTCTATCTCCGCCGGGTACGCGTTGAAGCCGCCGACTATGAACATGTCCTTGATGCGGTCCGTGATGCGCAGGTTCCCCGCCTCGTCCAGGACGCCCACGTCACCCGTGCGCAGCCAGCCGTCCGGCGTCATCGTCTTCGCCGTCGCCGTCTCGTCCTCGTAGTAGCCCCGCATGACGTTGAAGCCCCGGACCAGGACCTCCCCGGGGGTGCCGGGAGGCACCGCCGTGCCCTCGGCCTCCACGACCTTCACCTCCGTTCCCGGTATCGCCCTGCCCGACGTCGACGCGATCACCGTCGGGTCGTCTCCTCGGCGGCACATGGTCACGATGCCGCTCGCCTCGGACAAGCCGTACGCCGTCAGGACCGTGTCCACGCCCAGTTCGCCGCGCAGGCGTTCCACCAGGCGCAGCGGGACCACCGCCGCGCCCGTCACCACCAGGCGCAGCGCCGACAGGTCGTGGGCGTCCCGGGCCGGGTGGTCCAGGAGGGACTGGTGCAGGGTGGGTGGGCCGGGCAGGACCGACACCCGCTCCGCCGCGATGTTCGCCAGCACCGTGTCCACGTTGAACACCGGCTGCGGGATCATCGTCGCGCCCCGCATCAGGCACGCGATCACGCCCGCCTTGTAGCCGAAGGTGTGGAAGAAGGGGTTCACGATGAGGTAGCGGTCGCCCCGGATCAGACCCGCCAGGTCCGCCCACACCTCGTACGCCCGCAGCGTCTGCGCATGCGTGATCATCGCGCCCTTCGGGCGGCCCGTCGTACCCGACGTGAAGATGATGTCCGAGAGCGATGAGCCGTCCAGTTCGCCCGCCCGGCGTCGTACCTCCGCCCCGCCCACGCCCTCCCCCGCCGCCAAGAAGTCCTTCCACGTCCGGAAGTCGGCCGGTGCGTCGTCCGACAGGACCACCACCTGTTCCAGGGACGGCAGCCCCGGCAGGGGACCGAGACCTCCATCCCCAGCCCCATCCCCATTTCCATCCTCCTCCCCCGCCGCCCCTCTCAGCGACGCCACGTACGACGTCCCCAGGAACGTTCCCGTCACGAACAGGAGCCGGGTTCCGCTGCGGCGCAGTACGTCCGCCGCCTCCGTGCCCTTGAAGCGGGTGTTGAGGGGGACCAGGACCGCGCCCGCCGACACCGCGCCGAGTGCCGAGACGATCCAGTCGAGGGAGTTGGGGGCCCAGACGGCCACCCGGTCGCCCACCTCCAGCCCGCTCGCGATGCAGGCCGCCGCCGCGCGTTCCACCCGCGCGCCCAACTCCGCGTACGAGATCCTCGTACGGCCGTCCACCACCGCCTCGGCGTCCGCGTGCTGCTCCGCAGCCGACCGCACCAGGCCAGGGATGCTGCCCCATTCCACGTCACCGCGCACAACCGGCCTCCCCACGAGAGCTGACTGACCGTCAGATTAGCTGTAGCCTGACGCCCTGTCAGCAGACGGTGACCGCCCCGGAGGTGTGCGCAGCATGGCTGGAGGATCGGGAGGGTCTGGGGGATCGAGAGGGTCCAGAGGATCTGGAGCAGCTGGGATCAAGGACGCCACCGCCATCGTCGGGATCGGGCAGACGGCCTTCGCCAAGCGCCTTCCCGAGGACGAGCGGACCCTCGCCTGCCGTGCTGTCCTCGGCGCCCTCGACGACGCCGGGATCGACCCCGGAGAGGTCGACGCGCTCGCCTCCTTCACCATGGAGGAGACGGACGAGGTCGAACTCGCCAAGGCTCTCGGGCTGGGCGAGCTCACCTTCTTCAGCAAGGTCGGGTACGGGGGCGGGGGCTCCTGCGCCACCGTCGCGCATCTGGCGGCGGCCATCGCGAGCGGTCAGGCCACCGTCGGCGTCGCCTGGCGCTCGCGCAAGCGCGGGAGCGGGCCGCGGCCGTGGACCAACACCGCCGTGCAACTGCCCACGCCCGCCCAGTGGACCCGGCCCTTCGGGCTTCTGAGGCCTGCCGACGAGATCGCCATGCTCGCCCGTCGTTATATGCACGAGTACGGCGCGACCCGGGACCATCTCTTCAACGTCGCCCTCGCCTGCCGCAACCGCGCCAACCAGAACCCCGCCGCGATCATGTACGAGCGGCCCCTGACCCGCGAGATGTACATGACCGCCCGCTGGATCAGCGAGCCGCTCTGTCTCTACGACAACTGCCTGGAGACGGACGGGGCGTTGGCGTGCGTGGTCGTCTCCGCCGAGCGGGCGCGGGACTGCCGGCGGGCGCCCGTGTACGTCCACTCCGCCGCCCAGGGGCTGCCCGCCCAGCACCACGGCATGGTCAACTACTGGAACGACGACCCCCTCACCGGCCCCGCCTGGACCGCCGCCCGCCACCTGTGGAAGCACGCCGACCTCACCCCGGAGGACGTGGACGTCGCCCAGATATACGACGCGTTCACCCCGCTCATACCGCTGTCGCTGGAGGGCTACGGCTTCTGCGGGCGGGGAGAGGGCGGGGCGTTCACCGAGGGGGGCGCCCTGGAGATCGGCGGGCGGCTGCCCCTCAACACGGGGGGAGGCGGGCTCTCCGAGGCGTACGTCCATGGCTTCAACCTCATCAACGAAGGTGTGAAGCAACTGCGCGGGACCAGCACCGCCCAGGTCCCGGGCGCCTCCACCTGCCTGGTCACGGCAGGCGAGGGAGTTCCCACGTCCGCTCTCCTGCTGAGGAGTTGACCTCCCATGCTGTCTCCCGTCACCGATGCCGACGGCGCCCCCTTCTGGGAGTACGCCGCCCGGGGCGAGCTGCGCGTCCAGGCGTGCGCCGACTGCGGTGAGCCCCGCTTCCCACCCCGGCCCTGCTGCCCGCACTGCCGGTCCTTCGCCTGCGAGTGGCGGCCGACGAGCGGGCGGGGGCGCATCTGGTCGTACGTCCGTCCTCATCCGCCGCTGCTGGCTGGCTACGCGGAGCTGGCGCCTTACAACGTCATCCTCGTCGAGCTCGACGAGCTGCCCCGGATACGGATCGTCGGGAATCTCGTCAGTGGGGCGGGCGCGTCCATCAACTCCGTGCCGGAGAGCCGGGTTCGGGTCGGGGCTCGGGTGCAGGTTGTTTTCGAGCCCGGGAGTGGTCTTCCGCAGTGGGTCCTGGAGCGGCCATGAGCGGCGCCCTCCGGGTCACCACCGACAAGGACACCGGCGTCGCCGTCGTCACCCTCGACCGGCCCCGGAGGCTCAATGCCATCGACCTCGCCATGGCCGCCGAACTCGGGGACATGTGGAGGGCGTTGCGGTTCGACGACGCCGTGCGGGCCGTCGTGCTCACCGGTGCCGGGGAGCGGGCCTTCTGTACGGGGCTGGACCGGGACGCCGTCGTGCCGCAGCCCTCGTCGCCGTACATGCAGGACGATCCGCTGATCGCCATCGGGCCGAAGACGAACGACCTGTGGAAGCCCGTCGTCGCAGCCGTGAGCGGGATGGCCTGCGGGGGTGCCTTCTATCTGCTCGGGGAGTCCGACTTCGTCGTTGCCGACACCAGTGCGTCGTTCTTCGATCCGCATACGACGTACGGCATGGTCAGCGCGTACGAGTC
This sequence comes from Streptomyces sp. NPDC025638, assembly GCF_055558775.1. Lineage (NCBI taxonomy): Bacteria > Bacillati > Actinomycetota > Actinomycetes > Kitasatosporales > Streptomycetaceae > Streptomyces > Streptomyces sp. NPDC025638. The sequence goes on along the minus strand of NZ_JBVHLX010000015.1, from coordinate 235,639 downwards.
CGTGCTGATGGCACAGCGCATGCCGTACGGGGAAGTCGCGCGGATGGTGCTGATGGGCAACGCCGAGCGGATCGGGTCCGAACGGGCGCATACCATCGGGCTCGTCTCCGAACTCACCGAGCCCGGCGGCGCGTTGGCTGCCGCCGTGCGGTGTGCGACCGTCATCGCCGGGTATCCCGCCGAGGCCGTGCAGGGCACGGTGCGGGCGCTGTGGGCCGCCAAGGAGGCGGCCCGGGAACGTGGGTTCGCGCAGGCGCCGCATCTGATCGCGCTGGGAAATCTGCCGGGCGAGCGGCAGGCGGAGCTGTTCGCCGCCCGGCGGCCCGGCGGTTTCCGGACGCGGTGACGCGCGGGCCTGTCAGCTGACGGCCGGTGCGGCCGCTTCCAGGTCGCAGTGGTCGACGCGGGCGGCACGGTCGTCGTAGCCGCGGATGTCGACCTGCGCGGTCGCCTTGTCGTTCGCGGGCACGTCGACCTCCTCCACCCGGGAGATGATCTCGGCGTCCCGGGCGTCCCTGAAGGTGATGGTGACGGCGAACGTGCCCTCGTCGGCGTTGGGGTTGGTGACCTCGACGGTCGCGTACGGCTTCTTCGGCGTCGCGCAGCTCAGCAGCTTCGCCGTCGCGTCGTCCAGGGCCGGCGCGGTGGTACTGGTGCTGCTGCCGCTGCCGTAGTCGTCGTCCGAGTTGTCGTGGTCGTCGTACGGATCCGAGTCCCGGTAGGAGCCGGAGCCGCCGCCCGAGCTGCCGTAGTCGTCGTCGTCCTTGTACGTCCCGCCGCCGGACGTGGACGACGACGTGTCGTCATGGTCCTGGCTGGAGCTGCTGCAGCCGCCTCCTCCGCCGCCGCTCCCGGAATGGTGGTACCCGTGCCCGTGCCCGTGTCCGTGCCCGCGTCCCGATGTGAAGCCGGTCAGCGCGAGAACCACCAACGCCGACACCGCTGTGAACCTGAGTGTGCGCCCCCGTGATCGCATGCCGTCACCCTACCGAGCAGGGGACTACGTCGTGCGGGCGGTGCCCGTCCCCTTCTCCGCGTCCAGGGCGTAGACACAACGGTCCTTGCTGCACGCGTACACGACCCCGTCCTTCACGACGGGCGATCCGGTGATCTCGCCGCCGGTCGCCAGCTTCCACCGCAGCCGGCCGTCGTCGGCCTTCAGGGTGTAGAGGAGGTGGTCGGTGGAGCCGAAGTGGATGCGGCCCTCGGCGACCGCGGGGGCGCCCACGATGTCGCCGCCCGACTGGAAGCGCCACTTGGGCGTGCCGGTGACCGCGTCCAGCGTGTACAGGCCCTTGCCGCTGCCGACGTGGACATGGCCCGCGGCCACCAGGACCGGCTCGATGGAGGCGCGGGACTCGGTGGCGATGCGCCAGCGGTCGCGGCCGTCGGTGGCGTCGAGGGCGTAGACCGTGCCGAGGTAGTCGGCGAGGTAGATGCCGCCGCCGGTGACCGCGGGGCCGGGGACGAAGGTGGGCGCGCAGAGGAAGACCGCGGGGGCCTCGAAGTGCCAGCGCACCATGCCGCTCGCCACTTCGATGGCCAGGACTCTGGAGCCGGCCGAGACATAGAGGTAGCCGTCGGACGCATGGGTGAGCCGGACCGGGACCCCGCCGCAGGACGCGGCGTCGCCGATCGGGTACGACCAGCGCTCCTCGCCGGTGCGGGCCTCCAGGGCGCGCAGCCGGGCGTCCTGCCAGACGTAGACCGTGCCGTCGTGGACGGCGGGTCCGGCCTCGGGGGACTCGAAGTCGGTCTGGCAGCCGGTGATCTCCCAGAGCTTCTGCCCGTTGGAGGCCTCCCAGGCCTGTACGCCGCCGCCGCGGGTGCCGGTGACGACCGTGCCCCGGTCGGCGTGCAGGGAGTACACCCAGGCCTCGGTGGACAGCCGCCACAGATCGGCGCCCTCGCGGGCCTCCAGGGCGAACAGGGTGGGGCCGTCGGAGGCGTGGATACGGCCGTCGGCGACCGCCATCGACCAGGCCACGTCGCGGGTCTTGAAGCGGCGGCGGCCGGTGGCCACGTCCAGGGCGTGCACCTCGAAGGAGGTGACGTAGACGAGGTCGCCGTCGACGGACGGGGTGCCCCAGACGTCGTTGGACATGCGGAAGCGCCAGGGGCGCCAGCCGGAGGCCGTCTCCGGGGATGGGGGTCCCCCCTGTCCGAGCGGAGCCGAGGACTTGGGGGAGGCCGGGGACGCCGGTACGGCGGGGTCGGCGCCGTTGACGCCGGGGCGGGGGCGGGACCAGTTGGCGACCAGGCCGGCCTCCGGCGGGGGTGCCTTGACGGCGGCGGCGCGGGCGTCGGCGACGCGCGGGCCGGGGCCGATGGGCACCTGGGCGCCGGCCAGCCGGACGGGACCGGCGTCGGGGCCGCCGGCGGGCGCGCCGACCGGCACGGGCGGGGCCGCGATCACCGGGTCGTGCGGCGGTGGGGGCGGCACCCCGGGCCCGCCGGGCAGGGCGGGTGCCGCGGCCCGGCCGCCGCTGCGCGGGCCGGCGGGCGCGGGCTTGGCCGCCGGGCGGCCGCCGCGGCGGGACTCGATCAGGGCGACCGCCTTCTCGGGCAGCCACGCCGACGCCGTACCGCTGTCGTCGGAGCCGGAGCCGAAGAGGTGGGGGGCGAGCTGGGCCTGGAGGTCGGCGGGGTTGGGCCGGCCGGTGGCCTCCATCTGCATCAGGGACTCGATGAGCGGGCGCAGCTCGTCCGGGAGCCCCTCCAGGTCGGGGCCCTCTCGCAGCAGCATGAAGACGGTCTCGACGGGGTTGGCGCCGTGGAAGGGCGGGTGTCCGGTGGCGGCGAACACCAGCATCGAGCCGAGCAAGAAGACATCGCTCGCGCCGGTGACGCTGCGGGAGTCCTTCGCCTGCTCGGGAGACATGTAGGCGGGTGTGCCGACGGCCACGTTCGTCATCGTCAAACGGGTGTTCGAAACGCCGGACGCGATACCGAAGTCGATGACGCGGGGACCGTCCTCGACGACGAGCACATTGGAGGGCTTGAGGTCCCGGTGGACCAGCCCGGCGCCGTGGATGGACTGCAGGGCCTCCGCCACGCCCGCCGCCAGCCAGCGCACCGCCTGGGCCGGGAGCGGCCCGCAGTCGTTCACTATTTCTTCGAGGGAGGGCGCGGGCACGTACGCGGTGGCCAGCCAGGGCACGGCGGCGCGCGGGTCGGCGTCGACGACCGCGGCCGTGTAGAAGCCGGAGACCGCGCGGGCCGCCTCCACCTCACGTGTGAAGCGGACGCGGAACAGCTGGTCCTCGGCGAGCTCGGTCCGGACCGTCTTGATCGCCACGCGCCGGCCGGATGCCGAGCGCGCGAGATAGACGAGCCCCATACCGCCGGCACCCAGCCGTCCCAGCACCTCGAACGGCCCGATCCGCCGTGGGTCGTGCTGCGTCAGCTGATCCACCACTTGCCTGCCACCTCCCCGTACGGGTCACGTCACCCACATATGTACGCGACCCCGTGCAGCGTCTCACCACCGCACCGCCGTGGCGGCACGCACCCCGATTCTTCCTGGCCCGGGCGCAGGTTGCGAACCCTGTGATAAATCGGGGTGTCTCGTGGTAAGTGAGACATTTCAGCGCCGCAACAGCGCGAACGACGCCCCCTGATTGTCGGTGACGACCGTCACTGTGCCGTACGACGTCTCGAATGGCGGAGCCTGCACCCGCCCGCCGAGCCGTCGCACCGCCTCCACCGAGTCCTCCATGTCCTCCACCCCGAAGTGGACGAGGAAGTGCGGCGGCATCTCGGCGGGGAAGACGTCGGAGACGGGAGCGCGGCCGAAGTCGGGCTCGGTGTCCGAGCCGAACAGGGCGTCGTGGAAGAGGTCGGCGTAGAAGTCGTTGGCCGCCTCGGTGTCCCGCGTGTACAGCTGGACCCAGCCGAAGGTGCCCGGGGAGTGCCGCTCCCCGAAGCCGCTGTGGCTGCCCGGCTGCCACAGCCCGAAGACGGCGCCCTCGGGGTCGGCGGCGAGGGCGGCCGTACCCAGGTCGTCGACCGGCGTCGGCGCCGTGACCACCTGGCCGCCGGCCGCGAGGATCCGCCGGCACAGCGCCTGCACGTTCGGCGTCGCGAAGTACACCGTCCAGACGGTGGGCATACGGCCGTCCGTCTTGTGCGCGAGCGCGGCGACGGGCGAGCCGTCCTTGCGGGCCCATACGGCGGAGTCGTACTCCGTGCTGTCCTCCTCGAAGGTCCACCCGAAGAGCTCACCGTAGAACCGCTTTCCCGCCTCCACGTCGGGAAGCTGCGCGTCCACCCAGCACGGGACGCCCTCTCCGTACACCGATGCCCTGTTTTCGGCCATGCCGCCAAAGTAGCGGCGCCGCGCGCACCCCGCAGACCAGGCACACCACTCTCCACACCCCCATGCACCCCATTTGCAGTCGGCCGAATCGCGCTCCCATCACCCCTCGGTAAGCTGACGGCATGACAGGACAAGTGCGTACCGTCGACGGCCGCGTGGCCGGCCGACGTGGGCAGGCGACCCGGCAGAAGCTGCTCGACTGCCTCAGCGAGATGCTCAGCTCCTCCCCTTACCGGGACGTCAAGGTCATCGATGTCGCCCGGAAGGCGGGCACTTCGCCCGCGACCTTCTACCAGTACTTCCCGGACGTCGAAGGCGCCGTCCTGGAGATCGCCGAGCAAATGGCCGCCGAGGGCGCCGGGTTGACCGCGCTGCTCGAAGGGCGTTCCTGGGTCGGCAAGGCGGGCTGGCAGACCGCCCAGGAACTCGTCGACGGATTCCTGGAGTTCTGGCGCAGGAACGACGCGATCCTGCGCGTCGTCGACCTCGGCGCGGCCGAAGGGGACAAGCGGTTTTACAAGATCCGCATGAAGATCCTGAATTCGGTGAACAACTCCCTTTCGGACTCCATTGCCGAACTCCAGTCCAAGGGCAGGATCGACAAGGACGTGAACCCGGCGGCGATCGCGGGCTCGCTGGTCGCGATGCTCGCGGCGGTGGCCGCGCACCAGAAGGGTTTCCAGACCTGGGGCGTCAAACAGGCCGAACTCAAGCCGAACCTGGCGCTGTTGGTGCACCTGGGCGTGACCGGCAAGAAGCCGGCGAAGTAGCCCCGCACACCGGCGGACCGCATTGCACGGCCCCACGTCCTGTCTGGCGGGCGGCAGTTCACAGAGGTGAACTGCCGCCCGCGCCGCTGGGCCCCGTCCGGCTAAGCGGGCAGCGGCCGGTCGCGCACCACGTGCTTCATCACCAGCGTGGACGTCAGCCGCTGCACGCCCGGCAGCGTCGCCAGCCGCTCGTCGTACAGCCGCTGGAAGGCGGCGAGGTCGGCGGTGGCCACCCGCAGCAGATAGTCCGGCTCACCGAACAGCCGCTGCGCGTCGAGCACGTACTCCACCTCGCTCACCGCCCGCTCGAACTCGGCGACCGTGTCCCGGTCCTCCTGCCGCATGGACACGAAGACCAGCGCCTCGAAGTTCAGCCCGAGGGCGGCCGGGTCCACCACCGCCCGGTACCCCTGAATGGCCCCGGACCGCTCCAGCTCCCGCAGCCGCCGGTGACACGGCGAGACGCTCAGCCGCACCCGCGCGGCCAACTCGGTCACGGTCAGCCGCCCGTCCTGCTGAAGCTCGGCAAGGATTTTCTGGTCCACGTCGTCCATGAAGAAGATATTTGCCCAGAACTCGCGATCATGAGCAAATTTCGGCAACACTTTCGGGCCAATCACGCCTAATGTCCCTACCATGGATGCGGGAGCGTTGATTTCTTTCCTGGCCGTGGACCTGCTGCTGGTCTGCGTGCCGGGCGCCGACTGGGCCTATGTGATCGCGGCAGGCCTGCGTGGCCGCTCCGTGCTGAGCGCGGTGTCCGGCCTGGTCGCCGGGTACGCGCTGCACACGACGCTGGCCGCGGCGGGCCTCGCCGTCCTGGTCGCGGGCTCACCCCGGCTGCTCACGGCGCTCACGGTGGCCGGCGCCGGGTACCTGGTCCGGCTGGGCTGGGGCGTACTGCGCAGGCCGGCGGCACCCGAAGCGGCAACGGCGGACACCCGCACCTCCCGCGTCTTCCTGCGCGGCGCCACGATCAGCGGTCTCAACCCCAAGGGCCTGCTGCTCTACCTCTCCGTCCTCCCCCAGTTCCTCACCCTCAGGAGCGCCCACCTGCCCGTACCGGTCCAGACGGCCGCCCTGGGTCTCCTCCACATGGCCTGCTGCGCCGCCGTGTACCTGACCGTCGGCACCCTGTCCCGCGCCCTGCTCTCCGCCCGCCCCACGGCCGCCCGCGCGGTGACCCGCACCTCGGGGGCGGCGATGCTCGGAATCGGCGCGTTCCTGCTGGTGGAGCGGCTGGCGACGCTGTGAGGGCTACCTCCGTACGATCCTGAAGATCCGGATCTCCCGCACCACCCGCGCCTGGTACGTCGCATAGGGCGGCCAGAACACCAGCAGCGCCTTCCAGACCGCCGCCCGCTCGTCCCCCTCGAGGAGCCGGGCCGTGACGGGGATGTCCTCACCCTTCCAGCTCACCGTGGCGTCGGGATGCGCGAGCAGGTTGTGGGTCCAGGCGGGATGGTCGGTCCGACCGAAGTTGGACCCGACGAGGATCCAGCCGCGCCCGCCCTCCTCGGGCATACAGGCCAGCGGCGTACGGCGCGGCAGCCCGCTGCGGGCACCGGTGGACGTCAGCACCACACCGGGCAGCAGCTGCGCGCTGAGCAGCACCTTGCCCCGGGTGACCCGGTGCACGGCCCGGTCGAGCGCGGGAACGACATGCGGGGCGACCTTCGCGAAGCCCCGGGTGGAGGACACCTTCTGCACCAGGCGCACACCCAGACCGGCCATCAGACCGCCACCTCCGCCCGCTCGAAGAGCCGCGCCGAGTCGGCCGCGCGGGCGCGCAGCTGGTGGACCGGCCCGAACAGCAGCTCCTCCCCCGCGGCCCGCTTGAAGTACAGATGGGCCTCGTGCTCCCAGGTGAACCCGATCCCGCCGTGCAGCTGGATCCCCTCACCGGCGGCCGTCCGCAGCGCCTCCAGGGCCTGCGCGAGAGCGAGCCCGCCCACCCGCTCGCCGCCCCGGACGGCCGTGGCCCAGGCCGCGTAGTAGGCGGCCGAGCGGGCAGCCTGCACCTGCACATACACATCGGCCAGCCGGTGCTTCACGGCCTGGAAGGACCCGATCAGCCGCCCGAACTGCTCCCGCTGCTTCACGTACTCGACGGTCCGCTCCAGGGCCCGGCCGGCTGCCCCGACGGCCTCGGCGGCGAGCACCGCGGCGGCCGTGTCACCGAGGGCGGAGAGGGCGCCGAGCACGTCGGCGTCGGCCGACCCCAGCAACCGGGCGTCGACGTTGCGCAGTTGTACGCGCCCCTGCGGCCGGGTGGCGTCGAGGGCGGTCTGCCGGGTCCGCACCACCCCCGCCGCGTCCCCGTCCACCAGGAAGAGCAGGGTCCGCGACCGGGCGAACCCCCCGGTGTGGGCGGCCACGACCAGCAGCCCGGCGCTGTGCCCGTCGAGCACCTGCGCGACCTCCCCGTACAACCGCCACCCGTCCCTCGCCCGGCTCGCCTGCACACCCCCCGCACGACCGCCGCCGGCCCACTCCCCGTCGTTGTCACCGGTCAGGGTGAGGACGGAGGCGAGGGCGTTGCCGGGCACGGCGAGGGCGGCGGTGAGCGCGCCCGAGGCGAGCCGGGGCAGCAGGTCGGCGCGCTGGGCGTCGGTTCCGAGGGCGAGGATCAGCGGCGCGGCGAGCACGGAGGTGGCGAGCAGCGGGGTCGGGGCCGGCACGCGGCCCGTCTCCTCGCAGGCGAGGGCGAGTTCGGTGGCCGAGCAGCCGACCCCGCCGTACGCCTCGGGGAGGGCCAGCCCCGGCAGCCCGAGCTGGTCGGCGAGGGCCGTCCACAGGACGGGGTCGTGCCCGGCGTCGGTGTCGAGGGCGGTGCGCAGTTCCTCCGGGCCGCAGCGTTTGTGGAGCAGTTCGCGCAGGGTGCGGCGGATCTCGTCCTGTTCGGCGGTGAGGCGCGTGTCCATGGCTGTTCCCTCCGGCCCGATCTGACCGCCCGATCTGACGGGCCGTCATGTTAGGGCGAGGAAGCCGGGATGCCCAGAGAGACGACACCTGCCACGCCGGACCGAATCTGATGTACCGTCAGATTTATGTCACCAGGGAGCAGCAGGAACGTGGCCGTGGTGGGCGTAGCCCTCTCCGACTGCGGCCGAGTGGACGACACCACCCCCTACGCCCTGAACGCCCAGGCGGCCCGCCGGGCCCTGGCGGACGCGGGCCTGGACCGCGCCCATGTGGACGGCTTCGCCTCGGCGGGCCTGGGCACCCTGGCACCGGTGGAGGTGGCCGAGTATCTGGGCCTGCGCCCCACCTGGGTCGACTCCACCTCCGTGGGCGGCTCGACCTGGGAGGTCATGGCGGCGCACGCGGCGGACGCGATAGCGGCGGGCCATGCGAACGCCGTCCTGCTGGCCTACGGCTCGACGGCCCGCGCGGACATCCGGGCAGGCCGACGCACGGGAAACCTGTCCTTCGGCGCCCGGGGACCGCTCCAGTTCGAGGTCCCCTACGGCCACACGCTGATCGCCAAGTACGCGATGGCGGCCCGCCGCCACATGATCGAGTACGGCACGTCGATCGAGCAGCTCGCGGAGGTGGCCGTGCAGGCCAGGGCCAACGCGGCCCTGAACCCGGACGCCATGTACCGCGACCCGATCACCACCGACGACGTCCTCGCCGGCGAGCTGATCGCCGACCCCTTCACCAAGCTGCACTGCTGCATACGCTCCGACGGCGGCGCGGCGGTGCTGCTGGCGGCGGAGGAATACGTACGGGACTGCCGGACCCCGCCGGTGTGGGTCCTCGGCACCGGGGAGCACGTCTCCCACGCCGCGATGTCCGAGTGGCCGGACTTCACGGTGACACCGGCGGCGGTGAGCGGCCGGCTCGCCTTCGAGCGGGCGGGGGTGCCCCCCGGGGAGATCGACTTCGCGGAGATCTACGACGCCTTCACGTACATGACCCTGGTGACCCTGGAGGACCTGGGCTTCTGCGGAAAGGGAGAGGGCGGGGCGTTCGTGGAGAAGGGCCGGCTGCTGGTGCGGGGAGGGGAGCTGCCGGTGAACACGGACGGGGGCGGGTTGTCGGCCCAGCACCCCGGGATGCGGGGCCTGTTCCTGCTGGTGGAGGCGGTACGACAGCTGCGGGGGGAGGCCGGGGAGCGTCAAGTGCGAAGGTCGGGCGGCGAGTTGCCGCAACTGGGGGTGGCGTCGGGCACCGGCGGTTGGTTCTGCTCATCGGGAACGGTGGTGCTGGGCCGGGACTGAGCCCGCGGGCACGGCTCACGGAACGGCCCGGCTCACAGAGCGGTCCGGCTCACGGAGCGTGCACGAGGATGCGTCCCTCCGCGGTGCCGATCATCACGAGACCGCTTCCCGACACCGCCAGGCACAGGGGCGTGAAGACGTGGCCGCCGACGGCGGTCGGGGTGTGGCGGATCTGCTTGCCGTCGTCGATGCGCAGGGTCAGCAGCTCACGTGCCCGGGTCACGGCATGCACCAGCCCCGCGTGCACATCGAGCCCCACGACCTCCGCATCGGCCCGGTGCGCCCACAGCACCTCACCGCCGGGCAGGGCCCGCAGCAGCACATGCGGCCCCGTGGAGCCGTGGCAGGCGTGGAGGACGCCGGGGCCGTGGAGCCCCGCGTCGCCGTCCACGTACACGGCGGGCCCACTGCGCAGATACCCGGTGACGGAGGCGTCCCAGGCAAGCGGAAAGAGCGACTCGACACCGTCCGGCGTGACCTTCGAGACCCACTTGTCGAGAAGCTCCCGGCGAGGGCTGTCACCGAGCCCCCGCAGCAGCAGGAGATACGGCGACCGGCGCACACGAAAGCCGTACGAGCTGTCGCACTCCCCCAGCGGGACCTCGGCCAGCCGTCTGCCCGAGGGCGTGAAGACCACACTGTCGTACGGCGGCCACTGCGGACCGGGGAACAAGTCCCGGGAATCGCGGGCGATCCAGGCGCCGTCCGTCCTGTCGACGATGTCGACGGGGAAGTCCAGTTCACGATTGCCGATCAGCGTCCCGTCCATGAGGGAGAAGCGCAGCAGCCGCGTACGGCGGTCGGCGCTGTCCCCCACGAAGTAGGGGACCCAGGCGGTCTCCTGGTCCGGAGCCACGTACACCTGCCGTCCGACGTGCCCGTGCTCGTCGGGCACCGGCACGGACCAGAGCGGCTCCCCGTCCCGGGACCAGCACTCCAGGAGGGTGCGGGAGCGCAGGACGGCGAGGACGCGTCCGTCACGCAGGGGCTCCAGGACCGTGACTCCGTCGCGCGGGGCCCAGGCGCGGCCTCGGCCGGCGGCCAGCTCGGCGAGATGGGCGCGTGCGTCGGGGATACGGGGAAGTCGCTCGGGAGCGTTCCAGTCGACCTCGACGGGTGAGCGCGGGCCGGGGGTCAGGGTCTCGGCGTCGACGACACAGACGAGGTAGTGATCGAACCCTTCGTGCTCGCCCTCCGTGTCCGGCACGGAGAGCGTGAGTTCGAGGCTCCGCCCGTCGTCGGTCCAACGGTGGGCGGTGACGCCGACGTCGTCGAAGGCCAGGGTCGCGCGAACGCGGGTCTCCGGCTCGTAGAGGATCAGCTGCCCCTGGCGCTCGTACTCGTCGTCCCCCTCCTCCGTCCCGAGGGCCAGGACCGGCCGGCTCGGATGGAAGGCCAGGCACTCCACGCCGTGCTCGAACTCCAGCTGCTCCCACAGGGCGAGGTCACTCAGCCGGTACACGACGACGCGGCCACCGCCCGAGCCGCTGGCGTGACAGCTGACGGCAAGCCAGTGACCGTCGGCACTTTCGGTGACCTGGAAGGGGAAACCGAGTTCAGGGAAAGGGGTGTCGGGGATCAGGTGCACTTGAGGAACGCGGTCCAGGTGGCGGGGGTGACGGTGAGGGTGGGGGCGTCGGGGGTGGGGAGGTGTTTGGAGTCTCGGATGTGGATGGTGGTGGGGGTGGTGGCTATTTCGAGGCAGGCCTCGCCCTCTGCGTTGCTGTAGCTCGACTTGAACCAGGCCAGTTCGGTCGTGTTCACAGTTGTCCCGCCTTCCTCTCGATGAGGGCCGAGGACTCCTCGGGGGTGAGCGCATGAGCCCGCAGCACGCCGAAGAGGTCGAACATCTGGCTCACCTGCTCCGGCTCATGGATCAACTTACTGCCGCCGTTCGCTTCCACGAACACCAAATTGCGTCCCTCGGACGTGCTCATGAGCTGCATCGGACCGTTGAGGCCCATGTGCGCGTGCCGGTCGGTCGGCATCACCTGGATGGTGAGCTGCTTCATCGTCCGCGCGCATTCCAGCATGCCGAGCAGCTGTTCCCTGAGCACCGTAGGCCCGCCCAGGGGCCGCTCCAGCACGGACTCCTCGATCACATACCCCACGTACGGCGCCGGATCGCGCCTCAGCACGGACTGCCGTTCCAGCCTGGCCGCTACGTGCCGCTCGACCTCCGCCTCGGTGTAGGCCGGGCGCCGCCCCGCGTACAGGGCCAGCGCATAGGCCTCCGTCTGGAGCAAGCCGGGGATGAGCATCGTCTCGTACGCGCTGATGACGAGCGCGTTGCGTTCCATCCGAACCCAACTCAGAAAGCTGGGCGGGTACTTCTCCTTCTCGACCATCTCGATGCAGACGAGGAACGCACCCCGCCCGTCGAGCAGCGCATCCGCGTCCCTCAGAAACTGCGCGGGCGGAATACGCTCGGCCCTCTCGTACGACCCGAGGCATGACTCGGAGACATGCAGCCGCTCGGCCGCCTCCTTCTGTGTGAGGCCGAGCCGCACCCGGTGGATGCGCAGCAGATCCCCCACCACGCGCCGGGCCACGGAAACCTCAGCGTTGGCCCCCACGACGACCACCTTCCTCCCCGCAAACGGCAATGTGGACCGCGTCCGTCTGGTGACGCTACGCAATCGCCGGGACCCTCATAGTCATGACGGGCAAACTGCACCCGAACTGGGTCCCTCGAACCGGCCTCCAACTCCGCCTTGCAGGCATCCATTTCGACGCGATCCGTGTCTGCGGGATCCGCGGCGAGGCGGTACTGCACCACTTGTCGACGCTGACGGACGGCCACCCGGGTCCGGTGGTCCGCGAGCTGAGCGGCTGTCGCTGGACGTACTTCCTCCTGGCGCCCGGGGAGAGCGAGGAGCACGACTGGCCGCCGGGAGTACGGAGGTTCACGAGGTCGAGGCGGGACGAGTACATCGGGGTGCCGGCGCCGGAGGGCAACACGTATCCGTTGAGCTGGCGGGCCGGGCCGCCAGAGGTGGGCGAGTTCGTGGACGCGGAGCTGCTGCACGGGGTGCTGACGGCGCAGTTCGTCCAGTCCTGCGCGGCACCGGAGTAATACTCACCCCATGGCAGCAACGGATCTCCACGAACTCCTGAGGTCACTGCGGGTATGGGCGCCCGGTGTCACGGAGCTACCCCCTTTCGACCCGGACACAGCGCCCCCGACACCCGTCCCGCTCTTCACGAGATGGTTCGCGGAGGCGGTGGCGGCGGGCCAGTACGAGCCGCACACCATGTCGCTGGCGACGACGGACGAGGACGGCCACCCGGACGTACGGATCGTGATGCTGCACGGCGCCGATGAGGACGGCTGGGCCTTCGCGACGCACGCGACGAGCCGTAAGGGCGGCCAGCTGAGGGTCCACCCGTATGCGGCCCTGGCCTTCTACTGGCCGGTGCTGGGCCGCCAGGTCCGGGTCCGGGGCCCGGTCACGTCGGCGCCGTCGCAGGAGAGCCAGGCGGATCTGCACGCCCGTTCGACGGGGGCGCTGGCAGCGGCCCTGACGGGGCGCCAGAGCGAGGTCCTGGGGTCGATGGAGGAGCTGAGGGAGGCGTCGGAGGCGGCGTGGGACCGGGCACGCAACAACCCGACGGCCCCGTCCCCGACGTGGACGCTCTACCGGCTCCACCCGAAGGAGGTCGAGTTCTTCCAGGGCGACCCGGACCGGAGACACGTACGCCTGCTGTACCGGCACGGGACGGATGGCTGGACGAGGGAGTTGCTGTGGCCGTGAGCCACGCCCCCTCAACCCCCTGCACCCCCAAACCTGTACGCCGCGAAATCGGCAACCTCCCGGTATCCGATCCGCCGGTACAGCGCGTTGCTCGTCGGGTTTGCCAGGTCGGTGAAGAGGAGGACCTCCTTTGCCCCGGCCGCCCGCGCGGCTCGGCTCGCCTCGGCTGTCGCGGCGCCCGCGTATCCGCGTCCGCGGAGGTGTGCGGGGGTGTAGACGGGGCCGATTCTGATCTGCCCCGCGACCTGGCGGGTGACCCCGGCCAGGGAGACGGGCGTGCCGTCGGGGGTTTCCCAGAGGGTGGTGCCGCCGTAGGCGATGCGCGCGTCGGCCCACTCGTCGGGGGCGATGAAGCCGGGTTCGCCGACCGCCTCGGAGAACTCCACGACCCAGCGCCGCAGCAGGTCCCGGTCGGCGGGGCCGACGGACCTCGCCCGTCCCTCCGGCACCGGCTCCGGTACCGCCAGCTCCCCCAGCCTGTAGAGCCGTTGGCGCATGCGCAGTTCACCGGACGCGCCCGACCGCCGCTGCCAGGCTGCCACGAACGCCTCTGCCGACTCCCGCTCGGCGGCGACCGCGGGGACGGGGTGGCCGGCGTCGAGCAGCCTGGCCGCGAGGGCGTCGGCCTCCTCGGCCGCGAGCGCGGTGAAGTTCAGCTGGTGCGGAGGCGTGTGCAGCAGGGTCGCCCGGATCGTGCCGTCCTCATCCGTCAGCATGCCGAACAGCGGTGACCCCTCGCCGTAGACATGCAGTCCACGCGTCCGGAGCACATCCGTCACCGTCAGCTGCACCGTGTGCAGAGCCGGCCGGGAATGCAGGAAGGCGCCCGCTCGGGAGAGGAAGGCGTCCAGGTCTTCGGTGAGCTGCCAGTCGTATGCAGGGGCCATACCTCATGATCCCGGCACGACGTGCGCCACGCCCGCTATTAATCCTCGTGCGCCTCGGGATCCGTGGCTATCCGTGCGTGCAGATGCACATCCCTGAACGCGTCGAGCCGCCCCGCCTCGAACATCGCCCCGCGCAGTGTCCCCTCGTACAGGAACCCGCACTTCCGCGCGATCCGGCACGACGCGTCATGCCCTACGGCGTGCCCCAACTCCAGTCGGTGCAGCCCCAGTTCCGTGAATGCCCAGCGTGAGGCGAGGGTGAGCGCCCGCGTGGCCACGCGTCGGCCGCGCGCCTCCGGGAGGACCCAGTAGCCGACACGGGCGGTACGCATGACGCGGTCGATCATGTTGAGGCCGATGTGCCCCAGCGCCGTACCGCTGTCCGCGTCCGTGACGCAGAAGTGTGCGCAGTTGCCGTTCGCCTCGTTCTCCGCCTGCTTGTGCAGGGACGCCCGTGCTCCGTCGAGGTCGGTGATCGCCAGCAGGGGCGTGTTCCAGCGCTGGAACTCGGGATCGGACCTGCCGCGCAGCCAAGTCGCCGCGTCGAGATCCGCGGTCGCGTCCCATCGGCGAAGACGCAGACCGTGGCCATCGAGCTCGGGACGCTGCCGATCGGGGATGCGTTCATGTGCGGTAGCCATGGGCCCATTGAATCCCCTCGGCACTGAATCCCCCGGCCCATCTCAGTCACCCGCGGGCCGGAACCTCACTCACCCGCCGGCCGGAACACCGCGATCCCCTCCCGGAACACGACGGCCAGTTCAGCCCCCGCCCGCAGTTCCCCCGCCTCGCACCCCAGCACCTCGGTCATCATCCGTGGCCCCTCCGCCAGGTCGACCACGGCGGCGACGTACGGTGTGCGGTCCCCGAACGGCGGAAGGTCGTTCCGGTGGACCACCGACCAGGTGTAGAGGGTCGCCCGGCCGCTCGCCTCCTCCCAGGTCACGTCCTCGCTCCAGCAGAACGGGCAGAACTCGCGGGGGTAGTGGTGGGCGCGTCCGCAGCCCGGGGCCCGGCAGCGGCGTATCAGCAGCCGGCCCTCCTTCGCCGCCTCCCAGTACGTCCTGGTGAAGGCGTCCACCTCCGGCACGTCGAAGCTCGGCGATCCCATCAGAGCCATCCCACCTCCTCCATCAGAACCACCCTGCCTCCCCCATCAGAACCACCCCAGCGCCGCATCCACCGACCACGTCTGCCACGCCATCCCGAACAACCCCACCACCGAGATGAGCGCCATCATCGAGTTCTGCCCCTGCTCCGCCCAGTCGTGGATCATGAGGACGAAGTAGAGGAGGTTCAGGAGCAGGCCGCCGACCAGGGCCACCGGGGTCAGGAAGCCCGTGATCAGGCCCAGTCCCAGGGCGAGCTCCGCGTACGCGACGACGTACGCCATCGCCTTCGGGCGCGGCTTGACCACGACCTCGAAGCCGGAGCGCACCGCGTTCCAGCGGTGCTTCTCGGCCATGTCCGCCGCCCAGGCGATCCCGCTCCCCGTGAACCAGGTCTTCTTGTCCTTGTGCCGCCAGCTCTCCAGCCACCACAGGCCGAGTCCGATACGCAGCACCGCCAGCCACTGCGCGCCACTGAGCCAGATCGCATCCATGAATCTGACGGTACGTCAGATCGGAAGGAAAGCCGAGACCCCGTTGGAAATTGGCCGCGCACCCACAACCGCACCGGCCCCGCCCACAACCAGCTCGCCTACGTCACCGGTTCCCCCCACTCCTCCTACAGGCGTGATCTATCCGCAACCAATTCCGGTCTTGACCGAGACCCATCAACGTGGGATGTGGTTACGCTCGCGCTCATGACCGACTCCAGCGACTCCAGCGACTCCAGCGACTCCAGCAAGCCCGCGAGATCCCTCGCCCAGCCCACCGCACACCCCGCCGACCGCCCCGTCTACGTCATAGGCGGCGGCCCCGGTGGCCTGGCGGTCGCTCACTCGCTGCGGGCCCGGGGCATACGGGCCGTCGTCCTGGAGAAGTCGGACCGGGTGGGTGCCTCGTGGCGGCGCCACTACGACCGGCTCCATCTGCACACCACCCGGCGGCTGTCGGGCCTGCCGGGGCTGCCGATGCCTCGGCGGTTCGGGCGCTGGGTGTCGCGGGACGACGTGGTGCGATACCTGGAGAAGTACGCCGAGCACCATGAGCTGGAGATCGTCACCGGTGTCGAGGTCTCGCGCGTGGAGCGCTCGGCCGAAGGCACGGGCTGGCTGCTGCACGCCTCCGGCGGGCGTGAGCTGACCGGGGGTGCGGTGGTCGTCGCCACCGGCTTCAATCACTCTCCACGCGTGCCCGACTGGCCGGGGCGGGACGCGTACGCCGGTGAGTTCCTGCACGCCGGCGAGTACCGGAACGCCAAGCCCTACGCCGGGCGGGACGTGCTGGTCGTCGGGGTGGGCAACACGGGTGCCGAGATCGCCGTGGACCTGGTCGAGGGGGGCGCGTCGCGGGTGCGGCTGAGCATCCGTACCGCTCCGCACATCGTGCGCCGGTCGACCGCCGGGTGGGCCGCCCAGTACTCGTCCGTGCTGATCCGGCGCCTGCCCGTGGGGCTCGTCGACCGGCTGGCCAGGCCGATGGCCCGGCTCAGCGTGCCGGATCTGTCGGCGCAGGGGCTGCCGCGACCGGACACGGGGCTGTACTCCCGGGCCAAGGAGGGGGCGGTCCCGGTCCTGGACGTCGGCCTCATCGACGCCGTGCGCAAGGGCCGGGTCGAGGTCGTGGCCGCCGTGGAGGCGTTCGAGGACGGCAAGGTCGTCCTGGCCGACGGCAGCCGGGTCTCCCCGGACGCGGTCGTCGCGGCCACCGGGTACGCCCGTGGCCTGGAGGGGCTCGTCGGTCACCTCGATGTGCTCGACGGGCGGGGCCGGCCGGTCGTCCACGGCGGCGCCACCCCGAAGAACGCCCCCGGTCTGTACTTCACCGGCTTCACCAACCCCATCAGCGGCATGTTCCGCGAGATGGCGATCGACGCGGAGAAGATCGCGAAGGCCGTCGCCAGGTCCGCCGCGGGACAGCTGTCCCGGATCCCGGGCTGATGTAGGACGTATCAACTCACTTACGTACACGCCTCGTTACTTGAGAGTCAGATGTGACGGGAGAGCTGTACGACGCCGCCGCACGGGGCCAGAATGTGAGCACTGCTCAACTTTCCAGCTCCACTCCCTCTCGCTCATGACGGAGGATGCACGTGGCACGCGAAAGACAGCTCTCCCGGCGCTCCCTGCTCGGCGGTGCGGCCGCCGGGGCCGTCGGTCTGACCGCCACCGCCGCCGGTACGGCGTCCGCGGCGACCACCCGTACCGTCGACGTGGCCGTCGTCGGCGGCGGGCTCGCGGGGCTCACCGCGGCTCGTGACCTGGTGGCGGGCGGCCGGTCCGTGGTCGTCCTGGAGGCCCGCGACCGGGTCGGCGGGCGGCTGGTGAACCTGAAGCTGGCGAACGGCGGCTTCACCGAGGGCGGCGGCGAGTTCATCGGCCCCACCCAGGACCGCATCAAGGCCCTCGCCGACTCCCTCGGAGTGGCGACCTTCGCCACCTACAACACCGGGAACAACCTCCTCTACAAGGACGGCAAGCGGACCCCGTACGACACCAGCGGGCTCCTCGGTTCCGTCCCGCCGGTGGACGCGGCCGGGCTCGCCAATGCCGCGATCGTGCAGTCCGAGCTCGACAGCATGGCCAAGCAGATACCGGTCGACGCGCCGTGGACCGCGCCCAAGGCCGCCGAATGGGACAAGCAGACCTTCGAGAGCTGGCTGAACGCCCACGCCGTCATCCCCTCGGCCAAGTTCCTCCTCGACGTGGCCTGTACGTCGGTGTTCTCGGCGCAGCCGCGCGAGCTCTCCCTGCTGTACGTGGTGTACTACATCGCCGCCGCCGGCAACGCCTCCACCGCCGGCACCCTGGAGCGGCTGACCGACACCGCGAACGGCGCCCAGGACTCCCGCTTCGTGGGCGGCTCCCAGCAAGTGCCGCTCAAGCTGGCGGCGACGCTCGGGGACCGGGTGGTGCTGGGCGCGCCGGTGCGCTCCATCGCGCGGTCGGGCGGCTCGTACCTGGTCACCGCGGACGGGATCACCGTGACGGCGAGCCGGGTGGTCGTCGCGGTGCCGCCGCCGCTGGCCGCGCGCATCTCGTACGACCCGCTGCTGCCCGCCGAACGCGACCAGCTGTGCCAGCGGATGCCGATGGGGTCGATCGGGAAGGCGATCGCCGTCTACGACACCCCGTTCTGGCGGGCCGACGGGCTGAACGGGCAGGCGGTGAGCGACTCCGGGGTCGTGCGGTCGACGTTCGACAACTCGCCGCCCGACGCTTCGTACGGCGCGCTGATGGGCTTCATCGAGGCCGACGAGATGCGGGCGTACGACGCGGCGAGCGTGGACGACGTCAGGGCCGCCGTGCTGAAGGACTACGCGAACTACTTCGGGGACAAGGCCAAGTCCCCGACCTCCTTCGTCCTGCAGCGGTGGGACAACGAGGGTTTCTCGCGGGGCGGGCCGGTCGCCTACGCCCCGCCCGGGGTGCTGACCGAGTACGGCGCCGCGCTGCGCAAGCCGGTGGGCGGCATCCACTGGGCCGGGACCGAGACCTCCACGTACTGGAACGGGTACATGGACGGAGCGGTGCGCTCGGGCGAGCGGGCGGCCAAGGAGGTACTGGAGGCGCTGTAGGGCAGGCGCGCAGGTCCTGGGCCGGTCATGGCGCCGTCGCGGCTGCCGGTGCCGATCGGGGCGAGCCGCTTCCGCCGCGGGAGCGGCCGCCGGCCACCGGGCGCAGGCGCACGGCGGCGTCCAGGCCGGTGCCCGACGCCGGGTCGAGGGTGATCTCGCCGCCGGAGGCGTTCACCAGATGGCGGACGATGGGCAGACCGAGGCCGGTGCCGTCGTGGTGGGAGTCGGAGGCGCGCCAGAAGCGGTCGAAGGCGCGGGCGCGGTCGGCCTCGGACATGCCGGGGCCCTGGTCGACAACGTGGAGTTCGACCCCGGCCGCAGTGCCCGGTGACCGGTGGAGCGTGATGGTGGTGCCGGGCGGGGAGACCCTCAGGGCGTTGGCGACCAGGTTGTCGATGACCTGCTCCAGCGCCCCCGGGAGCGCCCACACCCGGCCGGCGGGGCGGCCGGTGACGGCGAGGACCACATACTGTTCGGCGGCCAGCGACTCCCACATGGCGACGCGGTCGGCGATGACGCTGTCCAGGTCGACCGGTTGCGGGGTGGTGGCGGAGTTCTCCAGGCGGGCCAGGGCGAGCAGGCCCTGCACCATGCGGCTGAGGCGTTCGACCTCGCCGACGGATTCCTCCAGGCTGCCGTGGGCGCGTGGATCGAGGTAGGGCTCGAAGTTCTCCAGGCGCAGGCGCAGTGCGGTCAGCGGGGTCTTCAGCTGGTGGGAGGCTTCGGAGGCGAACGCCTGCTGGGCCTTGAGGAGTTGTTGCAGGCGGGTCGCCGTGTGGGTGAAGGAGGCGGCGAGGCTGCGGAGTTCGGGCGGGCCGGTGGTGGCGTCCGGCGGGTTGGTGAGCCGGCCGTCGGCCAGCTGGGCGGTGGCGGCCTCCAGCGTGCGCAGGGGGCGGGTGATCCAGCGGGCGAGGGTGAAGGCGACGAGGGCCACGGCGGCCAGGACACAGGCCCCGGCCAGGGCGAGGGCGCCCCAGATGCGGTGCACGCGGGCGTTGACCTTGGCCATGGGGTAGGTCAGGCGCAGGGTGCCCCGGATGGTGGTGCCGGAGGTGCCCGGCATGGTGGCCGACAACAGGTCGCTTCCGGTGGCCACGGTCGGCCGGCCGCGCAGGGCACCGGCGATGTCCGGCTGGGCGGCAATGCTGATGCCCGTACGGCCCGACCGGTCGGAGTCGGCCAGGACGATGCCCTGCTTGTCGGTGACGACGACGTGTCCGCCGGTGCGGGTGGCGTAGTCGCCGACGACATCGGGCAGGGCGTCGAGGTTGCCCTTCTCGATGTTCTCCTCGGTGACCTCGGCGAGCATCGAGGCGTCGCGTTCGACGCTCTGGGAGGCGCGGGAGATCTCTCCTCGGGCGTAGATCCAGCCGAGTGGTATCTCAAGGCCGGCCAGCACGAGGATCGCCAGGCCGAGATAGCTGAGCAGCAGACGCCGGGTCATCCGGCCGCCCCGGGTTCCGCGTCGTGGCCGGGGACGGTGAGGCGGAAGCCGACACCGCGGGCCGTGGTGATCCAGGCCGGGTTGCCGAGCTTGCGGCGCAGCGCGGCGACGTGGGCGTCGAGGGTCTTGGTGGGGCCGAAGAAGTGCGGGTCCCACACCGAGTCCATGATCTGCTGTCGCGAGTGGACCGTGCCGGGGTCGTCGGCGAGGTAGGCGAGCAGGTCGAACTCACGGGGTGTGAGGAGCACTTCGGCTCCGTCGAGGCGGACCTGGCGGGTGCGGCGGTTGATCTCCAGCGAGCCGAGCAGCTGCGGTCCGGGGGTCTCGGGCGCCGCCGGATGCGCCGGCGGGGGGAAGGGCAGCGCGCCGATGGTGCGCCGGGTGACCGCGCGGATACGGGCCACCAGCTCCCGTACGCCGAAGGGCTTGGCGAGGTAGTCGTCGGCACCCAGCTCCAGGCCGACGATGCGGTCGGCCTCCTCCCCCCTCGCGGTGATCATGATGATCGGGACGGCGGAGCGGGCACGCAGGCTGCGGCAGACGTCGAGGCCGTCCATGTCGGGCAGGCCGAGGTCGAGCAGGACCAGGTCCGGTGATCCGTCGGTGCCGGCCAGTCCGGCGGATCCGGTACGGACGTGGTCCACGGTGAAGCCGTACCGCCCGAGCCCTTCGGTGAGCGGGCCGGCGATTCGGTCGTCGTCTTCGATGAGCAGGAGCCGCATGGCGCAAGGCTCGCACAGCTGTGCCACGAGAGTTGGGCTGTTCATGGGAAGCCGCCTGGGACCTGGGAGTCGTACGGACGGTGTGCCGGCACGGGTGCCGCCCGGCCGGTCGACACGGGGGGGCGAGCAGCCGGGCAGTGGGAGCGGGGCGGTGACGACGCCGACCGTGGGGGGTCAGTCGTCGGCGTGGTCACCGTCCTCGCGTCCCTGCTCCTCCTCCCCGTGGTGGTCGTCACCGCGGTCACCGGTGACGGGCGGCAGAGCGGTCCGCGTCGGCGGGGTGGCCGTGTTCGCGGTGCCGCCGGGCGGTTCGGCGGGGAGCGTCGCGTCCGGCGGGAGGGACGGCGAGCCGGGCGACTTGGGCGCGGAGACCTGGGCGGTGCCGCCGGGGTTCGGGTTGGAGGTGACCGTGTCGCTGACCGTGGACAGCGCGAGGCCGAAGCCGCCGAGGAGGACGAGCGTGGCGACGGGCGTCAGGGCCGACCGGTGCCGTACCGCCGTCTGCCGCCACCCGCTCTCATCCCGCGCCCGGCTCCGCCGGCCCCCGCTCGCCTCGGCTTCGGACTGCGCGTCGGCAACCGTGGCTTCGGCGGACCCGGTCGGGCCGTCCTCGGAGGACCAGGATTGGGGGGGAGAGGGAGAGGGCGAGGCGAGGGCGAGGGCGAGGGGTAGTCGAAGGCATCCTCCTCGAAGCGGTTCCCATAGCCGCCCCGTGCGGAGTCCGGGGCCGAAGGCCCCAGGATCGCCGTCACCTGGGCGTCCGGCAGTGGCGTGGTGGCGTTCTCGTGCTCGCTCGGCACCTGTTTCTCCCCTCCGGCCGGTCGACCCGTGCGTCTCAGCCGTTGTTCTCCGTCTCCTCGGTGCCTTCCTCCTCGGTGCCTTCCTCCTTGGTGCCGGTCACCTTGAAGGACTTGTCCAGGTACACCTCGACAGAGGTGCCGTCCGCCTTCTTCACCTCCACCGCGTACATGCCGGGCTTCTCCGCGTCCTCCTCGGACTTGATCACCGTGCCCGGGAAGGCGGCGACGGCCGCCGCCTCGGCCTTCTGCTTGATGTCGCCGGTCAGCGGCGGTTCCTTCTTGTCGTCGGTGTCACCGGCGGCCTCGCCCGCCGCGTCGGCACCGCCCGTGCCCTGGGCGGCCTGCTGGGTGTCGGACTTCGAACTGCCGGAGTCGGAGCCGGAGTCGGAACCGCCACCGCAGGCGGCGAGGGCGAACATCAGCACAGCGGCGGGAGCGGCAAGGAGGGCACGGCGGGGCAGGGCACGCATGGACTGTCTCCAGATTTCGGGGATGCGGTGATCCAGGAACCGGACCACCGGGGGACGGCAACGACGCTAGGAAGACGCTGTCGAGAGCCGGCCCAGCAGACGGAGAGCGGAAGCCCAGCAGTTGTCCAAAGTTTCGCCACCGATGCCAGGACGCCCACGGTCCCCGGCGACAGCGGGTACGCCGGAACCGACTCGTCGTACCGTTCGTCAACCTTTGCATGCAGGACAGTTCCTGACGTTGCGTCAGTTCAGTAATCTGACACTGCGTCAGTTAATTGTGCTGTCACACAGGAGCGGGCGGAACGATGCTTGGATCAACCCACGGCACCCTCACCACCGACTCCCGCCGGGCCCGGGTCATCGCCTGCGGTGAGCTGCGTCCCGGGCCCGCAGTCCACGGCCGGGCCGCCGACGTGGACGACCTCGATGTGAGCGGGCGGCCACTGTATGCGGACGTACCGGATCTGGACCGGTTCTTCCGGCCCGAGTCCGTCGCCGTGATCGGTGCCTCCGACGCCGAGGGACGGCCGAACACCGGGATCACCCGGCAGCTGCTGGCCTGGGCCGAGCGGGTCGGGGCGCGGGTGCACCCGGTGCATCCCACCCGGCCGTCGGTCTTCGGCATCCCCTGTGTCGCCTCCGTCGCCGAGCTGCCCGAGCAGGTCGACCTCGGCGTGCTGCTGGTCGCCGATCCGCTGCCGGTGGTCGAGGAACTCGCCGAGGCCAAGGTGAAGTTCGCCGTCGCCTTCGCCTCCGGGTTCGCGGAGACGGGCGAGGAGGGGGCCGAGGCCCAGGAGCGGCTCGCGGCCGCCGTCCGACGCTCGGGGCTCCGGCTGCTCGGGCCGAACACCAACCTCAACGCCTTCGAGCGGTTCCGGGAGGACCTGGAGGGACCGGCGATCGCCCTGATCACCCAGTCCGGGCACCAGGGCCGGCCCGTCTTCGCCCTCCAGGAGCTCGGCATCCGGCTCTCCCACTGGGCCCCGACCGGCAACGAGGCCGACCTGGAGACCGCCGACTTCATCTCCTACTTCGCGGAGCGGCCCGAGGTCGGGGCCATCGCCTGCTATGTCGAGGGCCTCAAGGACGGCCGCGCCTTCCTGCTCGCCGCCGACCGCGCCGCCCGCCGCAAAGTGCCCGTCGTCGCCGTCAAGGTGGGGCGCACGGAGGCCGGCGCCCGTACCGCCGCCTCGCACACCGGCAAGCTCACCGGGTCCGACGACGTCGTGGACGCGGCCATGCGGCAGTTCGGGGTCGTCCGGGTCGACGGCCTCGACGAACTCCAGGACACCGCCGCCCTGCTGGCCCGCGCGCGGGCGCCGCTCGCCGACGGGGTCGTCGTCTACTCCATCTCGGGCGGCACCGGCGCCCACGTCGCCGACCTCGCCGCCGGGGCCGGGCTCAGGCTGCCGGTGCTGTCCGAGGCGCGGCAGGCCGAGCTGCACCAGTGGATACCCGAGTACCTGAGCGTGGCCAACCCGGTGGACAACGGCGGGCATCCGGTCGGGGACCGGCGCGGCCGGAAGATCATCGACTCGCTCCTCGACGACCCGGAGGTGGGTGTGCTGATCTGCCCGATCACCGGGCCCTTCCCGCCCCTCAGCGACCGGCTCGTGCGCGACCTGGTCGACGCGGCCGAGGCGAGCGACAAGCTGGTGTGCGTGGTGTGGGGGTCGCCGGTCGGCACCGAGCCGGCGTACCGCGAGGTGCTGCTCGGCTCCTCCCGCGTGGCCACCTTCCGCACGGTCGGCAACTGCCTCACCGCCGTCCGCGCCTACCTCGACCACCACCGCTTCGTCCGCTCCTACCGCTCCCCCTTCGACGAGGCACCGCGCACCCCCTCCCCCTCCTTCAAGAAGGCACGGGCGCTGATGCAGCCGGGCCAGCAGCTGAGCGAGCACGCGGCGAAGCAACTGCTGCGCGCGTACGGCATCCGGGTGCCGCGCGAGCAGCTGGTGACCAGCGCGGCGGCCGCCGTACGCGCGGCCGGGCAGGTCGGCTACCCCGTGGTCATGAAGGCGTCCGGCGCGCAGATCGCCCACAAGACCGAGCTGGGCCTGGTGAAGATCGGCCTGACCTCCGCCAGCCAGGTCCGGGACGCCTATCGCGAGCTGACCGACATCGCCCGCTACGAGGGCGTCTCGCTGGACGGCGTCCTGGTGTGCCAGATGGTCGAGCAGGGTGTGGAGATGGTCGTCGGCGTCACGCACGACGAGCTGTTCGGGCCGACCGTGACGGTCGGTCTCGGCGGGGTGCTGGTGGAGGTGCTGCGGGACGCGACCGTACGCGTGCCGCCGTTCGGCGAGGAGCAGGCCCGGGACATGATCGCGGAACTGCGCGGGCGGGCGCTGCTGGACGGGGTGCGGGGGCGGCCGCCCGCCGATGTCGAAGGGCTCGTCGAGGTCGTGCTGCGGGTGCAGCGCATGGCCCTTGAGCTCGGGGACGAACTCGCCGAGCTGGACATCAATCCGCTGATGGTGCTGCCCCGGGGGCAGGGCGCGGTGGCGCTGGACGCGCTGGCGGTGTGCCGGTGACGGCCCCGGTGGAGCGGGCGACCGGCGAGGGGGTCTCGCGCATCGCACTCAACCGCCCCGAGGCGCTCAACGCCCTCACCCCGGACATGCGGGAGCGCGTCATCCAGCTGCTGTCGGAGGCGTCCGCCGACCCGGACGTACGGGCCGTCGTCCTGACGGGGACGGGGCGCGGGTTCTGCGCGGGGGCGGATCTGCGGGGCGGAACCGGCAGCGGTGAACGGATCCCGGGTGACGTCGCGCGCACACTGCGTCTCGGCGCCCAGCGGCTGATCGCCGCCGTGCTGGACTGCGAGAAGCCGGTGCTGGCCGCCGTGAACGGCACCGCGGCCGGCCTCGGCGCGCATCTCGCGCTCGCCTGCGACCTCGTACTGGCCGCGGAATCCGCCCGGTTCATCGAGGTGTTCGTACGGCGCGGACTCGTACCGGACGGCGGCGGGGCGTATCTGTTGCCCCGCCTGATCGGCCCGCAGCGCGCCAAGGAGCTGATGTTCTTCGGCGACGCGCTGACCGCGCCGGACGCCGAGCGGCTCGGGCTGGTCAACCGGGTCGTGCCGGACGGGGAGCTGGACAAGACGGCCCGGGAGTGGGCGGCCCGGCTGGCCACCGGGCCCACCCGGGCGCTCGCCCTGACCAAGCAGTTGGTGAACGCCTCCTTCGACACCGACCGCGCCTCGGCCTTCGCCGCGGAGGCGGCCGCGCAGGAGATCAACATGACGACGGAGGACGCCCGGGAGGGGCTCAGGGCCTTCGTGGAACGCAGAAGCCCGGAGTTCCGAGGGCGGTGAGGGTCAGCCGGCCGCCGCTCGCTTGAGGATCACCAGGTCACCCGCGTCCGGGTCGCCGAAGCGCACGAACAGTTCGGGGTCGCCCTCGGTGCCGCCGATGGTCCAGCGGGTGTCCTCGCCGCAGTCGCCGTCGAGCCGTACGAGCACGCCGTCGCGCCCGGAGCGGTCCGTCTCCCAGGTGCCGAAGCTGCCGCACGTGACGTAGTCCTTGAAGCGGTAGTCGTCGCCCGTGGGCTGGGTGGCCAGCCGGATCGCCTCGGCCCGCCCGCCGGGTCCGAGCCGCAGCTCCGAGCCCTTCGGGCCGCGCCAGACCCCGGTGAGCTGGGCGGTGGTGAGCTTCGGAGGCACGTACTGGGGGATCAGTCCCGTGACGGAGGCCAGGACGCCGCCGCCGAAGGTCAGCACGAGCAGCGGGACGGAGGCGAGCGCCGAGCGCCACCAAAGGCCCCACGGGCGCCAGGTGCGCCCGCGCGCCCAGGCGACGCCGAGCGCGGGCAGGACGCCCAGGGCCGTCAGGCACATGACCGTGGTGACCGGCGGCCAGTCCCGGAGCAGCGCCATCAGCGCACCCCACACGGCCGCCGGCGCCACGGGAGCCGCCAAATGCCAGAGCCGGCCGGGCCCGCCGAACCGCCGGACTGCGAGCCGGGCGACCACCAGCGAGGGCGCGGTGAGGAGGACCGCCTGGACCACGCCCACAAAGGGCAGCAGAAAGGGTGAGAAGACCAGCAGGCACAGGATCCCGAAGGCACCGCCGTATCCGGCGCCGTAGTCGTCACCGCTCGCGCCGATGATCCACGCCAACAGCGCGGCGGACGGAATCTGCGCCGAGCACAGCGGCACGGCCAGACCGAAGTCCCGGCGTATGTCTCCCCACCCCATGTCGGCAGCCTATGTACGCCCTCCCCGCAGCCCGCCGCACCCCTTCCCATCTGACGCACCGTCAGCTTCAATGGGCGGTGTGATGGGACACGCAGGGATGGCGGCCGCCGCCGTCCGCTACCTCAGGTCGGTCGACGCCCCGCCCCCGGGGCCCGTCGAGGCGCTGCCGCGCCCGGAGCTGCGGTGTGTCGGGGAGGACGAGCGGGCGCCGGTCGACCAGGGCGAGTTCCGGCGCGTGCTGGGGCACTTCGCGACCGGCGTGACCGTGGTCACGGCCCCTGCCGCCGACGGCGAGGACGGCCCCGCAGGCTTCGCCTGCCAGTCCTTCTCCTCCCTCTCCCTCGACCCGCCACTCGTCGCCTTCATGGTGGGCCGTACGTCGACGACCTGGCCGCGGATCGCCCGTGCGGGCGTCTTCTGCGTGAACGTCCTGGGCGCCCACCAGGGCGAGTTGTGCCGGGGCTTCGCGGTGCGGGGCGCGGACAAGTTCGCGGGCGTCGAATACGGCGCGGCACCCGTCTCCGGCTCCCCCCGCCTGGCCGGCACGCTCGCCTGGATCGACTGCACCGTCCACGCCGTGCACACCGGCGGCGACCATCTGATCGTCGTGGGCCGGGTGGACGCGCTGGGCACGGCCGACGAGGACGCGGCGCCCCTGCTGTTCCACAAGGGACGCTTCCGCTAAGCCGCGACCACCGCGGGAACCGCAGCCCGCCGCCGGATCACCAGCGCCATCAGGGCCGCCGCCGCGCACAACGCGCCGGAGGCGTACCAGACCATGTCGTACGACCCGAAGACGTCCCGTGCCACACCGCCGAGGAAGGCGACGAGGGCCGCGCCCACCTGGTGGGAGGCGAGCACCCAGCCGAAGACGATCGCGCTGTCCTCGCCGTACTGCTCCCGGCACAGGGCCAGGGTGGGCGGGACGGTGGCGACCCAGTCGAGGCCGTAGAAGACGATGAAGAAGATCATCGGCGGGTGGACCGACGGAGCGAGGAACATGGGCAGGAACAGGAGCGAGATCCCGCGCAGCGCGTAGTACACGGCGAGCAGGCGGCGCGGTTCGAAGCGGTCGGTGAACCAGCCGGAGGCGATCGTGCCGGCCACGTCGAACACCCCGATGACCGCGAGCAGCGAGGCCGCCGCGGTGACCGGCATGCCGTGGTCGTGGGCCGCGGGCACGAAGTGCGTCTGGATCAGGCCGTTGGTGGAGGCCCCGCAGATCGCGAAGGTGCCGGCCAGCAGCCAGAAGGGGCCGGTGCGGACCGCGGAGAGAAGGACCGTGACGGTCCGGCGGGCGGCGCCGGTGACGGGCTCCGGCTTCGGTACGAACTCCTCGGCGCCGTAAGGCTTCTGGCCCACGTCGGCCGGGTGGTCGCGCAGCAGCAGCCAGACGAACGGGACGACCGCGAGGGCGGTCAGGGAGACCGTGACGGCGGCCGGGCGCCAGTCGTACGTCTCGACCATCCAGGACAGCAGCGGCAGGAAGATCAGCTGACCGGAGGCCGAGGCCGCGGTGAGGATGCCGCTCACCAGGCCGCGGCGCGCGGTGAACCAGCGGTTGGTGACCGTCGCGGCGAACGCGAGCGCCATCGAGCCGGAGCCGAGACCGACCAGCAGACCCCAGCACAGCATCAGCTGCCAGGCCGCCGTCATCCACACCGTCAGGCCCGAGCCGACCGCGATCACGGTCAGCGCGACGGCGACCACCCGGCGGATGCCGAAACGGTCCATCAGCGCGGCGGCGAAGGGCGCGGTGAGCCCGTACAGCGCGAGGTTGACGGAGACCGCGGCACCGATCGTGCCGCGCGACCAGCCGAACTCCTGGTGCAGCGGGTCGATGAGCAGACCGGGCAGGGAGCGGAAGGCGGCCGCGCCGGTGATCGTGACGAAGGTGACGGCGGCGACGAACCACGCCCGGTGGATGCGGGGCGATCGGCTGGACTTCGGTTCCTGTGCGGCTGCGATGGCCTCGGTTGTCTGGGTCACGCCATAAAGGGTCCGTTCTGAGCGCCCCGCCATCGAGTGGCCCGAGGGACAGTATTCATTAGGATCGGGCCACGCGGGTCGGAAATCACCTGTCAGAAGGTGAGCACCCCCCGCGCCACCCTCCCCGCCTCCGCGTCCGCCCGTGCCTTCTCGAAGTCCTCGACCGGGTACGTCTCCGTCACCAGCTCGTCCAGCAGCAGCCGCCCCTGCCGGTACAGCTCGGCGTACAGGGCGATGTCGCGCTGGGGGCGGGAGGAGCCGTAGCGGCAGCCCAGGATGGACTTGTCCAGGTACATGGAGGAGACCAGGAAGGACGCCTCCGCGGACGCCGGCGGGACGCCCAGCAGGACCGCCTGGCCGTGCCGGTCGAGGAGGTCGACGGCCTGGCGGATCAGCTCGGTCCGGCCCACGCACTCGAAGGCGTGGTCGGCGCCGGTGGGCAGGATGTCCCGCACGCCCTCCGTCGAGGTCAGGAAGTCCGTGGCACCGAACTGCCGGGCCACCGGTTCCTTCGCCGGGTTGGCGTCCACCGCCACGATCCGCGGCGCGCCCGCGATCCGCGCGCCCTGGATGACGTTCAGGCCGATCCCGCCGGTCCCGATGACCAGGACGGTGTCCCCGAGGCCCACCCGGGCCCGGTTGAGCACGGCCCCCACGCCGGTCAGCACACCGCAGCCCATCAGCGCGGCGGACGGCATCGGGATGTCCTCGGGGATCCGCACCGCCTGCACGGCCTTCACGACCGTACGTTCCGCGAAGGCCGAGTTGGAGGCGAACTGATGGACCGGCTGCCCGCCCCTGCGGAAGGGCTTCCCCGGCCGGCCGATCGCCTTGCGGCACATGGTCGGGCGCCCCCGGTCGCAGTCCGCGCACGTACCGCAGTTCGCGAGGGTGGAAAGCGCCACGTGGTCCCCCGGCGACACATGACGGACACCCTCGCCGACCGCCTCCACCACCCCGGCGCCCTCGTGCCCCAGCACCACGGGAACGGGGAAGGGTATGGTCCCGTCCACCACGGACAGGTCGCTGTGGCAGAGCCCGGCCGCCGAGATGGAGACCAGTACCTCACCGGGCCCGGGATCCCGCACCTCCAGGTCGTCGACGACCTGGACCTGCCTGCCGTCGAACATCACACCGCGCATCACACGACCCCCTTGGGTTCTCTCGGCAGACCGAGCACGCGCTCGGCGATGATCGTGCGCTGTACCTGGTCCGAGCCGCCGTAGATGGTGTCGGCCCGGGAGAACAGGAACAGGTGCTGCGCCGCGTCGAGTTCGTACGGCGCCGAGGGCGACCAGTCCACGGGCCCCACGCCCGCCGCCGCGCCGCGCACCCGCACCGCCAGCTCCCCGAGCCGCTGGTGCCAGCCCGCCCACAGCAGCTTGGCCACGCTGGGCGCGCCGGGGTCGCCCGAACCGCCCAGGGTGCGCAGGGCGTTCCAGCGCATGGCGCGCAACTCGGCCCACTGGCGCACGAGCCGGTCGCGGACGACCGGGTCGGCGGCGGCACCGGTCTCGACGGCCGTGCGCAGGACACGCTCCAGTTCCTGGGCGAACCCGATCTGCTGGGCGAGGGTGGACACACCCCGCTCGAAGCCGAGCAGGCTCATGGCGACCTGCCAGCCCTCGCCCTCGCCACCCACGACGTGCTCCACGTGCGCGCGTGCGCCGTCGAAGAAGACCTCGTTGAAGTCGCTGGTGCCGGTCATCTGGCGGATGGGCCGCACCTCGATACGGCCCGGCTGGTCCATCGGCACCAGCAGGAAGCTCAGCCCGTGGTGCCGGCGCGAGTCCGGGTCGGTGCGCGCCAGCACGAAGCACCAGTCGGCCTCATGGGCGAGCGAGGTCCAGATCTTCTGACCGCTGATCCGGTAGTACGGCTCCTGCGGTTCGCGTACGGCGGTGGTGCGCACCCCGGCCAGGTCCGAACCGGCACCGGGTTCGCTGTAGCCCTGACACCACAGTTCCGCACCGGCGGCGACCGGCGGCAGGAACCGGGACTTCTGGGCGTCGCTGCCGTGGGCGATGAGCGTGGGCGCGAGCAGATTCTCCCCGATGTGCCCGGACCGCGGCGGCGCGGCGGACCGCGCATACTCCTCGGCCCAGACGACCTGCTGGGTGAGGCCGACGGTCCGGTTGCCGTAGCCGTCCTCCGGCCAGCCGAGCCCGATCCAGCCGGCTCCGCCGAGGGTGCGTTCCCAGACGCGGCGGTCATGAGCGGTTCCGGCGTGCTCCGCGAGCCAGGCCCGGACCTCGGTGCGGAACGCCTCGTCCTCAGGGTTGAATCCAAAGTCCACGGGGGTCTCCTCTCAACACCGGCCACGCCAACCAACCCAGGGGCGCGGGGAACTGCGCGACAGGCCACGAACAACCCGCAGCCGCCAATCCACAAACGCTCCCGAGCTATTGGGCGTTGGGCCGAGAACCTTCTCGCGCCGCCCTCTCCATCGCCTCCAACTGCGCCAGCATCGGCATGGGATCCACCCCGACCGACCCAGGCAGAAAGTCGGCAATCCGCTCCGGCGTCCAGGAACCCTCGCAGTAAGCCGAACGCAGTTCCCTCGGCTGAGCCCACACCGCGATCTTGGGCCCCGCAACGGTGTACACCTGCCCGGTCACCCCCGCCTCACGGGCCCGGTCGGACAGCAGATAGACCACCAGCGCGGCCACGTCCTCCGGCTCCCCGATCTCCTTCAGCTCCATGGGAACCCCCGCCGACATCCGCGTACGAGCCACCGGAGCCACCGCATTCGCGCTCACCCCGTACTTGTTCAGGCCCAGCGCGGCGCTCCGCACCAGCGAGATGATCCCGCCCTTCGCCGCGCTGTAGTTGGCCTGTGACACCGAGCCCTGGTGGTTGCCGCTGGCGAAGCCGATGAGCGTGCCGGACCGCTGCTTGCGCATGACCGCCGAGGCCGCGCGGAACACCGTGAAGGTGCCCTTGAGGTGGGTGGCGACGACCGGGTCCCACTCCTCCTCGGTCATGTTGAACAGCATCCGCTCGCGCAGGATCCCGGCCACGCAGACGGCTCCGTCGAGGCGGCCGTACGCCTCCAGGGCCGTGTCGACGACGCGCCGGCCGCCCGCCATCGTGGAGATGTCGTCGGCCACCGCGACCGCGTCGCCCCCCGTCGCCTCGATCTCCTTGACCACCGCCTCGGCGACCTCGCTGGTCGGTGCGGTGCCGTCGGTGGACACGCCGTAGTCGTTGACGACGACCCGGGCGCCCTCGGCCGCCGCGGCGAGGGCGACCGCCCGGCCGATGCCCCGTCCGGCGCCCGTCACGGCGACGACCTTGCCTGCCAAGAAGTTCCCCACGCCCGGCCCCTTCCCGCGGTTTCTGACGGACCGTTAGATTTTATGGCGCGTCGGACCGTGAAGGACAAGCCCCGGGGAGGCCCCGATGTCACTGCCGGACGAGTTCCACGACATCGCCAAGCGTGTGAACAACTGGGGGCGTTGGGGGGCGGACGACGAGATCGGCACCCTGAACCTGATCACCGACGAGGTGGTGCGCGAGGCGGCGGCGACGGTCCGCACCGGCCGCCGTGTGCCGCTCGCGCTGGCGCTGCGTGAGGACGGTGTGCAGACCGGGATGATCCCGGGGCGGGTCAATCCGCTGCACACGATGGTGCAGATCAACCAGGAGATCTTCGGGCCGGGGACGGTGGCGTGCAGCGACGACGCGGTGACGATGGGGCTGCAGGCGGCGACCCACTGGGACGCGCTGACCCATGTCTCGCACTCCGGGAAGCTCTACAACGGCCGGCCCGCGCACACCGTCACCGCGCACGGCGGCGCCGAGTTCAGCGGGATCGACAAGGTGCGGCACATCGTCTCGCGCGGGGTGCTGCTCGACGTGGCACGCGCGCGTGGCGTGGACCGGCTCGACGGCGGGCACGCGGTCACCCCGGAGGATCTGGAGGCGGCCGAGGAGTTCGCCGGTACGCGGGTGCGGGCCGGCGACATCGTGCTGGTGCGGACCGGACAGGTCCAGGTGTATCTCGCCGGGGACAAGCACGGGTACGGCTATCCGTCGCCGGGTCTTTCGGTGCGTACCCCGGAGTGGTTCCACGCGCGCGATGTCGCGGCCGTCGCGAACGACACGCTCACCTTCGAGATATTTCCGCCCGAGATCGAGAATCTGTGGCTGCCCGTGCACGCCCTGGATCTGGTGGAGATGGGGATGCTCCAGGGCCAGAACTGGAATCTCGAAGAGTTGTCCACAGCCTGTGGAGAAGCAGGGCGGTACGCGTTCCTGCTGTCGGCGATGCCCGAGCCGTTCGTAGGGGCGACGGGAACTCCGGTGGCACCGGTGGCCGTTCTCTGAGGCGCCCTCCGCGCCGTTCTGCGCGGCCCGCGGCTGCTCCGGCTGGCGGCGCGGGCACCGTCTCACGCGCCGCCATCCGGTTCGACCCACACTCGACGAGGGCTTCCGTCACCGAGGCCCTCGCCGTCCCCTCGCGGCGAATCGCTGAGCACAAGCGTGATCAAACGGTCACGAGGCGTCAACACCGGTACGGCGATTTATTACTTAACATCCTGTTTGGAACCGACGCGCACGGATGCACACCCGGCGCATCACCGTGCACCGGAACTACACGGCTTCGAAGGCCAGCCCCTCGAATTCGGCGACCCCGCCCCCGTACGCCGCCGTGCTCTCCCCGCGCTCGGCGCAGCGGTCCAGTTCGCACCAGATGCGCTTGCCGGCGCCGTCGGGACTCCAGCCCCAGCGGTCGGCGAGGCCGTCGACGAGCGCCAGTCCGCGCCCCCCGGTCGCGTTCCCGTCCACACACCGCGGCACCGGGGCGCGGTTGCTGGTGTCGGCCACCTCCAGGCGCACCGTCGCCGGCTCGACCTCCACCGAGGGCAGCGACAGCCGCAGCACGGCCGGACAGCCGGTGTGCACCACGGCGTTGGTGACCAGTTCGGAGACGAGCAGGATCAGGATCTCGGCCAGCGGCTCGTCCGCCGCTATCCCGGACCCGGCGAGCCGCGAGCGGGCCCACCTCCTGGCCCGTCCCACCTCCGCGGGGTCGGGCCGGATCTCCAGCTGCACTTGAAGCACCTGCACCGCTCACACCATCCGAACCGGCGGACACATGACCCCACGCCACGCGAACGCCACGACGAGGGTCGCGACGAGCACCACGGCGAGGGCCACGATCGTAGCCATTTTCTGCATGGCCAGGACAACGGCCAGAGCAAGGGTCACGGAACGTGATTCCCTTACGAGACAGCATGGTTGACGTACAGTCACCCCAACAAGCGCTTCAGGCATATTCCAGCGCGAAGGAGTACGCGTGCGGCATACTGTGCGACGCTCGTTCAGGGGAGTCGAACAGGCGGGGGCGCAAGCCCTTACCGCCCTGCAGGCGGCGGCGCGCACCGCCGAATGCGGGGCCGCCCCAGGGGCGACACCGGCATGGCGCGTGCTCGGAACCACTCGCATCCCACAGAAGGTACCGGAGCGGACAGCCGACTCCAGGCCGTGACGAGTTACGCGTTGGACACAACCCGGTATCAACGCTCCGTAGTTCCGGTATGCCACGATCCGCGACATCCGCCGCACGCACCACACGGTTGCCGCAGCCCAGGGGTGGTTCGGGCGTCTCAGCGCAGCAGATCCAGGGCGAGCAGCTCCTCACTCTCCGCGGTCATGCCGCCACGCTGTGCCCGCACCCAGGCCCGTTTCAGATGCAGATGCACCTCGACCTCCCAGGTGAAGCCCATGCCGCCGTGCACCTGGAGGCAGTCGCGGGCGCCACGTTCGGCGGCCTCGTCGGCGAGCAGCCGGGCCGCCGCGATGTCCACCGGGTCGGCGGTGACGGCGGCCGCGTAGACGGCCGCCCGGGCCGTCTCGGCGCGTACAAGCATCTCCGCGCACAGGTGTTTGACCGCCTGGAAGGCCCCGATCGGCTGCCCGAACTGCTCTCGCGTCCGGGCGTGGCGCACGGCCAGCTCGCACGCGCGCGTGGCCGTGCCGAGTTGTTCGGCGGCGGTGAGGAGCACGGCGACGGGGTCGGCGGCGGCCGGGAGGGCGTCCGGCACCCGGTGCAGCGGGGTCAGCGGGTCCACCGACCGCAGCGGCACGGCCCCGGAGGCGTCCCCGAGCACCACGTCGGCCTCCGTCAGCCACTCCACCGGGCCGCCGTCGACGGCGGTCACGACCGTCTCCCCGGTCGCCGCGCCGGCCACGGTCCCGGCCGCGAGATGCGTGGCCACCAGCGGCCCGGGCAGCAGCGCCCGCCCGGCCTCCTCGAAGGCCAACACGGTCTCGGGCAGACCGAGTCCGACCCCGCCCCGGGCCTCCGGCAGCCGCAGCGCGAACAAGCCCGCCTCGCCCAGCTCGCGCCACAGCGCCCGGTCCAGGCCCGGTGCGGCCACGGCGGCCCGCAGCGCGTCCGCGTCGAAGCGCCGGGCCAGCAGCTGCCGTACACCGTCGCGCAACGCGCGCTGGTCCTCGGTGAGTTGGAAGCGCATGGTGCGTGTCACCGCCCCTTCGGCAGTCCGAGGATGCGTTCGGCCACGATGTTCCGCTGGATCTGCGAGGTGCCGGCGGCGATGGTGTACGAGAGGGAGGAGAGGCGGTCGAGGACCCAGGGCCGGCCGAGGTCGAGGGACTCCGCGCCGAGTACGTCCGCCGCCGCGTCGTACAGCTCCTGGCGGGCGTGCGAGTACCTCAGCTTGAAGACGGAGCCGCCGATGCCCGGCACCCCGCCGCCCGTCTCCGCCTCGCTCACGTTCCACTGCGTCAGCCGCCACAGCGCCCGGAACTCGGCGTTCAGCCGGCCCAGCCGGCGCCGGAGCGCCGGGTCGTCCCAGCGGCCGTTCTTGCGGGCCTCACGGGCCAGTTCGCCCAGGACCCGACGGCAGGCGACCACCTCGCCGACGAAGGCCGTGCCGCGCTCGAAGGAGAGCGTCACCATGGTCACGCGCCAGCCGTCGTTCTCGGCGCCCACCCGGTTGGCCACCGGCACCCGCACCTCGTCCAGGAACACCTCCGCGAACTCCGCCGACCCGGCGAGGGTGCGCAGCGGACGTACCGTGATGCCCGGCGCGTCCATGGGCATGGCCAGCCAGGTGATGCCCCGGTGCTTGGGCGCCGCGGGGTCGGTGCGCACCAACAGCTCGCACCAGTCGGCGACTTCCGCGTGCGAGGTCCAGATCTTGGACCCGCTCACCACGTAGTGGTCGCCGTCCCGCCACGCGCGCGTGCGCAGTGCGGCGAGATCGGAGCCGGCGTCCGGCTCGCTGAACCCCTGGCACCACACCTCGTCGCCGCGCAGCACGGGCGGCAGCCAGCGGGCCCGCTGCTCGGGCGTCCCCTCGGCGGCGATCGTCGGCCCGGCGTGCAGCAGCCCGACGAAGTTCGCCCCGACGTAGGGCGCGCCCGCCTGTTCCGTCTCCTCCAGGAAGATCAGCCGTACGGTGGGGGACGCGTCCCAGTGCACCTCCGCGTACCCGGCGTCGTACAGCGTCCGCTGCCACCCGAGGTCGTACGCGCGCCGTGCCGGCCAGTCGTCGGGGGACGGCTTCGGCGGCAGGCCGGGCAGCACCTCGGCCAGCCACTCCCGCAGCCGGGCCCGGAAGTCCTCCTCCTCGGGCGTGTACGACAGGTCCATTCCGGCCCCCACTTATCTGATACTTCGTCAGATACTCCGGGCAGGCTAGCCCCGCACCTCTGGACCGACAAGGCGCCCGGCCCTACGCTCTGCCACACGATCTGACGTAGCGTCAGCTTGACGGAGGATGCCGGGATGAACGTCACCGCACACGAACTGAGCACGTCCCGCACGCTCTGGGACCTGGTCGTGCGCCGCGCCGAACTCACCCCCGACCGGCCGGTGTTCCTCCAGGACGACCGGGCGCTGACCTTCGGGGAGCTGCGCGGGCGCGCCGAGCGGGTGGCGGCGGGCCTGTACGGCATGGGGGTGCGGCCCGGCACGGTCGTCGCCTGGCAGCTGCCCACCCGGATCGAGACGGCCGTGCTGTCCTTCGCGCTGGCCCGGCTGGGCGCCGTGCAGTCCCCCGTCATCCCGTTCTACCGGGACCGGGAGGTCGGTTTCGCGCTGCGGGAGTCCAGGGCGGAGTTCTTCGCCGTACCGGGCACCTGGCGGGGCTTCGACCACACGGAGATGGCGCGGCGGCTGGGCGCGAAGGGGGTCTTCGAGGCGTACGACGACCTGCCCGACGGCGATCCCGGGGTGCTCCCCGCCCCGCCCGCCGAGGGCACCTCGGTCCGCTGGATCTACTGGACCTCGGGGACCACCTCCGACCCCAAGGGCGTCCTGCACACCGACCGCTCACTGATCGCGGGCGGCTCCTGCCTCGCCCACGCCCTGCATCTGTCGGCGGCGGACGTGGGCTCGATGGCGTTCCCGTACGCGCACATCGCCGGGCCCGACTACACGGTGATGCTCCTGCTCTACGGCTTCCCCGCGGTGATGTTCGAGCAGTTCGCGCTGCCCCGGGCGCTGGAGGGGTACCGCAGGCACGGGGTGACGGTGGCGGGCGGATCGACCGCGTTCTACTCGATGTTCCTCGCCGAGCAGCGCAAACAGCCGGGCGAGAAGGTGATCCCGACGCTGCGGCTGCTCGCGGGCGGCGGGGCGCCGAAGCCGCCGGAGGTCTATCACGCGGTGGTCCGCGAGATGGGGGTGCAGCTCACGCACGGGTACGGCATGACGGAAGTCCCGATGATCACCATGGGGTCGCCGGACGACACGGCCGAGAACCTCGCGACGACGGAGGGGCGGCCGCCGCAGGGGATGGAGATCCGGATCGTGGACGGGGAGGTGCGGTTGCGCGGGGAGGCCGTCTGCCAGGGGTATCTGGACCCGGCGCAGACGGCGAAGGCCTTCGACGAGGAGGGCTTCCTGCGCACCGGCGACCTCGGGCAGCTGACCGACAGCGGTCATCTGGTGCTGACGGGCCGGTCCAAGGACGTGATCATCCGCAAGGGCGAGAACATCTCCGCGAAGGAGATCGAGGACCTGCTGCACCGGCACCCGGCCGTCGGGGACGTGGCGGTGATCGGCCTGCCGGACGCCGAGCGCGGGGAGCGGGTGTGCGCGGTGATAGAGGCGGCGGCACAGCCGGCGGAGGCCGCCGGGCTGACCCTGGACGCGGTGACCTCGTACCTGCGCGCGGAAGGGCTGTCGGTGCACAAGCTGCCGGAGCAGCTGGAGGTGGTGGACGCCCTTCCGCGCAACGAGACCCTGCGGAAGGTGCTCAAGTACAAGCTGCGGGAGCGCTATTCGGACACGGTGAAGTAGCGGGCGACCGCGGGCACGATCTCCGCCTCGCCCACCCTGCCGTCGCCGTCGGTGTCGAGCGCGCCGGCGGTCGTCCGTGCGATGTCGTCCTGCACCCCGAGGGCCCTGAGCACCCGCGCGGTGTTCTCCACGGTGGCCGTGCCGTCCGGGGCGGCCGCGAGGTCCAGGGCCGCGTGCAGGAAGGGGCGGGCGATCTCGGCGAACCGGTCGGGGTTGTCGTGCAGCCGCTTGACCGCGCCGTTCACGAACTCCTCGCGGGTGATGCGCTGGTCGCCGTCGCGGTCCGCGATGCCCGCCATGCCCTGCCAGAACGCCTCGGCGCCCGCGTACAGGGCCTGCCCCTTGTCGGATCTGGCCGCGGTCCCGAACTCGGCGAGCAGCGCCTTGGCCGCTCCGCTGAAGTCCTCACGGTCGATCCAGCCGTTGCCGTCCTGGTCGAAGGTGGCGAACCGGGCGGTGATCCTTCGCTCGTACTCGCTGCTGACCATGTCTCTCCGGGCCGCCTTACGTCACGTCGGGGTACGTCTGATCGGGAGCGTACGACGCTGCGCCCCACCTGGGGACGGAAAACCGACGGTTGTGCCAAGACCGGGGGAATTCTGAGACAACAGTGTGGCAATGGCTTGATCCTGCGGGCTCAGGCCGACAGTGGTTCCGTGTCTTCCGTCGTTGCCGATTCCAGGTCCGGGTAGACGTCGAACAGGCGGCGGACACCCAGTGCGGCGAAGACCCGGTTGACGTGGGAGCCGTCCGCCGTGCCCAGGGCGGGGAGGATCAGCCGTAGTCTGCCGCGGCAGGAGCGGATCAGGCGGCGGGCGGCGATCAGTACGCCGACGCCGCTGGAGTCGCAGAAGAAGACCTCCGAGAGGTCGAGGACCAGGGCGTGATGACCCTCGGCCACCACGTCGTGCACCCGCTGCCGCAGCACCGGTGATGTCACCAGGTCCAGTTCGCCCGACACCCGGAGCACGGCCCAGTCGCCCCGCTCGATGCCGGTCACCTTGAATGCCACGGCCCAGCCCTCCGCTCGCCGGATCTCATGGAACCGCCCGGAAATGGAAGCAGTTCCTACGTTTCTTTCCGCGCGGCTGCCCAGCGGCCGTTCCCTGAAACCCCGGGTAACAAACCGATGGCGATCGGCAAGGGTCTTGTTTCGGTCACTATCGATCCTGTTCGATCGGAAGAGGATTGGGCAGCAGCACAGCGATCCCTTACCACCCGCGGCCTCTCAGGGGGCGCACATTGGCACAAAGGGGCGTGCGCTCCCGAAGGTGCCGACTACATTCGAGGAGACGGTGGACACAGGCTGGACGCGGACATGGGGAGGAGGCCGGATGGCGAAGAAGGACGCACCGCCCCGCTGGGACCGCAAGATGCAGCAGCGGCTCGCCCGCGGCGAGGCGGCCGCCCTCGGCGAGCTCTACGACCGCTTCGCCTCGCTCGTGCACGGCCTCGCCCACCGCGTCCTCGGCGACGAACGCGCCGCCGACGGCATCACCCGTGACGTCTTCGCCCACGTCTGGGAGCACCCGGACACCTACGACCCCAGGCAGGGTCCCCTGCGCTCCTGGGTCGCCGCGCTGACCCACCGGCTCGCCGTACAGCGGCTGCGCGCCACCGAGACCGCCGCGCTCACCCGCGGCGACACCGGCTCCACGGAGGAGCTGGAGCGCAAGGTGCACCACGCCTCGGTCGCCGCCCGCGCCGACTACATCGTCCACTCCATGCCCACCCCGCTGCGCGCCGCCCTGGAACTGGCCTACTTCCAGCGCCGCGACTACCGCCAGACCGCCGTCGACCTCGGCGTCACCGAGGACGAGGCCCGCCGCCGGCTCCGCCTGGGCCTGCAGCTGCTGTCCACCGCCCACGACGCCGGCCGGCCGCGGGGATACGGGGGTGCGCTGTGAGCGGAGCGGGACGCTTCGAGGCGTACGACGAGGACGAGGGCTACGACGGCCCCTTCGACGACGACTTCCAGGACGAGAACGAGCACGGCACGGAGTACGACGGTCAGGGCGCCGAAAGCGGCGACGCACGGCCGTCGGAGCCGGGCGGCCCCGGCGGGAACGGCGGCAGCGGCAACGGCAACGGCAACGGCAACGGCGGGAACGGCGACGGCAGGAACCCGGGCCGGCCGCCCCGCATACCGATGCCCCGGATCTCCGTCGAGGACAGCGGGCTGCCGCTGCCCGAGCCCTCCGGCATCGCACCGGCCCCACTGGTACTGCCGCACGACGTCCTGAAGTCGCTGCTCGGAGCGTGGGCGCTGGCCGCCTGCTCGGCCGCGGAGGCGGCGGCCGTCGAGGAGCACCTCGGCGAGTGCGGCACGTGCGCGGACGAGGCGCTGCGGCTGCGCGCGGCGGTCGGTCTGCTGCACCAGCCGGAGAGCCTGGACCTGGATCCGACGCTGCGCACCCGGGTCCTGGAGAGCTGCCTGGAGCGCCGGCAACCGGCCATCCCGGTGCCCGAGTGGACGACACCGTACGACGCCGAGACCGCCCGTCTCGACGCGCTGCTCCAGGACATCGGCGACGCCGAGTGGCATGCGCCGGTGCGGCTGCGGTGGTTCGAGCGCGACGTGGCGACGAGCCGCCGTACGACGGTCGCCGGGGTGATCGCGCACCTGATGTCGGTCGACGGCCTGGTCGCGGTCGCGCTGGGCCTCGAGGACCCGCTGGGCGAGGCGGAGGGAGAGACACCGCTGACCCCGGCCGCGCGCACCGAGGCGTTCTGGACGGCCTCGCGCTTCCCGCCGACCCGCTCCGTGCGGGCGCCGTGGCGCGAGCAGAGCCACAGCATCGTACGGACCGTGTCCTTCACCGGCGGCGGACAACTGACCGTTCCGTACGGCGACTTCGAGCTGCCGCTGCGCGACGCGATGCTCGACCGGGCCTTCGAGTGCTGGGTGCACGCGGACGACATCGCGGAGGCGGTGGACTACCCGTACGAAACGCCCTCGCCGCGCCATCTGAACCAGATGGTCGACCTGGCGGCCCGTATGCTCCCGGCCGTTCTCGCGGCCAGGCGCCGCGCGGGCCTGGCCTCGCCCGGCGCGGCCCGCCATCTGGTCACCGCGGGCGCGCCCGGCCGCAGCCTGCGCCTGGAGATCGAGGGCTGCGGCGGCGGCGAGTGGCTGATCCCGCTCGACGCCCCGGGAGCGGTGGGCTCCGCCGATCACGAGGTGGCCCATGTCGCCCTGGACGGCGCCGAGTTCTGCCGCCTGGCCGCGGGCCATGTGCCTCCGGCGGAAGCGGCGGCGGGTCAGGTCGGCGACCGGGAGGCGATCAGGGACGTCCTGTTCGCGGCGGCTTCGTTGAGCCGGATGTAGGGGGCGGTTGCCGCTCGCGGGCGGCCGCGGGTCGTCTGTGGCTGATCGCGCCCACGCGGCGGAGCCGCATATCGACGGAGCCCCGCGCCCCTTGAGGCGGCCGCACGTTGAGGGGCGCGGGGAACTGCGCGAACGGCCCCCACGCACCCGCAGCCGCCCGCGAAGCAGACCCCCCGAGCTCCTAGGCGAACACCACCGTCCGGCGCCCGTTCAGCAGAATCCGTCGCTCCGCATGCCACTTGACGGCCCGCGCCAGCGCCTGGCACTCCACGTCGCGGCCGATGGCGACCAGCTGGTCCGGAGTGACATCGTGGCCGACGCGCTCGACCTCCTGCTCGATGATCGGGCCCTCGTCGAGGTCGGCGGTGACGTAGTGCGCCGTGGCGCCGATCAGCTTCACGCCCCGCGCATGCGCCTGGTGGTACGGCTTGGCGCCCTTGAAGCTCGGCAGGAAGGAGTGGTGGATGTTGATGATCCGGCCGCTGAGCTGCTTGCACAGGTCGTCCGAGAGGACCTGCATATAGCGGGCGAGGACGACCAGCTCGACGTTCTTCTCGCGGACAAGCTCCAGCAGCTGCGCCTCGGCCTGCGCCTTGGTGTCCTTGGTGACCGGAATGTGATGGAAGGGAATGTTGTACGACCCCACCAGCTCGGCAAAGTCCGTGTGGTTGGAGACCACGGCCGCGATCTCCACCGGAAGCGCACCGATACGGGCGCGGAACAGCAGGTCGTTCAGGCAGTGGCCGAACTTGCTGACCATCAGGACGATGCGCATCTTCTCGTCGGCCCGGTTGATCTGCCAGTCCATCTGGAAGGAGTCACCGATCGCCGCGAAGCTCGCCCGCAGCTTGTCCACCGTCACCGGCGGCTCCGCCGAGAAGTGGACGCGCATGAAGAACAGTCCCGTGTCGTGGTCGCCGAACTGCTGGCTGTCCTCGATGTTGCAGCCGGTCATGAACAGGTAGCTCGACACGGCGTGCACGATGCCCTGCTTGTCCGGGCAGGAGAGGGTGAGGACGTACTGGTCGGCGGGGGCCGCGGCTCGGCCGGACTGCTCACTCATGCAGCACAGGGTCCCATACCGGCCCTGCCCCGCGGATCGCAGTCCGCTACGCGGACCGCGTCATTATCCGCAGTACCTCAAGGCTCCGCGGCGGCGCGTCCGGGTCCTCCCCGTCGCTCGCCGACATCCGGACGTGCGCGTCCCGTGCCGCCCGCACCGCCTCCGGCCACGCATGGTGCTCGACGTAGGCCTGGACCGGCGCGTCGGGCCCGACCTGGTGCATGATCCGCAGCACCCGCAGCACGGCGGTGTCGATGAGCGCCGCCTCCTGCGAGTCCCGGAAGATCGTGCCGACGTACTTCTCGGCGGACCAGCTGTCCAGCCAGGTGTCCTCCACCAGCCGGTACACGGCGTCGGTCACGTCGCCGTATCCGTCCACGCCGGCCAGCCAGACCTCGCGCTGGAAGACCGGATCGGAGAGCATGTGCAGCGCGGAGCGCACATTGCTGCGCCAGCGCCACCACGGCATGTCGTTGAGTGGCATGCCGCCCATGGTGGATGAGCGACGGCCGCGACGGGAAGAGTTCTCCGAACCTTGCACGGTCACCGATCGTACGTTCTTCGTCCCAGGCGTCTCATCGGCCCCCGTAATTCACCTGGGTGTCACCCTTCGTTGACCAAGGGTCACTCCCGGGTTAGCGATGTGACGGAATCGTGCTTGTCCATGACCGGCAGGCGATACTCGCGCAGCACCTTCTTCCCCATCTTCACCCGCCCCGTCAGAAGAGCATCCGCACTCTCCGCGGGCGCTCTGGTGGCGTGTGCCGCGCTGACCGCCGGCTGCGGGGTCATCCCCGGTGCCGCGGGGGGCTCCGGGGATGACCCGATCAAGGTCATGACCTGGGCGCCCGAGAACACCAACGCCACCAACAAGCCGGGCATGCCGGCCATGGCCGCAGCGTACGCCCGCTGGATCAACGCCCGCGGCGGCATCAACGGCCGCAAGCTCAAGGTCCTGTACTGCAACGACCACAACGACAGCGTCGACGCCGCGAAGTGCGCCCAGCGCGCGGTCGACGAGAACGTGGTCGCGGTCGTCGGCTCCTACAGCCAGTTCGGCGACACCTACCTGGCCCCGCTGGAGAGCGCGGGCATCCCGTACATCGGCGGGTACGGCGTGACGAACGACGAGTTCACCAGCGTCACGTCCTACCCCGTCAACGGCGGCCAGCCCACGCTCCTGGCCGGCCTCGGCAAGGCGCTCGCCGCGAACTGCGGCCCCGTGGCGCTGGTCCGGCCCGACAGCATCGCGGGCGACGAGCTGCCCCCGCTGCTCGACTCGGGCCTGAAGTCGGGCGGCCACACGCCGGCGGACGACCTGCTCGCGGCCGAGGACTCCACCGAGTACGGCATACCGTCGGAGCGGGCCCTGCAGGAGTCGACCAAGGACCCGGTGAAGAAGGGGTGCGTGGTCCCCGCGCTCGGGGAGCGCACGGACACCTTCATGGACTCCTTCCGGCGTGCCCGCGAGGACTTCCCGTCGGTGAAGACCGCGACCGTCCTCGGCAGCGTCGACCAGACGGTGATCAACTCGACGGGCGGGGCGAACAGCCCGTACGAGGGGTCCTACATCACCGGCTGGTACCCGGTGACCTCCGACGCCCGCTGGAACCGGATGAAGAAGGTGATCAACGAGGAGGCCTTCGGCGACAACCGCATCGACCCCGCGGACGCCGGAGTGCAGACCACGTGGATCGCGTACACCGTCCTGAAGGCCGTCCTGGAGCGGATCGGCACCGGTGAGGTGAGCGCGGACACCGTGCGCCGGACCCTCGACGACGGCCTCAAGGTCACCACGGGCGGCCTCACCCCGACGCTCCAGTGGCAGCGCTACACGGGCAAGCTCGCCGGCGTCGGCTTCGCCCGCCTGGTCAACGCCCATGTGACCCTCCAGGTCGTACGGGAGGGCCGGCTGGTGTCGGCCAAGAAGGCCGGGGTCGTCGACGTGACGACGACACTGGAGAACGCGGACCTCGGCTAGGGCCTGTCCGGCGGATCAGGCCCTGGGTCCCGCCGACGGCAGGGCCCGGGAGACCCGGGCCCTGCACGCTCAGAGCTGGGTCGGCTGGCGCTGGGTGAGGCCGTACTTCCTGGCGATCGTGTTCCACAGCTGCGCCGCCGTGACCTTCTGGGCGCTGGCGGTGCCGCTCTCGCGGTTGCCCGCCTGGGTCTGGCCGGTGCTGCGGGCCTGGCCGTGCTTGCAGCCGTGTCTGCCGGAGATCTGGTCGGCCCAGGCCGCGTAGTGGTTGTCGGCCGCCGCGGACGCCTGCCAGGCCTTGTTGAGGGCGGCGGTCAGCGCGGCGTTGTTCGGCAGCTTGTCGACGGACAGCTTCGACAGCCGGGTGACCAGCTCG
Source organism: Streptomyces sp. NPDC025638 (assembly GCF_055558775.1). Lineage (NCBI taxonomy): Bacteria > Bacillati > Actinomycetota > Actinomycetes > Kitasatosporales > Streptomycetaceae > Streptomyces > Streptomyces sp. NPDC025638. The sequence goes on along the minus strand of NZ_JBVHLX010000015.1, from coordinate 191,352 downwards.
TTGCGCTGCTTGGCGGCGTCGCGCAGGTCCGAGGCGGCCGTGTCCAGGTTGTTGCAGGCCTTCACATTGGCCACGGCCCTGATCACCGACGCCCGGCTGCTGCCGCTGTCGGCGAGCAGCTTGTCCAGCGCGACGGCCTGCTGCTGGGCCGGGTCGGTGGCCGCGGGCGAGGACTCGCCGGTCACGGGGGCCGAGGCGGCCACGTTCTTGTTGGCGTCGCTCTGGTCACCGCCGCCACCGCCGCTGAGCATCGCGCCCGCGCCGACACCGAGGACGGCGAGGCCGACACCGATGGCCGCGATGAGCGGCACCTTCGAGCCGCTACGGCCGCCGCGGCCGCCGCGGCCGCCGTTGTCGTCATGGTCCGCGTAGTCCCCGCGCCGCCCGCCACCGAGTCCCGGCGAGGCGTACGAGGGCTGCCCGGGGTAGCCGCCCGGGGCGTCCTGGACGCGCGGCAGCTGCTGCGTGGCTCCGGCCGGGGCGCCGCCCCCGGGCCCGCTGCGGAAGAGGTTGTCGAAGTCGGACGGCGGCTGCCGGTCCCCTCCGCCGTACGGATCGGTCACCGGCGCGATGTACTGCGTGGCCTGGGCATCGGGGTGGGCGGCGGGCTGCGTCGCGCGCCCCAGGAACCGCGTCTCCTCGGAGGCGGCCTCGGGCGGCATCGCACCCGCTGCCACCGGGGGTATGTACTGGGTCGCTCCCTCGTCCACGGGAGCGGGACCGGCCGCCGGGACCGGCGGTATGTACTGGGTGGCCCCCTCGTCCACGGGAGCGGCGGCCGGCGGGTAGGCACCCGCTCCGGCGCCCTGCCCGGCGTACGCGTCGGGCACGGCCGGCGGCAGGGGCTGGGCGGCCTGGCCGTTCTGCGCGTACGGCTGCTGGTGCTGCTCGGAGCCGTAGGGCTGCTGCTGCCCGGAGCCGTAGGGCTGCGGCGAGCCGTAGCCCGCGTCCTGGCCGCCGCCGTACGTCGCGTGCGCGCCCTCCGGGGGCAGCGGACCGGCGCCGGGCGTGGCCGGGGCGCCCTGCGGGTTCCACGGGGCGGGCTGCTCCGGGGTGCCCCACTCCTGGGCCGCCGCGGGCGGCCAGCCCTCGCCGGGCTGGGGGGCCTGCTGCGGGTCGGGACCCCAGGGCTGACCCCAGGCCTGGCCGCCGGTCGGGGCCACGGCCGGGGGCCGGCCGGCCGGGGTTGCCGGACGCGGGGCGGGTTGGGCCGCCATTCCCGGCAGCACGGGATCGCCGCCGTCGGAGGGCAGCACGATGCCTTCGCGCGCGGGCTCGCCCTGTCCACTCTGCGTCACCGGGACTCCTACGAATGGGGGACTTTCGGAATCGTCGGGTCACGCTACCGGGTCCCCCGAGCCGGGTGCCACGCAGCTCAATGCGCGATCTTGCGCCCTGTGACAGCAGTAACAAAAGTGCCCCGTGGTGCGCTGTTCATGGCACCTCCTGTGTGTCCTCTGCGTATAAACGGGTCGTTTCCCGCACGTTCACGCAGCCACAGGGCGCTTGTTCACGCGGCCTGCTGCACGTCCAGCCGCGCTCCGAACTCCCGCACCACGGGCTCGTCGCGGTACGGCTCCAGCCGCTGCTGGAAGTCCTCCAGGTACTCCGCGCCCCGGTTGGAGCGGAGCGTCTCCAGGAGTTCGACCGCCTTCATGCCCGTACTGCACGCCTGTTCGATCTCGCGCTGCTGCACCTGCGCCGTGGCGAGCAACACATAACCGATCGCCCGCCTGCGCGCCCGCTTCTCGGGATGCCCGGCCAGCGACTGCTCCGCGCACCGCGCCGCCGCCTCGGCCTGCCCGAGGTCGCGATGGCAGTGCGCCAGCTCGTCGGCCAGGTAGGCCTCGTCGAAGTGCGCGATCCAGGCCGGGTCGTCCCCGGAGTCGGCGCCGGCCGAGTCCATGGCGGTGATCGCCCGCCCGGACGCCACCTGGGCGGCCCGCGCATCGCCCAGCAGGGCATGGCCGCGGGCCTCGGCCGCGAAGAACATCGCCTCCGCGCGCGGGGTCACGCGCCCCCGCGCCCCCTCCTGCGCCGCCCGCGCGAGCTGCGCGATCTCCCGCGGGTTTCCGAGCTGCGCTGCGAGGTGGCTCATGGAAGCGGCCAGCACATAGCCGCCGTACCCGCGGTCGCCCGCGGCCTGCGCCAGGCGCAGGGACTGGATGTAGTAGCGCTGGGCGAGCCCCGGCTGGCCGGTGTCGACGGCCATGTACCCGGCCAGCTCGGTCAGCCGGGCCACCGCGGCGAACAGATCGCGGCCGACCGCCTCCCGGTAGGAGCCGGCGAGCAGCCCGGAGACGACGCTGTTGAGGTAGTGCACGACGACCGGGCGCACATGCCCGCTGCCGTACTGGTGGTCGAGGTCGGTCAGTGCCTGCGTCATCGCGCGGACGGCCGCCACGTCGGAGTGCCCCACGCGCGGTCCCGCCTGACGCGCCACCTGCGAGTCCGGCGCCGAGATCAGCCAGTCGCGGCTGGGCTCGACGAGCGCGGACGCGGCGACGGAGGAGCCGGACAGGAAGTCCCGCCGCCCCACGTCGCTGCGCCACAGCTCGCAGACCTGCTCGATGGCCCCCAGTACCGTCGGCGAGAACTGGAGACCCACGCCCGAGGCGAGGTTCTTGCCGTTGGCCATGCCGATCTCGTCGATCGTGACCGTACGGCCCAGCTTGCGGCCGAGCGCCTCGGCGATGACCGCGGGCGCCCGGCCCCGCGGCTGCTGTCCGCGCAGCCAGCGGGCCACGGACGTCTTGTCGTAGCGCAGATCGAGACCGTGCTCGGCACCGCACATGTTGACCCTGCGGGCGAGCCCGGCGTTCGAGCACCCCGCCTCCTGGATGAGCGCCTGCAGCCGTTCGTTCGGCTGTCGCGCGACGAGAGGCCTCGCGGCCATGGCATTACCCCCTGCGAACCCCTGAAGCGGAAAGATCCGGCCGTGAAGATCGATGCCCCGCGGACATAACGAAAATGCGGGACATGCGAGGATTGCCGGGGTAAAGGCTGCTGCCGACCCCCACACGTGGCTACCCAGCCCACGCCACGGTTCCTCCCGCGCGCCCCCGCACATGCACCCATGCGCCCCGGCCGCCGAATCGATGCTCCTCCCCCGCGCGCGCTACGCCCGTAACTCCAGGTGAGCGCGGGAGTTGAGTGGAACGTGGACGAGACCATCGCAGGCACCGAAGCCGCCCAGATTCCGAAGCAGCGCGGGGAATCGCTGCTGGAGACCGCCGTACGCTACGCCGAGGAACGCCACTGGGACGTGTTCCCGGGCACCTGGCTGGAAGCCGTCGACGGGGTGCAGCGCTGCTCCTGCGACCACGTGGCGTGCGCGGCACCGGGGGCGCATCCCGAGCGCGCGGACTGGCAGACCCAGGCGACCGGCAGCGCGACCGTCGCCCGCCGGATGTGGCAGAAGCAGCCGGCGGCGTCGATCCTGCTGCCGACCGGCCGGACCTTCGACGCGCTGTCCGTCCCGGAGACCGCCGGGTTCCTCGCCCTGGCCCGGATGGAGCGGATGCAGCTGACGCTGGGGCCGGTGACGCGCACCCCGGACCGGCGGATGCACTTCTTCGTGCTGCCGGGCGTGTCCTCGAAGGTGCCGGACTCGGTGCGCAGGCTCGGCTGGTCCCCGGGCTCGCTCGACCTGGTGGCGCTCGGCGAGGGGGCGTATGTGGCCGCGCCGCCCACGCGGTTCGGGTCGGGCGGCGCCGTGCAGTGGGCCCGCCGGCCCACGTCCGCGAACCGGTGGCTGCCGGACGCGGAGGAGTTGATCTCGACGCTCGCCTATGCGTGCGGGCGGGACAGGTAGCGGTTCGCCGTCCGCACAGTCCCCTGAGCCTCGTACAGTCCCCTGCGCCCTTCGGGCCGGCTGCTCCCCCGTAGGGTTTCAGCATGACGGACGGAGCAGTGGTGTCAGCAGCGGCAGCCGTACGTGTGCGCGGGCTCTGGAAGCGGTTCGGGCAGCAGGTCGCGGTCGCCGGGATCGATCTGGAGCTGCCCGCGGGGAAGTTCATCGGACTCGTGGGACCCAACGGAGCCGGGAAGACCACCACCCTCTCCATGGTGACCGGGCTGCTCAGGCCCGATCAGGGGTCCGTCGAGGTCGTGGGCCACGACGTGTGGCGGGACCCGGTGGCGGTCAAGGCGCGGATCGGTGTCCTGCCCGAGGGGCTGCGGCTCTTCGAGCGGCTGTCGGGCCGGGAACTGCTCGGATACTCCGGGCGGTTGCGCGGGCTGCCGGGGGGCGAGGTCGACAAGCGCGCCACGCAGCTCCTCGACGTCCTCGATCTGGCCGGGGCCCAGCACAAGCTCGTCGTCGACTACTCGACCGGCATGCGCAAGAAGATCGGGCTCGCGGCCGCTCTCCTCCACAACCCCGAGGTCCTCTTCCTCGACGAGCCGTTCGAGGGGGTCGACCCGGTGTCCGCGCAGACCATCCGGGGCGTCCTGGAGCGGTACACGGCCTCCGGCGCCACCGTCGTCTTCTCCTCCCACGTCATGGAGCTCGTCGAGTCGCTGTGCGACTGGGTCGCCGTACTGGCGGCGGGAAGCATCCGCGCGACCGGCCCGCTGGCCGAGGTGCGCGGTGCACACCCGACCCTTCAGGGGGCGTTCCTGGAACTCGTGGGCGCCCGGGGGCGCGACGCCGCCTCCGACCTCGACTGGCTGGGCGGCGGGGCCCGATGAGCGCCGTCACCTCCACCGTCGTACGGCTGAAGCTGTCCCTGCTGCGCAACGGGCTGCGGCAGTCGGGCGGGCGGCGGGCCGCGTTCGTCGCGTCGGCCGTCGTCGCGCCGCTGTTCGCGGCCCTGCAACTGCTCGGTCTGCTCGCCCTGCGCGGACACGCGCACGCCGACGCCGTCGCCCTGCTGGGGACGTCGGTGCTGGCGCTGGGCTGGGCGGTGATGCCGCTGTTCTTCCCGGGCGGGGACGAGACCCTGGACCCGACCCGCCTGGTGATGCTGCCGCTGCGTCCGCGCCCGCTGGTACGAGCCCTGCTGGCGGCCTCGCTGGTCGGCATCGGGCCGCTGTTCACCCTGCTCCTGCTGGCGGGCTGCGTGCTCTCGGTGGCGCACGGGGCGGCCGCCTACGTCACCGCCGTCGCCGGCGTCGCCTTGGCGCTGCTGGTCTGCGTGGCCCTCGCGCGCACCGTCGCCACCGCCAACGTACGGCTGCTGACCAGCCGCAAGGGCCGCGATCTGGCCGTGCTCAGCGGGCTGGTCATCGCGATCGGGGCGCAACTGGTCAACTTCGGCGCCCAGCGCCTCGGTTCCGCCGGGCTCGGACAGCTGGCCCCGGTGGCCGACGTGCTGCGCTGGCTGCCGCCCGCGTCGGCGGTGGGCGCGGTGCACTCGGCGAGCGAGGGGGCGTACGGGACGGCGGCCGCCCAACTGCTGCTCAGCGCGGCCGCGCTGGGGCTCCTGGTGGCGTGGTGGGCGCGCGGTCTGACCCGGCTGATGACCTCCCCCGACGGCTCCACCCTCCAGGCCGCCGACCCCGGCGCCCGGGAACGCCCGGTCGGCGGCCTGGGGCGACTGCTGCCTGCGGGTCGCACCGGTACGGTCATGGAGCGCAGCCTGCGCTACATCTGGCGCGACCCCAAGACCAAGGCCGCCTGGGTGACCTCGCTCGCCATCGGCCTGATCGTGCCCGTGTTCAACGCGCTGCAGGGCACCGGCTCGATCTACTTCGCGTGCTTCGCCGCCGGGATGCTCGGCATCCAGATGTACAACCAGTTCGGCCAGGACACCTCCGCCTTCTGGATGGTGGCGATGACCATCGCGTCGCCCCGGGACGCGTACGTCGAGCTGCGCGGCCGGGCGCTTGCCCTGCTGGTGATCACCCTGCCGTACGCGACGCTGGTGACCGTCCTGACGACGGCGATGCTCGGCGACTGGGCGCGGCTGCCCGAGGTGCTCGGGCTGTCCTTCGCACTGCTCGGGGCGATGCTGGCGACCGGCGCGTGGACCTCGGCCCGCTTTCCGTACTCGATCCCGCAGGAGGGCCACAAGAACGTGGCGCCCGGCCAGGGGGGCCTCGCCTGGATCTCCATCTTCGGCGGCATGGTCGCGGCGGCCCTGCTGTGCGCCCCCGTCATCACCCTGACCATCTGGCTGAACGTGAGCGCCGACGGGGATGCGTGGACCTGGCTGCTGCTCCCGGTGGGCGCGGCGTACGGGGCCGGGATCACCGCGATCGGCCTGCGCCTGGCGGCCCCGCGGACGGCGGCGCACCTGCCGGAAATTCTGACGGCGGTGAGCAAGGGCTGACAGCGCCTGCAACCCCTCAGGGGCGCGGGGCTGTATCGACTTGCGGCTCCGCCGCGTGGGCGCGACAAGCCACACTCGACCCGCACCCGCCACAAACCAGAACCTCCCGAGCTCCTGGGCGCCCTCAGTCGACGCTCATCGCATCCAGGAACGGCTCGACGGCCGCCCGCCAGGCCACCGGCTGGTCGTAGTGAACGAGGTGTCCTGCTTCGGCGACCTCGGCATACTCGCCGAGCGGCAGCACCCGCACCATCTCCTGCGCCTCCGCCCGGCCCAGCTCCCCGTCGAGGCCGCGCACGACGAGTGCGGGGCACCGGACCTGCGCGAGCTCCTCCCAGTGCGCGTCGTACACCCAGGTCTCCCGGGACTTGAGCATCTGCTCGGGCTCGAAGACGGGGCGCCATCCGTCCGGGGACTCCTGCATGACTTCCGCATAGAACTCCCCGCGCGCGGCGTTCGGCCGCTCCACCCAGGGGTCGCCCTCGCCGAACCACTTGCGTACGTCCGCGAGCGTGGCGAAGGGGACGGGCCAGGACTTGAACCAGTCGGCCCATTCGCGCTGCGAGGCCGCGCCGAGCGCGGAGGCCCGCATGTCGCAGATGATCAGGCCCCGCACCAGGTCGGGGCGTTTGGCGGCGAGTTGCCAGGCGGTCAGCGCGCCCATGGCGTGGCCGATGAGGACGGCCGGGGCGAGGCCGAGCTGTTCGAGGGCGGCCTCGGCGTCCTCGACATAGGCCTCACGGGTGTACGCGGCCTGCGGGGGCTTGGCGCTCTGGCCGTGGCCGCGCTGGTCGAGGGCGACGGCGCGATGCCGCTCCGAGAGCCAGCGGGCGGTGGAGGCCCAGTGCGAGGCGCGACCCATCAGGCCGTGCAGTAACAGCACGCCGGGATGCGCCTGGTCCGGGTCCGTCTTGGGCGGGTCGGCGAACTCCCAGGCCGCGAGGCGTACGCCGCCGGCTCCCGTCACGTCGATGCGCCGTGCCATGGGCTGGCACCCCCCTAGCTCCGCTCGGACCGCTGCTGTCGTGCCGTCGTACCGCTGCGTTGCCTGTGTTCCGACCCCAGATTATCGAATGCCTATTCGAAAATTCCGTCTCTGCGGACAACACCCCTCAATCGAGTGACACCTTTCGAGGCATGATCGCCGCCGTCGAGGGGATTTCTTCAGCGGGAGGCGGACCGCTCGGGGAAAACGGTCCGAGGGGGATGACCCTGAGAGCTCGGGGCTCCGGGTCAGCACAGGGGAGGACAGGCCCCGGCGCCACCAGGCGCCGGGGCCATCCACATGCCTGCGGCACATCCTCCCCGCCCCCTCAGGTCATATGCCTCTCGCGACAGCCTTGCACGCGAAGCGCCCGAGCGCTGCGATTCGGCGCACTGAATCTTGGATTCGGCGCGTTCGGCGGGACGCCACAACTACCCCTTACAACACGGGAGTTGATGTATACGAAGGTCGGGGCCGGTCAGCGCTTGGCGACGAAGACGTGCGAGGCGACGTCCGCCTCCAGCTCGGCCGCCTCGCCGCCGCTGCCCACGAGCACACCGCCCGCCGACTCGGTGACGCTCACCACCGAACCGGGCTGCACACCCGCCCGGCGCAACGTGTACATCAGCTGGGCGTCGGTCTGGATGGGCTCGCCGATCCGGCGGACGACGACCGTCTTGCCGTCGGAGCCCGGGTCGAGGTCGGCCAGCGACACCATGCCCTCGTCGAGGAACGGGTCGGCACCGTCCTTCTCGCCGAGCTCCTCCAGACCGGGGATCGGATTGCCGTACGGCGACTCGGTCGGGTGGCGCAGCAGCTCCAGCACGCGCCGCTCGACGGCCTCGCTCATCACGTGCTCCCAGCGACACGCCTCGGCGTGCACCTGCTCCCACTCCAGGCCGATCACATCGACCAGCAGACACTCCGCGAGCCGGTGCTTGCGCATGACACGCGTGGCCAGGCGGCGGCCCTCGTCGGTGAGCTCCAGATGGCGGTCGCTCGCGACGGACACGAGGCCGTCGCGCTCCATCCGCGCGACCGTCTGGCTGACCGTCGGCCCGCTCTGGTCGAGCCGCTCCGCGATGCGGGCGCGCATGGGGACAACGCCTTCCTCTTCGAGTTCGAGGATGGTGCGGAGATACATCTCCGTGGTGTCGATCAGTCCGGACATTCGTGCCCCTCGATTACCTCTGCCGGAAGTCCGGCGCGTGCGCTGGCCCTGTCACCAATTCTGCCGGATCCCACCGACAACCGTGCCGCACCGCGAAAAGCGACCCGGCTGCGGGCAGTCGTGCCTCCCCCAAGCTCTTCGAGCAGGGGGGACCCCCAGGCGGCACGGGTGGGCGCAGCGGCACCCCACACGCGCGGGCAAGCGTCCCAACCCCCGGCCGTATTGACACCGCACTGGTCCAGACCGCACGGTGATCCGCGACACAGACGCTGCGAAGGGGCACCGCATGAGCGACGGCACGCCGGCCGACCAGTTCTTCGACGCCGCCATCGGCCTGCTGCAACGGGCCCGCGACGAGGAGTCCGGGGCCATCACGGCCGCCGGCACCCTGCTCGCCGACACCGTCCAGGCCGGCGGCCGCCTGTTCGCCTTCGGCGCCGGCCACTCCTCCCTGGCCGCCCAGGACGTCGTCTACCGCGCAGGCGGCCTCGCCCTGATGAACCTGCTCGCCGTCCCGGGCGTCGTCGGCGTCGACGTCACCCCCGCCACCCTCGGCTCCGCCCTCGAACGCGTGGACGGACTCGCCACCGCCGTCCTGGACACCGCGCCGATCCGCTCCGGCGACGTCCTCGTGATCATCTCCCTCTCCGGCCGCAACTCCCTGCCCGTGGAGATGGCCATGAACGCCCGCGCCCTGGGCATCCGCGTCATCGGCGTGACATCGGTGGCGTACGCCTCCGAGACGAAGTCCCGGCACGCCTCGGGGACGTATCTGAAGGACCACTGCGACATCGTCCTCGACTCGAAGATCCCGGTCGGCGACGCGGAACTCACCCACGAGGCCATCCCGGCCCCCTTCGCCCCCGCGTCCACGGTCGTCACCGCCGCCCTCCTCCAGGCGGTCATGGCCACGACGGCCACCACACTGGCCGACCGCGGCATCGAGCCCCCGCTCCTGCGCTCCGGCAACGTCGACGGCGGCCACGAGTGGAACAGCCAGATCATGGAGCAGTACCGCGACCGGATCTTCTACCGGCACTGACGACCCGCATACCGGTATCTACTTCTCCGCCAGCACCCCGGCCAGATCCAGCGCCGCCCCGATCCGCACCGCCACGTCTTCCGCATATGTCGCGTCGGTCCGCTCGAAGCGGCTCCGCCCGGCCCCGCGCAGAAAGGTCACGACGCCCAGCGTCCGCCCCCGGCTGCGCAGCACCGCGCACAACGCGTGCACGGCGTCACCCGGCCACTGCCGGGCCAGGGCCCACTCCCGGGCCCGCTCCGCCGGGACGGACGCGGCATCGGCCCGCACCGACCCGGCCCGCTCCACGCACTGCAGCGCGGGATGCCCCTGCTCGTAGCGCACGGGCAGCCCGGCGTGACCGGTGAGCACGCTCGGCCCCGGCGCCCCGGCGGGCGTCGCGGCCACCCGCACCAGCCGTACCGGCCCCGCCTCCCCGTCGGCCCGCGCATCGCCCGCCACCCGGTCGATCAGCGCGTGGTCGGCGAAACCGGCGAGCGCGAAGTCGAGGTGCACGGTGACCGCCTCCGCCGGGTCCTCGCACTCGGCGGCCGCCCGGGCCGCCCGGTGCAACTGGTTGGCGCGGAAGCGCAGCGTCGCCGCCTCCTGCTCACCCTGCTTGGCCTCGGTCACGTCCTGGAACAGCCAGCCGACCCCGAGCGGCACCGGCTCCTCCGCGAGCGGCGAGGCCAGCCGCAGGAAGCCGCTCCGCCAGCAGCGCCGCTTCTCGCCCTCCGGCGTCCGCACGCTCACCCACATCTCGGCGGGCGCGGGCGGCGCGCCCTCGGCCAGCACATGCGTGAGCGCGCTCTCCAGTTCCTCGACCCCCTGGGCGAGCAGTTCGCCGAGCGGCCGCCCCAGCACGGACGTGCGCCCGATGCCCAGCGCCCGGGCCGCGTGCGCGTTCACCACGGCGGGCCGCAGATCCGCGTCGACCAGTACGACACCCCACGACGCGTCCTCGAACAGCGCCTCGCTGAGCGCGATGGACCGCTCCAGGTCGATCTGCGCGTGCACCTCGCTGAAGGCGCAGTACACACCGGCGGGCTTCCCGTCCGGACCGCGTACGGCGGCGGACTGCGTCCGTACGAGGACCCGGCCCCCGTCCTTCGTGACCAGCGCGAACTCGTGCACCTGCCGGCCGGGGGCGTGCATCACGGACAGCAGTCGCTCCTCGACCTCCTCGGCGTCCGCCTCGCGCACCGCCCAGCCGGCGAACCCGTGCCTGCCCACCGCCTCGGCCGCGGTCCAGCCGAGGATGCGCTCCGCCTCACGGTTCCAGTGCGTCACCACCCCGTCCGCGTCGAAGGCGCACAGGGCCGCGTCCATCCCGTCCAGCAGGGCGGCCAGCAGATCGGAGCCGTCCGGGCCGTCGTCGGCCACGGGTCCGCCGCCGGTGGGCTCGGGCTCGTCGGGCCCCAGCTCATCGGTGGTCCCACTACGCCGGGAAGCACTCACCTGGACCCCCTGCAGGCTGCGTCCGCACGTACGGCGCGAAAGTTTCGCTCACTCCCTTTCATTCAACTCGAACGTGACGCAGCACACACTTGGTTCCCGCAAGATTGAAGGAATCGTTGTAACAGACCGCCGCGTGCCGAATCTGCCCCGAACCGAGTTCTAGACCCCGTCGGCCGCGAGCCTGAGATCCACCCACAGGTCGCTCTCGCCGTCCAGCACATACCGCTCGACCTCGGCGAACCCGTGCTTCGCGGCGAACTGCAGCCCGTCCTCGTTGACCGCGAGGACACAGGTCTCGACCGCCTGGGCACCGAGCACGCGCGCGTGGGCGAGACCGTGCTCGTACAGCGCGGCCCCGTACCCGCGCCGCCGGTACTCGGGCAGCACCCGGGCGATGACCGTCGCCATCGCTTCCTCCCCCTGCGGCGGCCGCACGGTGGAGCAGCCGACGAGCACGTCCCCCACGTACGCGTTCTCCAGCCGGTAACGCCCCGCCCGCTCACGGACCTCGTCCAGGTCCATCGCGGCGGGCGGCACGATCACGTTGTGGACGTGCCGCCACTGCTCCAGCATGGCCTCGCCGGCCACGGCCTCTATCCGAAGATCAGTCACCCGAGCAGACTACGAGGCGGGCGCCGACCGCGAGGGCGGTCGTCGTGGTCGCGAAAAAAATGGTTGATCGGTGGCCGAACGGTTCCTAGTGTGTGATGCACACGAGAAGGGAGGTGGTTCGGCAGATGTATGAATACCGGACGCGTGAGGTGACTGCGGGCTAGCGGCTCGCCACCACACTCAGTGCGGTGCCGGACCAGCACGTGAAAGACGCGTGCAGCCGGCCCAATCCCAGCAGTCACCCGACCCGCGAGCTCGCCGGTACGTCCGGCCGGCTTCTTCGCCCGAGAGGCGAAGGACCCGAGCTCGCGGGTCGTCTGCGTTTGGGGACTGCTTGCGCTTCAGGGACTCAGGCGTTCGACCCTCCAGGTGCCGTCCGGCTCGGCGACGTAACGCAGGCGGTCGTGAAGGCGGTTGTTCCGGCCCTGCCAGAACTCCATCGTCCGGGGCGCGACGCGGAAGCCGCCCCAGTGCGGAGGCACCGGGACCTGTTCGCCCTCGGGGTAGCGGGCGGAGAGTTCGGCGTAGGAGGCGTCGAGTTCGGCCCGGGAGGAGATCACCGAGGACTGGGCACTGGCCCAGGCGCCCAGCTGGGAGCCGTGGGGGCGGGTGCGGAAGTACGCGGCCGTCTCGTCCCGCCCGGTGCGGCGGGCGGTGCCGGTGACGATGACCTGGCGGGCGATGGGATACCAGGGGAAGAGCAGGGAGACGTGCGGGTTCGCGGCGAGGTCCCGCGCCTTGCGGGAGTCGTAGTTCGTGTAGAAGACGAAGCCCTGCGTGTCGTACTGCTTCATCAGCACCGTGCGTGAGCTGGGGCGGCCCTCGGCGTTCGCCGTGGAGACGACCATGGCGTTGGGCTCGTAGATCGTGCCGCCCGCGGCAGCCCGTGCGGCCTGTTCGAACCAGAGGGTGAACTGGTCCATGGGGTGAGCGGCGAGATCGCTCTCCTCGAAACCTTCGACCCGGTAGTGCTTGCGCATGGCGGCCGGATCGAGGATGGGTTCATGGTCGGTCACGCGGTCATCTTGCCGTATGCACGTACGACTTCGCGTGGCACTGAGTGCCGCTTGGGCTCCCCAAAGGTGGCACTCGGAGATATCGTTCAGATGCCGTTCCGGTTGGGTGACGACCAACCGTTCGGGGCATCACCGGGGTGACCGTTTCGGACCGCGAGTCCCGAGAGTGACCGTGGAGCCGCTGCGGCACCCGCTTCCTGGCATTCTTCCGCCGCGCCGCACACATCATCTAGGAGCCGCCTGATGTCCGACTTCGTACCCGGGCTCGAAGGAGTCGTCGCGTTCGAGACGGAGATCGCCGAACCGGACAAGGAGGGTGGCGCCCTGCGCTACCGGGGGGTCGACATCGAGGACCTCGTCGGTCATGTCTCGTTCGGCAACGTATGGGGGCTGCTGGTGGACGGAGCCTTCAATCCGGGCCTGCCGCCCGCCGAGCCGTTCCCCATTCCCGTCCACTCGGGTGACATCCGGGTGGACGTACAGTCGGCGCTCGCCATGCTCGCCCCGGTGTGGGGCCTGAAACCGCTGCTCGACATCGACGAGGAGCAGGCCCGCGACGACCTCGCCCGCGCCGCGGTGATGGCGCTCTCGTACGTCGCTCAGTCCGCCCGTGGGCAGGGCCTGCCGATGGTGCCGCAGCGGGAGATCGACAAGGCCCACTCGGTCGTCGAGCGGTTCATGATCCGCTGGCGGGGCGAGCCCGACCCCAAGCACGTCGCGGCCGTCGACGCCTACTGGACGTCGGCCGCCGAGCACGGCATGAACGCCTCCACCTTCACCGCCCGGGTCATCGCCTCGACCGGCGCCGATGTGGCGGCCGCGCTGTCCGGTGCCGTGGGCGCCATGTCCGGGCCGCTGCACGGCGGTGCCCCGTCCCGGGTCCTCGGGATGATCGAGGAGATCGAGCGGACGGGTGACGCGGAGGCGTACGTCAAACGGGCCCTGGACCAGGGCGAGCGGCTGATGGGCTTCGGGCACCGGGTGTACCGGGCCGAGGACCCGCGCGCGCGTGTGCTGCGCCGTACGGCCCGTGAGCTGGGCGCCCCGCGCTTCGAGATCGCCGAGGCGCTGGAGAAGGCGGCGCTGGAAGAGCTGCACAACCGCCGTCCGGACCGGGTTCTGGCGACGAACGTGGAGTTCTGGGCGGCGATCATGCTGGACTTCGCGGAGGTTCCGGCGCACATGTTCACGTCGATGTTCACGTGCGCCCGTACGGCGGGCTGGTCGGCACACATCCTTGAGCAGAAGCGGACGGGGCGGCTGGTCCGGCCGTCCGCGCGGTATGTGGGGCCGGGGCCGCGCAGCCCGCAGGAGGTCGAGGGCTACGCGGACATCGCCCACTAGTCGCCGCTAGTCGCTTTTCACGTAGTCGCTGTACACGTAGTCGCTGTACATGTAGTCGCTTTTCACGCCGGGCTGAGCAGGTCCGCGTGGTGCCGTTCCGCCACCAGCGGGTGGGCCCTGAGCTTGCCCTTGAGCTCGTTGTAGCCGTACTCGGCGAAGAGCGGGTTGGCGGGGTCGTCGGTGATGCCCGGGGCGGTGGTCGCGTGCGGGAAGGGCAGCGGCTCCACCCGGGCGTCCAGCCGCGGGTTGTAGAAGAACGGGACGGAGAAGCGCTCGGTGGCGCCGGGCGGGCTGACGACGCGGTGGTTGGTGGCGATCAGATAGCCGTTCGTCGCCACCTCCAGCAGCTCGCCCAGGTTGACCACGAAGGCGCCCTCCAGCGGCGGCACGTCGTGGAAGAGCCCGTCCTCGCGCTGGACCTGCAGTCCGCCGACCGTGTCCTGGAGCAGCAGCGTCAGGAAGCCGTAGTCCTTGTGGGCGCCGACGCCCTGGTCGGTGCCGTCGCCCGCGCTGCCGGGGTAACGCACGAGCTTGAGGTGCGGGTGGGCGCTCGCGCCGAAGACCGGGTCGTAGAAGTCGGCGGGAGCGCCGATGGCGGCGAGCAGCTCGTGCAGGAGCCGGCCGGCGACGCCGCTGAGCCGGTCGATCCAGGCGAGTGCGGCGGTGCGCAGTTCGGGGAGGGCGGCGGGCCACTGGTTGGGGCCCTGCAGCCACCAGTAGGCGGGTTCGCCCGGTGCGGGGACGTGCGTGGGGCGTTCGGCGCCTATGTCGAGCTGGTCGCGCCAGTCGCGGGCGCCCTGGGTACGTTCGTCGCCGGTGCGGGTGTAGCCGCGGAAGTGGGGCGAGTTCACGTTGTCGAGGGCGAGCCGGTCGGCCACGGGGAGCGCGAAGAAGGCACGCATGGCGCTGACCAGCGCGTCGGTCTCGGCGCGGGTGACTCCGTGCCCGACGAGCTGGAAGAAGCCGACGTCGTGCGCGGCGCTGTGCAGCTGGGCGTGGAGGAGGGCGCGGGCCTGCGGGCCGCGGTCGGCGGCAGACAGGTCGATGATCGGAAGTTGATCGTACGACGGGTTCGTCGCGGTGTGCGTCGTCATGGATGCGTCCACAGGGTGTGTGGGCCACGGGCAGGCCGCCGAGGGTAGGGCGGCGCCCAGGATGCCGTAAAAAGGGGAGAATAAAGGGGCTGATTCAGGCCGAAAGCCGACAGCCCATGCTCGTGACGCGCACGTAGTCCACGTGACGGCGTCGAACAAGCATCGGAGGCATGCGCCAAGGGTAACGCGCCCCGCCAACAACCCCTGGGGGCTGCGGACACCCCCTCGACCCCACGCCCCGGCCTCACGCGCCGACGGCCCCTCGCGCCCTGCCGGCGTCTCCCCCAGCCACGCCCCTGCGCGGCTGCCGAGCCCCCGGACCCGTCGACAGCCCTGTAGGCCATGGCGCTTGGCCCGGCGGACGCCTCCCGGCCCCGCTGCCGATTCCTCGACCCGCGCAGCCGCTCCCAGAAACCCGCGGACAGCCCCCCACCCGTCGGCGCCCCTGGGCCTCATCCCTCAGTCCAGCGCGCTCTCCAGCAGCGCCGTCCACTGGGCCACCACCCGCTCGCGGCGGCCCGTGTCGTCCGTGAGGAGGTTGGCCAGGCCCAGGCCGCGGGCCATGTCCAGGAGGCCCTGGACCGTTTCGCGGACGCCGGGGCGGGACTCGTCGGCGCCCAGAAGCTCGACCGCTATGCGGTGGGTTTCGCGGCCGACGCGGGCCTCCAGCTCCGTGACGCGGGGGCGCAGCTGGTCCTCGTTGGAGGCGGCGACCCACAGGTGGAGGGCGGCGCGGAAGAGGGGGCCGGTGTAGAGGCCGACGAGCGCGGAGACGACGGCGCGGCGGTCGGCGGCGCCTTCGGGGAACAGGGCGCGCAGGGCCGTGGAGCGCTCCTCGGCGACGTACTCCACGGCCGCGGTGAACAGGTCCTCACGGGTGCGGAAGTGGTGCTGGGCGGCGCCGCGGGAGACTCCGGCGCGTTCCGCGACGACGGAGACCGTGGAGCCCGCCCAGCCGTGTTCGGCCAGGCAGGCCACGGCGGCCTCCAGGAGCCGCTGCCGGGTGGCCCGGCTGCGGTCCTGCTTGGGCAGGCGGTCGCGTTCGGCCGTACTCACACTCATCTCGCGCTCACACTCATCTTGCGCTCACATCACCCACGAGGGGTCCCGTCGTTCCAGAAAGGCCGTCATCCCCTCACGCGCCTGCGCGGAGGAGAACAGCCGGGCCGAGAGCGCGGTGAGATCCGCCGCGTCCCGGTCGAAGCCTTCCAGCACCCTAGCCGTGAGCAGCTGTTTCGTCTCGGCCAGGCCCTGCGGGGACGACCGGCGCAACCCGTCGAGGATGGGTTCCAGTACGGCGTCGACGTCGTCCCCGGCCGCCGTGACGAGGCCGATCCTGGCCGCCTCGGCCGCGTCGAACCGTTCGCCGGTCAGGTAGTAGCGGGCGAGGGCACGCGGGTCGGCGCGCGGAATCACCGGGAGGGAGATGACGGCCGGCGCGACCCCGATCCGTACCTCGGTGAACGCGAAGCTGGACGCGGCGGACGCGGCAGCGATGTCGCACGCGGCGAGCAGCCCGAGCCCGCCCGCGCGGACATGTCCGGTCACCCGGGCCACGACGGGCTTGGGCAGCTCGACGATCTGCCGCAGCACGCCGACCAGGGCGTCGGGGTGCGGCGGATCGCGCAGGTCCGCGCCGGCGCAGAACGTGTTGCCGGAGTGGGTGAGGACCACGGCCCGTACGTCGCCGTCCTTGGCGCACTCGCTCAGCGCGTCCGCGAGCTCGCCGACGAGCGCGGCCGACAGGGCGTTGCGGGTGTCGGCCGAGTCCAGGCTGAGGGTTTCGATGCCACGCGCGCGCGTGCGTCCGATCAGTGTCACTGCCGCTCCCTGAGTTCGCGCGGTTCCCGCAGTGCCCGCAGTTCCCGGCGGAGGATCTTGCCGGAGGCGGCCCTGGGCACGCCGTCGATGAAGGTGACCTGCCGGACGCGCTTGTAGGGGGCGACGCGTTCGGCGACGTACGCCATGACCTCGTCCTCGGTGAGGTCGCCGGCGGTGGGCTGGCGCACGACGTGGGCGTGCGGGACTTCGTTGTGGTCCTCGTTGTAGACGCCGATGACGGCGGCGTCGGCGATGCCGGGATGTGTGAGGAGCAGCGCCTCCAGCTCGGCGGGTGCCACCTGGAAGCCCTTGTACTTGATGAGCTCCTTCACGCGGTCGACGACGAACAGCCAGCCGTCGGCGTCCACATGGCCGACGTCACCGGTGTGCAGCCAGCCGTCGGCGTCGATCATGGCGGCGGTGGCCTCGGGGCGGCCCAGGTAGCCCTTCATGACCTGGGGGCCACGGATGAGGATCTCGCCCGGCTCGCCGTTGCCCACGTCCTTGCCGGGGTCGTCGAGGGAGACGATGCGCATCTCGGTGCCCGCGATGAGCTTGCCGACCGTGCCGGGAGGTGCCTGGTGCATGGCGTCGAGCGGAACGACGTGCGTGCCGGGCGAGAGTTCCGTCATACCGTAGGCCTGGCCCACCGGCGGCAGGCCCAGGCGCTCGGAGCAGGCGGCGGCGAGCTGGGCGTCCAGGGGTGCGGCGGCGCTGATGATGTACCGCAGGGAGGACAGGTCGTAGCGGGCGACGGCCGGGTGCTTGGCGAGCGCGAGGACGATCGGCGGGGCGACATACAGGCCGGTGATGCGGTGGTTCTCGATGGCCGCGAGGAACGTCTCCAGGTCGAAGCGGGGCAGCACGACGACGGTGGCGCCGTTGCGCAGGGGCGCGTTCATGAGCGCGGTGAGGCCGTAGATGTGGAAGAAGGGCAGGACGGCGAGGATGCGTTCGCCGGGTCCGGCCGTGATGGCGGGTTCGAGCTGGGCGAGGTTGGTGGCGATCTGCCGGTGGGTGAGCATCACGCCCTTGGGGACGCCGGTGGTGCCCGAGGAGTAGGGCAGCACGGCGATGTCCTCCGCCGGGTCGGTGAAGACGTCCGGTTCGGGCGCGTCGGAGGCGATCAGATCGAGCAGGGAGCGGTGTCCGGGCGCGTTGTCGCAGACGAATATCTCCCGTATGCCGCCGGCGAGTTCGGCGGCGCGGCGGGCCGACTCCAGCAGGGGCGAGACGGTGACGATCCAGCGGGCGGCCGAGTCGCGCAGCTGCTTGGCGAACTCCTCGGGCGTGGCGAGCGGGTGCACGGTGGTGACGGTGGCACCCGCGCGCGTGGCGGCGTAGAAGGCGGTCGGGAAGGCGACGGTGTTCGGGCTGTGCAGGGCGAGGACGTCGCCCTTGCGCACACCCGCGTCGGCGAGCGCGGCGGCGATGCGCCGGTGGAACCGGTCCAGTTGTCCGTACGTGAGGGTGGTGCCGTCGGCGCCGTCGATCAGGGCGGGTTGGTCGCCGAACTCGGCGGCCCGGCCCAGAACGGCCTCGTGGATGGGGAGTTCGACGGCAGGGACGTCTGCGTACTCACTGCGGAACACGGTTCCTCCTCGCGCGACGGGGGTGCGCCGGTACGGCCTAGTACGACTTGGGCAGGCCGAGGGACTGGTGGGAAACGTAGTTGAGAATCATCTCCCGGCTCACCGGTGCTATACGAGCCACGCGCGCGGCCGTTATCAACGAGGCGAGCCCGAATTCGCGCGTGAGCCCGTTGCCGCCGAGGGTGTGCACGGCCTGGTCCACGGCCTTCACACAGGCCTCTCCGGCCGCGTACTTGGCCATGTTGGCGGCCTCGCCGGCGCCGATGTCGTCCCCGGCGTCGTAGAGGTGGGCGCCCTTCTGCATCATCAGGCGGGCCAGTTCGAGGTCGATGTGCGCCTGCGCGAGGGGGTGGGCGATGGCCTGGTGGGCGCCGATCGGGGTCTTCCAGACGGTGCGGTCGCGGGCGTACTCGATCGCCTTGGACAGGGCGTAGCGCCCCATGCCGATCGCGAACGCGGCCGTCATGATCCGCTCGGGGTTGAGCCCGGCGAAGAGCTGGAGCAACCCCGCGTCCTCATCGCCGACGAGCGCGTCGGCGGGCAGCCGTACGTCGTCGAGGACCAGCTCGAACTGCTTCTCCGCGCCGAGCAGTTCCATGTCGATCTGCCGCCGCTGGAAGCCTTCGGCGTCGCGCGGGACGATGAACAGGCAGGGCTTGAGGCTGCCGGTGCGGGCGTCCTCGGTGCGGCCGACGATCAGGACGGCGTCGGCGTGGTCGACACCGGAGATGAACACCTTGCGGCCGGTCAGCAGCCAGTCGGCGCCGTCCCTGCGTGCCGTCGTGGTGATGCGGTGGGAGTTGGAGCCGGCGTCGGGCTCGGTGATGCCGAAGGCCATGAGCCGGGTGCCGTCGGCGAGGCCGGGGAGCCAGGCGCGCTTCTGTTCCTCGGTGCCGAAGCGGGCGATGACGGTGCCGCAGATGGCGGGCGAGACGACGAGCATGAGGAGAGGACAGCCGGCGGCGCCCAGCTCTTCGAGGACGATGGAGAGCTCGGCGATGCCGCCGCCTCCGCCTCCGTACTCCTCGGGGAGGTTCACGCCGAGGTAGCCGAGCTTGGCGGCTTCCGCCCAGAGCTCGGTGGGCTGGGCGCCTTCGGCGACGACGCGGGCGAGGTATTCGCGGCCGTAGCGCTTGCCGAGGGCGGCGACGGCGGATCGTAGGGCCTTGTGTTCTTCGGTTTCCAGAGTGGCGCTCACTGGTCCTGAACCTCCTTCTGTGCTTCCTCTACGACGGCGAGCAGGGCACCGACCTCGACCTGCTGCCCCGGGGTGGCGTGCAGGGCGCTGAGCGTGCCGGAGGCCGGGGCGGTGATCCGGTGTTGCATCTTCATCGCCTCCAGCCAGATCAGGGGGTCCCCCGCCCGTACGGTTGCCCCCTCGGCCAGGCCGTCGGCGATGCGGACGACCGTGCCGGGCATGGGGGCGAGCAGGGAGCCGGGGGCGTGGTGTTCGGTCGGGTCGGGGAAGCGGGGCAGGGCGGTGAGGGCGGTGGCGTTGACGTACACCCGGTCGCCGTGCCGGGCCACGTCGAACTTCCGCCGTACGCCGTCCACTTCGAGTACGACGAGACGCGCGTCGGCGTGCACGACCCGGACGCCGTCCGCGGCGAGGCCGTCCCTGGTGTGCCGGTAGCGGGCCTCGTGCTCCTCGCCCGCCATGAGGTAGCGCTTGGTCTGCGGCTGGGAGGACAGGTTGCGCCAGCCGCCGAAACGGGAGCGGCCGTGGGCGTCGGCGAGGGCCGCGGCCAGGGGCGCGTACGGGTCGGGGGCCGGCTCGGTCAGGTCGGCGAGGTGGCGGTCGTAGAAGCCGGTGTCCATGCGGGCCGCCGTGAACTCCGGGTGGCGCAGGGAGCGGACCAGCAGCTCGCGGTTGGTGACGGGGCCGTGGATCCGCGCCCGCTCCAGGGCGCCGGAGAGCCTGCGCAGGGCCTCCGCGCGCGTGGGGGCGTGGGCGACGGTCTTGGCGAGCATCGAGTCGTAGTGGACGCCGATGTCGTCGCCGTCGGTGTAGCCGGTGTCGAGGCGGACGCCGTCCGGTACGGCGAGGTGGTGCAGGGTGCCGGTCTGCGGGGCCCAGTCGCGCGACGGGTCCTCGGCGTAGAGGCGGGCCTCGATGGCGTGGCCGCGCGCGCTCGGGGGGGCGGTGGCGAGGGCGTGGCCCTCGGCGATCCGGATCTGCTCGGCGACCAGGTCGAGGCCGAACACGGCCTCCGTGACGGGGTGCTCGACCTGGAGGCGGGTGTTCATCTCCAGGAAGTGGGCCCTGCCGTCGGCGACGAGGAACTCGACGGTGCCGGCGCCCACGTAGTCGACCGCGCGGGCGGCGCGGGCGGCCATCTCGTACAGCTCGGTAGTGAGTTCGGGATTCAAACCCGGCGCCGGGGCCTCCTCGATCACCTTCTGGTGGCGGCGCTGGAGGGAGCAGTCGCGGGTGCCGAGCGTCCAGACGGTGCCGTGGGTGTCGGCGAGGACCTGCACCTCGACGTGGCGGCCGCGCTCCACGTAGGGCTCGACGAAGACCTCGCCGTCCCCGAAGGCGCTCGCGGCCTCGGCACGTGCGCTCTCCAGCGCGCCGTCCAGCTCCTCCAGGGCGCGGACGATCCGCATCCCGCGTCCGCCGCCGCCCGCGGCCGCCTTCACCAGCACGGGCAGATCGGCGGCGGTGACCTCGCGCAGCGGCTCGATCCCCATCAGCTCCTTGGCGCGCGTCTTGGACGCCATCGCCTCGATCGCCTCCGGGGACGGGCCGATCCAGACCAGGCCCGCGTCGAGGACGGCGCGCGCGAAGTCGGGGTTCTCGGAGAGGAAGCCGTAGCCGGGGTGCACGGCGTCCGCGCCGGCCGCGACGGCCGCCTTCACGATCAGGTCGCCGCGCAGATACGTCTCGGCGGGCGTCGCACCCGGCAGTCGTACCGCCGTGTCGGCCACGCGCGCGTGGAGGGCGTTCTCGTCGGCGTCCGAGTGCACGGCGACCGTCCGGATTCCCAACTCACCACAGGTGCGGAAGATCCGGCAGGCGATCTCGCCCCGGTTGGCGACCAGCAGAGTCGAAATCATGAGCCTCACATCCGGAAGACGCCGAAGCCACCGCGCGCGCCCTCGTAGGGAGCAGTGTGGATGGCGGACAGGCACAGGCCGAGGACGGTGCGGGTGTCGCGCGGGTCGATGACGCCGTCGTCGTACAGCCGCCCGGACAGGAACATCGGCAGCGACTCGGACTCGATCTGCTGCTCCACCATGGCGCGCAGGGCCGCGTCGGCGTCCTCGTCGTACGGCTGCCCCTTGGCGACCGCCGACTGCCGGGCCACGATCGACAGCACGCCGGCGAGCTGCTGCGGGCCCATGACGGCGGACTTGGCGCTGGGCCAGGCGAACAGGAAGCGCGGGTCGTAGGCCCGGCCGCACATGCCGTAGTGCCCGGCGCCGTAGGAGGCGCCCATGAGCACGGACAGGTGCGGCACGCGCGAGTTCGAGACCGCGTTGATCATCATCGCGCCGTGCTTGATGATGCCGCCCTGCTCATACTCCCGGCCGACCATGTAGCCGGTGGTGTTGTGCAGGAAGAGCAGCGGGATGTCGCGCTGGTTGGCGAGCTGGATGAACTGGGCGGCCTTCTGCGACTCCTCGCTGAACAGGACGCCCTGCGCGTTGGCGAGGATGCCGACCGGATAGCCGTGCAGGGACGCCCAGCCGGTGGCGAGGCTCGTCCCGTACAGCGGCTTGAACTCGTCGAAGTCGGAGGCGTCGACGACACGGGCGATGACCTCGCGCGGGTCGAAGGGGGTCTTCAGATCGCCGGGGACGATGCCGAGCAGCTCCTCCGGGTCGTACTTCGGCGGGGCCGCCGGGCCCGGATCGTCGTACGCCTTGCGGTGGTTGAGGCGGGCGACCACGCGCCGCGCCTGCCGCAGCGCGTCCTGCTCGTCCACGGCGAAGTAGTCCGCGAGGCCGGACACGCGCGCGTGCATCTCGGCGCCGCCCAGGGACTCGTCGTCGCTCTCCTCGCCGGTCGCCATCTTCACCAGCGGTGGCCCGCCCAGGAACACCTTCGCGCGCTCCTTGACCATGATCACGTGGTCGGACATGCCGGGGACGTAGGCGCCACCGGCGGTCGAGTTCCCGAAGACGACGGCGACGGTGGGGATTCCGGCGGCGGACAGCCGGGTCAGGTCCCGGAAGATGGCGCCTCCGGGGATGAAGATCTCCTTCTGGGAGGGCAGGTCGGCACCCCCGGACTCGACCAGGCTGATGCAGGGCAGCCGGTTGGCGAGCGCGATGTCGTTGGCACGCAGGGCCTTCTTCAGGCTCCAGGGGTTGCTGGCGCCGCCGCGCACGGTCGGGTCGTTGGCGGTGATCAGGCACTCGACGCCCTCGACCACCCCGATACCGGTGACGAGAGAGGCGCCCACGGCGTAGTCACTGCCCCAGGCGGCCAGCGGCGACAGCTCCAGGAACGGTGTGTCCGGGTCCAGGAGAAGCTCGATGCGCTCGCGCGCGAGCAGCTTGCCGCGCCCCCGGTGCCGCTGGACGTACTTCTCGCCCCCGCCCGCGAGCGCCTTGGCGTGCTCGGCGTCGAGGTCGGCGAGCTTGGCGAGCATGGCCTCGCGGTTCGCCCGGTAGTCCTGGCCGTTGCTGTCCAGGGCGGAGGAGAGGACGGTCACAGGAGGGCCTCCGGGATGTCCAGATGACGGGAGCGCAGCCATTCGCCGAGGGCCTTGGCCTGCGGATCGAAACGGTGCTGGGCGGCGACGCCCTCGCCGAGGATTCCCTCGACGACGAAGTTCAGGGCGCGGAGGTTGGGCAGGAGATGGCGAACGACGGTCAGCTCACGGCTCTCGGGGATCAACTCCCGGAACCGCTCGACGGTCAGCTCGTGGGCAAGCCACCGCCAGGCCTCGTCGGAGCGCACCCAGACCCCGACGTTGGCGTTCCCACCCTTGTCACCACTGCGGGCGCCGGCGATCAGACCGAGGGGGGCACGGCGTGTGGGCCCTGCTGGCAGGGGATCCGGGAGGGGCGGCGACGGTACGTCACTGATGACGGCCGTGTCATGGGGCACAGCCACATGGAGGCGCCGCCCATCGTCAAGGACGGCCACCTGGTCGACGGCACCATGGGGGACGTACACACTCTCAAAGACCCCATAAGGCGCGCCCTTCCCCGGTGGCGCGACCACATGGAAGCCGGGGTAACTGGCCAGCGCCAGTTCAATCGCGGCCCCGCTCAACGCACGCCCCACGACCCCCTGCTCGGGATCCCGTACGACGAGCCGCAGCAGCGCGCTGGCAGTCTCCTCGGTGTCCGCGTCGCCCCGGTCGGTCCGCACGAGCTCCCACCGCACGTCACTGGGCGGCGACTTGGCAAGAGCGTCGGACATCTGCTCCCGCACAAGCGCGGCCTTGCCCTCGACATCAAGCCCGGTCAGCACGAAGACGACCTCGTTGCGGAAGCCGCCGAGCCGGTTGAGCCCGACCTTGAGCGTGGGCGGCGGGGCCTCCCCGCGCACCCCCTCGATACGGACGCGGTCGGCCCCGTCCTGGGTGAGACGGATCGTGTCGAGGCGGGCGGTGACGTCGGGCCCGGCGTACCGGGCGCCGCCCGTCTCGTACAGCAGCTGCGCGGTGACGGTACCGACGTCGACGAACCCACCGGTGCCGGGATGCTTGGTGATGACGCAGCTGCCGTCCTCGTGGATCTCGGCGAGCGGGAAGCCGGGCCGCCGTACGTCGCCGTCCCCGAAGAACGCGTAGTTCCCGCCGGTGGCCTGTGTCCCGCACTCCAGGACGTGCCCCGCGACGACGGCGCCCGCCAGCCGGTCGTACTCCCCCGGCTGCCAGCCGAAGTGTGCGGCGGCGGGCCCGGTGACGAGGGCCGCGTCGGTCACCCGCCCGGTGACCACGATGTCAGCGCCCTCGCGCAGACAGCCGGCGATACCGAAGCCGCCGAGGTAGGCATGGGCGGCGAGGATGCCCGGGTGGGCGGCGGTGAGATCGTCGCCCTCGACGTGGGCGACGCGCACGGGGACACCGAGCCGGTCGGCCAGTTGCCGTACGGCGTCGGCGAGCCCGGCGGGGTTGAGGCCCCCGGCATTCGTCACGATCTTGACGCCCCGCTCGTGCGCGAGCCCGAGGCACTCCTCCAGCTGCCGCAGGAAGGTACGGGCGTAACCGGCGGCGGGATCCTTGAGCCGGTCCCGGCCCAGGATCAGCATGGTCAGCTCGGCGAGGTAGTCCCCGGTGAGGACGTCCAGTTCACCGCCGGTGAGCATCTCGCGCATGGCGTCGAACCGGTCGCCGTAGAAGCCGGAGGCGTTGCCTATACGCAGCGTCACTCCGCGTCCCCCTTCGGGGAACGTCCGCTGCCGGGCGGCCCGGCGAAGGCCTGGGCGATGTCGAGCCAGCGGTCGGCGTCCGGCCCTTCGGCACGTACGGCGAGGTCGGCACGGTGGGCACGCTGGGTGACCAGGAGACAGAAGTCGAGGGCGGGCGCGGTGACACGCTGGGAGGCGTCGTCGGGACCGTAGGCCCACGTATCCCCGGAGGGACCGAGGATCTCCACGCGAAATTCCTCGGCGGGTGCGGGCAACCCATGAGCCCCGAAGGCGAAGTCCCGTGCGCGCACACCGATGCGGACCACATGCTTCAGCCGGTCGGTGGGGGTGCGGACCACACCCAGGGTGTCGGCAACGTCCTGGCCGTGGGCCCAGGTCTCCATAAGTCGGCCGGTGGCCATGGAGGCGGCGGACATGGGCGGCCCGTACCAGGGGAAGCGGGCACCGGGCCGGGACTCACGCAGGGCCCGGTCGAGCGCGGCACGCCCCTCGCGCCAGGTCGACAGCAGTGCCGAGGGCGAGAGTTGGGCACCGGCCTCGGCACCCTCGTCCACGAACGTCTCGGGTGCCGCGAGGGCCTGCTCGACCAGGCCGTGGAAGGCGTCGGCGTCCGTGACGGCGAGGAGGGCGCAGCGGTCGGTCCAGGCGAGGTGGGCGATCTGGTGGGCGACGGTCCACTTGGGCGCGGGGGTCGGTAGCGCCCACTGTTCCGGGCTCAACTCGGCCACGAGCCGGTCGAGTTCTTCGCTTTCGTCACGCAGCTCGTCGAACACGGGCGTCGGATCGGACATGGGGGGAGCATGGCAGCGCCACCGGAAACAATCAAGCGTGCTTGCATGAATTTGTTTTTCCACAACCCGTCACTCGATTGCCCCTACCTGGCTACTGTCGGTGACTGGAGATGGTTGCCATGCGAAGCCGCGAACTCGACCCGAGTGCGTCGCCGCTGGACTAGTACGGGTACGAGCTTCGGCGGGCTCGGGAGGCGGCGGGGCTGACGTTGGCGCAGCTGGGGGCCGGGCGCCGGGTCGGCTCAGCGACTCACGGCTTGGTGTGCCCTCCCCTCCCGCCGAATGAGGCCAATGTGACGAGGGAGGCGCAAATCCCGGTCCATGCTGGGTGATTGGTACTTGTGGGCCACCCTGGGCGCATGCGGACTGCGGGCTTGCGCCCGGGCGGTGGCCCAAACATCCCATTCACTGCCAGCCAGCCCCCTCGCAGCCCTCACCCAGCCCTCACCCAGCCCCGAACCGGCCCCCAGCCGGGCACCATCCGGGTCCCACCCCGCCCCGCCCCGCTCCGCTCCGGTCCCACCCCGCCCCGCTCCCACCTCCGCCCCACCGCTGATCCACCACCCACCGGCCGCAAGCCGCTAAGCCCACCCGGCGTGCCATCACCCGGCTGATGCGCCCCGCTCCCCGCTCCCCACCGGCCGCAAGCCGCCAAACCAGCCCGGCGTGCCACCACCCAGCCGATGCGCACCCCGCCCCCCACCGGCCACTCGCCGCTAAGCCCACCCGGCGTGCTGGCCAGGCGCGACC
Source organism: Streptomyces sp. NPDC025638 (assembly GCF_055558775.1). NCBI lineage: Bacteria > Bacillati > Actinomycetota > Actinomycetes > Kitasatosporales > Streptomycetaceae > Streptomyces > Streptomyces sp. NPDC025638. The sequence goes on along the minus strand of NZ_JBVHLX010000015.1, from coordinate 165,091 downwards.
GCGCCCCCCGTCACCCCGGACGCGAACGCAGCCCACCCAAGGGCCCGACGCACCCAAGCCGGCCACTTCCCCCCGGCCGCCCGCTCGCTTCCAACCCGTGCTGGAACGCCCCTAGTCAAGGGTGCCCCGCAGGGGCATCGCCGAAGGCGACGCGACCGAAGGGAGCGCCCTTTACTCGGGGCGTGGAAGCACGACACTGACAAAGAAGCGGGCGGCCCCCTGTCACACACCCTCGCTCTCGTCCGTCAGACCGGTGACGACGTAATCGCGGGACTGGAACCGAGGGAGGGACCGACATGAGCGAGGTCAAGAAGGTTGCGGTGGCCGGGGCTACCGGGCGGCTCGGGCGGCATGTGGTGGACGTGCTGACGGAGCGCGGTCACCGGGTGGTGTCGATGTCCCGGGCCACCGGGGTCGACATCGTGACCGGGGAGGGGCTGGCCGAGGCGTTGGAGGGTGTGGACGTCGTGATCGACGCGGCCAGTACGCCCTCGCCGGATCAGCAGGTGGCGACGGAGTTCTTCACGGCGGCGGCCCGCAATCTGCACGAGGCCGGGCAGAAGGCCGGGGTCGGCCGGATGGTCGTCGTCTCGATCATCGGCATCGACGAGTCGGTCGCGGGCTACAACGCGGCCAAGCTGGAGCACGAGCGCGCGGTGCTGGCCGGGCCGGTGCCGGTGCGGGTGTTGCGGGCGGCGCAGTTCCACGAGTTCGTGGAACAGCTGACGCAGTGGGGGCGGCAGGGCGACACGGTGTACGTGCCGAAGATGCGGACGCAGTTGGTCGCGGCGCGGGCTGTCGCGGAGGCGCTGGTGGACCTGGCGGAGGCCGACGAGGCGCCGGGGGCGCGCGCGCCGTTCCCGGAGGTGGCCGGGCCGCGCGAGGAGAGCCTGGAGGAGGCTGCCCGACTGCTGATGTCCCACCGGGACCCGTCGGCAAAGGTGGTGGCCGTGAGCGACCCGGCCAACCCGGAGCGGGACCTGTTCGAGAACGGGGGGCTGCTGCCGGGAGCGGGGGCCCGGCTGGCGGGGCCGACGTTCGAGGAGTGGGTCGGGGCGGGATTCTGAGGCGGAAGCCTCAGGGGGAGGCGCAGCGGCAGCCGGTGGCCTGCGGCCGTCACGGGCGGCGCTCCGGCTGCCGGCGTCTCCTCGTCCGGGGCGTGTTCCGGGTGCCGGTTCACTCCGCGATGCCAGGTCACTCCGCGCGCACCGGCTCCGCGACAACACGGTAGATGCCACTCACGGGTCGCCCAGTGAGTCAGACAGGCGTGAACGGGCTTGAGCTAGCCATGTTCCAACGCCTCGGCCACGGCCTGGTCCTTGGCGAGGTCGTAAGCGGCCAGAAGTTGCGGCGCGACACGCACCCGGCCATGCCTCAGAAGCCGTCAGGAAGCAGCCGTCGGTGGCTTCGCCCTCCCCCGGCCCACCTGTGTCCGTACCGCTCCCATGCTTGCGCCGATGACCAGGGCGATCGCGGTTGCCTGGGTGGCGGAGAGGGTCTGGTCCAGGATGAGGAAGCCCGCTGTCGCTGCGATGGCCGGTTCCAGGCTCATGAGGATGGCGAAGGTGGAGGCGGGCAGGCGGCGCAGGGCGAGGAGTTCGAGGGTGTAGGGGAAGACCGAGGAGAGGACCGCCACCGCCGAACCCAGGGCCAGCGTGGTCGGGTTCAGCAGCTTGGTGCCCGATTCGACGATCCCCAGCGGGAGGAACAGCAGCGCCGCCACCGCCATGGCCAGCGCCAGGCCGTCGGCCTGTGGGAAGCGGCGGCCCGTGCGTGCGCTGAAGACGATGTACGCCGCCCACATCGCGCCCGCCCCGAGCGCGAAGGCGACTCCCACCGGGTCGAGGCTGCTGAAGCCCCCGCCGCCGAGGAGGAAGACGCCGGCCAGGGCCAGGCACGCCCAGAGCGCGTTGATCGCGCGGCGGGAGGCCAGGACCGAGAGGGCCAGCGGGCCCAGTACCTCCAGGGTCACGGCGGGGCCGAGCGGGATGCGGGCGACGGACTCGTAGAAGAGGCCGTTCATCGCGCCCATGGTGATGCCGAAGACGATCACCGTCACCCAGTCGGTGCGCGAGTGGCCGCGCAGCCGGGGGCGGCAGACCAGCATCAGGATCACCGCGGCGGCGAGGAGGCGCAGGGTGACCACCCCGAGCGCACCGGCCCGGGGCATCAGCGTCACGGCGAGGGCTCCGCCGAACTGGACCGAGATCCCGCCGGCCAGCACCAGCCCGACCGGCCCGAGCGAGCCGAGGGAGCCGAGGGAGCCGAAACGGCGGGGTGCGCCACCAGCGGGCATGGGCGCGTGGTCCGTCTTGGAGGTGGGTGAGGACGACGGGGTGGTGGCGCTTGGGGTGCTCACGGGCGGTCCTGGGGGCTGGCTCGGGTCAGGGTGTGTTCATCGCGATGTACTACCGAGTCCAGGGTAATAGACTTCGTCAGGAGTGTGAACCGCTTATGTAACTGTCCTGGATGCCGAGATCAGATGCCGGGCCAGGGGGCCGCGTCGCGGAACAGCGGGCGGCCGTCCGGGAGTGTGGTGGGGACCGTTCCCTGCGACTCGTAGGGGGATCGGACCCAGACCGCGGCCGCCGCGTATGGGTCGTATCCGTTGGCGTATCCGTTGTCGTATCCGTTGGCGTATCCGTTGTCGTATCCGTTGTCGTTGCCGTAGCCCTGCCCGTGTGCGTACTCGTACGCGTACTCCTGCACAGGTGCCGGCGTCTCCTCCGCGAACAGCGGCAGGCGCAGTTCCGCCGTGTCCATCGCCGCGTTGTTCTGGGAGCGGTGCAGCCGGGAGTACGCCCCGCCCCGCGCCAGCAGTTCCTCGTGCCGACCCGTCTCCACGATGCGGCCGCGGTCGACGACCAGGATGCGGTCGGCGTCGGGGGCGAGGTTGAGGTCGTGGGTGATCATGATGGTCGTACGGCCCGTCGTCAGGCGGCGCAAGGGCTTGACCACCCTGCGCGCGGCCATTGCGTCCAGGCCCGTCGTCGGCTCGTCCAGGACCAGGACGGGTGCGTCGCGCAGGATCGCGCGGGCGACGGCGAGGCGCTGGAGCTGGCCGCCGGACAGGCGGGCCGAGTTGGGGTCGACCCTGGTGTCGTAGCCGTCGGGGAGCCGGACGATGAAGTCGTGCGCGTCGGCCGCCTTCGCCGCCTCGACGATCGCCTGCTCGCTGGCGCCGGGGCGGCCGCAGGCGATGTTCGCGCGGACCGTGTCGTGCAGGACGAGCGTCTCCTGCGGGAGCAGGGTGACGTACTCGCGCAGCCTGGCCAGCGGGTAGTCCCGCAGCGGTACGCCGTCCAGGAGGATCTGGCCCGTGTCGGGGTCGTAGAAGCGCAGGAGCAGTTTCGACACCGTCGACTTGCCCGCGCCGCTCGGGCCGGTGATGATCACCAGCTCGCCAGGGCTGACGGTGAAGGAGAGGCCCTGCAGGGCCGTTCCGTCGGCACCGGGGTAACTGAAGCCGACGTCCCGGACCTCCACCGTGCCGTCGGGGCGGCCGGTCTCCACGCCCCGCCGGGGGTCGGTGACCGACGGCTTCACGTCCAGGATCTCGATGAGACGTTCCGCGCCTGCCGTGGCCGCCGTGACCGTGAGGCCGAGCTGGGCCAGGCCCCGGACGGGCGGGTAGAGGTAGCCGAGGAAGGCGGCGAAGGCGAGCAGCTGGCCGAGGGTCATCCGGCCGGTGGAGATCTCCCAGGCGCCGATGCCGATCACCGCCAGCACGCAGATCGTCTCTATGACCTGGACGAGCTGTTCGTAGGCCTCGTTGAGGCGGGTGGAGCGGACCGCGGCGCGGAACCAGGCATTCGCCTCCTCGCTCAGCCGCCGCCGCTCCGCGTCCCGTCGGTCGTACGCCTGCGTCAGCACGATGTTGCCGAGGGACTCCTCCACGACGGAGGTGATCGCGCCGTCGGCGACCCGGCCCTCGCGCGAGACGTCCTTGATGGAGCCGGAGAAACGGCGGGCCGCCAGCCAGAACAGCTGGGCCAGGACGAAGGTGGCGGCGGCCAGGTCCCAGCGCAGCCAGAACGCGGCGGCCGCGTAGAAGAGGGCGGAGAAGGCGGCCGAGGCGGCGCCGACGAGACCGGAGACGACCATCGTCTCGATCGCCTCGACGTCGCTGGTCAGCCGGGAGAGCAGATCGCCCTGCCGGTGGCGCTGGAAGAAGTGCGGGGGCAGCTGCTGCACATGGTCGAAGACGTGCTCGCGCAGCCGCATCACGAAGCGCTCCGTCACCCAGGCGGCAAGGGAGTTGCCCGCGTACGCGACGGCCGCGCCGACCGCGGCGATGCCCAGCCACTTCACGGCCGGACTCCAGAACGCACTGAGCGAGCCCTTCTGCAGGGCGTGGTCGGTGAGGTCGCTGAAGAGCAGGATGGCCTCGGTCTCGGCGAGCGCGGCGAGCACCGTGCACAGCCAGACGACCAGCAGCCACCGGCGCAGTCCTCTGGTCAGCGGCCAGAAGCGGTGAAAGGCGGTACGGGCGGGGATGGTCGGAGTGTCCTCGTATTCGAGTTCCGCACTCCCACTGTCATCCTTGTCCATTTCACATTCCCTCCGCTTTCCGTCGCCGATATTCGAGATCGATTGAATTCAGGAATGCGCGAAGGGGGCCGACGGTGCACCATCGGCCCCCTCATTCGCTCAGCGCCGAATCAGCCGTCCTGGCCGGGCAGCGGCTTGGGCAGCGGCTTGTGCGCGCGCTTCTTCGGCTTCGGCTTCGGCGGCGGAGGAAGCTGCTTCGACTTGGGCTTGGGGGGCAGCGGGGCAAGCTTCTTGAAGCTCATTCCGACTCCTAGTGTTTCGCAGTTCAGGTGATTCGAGAATTCCGCGTCCGGCTCCCGATGAACAAGAAGCTACACGGCCCACATGTGCCGTGACGGCAAAAATGGCAAAGGAGCGCTGTGAATACCCTGGGAAAAGCTGGGAGTTGGTTTGGCAGGCTGAGTATTTCTTCAGCGGCGGGCCATGTAGACGTCCAGTGCCTTGTGCAGCAGCCGGTTCAGCGGGAAGTCCCACTCCCCCAGGTACTCGACGGCCTCGCCGCCCGCGCCCGCCTTGAAGCGGAGCAGACCGAGCAGGTGGTTGGACTCCTCGAGGGTGTCGGTGATGCCCCGGAAGTCATAGACGGCCGCGCCCAGTTCGTGGGCGTCCTTCATCATGCGCCACTGCATGGCGTTGTTGGGCTGGACCTCGCGCTTGCGGCTGGTGGAGGCGCCGTAGGAGTACCAGACGTGGCCGCCGACGGTGATCATCGTGGCCGCGGCGAGGACGTCGCCCTCGTGGTGGGCGAGGTAGAGCCGCATACGGTCGGGGTGTTCGGCGGCCAGGGCGGTCCACATGCGCTGGAAGTAGGCCAGGGGGCGGGGGATGAACCGGTCGCGCTCGGCCGTCTCGGCGTACAGGCCGTAGAAGGCCGGCAGGTCCTCGTAGCCGCCACGGACGACCTCGACCCCCGCCTTCTCCGCCTTCTTGATGTTGCGCCGCCACTGCTGGTTCAGGCCGCGGTGGATGTCGTCCAGCGACCGCCCGGCGAACGGCACCTGGAAGACGTACCGGGGCTGCCCGGCGGCGAAGCCGTCCTCGCCGCCGGGCTCGGTCTGCTGCCATCCCATGCGGCGCAGCCGGTCGGCGACGTCGAAGGCGCGCGGTTCGTACGAGGTCGCCTCGGCGTCCCGCAGCCGTGTGGCCTCGGGGTCGGCGATCGCCGCCTTGACCGCGTCCGCGCTCCAGCGCCGTATGACCACGGGCGGCCCCATCTTCACCGAGAAGGCGCCCCGCCCCTTGAGATACGCGAGCATCGGGTCCAGCCAGCGCTCCAGGTCGGGCGCGTGCCAGTCGATGACGGGGCCCTCGGGCAGATACGCGAGATACCGCTTCACCTTCGGCAGGGGCCGCAACAGCACCAGCCCCACCCCCACGAGGTGCCCCTCCGCGTCGAACCAGCCCAGGCTCTCCGCCTGCCAGTCGGGCTTCACATCGCCCCAGGACGGCAGTTGCATATGGCTTGCGGAGGGGCGGCTCGCGATGAAGGCAAGGTGCTCCGCACGGGTTGCCGGCCGGAGAGTGAGTTTCATGAATCCATGATCCGCCAGCGGCCGACCTCCTGGTATTCCGAGTCGTACACCGGCGAGCCGTCGCCCGGCCGGAGGGGGTAATGGTGCAGGTTGCCGGCCCAGTAGCGGAGGATCCGGCCCAGTTCCCGGGCGGGGTCCTCGGTCACGCGTCCGGCGTCCACGTCAACTTCCAGCAGGAACTTCACAGTTGTCTCCTCCTGTCGGGTCTGCTGGTATCTGCGGTATCAATTGTTTCATTCAATTGCTATTCGCTAAATTTGAGATGATTAATGCAGGATCGACGATGAATATGTCCGGGAAGTCTCAACCGCCGATGAGGCTGCGCGTCGCCGACCTCGCGCGGGCGGCCGGGATCTCGGCCCAACAGGTGCGGAACTACGTGGAGACGGGGCTGCTCCCGCCGGTCGAGCGCACCGCCGGCGGATACCGCGTCTTCACCGACGTGCATGCCAAGGCCCTCGCCACGGCCCGGGAGGTGGCCTCCGGGCACGGCTGGCCGACCGCACGGATCGTCATGCGGGCCGTGCACGACGGTGACCTGGAGGCGGCGCTGGCCGAGCTCGATGCCAGTCATGCCCGGCTGGACCGGGAGCGGGGCGAGTTGGCGGCCGTGCACGAGGCGCTGGAGACGGTGCTCGCCGGCGGGCCGGTCGCCCCGGGCCCCGCGCGGCACGCCCTGCGCATCGGTGAGGTCGCCCGCGCCGTGGGCGTACGGCCCCCGGTCCTGCGGCTGTGGGAGGCCCGGGGGCTGCTAAGGCCGGACCGGGAGCCGTCCACGGGATACCGCCGCTACCCCCGCTCGGAACTCCAGGCGGCCCACGTCGTCGCCCTGCTGCGCCGCGGCCACTACCCCCTCGACGCCATCCGCACGGTCCTGGAGGAACTGCGCACCACCGACAACCCCGAGCGCCTCCGCGGCGAACTGACCCTCCGGGGCAAGGACCTGCACCACCGCAGCCTCCATCGACTGAGGGCCTCGGCCGCCCTGCACGCCTATCTGCGCCACCTCGGCCACGCCGACTGACTCACGCCCAAGCCTCCTCAACTCCCGTCTCCCTCCAGCGCCTCCGCCAGCACCTCCGCCAAGTGCCGCCCCCGTACCCCGGCCAGCTGCTCCAGCTGTGTGCGGCAGGAGAAGCCGTCGGCCAGGATCACCGTCCCCTCGGGTGCCGCTCGTACCGAGGGCAGCAGTTGTTCCTCGGCGCAGGTCTTCGACACCTCGAAGTGGCCCTTCTCGAAGCCGAAGTTGCCCGCGAGGCCGCAGCAGCCGCCGGTCAGTTCGCCGGTGAGGCCCGCCGCCTCGCGCAGTCCGCGGTCGGGGGCGTCGCCCAGGACCGCGTGTTGGTGGCAGTGGGTCTGGCCGGCCACGGGGCGGTCCACCGGGGGCGGGGTCCACTCGGGCGCGTACCGCGTCAGGGCCTCCGCGAAGGTGACGACCGCCGACGCCAGGCGTGCCGCGCGCGGGTCGTCGTGCAGCAGCTCGGGCAGGTCCGTACGGAGGGCGGCCGCACAGCTGGGCTCCAGGACGACGACCGGCGGGATGTCGTCGCCGAGCTCCGGCAGCAGATACGGCTCCATCAGGTCGAGCGTGCGGCGCAGCACCGCGCGGGCACGGTCCAGCTGACCGGTGGAGACGTACGTCAGACCGCAGCAGACGCGCATGCGGCGGCCAGGCGCCCACAGGTTCATGCCCGCCCCCTCCGCCTCGCCCAGCGCCGATCGCCGCACCGTCATCCGTCTCGTCGGCGGGAGCATCACGACCAGTCCCGCCGCCTCCAGGACGCGTACGGCTGCCTTTCCCACCGACGGTGAGAAGTGCTCGGTGAAGGTGTCCGGCCACAGCAGGACGGTGGTCGGGGGCGCCTCGGCGTCACGCTCGCCCGCCCGTCCCGTGGCGATCCGTCCGCGCAGCTGTGCCCCGAACCGCCGCGCCCACCAGCGGCTGAACGGCTCCCCCGCCACCCGCGGAATCTCCCGCTCCGGGGCGATCCCGCCCAGCCGCTTCGCCGCCCGCGCCAACGGCCGTACGGAGGCGAGCGCGTTGAGCACCGGCGCGGTGCGCGTGCGCGCCACCCAGCGCAGCCACAGCGGCAGCCACCCCATCGCGTAGTGGGCGGCCGGGCGCCGGCGTCCTTCGTAGTGGTGGTGCAGGAACTCCGCCTTGTACGTGGCCATGTCGACCTCGACCGGGCAGTCGGAGCGGCAGCCCTTGCAGGACAGACACAGGTCCAGCGCGTCGCGGACCTCGGTCGAGCGCCAGCCGTCCGTCACCAGCTCGCCCGCGAGCATCTCGTGCAGCAGCCGGGCCCGCCCGCGTGTGGAGTGCGCCTCCTCGCCGGTCGCCCGGAAGGACGGGCACATGACGGAGGGGCCGGCCGCCGTGGTCGTACGGCACTTGGCGACCCCGACGCAACGGCGTACCGCCGCCGAGAAGTCACCGCCGTCGGCCGGGTAGCCGAAGGCCACGTCGACGGGGCGGCGGGGCAGCACGGAGAAGCGCAGGTTGGCGTCCAGCGGGGCGGGGCGGACCAGCATGCCGGGGTTGAGCAGGTCGTCCGGGTCCCACACGCCCTTGGCGCGCTCGAAGAGGGCGACCGTCTCCGCGCCGTACATCCTCGGCAGCAGCTCCGCGCGGGCCTGTCCGTCCCCGTGCTCCCCGGACAGCGAACCGCCGTGCGCCACCACGAGGTCGGCCAGTTCCTCGGAGAAGCGCCGGAAGCGGCCGACGCCCGCTGCGGTCATCAGGTCGAAGTCGATGCGGACATGGATGCAGCCGTCCCCGAAGTGGCCGTACGGCGTGCCGCGCAGCCCGTGTGCGGACAGCAGCCCCCTGAAGTCCCGCAGATACGCGCCGAGCCGCGCGGGCGGCACCGCGCAGTCCTCCCAGCCGGGCCAGGCCTCCGCCCCGTCCGGCATACGGGTCGCCGTGCCGCTCGCGTCCTCCCGGATGCGCCACAGGGCGCGCTGGGCGGCGTCCTCCGTCACCACCAGGGAGTCCACGACGTCGGCCGCGCGGACGATCGTCTCCGCACGCGCGCGTGCCTCGCCCGGGGACTCCCCGCCGGTCTCCACGAACAGCCAGGCGCCGCCCCCGGGCAGCCCGGCCGCGGACGGCACCAGGTCGGCCGCCATGCCCTCCACGGTCAGCGGGTTGTACGGCAGCAGTCCCGCCGCGGCCTCGGCGGCCGCGCTCTCGTCGGCGTACCCCAGCACGGCCAGGGCACGCGCGCGGGGCGCCTCGACCAGTCGTACGACCGCCTCCGTGAGGATGCCCAGGGTGCCCTCCGAGCCGCAGAAGGAGCGGGCGACATCGGCGCCCTTCTCGGGCAGCAGTGCGTCCAGCGCGTACCCGGAGATGCGGCGGGGTAGGTCCGGGAAACCCGTGCGCAGCCGGGCCAGTTCTCCCTCGGCCAGCGCCCGCAGGCCCTGCGGCGCGCCGGCCCACTCCTGGCCGAGCCGCAGCCGTTCGCCGCGCGCGGTGACCACGGCCAGCTCCCGCACGCTGTCCGCGGTCGTCCCCCAGGCCACCGAGTGGGAGCCGCACGAGTTGTTGCCGATCATCCCGCCGAGCGTGCACCGGCTGTGCGTCGCCGGGTCCGGGCCGAAGCGCAGACCGTGCGGGGCGGCGGCCTCCTGGAGCCGGTCGAGGACGAGGCCCGGCTGCACGACGGCCGTGCACGCCTCGGGGTCCACCGAGAGCACCCGGTTCATGTGCCGGGTGAAGTCCAGCACCACGCCCGTGCCCGTCGCCTGTCCCGCGATCGACGTACCGCCGCCGCGCGCGACCACCGGCACCCCGTGCGCCCGGCACACGTCGAGGACCGCCGCCACGTCGTCAACATCGCGTGGCGCCACCACCCCCAGTGGGACACGCCGGTAGTTCGACGCGTCCATGGTGACCAGCGCCCGGGACGTGACGTCGAAACCCACCTCGCCCCGGACGGCTCCCCGCAGCTCCGCCGCCAGATCCGTCATGCGTCCAGGATGCATCCGACCACTGACAGTGACGGACCCCGCCATGGCGTCGTAGCTCTTCACAAGTCCACGGGTCGGCGGAGGTCGTCTCATCGAACGGACACGTTTCCGCAGGGTTTCACCGAAGGGATACGCTCCGGCTCGTGGCTGAGATCCAGATTCCCTCTGACATCAAGCCCGCGGACGGACGTTTCGGCGCGGGTCCCTCCAAGGTGCGGACGGAGGCGCTGGACGCCCTCGCCGCCACCGGCACGTCCCTCCTCGGCACCTCTCACCGCCAGGCTCCGGTCAAGAACCTGGTCGGCAAGGTGCGCGAGGGCATCTCCGAGCTGTTCTCCCTGCCCGAGGGCTACGAGGTCGTCCTGGGCAACGGCGGGTCCACCGCGTTCTGGGACATCGCGACCCACGGTCTGATCGAGAACAAGTCGCAGCACCTCACGTTCGGCGAGTTCTCCTCCAAGTTCGCCAAGGCCGCCAAGCTCGCCCCGTGGCTCGCCGAGCCGACCGTGATCTCCTCCGACCCGGGCACCCACCCGGAGCCGCAGGCAGAGGCGGGCGTCGACGTCTACGCGTTCACCCACAACGAGACGTCCACCGGTGTCGCCACCCCGATCAAGCGGGTCGCGGGCGCCGACGAGGGCGCCCTCGTCCTGGTCGACGCCACCTCCGGCGCCGGCGGCCTCCCGGTCGACGTCGCCGAGACCGATGTCTACTACTTCGCCCCGCAGAAGTCCTTCGCCTCCGACGGCGGCCTGTGGATCGGCGTCTTCTCGCCGGCCGCGATCGAGCGCGCCGAGCGGATCCACGCGTCCGGCCGGCACGTCCCGGAGTTCTTCAGCCTGCCGACCGCGATCGACAACTCCCGCAAGAACCAGACGTACAACACCCCGGCCCTCGCCACCCTCTTCCTGCTGAACCAGCAGCTGGAGTGGATCAACGGCCAGGGCGGCCTCGCCTGGTCCACGGCCCGTACGAAGGACTCCTCGACCCGCCTGTACGGCTGGGCGGAGGAGTCCAAGTACGCCACGCCGTTCGTCGCCGACCCGGCCAAGCGCTCCCAGGTCATCGGCACGATCGACTTCGCGGACGAGATCGACGCGGCGGCCGTGGCCAAGGTGCTGCGCGCCAACGGCATCGTCGACACCGAGCCCTACCGCAAGCTCGGCCGCAACCAGCTGCGCATCGCGATGTTCCCGGCCGTCGACCCGGCCGACGTCGAGGCGCTGACGAAGTGCGTCGACTACGTGATCGAGAAGCTGTAGTCGTTCCTCGTACGGCCCTGAGGGCGCCCGGCACAAGCCGGGCGCCCTTGGCGTGTGCGGCAATCGGCCTTTGCGCATGCGACAATTGCGGCATCGGACCATGAAACGCGCGGAGCTCTTCCATGCCGACCGTGCACACAAGCCACCGCCGCTCTCTCCTGGCCGCCCCGGTACTCGTGGGCGCCCTGGTCGCCCCCGCCCTTCTGCCGGTGGCGACTGCCTCGGCCACCCCCGCCACCCGCCCGACTGCCGGTGCCCCGGCCGCCGGCGACCCGGCCGCCCGTTACGCGGGCAAGTCCGTCGCCATCGGCCAGAACATGGTGGCCGTCCTGCGCAACGACCCCGGCGCCGGCGGCCCCGAAGCGTGGATCCGCGCCGTGGGGCCGAACTGGCGGCAGGGCGACGCCTACATGTACCGCGTCCTGGACAAGCTCGACCGCTCGCACGGGAGGGCCGAGCAGCGCGGTCTCTCCCTGAGCCTCGTGGGTGCCGAGGGCTCCGCCCCCGCGCTCAAGGTGACCGGCACGGCGGCCGGCGCCAAGAGCGGAACGCACACCTACCCGCTCCCGAAGGTCGGCACCCCCGACGCCCGGGGCTGCACCCTCGTCGACGAGAGCTTCATCGGGGCCGGGACCGTCGCCGTGCTGAGCAACGGTCCCGGAGGACCGTCGGCCTACTTCAAGAACGAAGGCGACGGCACGCGCGTCGGCGGCGTCGTCGACCGGGCGCACCCCGCGCTGCCGAAGAGCGCCGGCTTCGTCGCCCGCATCATCGACCCCTATGGGAAGGCCCCCGAACTGCTCACCGACATGGAGGGCGGCGGCCACCCCGCGGGCACGACGGCCTTCCCGGCCCCCGGTTGTGTGCGGTGACCCGGCCTTTCAGGTGACCCGGCCCCTCAGCCGCGTCGCCGCAGCCGTCGTAGGCCGAACAGGGCGGCCGCGGCGACGGCCACGGCGAGGGCTCCGAACTTGACGCCGTCGCCCGTAGCGCCGCCACCGCTCCCGGCAGCCGCGGAACTCCCGCCTCCAGAAGGCGACTTGTCGGACCCGGACCCGCTGCCGCCCGGCGCGCTCTGCGCCTCCACCGTGCTGTTCGCGCCCTCGCTGCCGTACATGAGCTTGGTGCCGTCGGCGGAGTAGGTGATCGACTCGCCCTGTCCCTGGAGGGGCACGTCCAGCCGCCCCTTGCGCTCGATCTTCCCGCCGTTCCAGTCGTAGTAGATGCCGCCGAAGTAGCCGCGCACGGCGAGCTGTTCGCCGTCGGGGGAGAAGGCGGCGTCCGTGGCCCAGAGGTCGACGGCGGCGACGGGCTTGAAGATGTTGGCGCCGGAGGGCGACAGCTGGGCCGGGCCCTCGTACAGATGCCCGCCGTTCTCCTTCTTGTCGATGATGTACACCCGGCCGGTCTTCGGATGGACGACGAGCGACTCGGCGTTCCGCGCCCCGTTGGAGTACTTCACGACGTACTGCGTGGCCTTGATCGTCTGGTTCTTGAGCACCTTGGGCTCGGGCAGCCGGTAGATCCAGACGTACGGCCAGCTGCCGTCGAGGTTGTCGCCGATGTCGCCGACGTAGATCTGGTCGCCGGGCCCGATGGAGATGGCCTCCACGTCGCGCGGCGAGCCGATGCCGCTGAGCGTGACCGTGGCGACGGTCTTGCCGGTGCTGCTGTCCACGGCGTAGATGTACGGCCCGTCGTCGCTGTCGTTGTGCGTCCAGTAGATGCCCCGGTGCAGATGCGAGGCGGCGAGACCGCTGGACTCGGCGATCCGCGAGTCCTTGATCGTGAACCCTTCGTCACCGTCACCGTCACCGCCTGCGGCGGAGGCGGGCAGGGCGAGGGCGCCCGTGAGCAGGACTCCGGCGAGGAGGGCGAAGGATCGACGCATGCCCCCAAGCCTGCCATCCCGCAGGGAGGTTCACCGGACGAGGTGGCCCGGTGGTGGGACGTGGTGGGCCTCACACCCCACCCGCCCTCGTGATCGTCCATCATGAGCGGATGCTCAGGTTCATGCCCGTCGGTGACTCCATGACGATCGGAAGCGCGGGCGAACACACTTGGCGATACCGGCTGTGGCAGCACCTGTGCGCGACATACGACGGCCCGTTCACGCTGGTCGGCCCGCGCGAGACGCTGTACGACAAGATGGCGGACGCCCCCACGTCGTACTACTACGCCGACCCCGACTTCCCACGCGCCCATCTGGCCGGCTGGGGCGAGGGCTGGCAGCACATGGCTCCGCTGATCGGCGACGCGGTGAAGAAGTGCGGGGCGGACGTCCTGCTGGTCTCTCTCGGCCTGATCGACCTGGGCTTCTACACGAACGCGGAGCAGACGGCGGAGAACGCACGGGCCTTCGTCGCGGCCGCCCGTGCGGCCAACCCGCGTATCCGTATGGTCCTGCTCCCGGTGATCCCGAACATCCGCGCCGCGGCCGACCCGCCCTTCGCCGAGCAGGTGGACCGGTTCAACGTCCTGCTGGCAAAGGCGGTCGCCGACCTGGACGAGCCCCGCTCACCGATCCTGCTGGCGTCACCACCGGAGTCGTACGACATCCACGCCGACACCTACGACGGCACACACCCCAACGAAAGCGGGGAGCACCGGATCGCGGAGGCGTTCGCGGGGGCGATGTGGGAGGCGTGGGGGGTCGGACAGGCGTACCTGGCTGGAACGAATTGACCTGATTCCGGCATCTCCCGGTCACCGTGCGTATCGTTGAACCGCGCGGCCGCACTCATCGACGGAGCGGCCTGGGAGGAGCGCCACGATGACCGTCCTTGAAGACAGGATCGCGATGGCCGAGAGCGACAACGAGAGCACGCTGGACGAGATGTTCGAGCGGCTCGAGAAGATGCCCGCCCCCGAGGGATACAAGGTCGAGATCGTCGAGGGGACCGTCTGCATGACACCGCAGCGGGACACCCACTGGGAAATCATCCTGGACATCGTCGAGCAGTTGCGGCCCAAGTATCCCCGGAAGCGGGTGAAGTCCGACGTCCGGATCGACTACCCGGGCCACCTCAACGGCTTCGCCACGGACGTGACGGTGATGGCTGAGGGTGCCACGAAGACGGAAACCGGCCATTGGCGCCACGAGGACGTCGAGTTCGTCGCCGAGGTCATCTCCAAGGGCACCGCGGCCAACGACTACGGCCCCAAGAAGACCGCCTACGCCACAGCCGAAGTCCCGGTCTACGTCATCGCCGACCCCTACCAGCGCAGGTGTCACATCTACACCCAGCCCAAGGAAGGCGACTACGAGATCGAGACCACGGTTCCCTTCGGCAGCGACCTGGACCTCACCAACACGGTCGTCGGCCTCACCCTCAGAACGGACGAGTTCCCGCGGGACTGATCGCCATCGGGGGCGTTCAGGAGGACTCGGTGTCGGTGGGGGCCGGCATGTGGAGGCTGTCGAGGAGTTGCTGGTACGTCGGGGCCATCGACGCCGCCTGCTGCTTTGAGCTGATGCTCAGCAGCTGGACGTAGTGCCTGCCGTCGTCGACGAAGCGTGTGGAGCCGACGGTTCCGTTCTTGGCGGAGAGCCGCGCGTCGAGGGTACGACGGCCGTTCTCGTCGGTTTCCTTGGTGACTGTGCTGCTGAGCTTGACGCCGGGGGACCGGGAGTACTGGTTGTAGCCGTCCAGGAAGGCCCGGAGGTTGTCCTTGAGGTCCTTCGCGCCGTGGACGTCGAAGACCGCGAAGCCGGTGACCTGGTTGTCGTTGCCCGCCATGTAGATCCGACCGTCCATGCCGTCCTTGGCCTTGGTGAACTTCTGGACCTTGGGTTTTCCGGGCAGCTCGACCTTGATGCCGCTCGGGGCGTCGGTGACCACCACCCAGTGATCGGCCGTGACGGCACTGGCGGGCGGCGGTGACTCCGTGGCGGCGAGCGCGCTGCCGGGCAGCAGTACGCCTCCGGTGACGGCGACCGACGCGGCGAGCAGCGCATGGCGGTGGAATCGAGTACGAACAGTCCGAGTACGAAGAGTCATGGGAATGCACTTCCTGCAGTGGTGGGGTTGGGCGGAGAGAGGCCGCCGGCCTTGTGTCCATTAGGCCGGGAGCCGCCCCGCCCGGTCATGCCACTGCATGCCGTGGCACGCGGGCTCGGGACTTGACACCGAGCCGCTTGCATAGAGCGCACTCCAAGTCGTTGGCTTGTGGACCATGAAGTACACGCAGCTAGGACGCACGGGACTCAAGGTCGGCCGACTCGTCCTCGGCACCATGAACTTCGGCCCGCAGACCGACGAAGCCGACAGTCACACGATCATGGACGCGGCGCTGGACGCGGGCATCAACTTCTTCGACACCGCCAATGTGTACGGCTGGGGCGAGAACAAGGGCCGTACCGAGGAGATCATCGGGAACTGGTTCGCCAAGGGCGGCGACCGGCGTGACAAGGTCGTGCTGGCGACCAAGGTGTACGCCAACATGGCCGCCGACGGCGAGCCCTGGCCCAACCACGACAAGCTCTCCGCGCTCAACATCCGGCGCGCGGTGGACGCCAGCCTGAAGCGGCTGCGGACCGACCACATCGACCTGTACCAGTTCCACCACGTCGACCGCAGCACCCCCTTCGAGGAGATCTGGCAGGCCATCGACGTCCTGGTCCAGCAGGGGAAGATCCTTTACGCCGGGTCCAGCAACTTCCCCGGTTACAAGATCGCCCAGGCCAATGAGATCGCCGCCCGGCGCGGCACCATGGGGCTGGTCAGCGAGCAGTGCCTGTACAACCTCGCCGAGCGCCGCGCCGAGATGGAGGTCATTCCGGCCGCGCGGGAGTACGGCCTCGGGGTCATCCCCTGGTCGCCGCTGCACGGCGGACTGCTGGGCGGTGTGATCAAGAAGGAGGCGCAGGGCGGACGGCGCTCCTCCGGCCGGGCCGCCGACTCGCTCGCCAACACCGCCATCCGCGGGCAGGTCCAGGCGTACGAGGATCTGCTCGACAAGCACGGGGTGGAGCCGGGTGAGGCGGCGCTGGCCTGGCTGCTGACCCGGCCCGGCGTGACCGGCCCGATCGTGGGACCGCGCACGGCCGAGCAGCTGGAGTCGGCCCTCAGGGCCGTGGAGCTGGAGCTGTCGGACGAACTGCTGGCGGGGCTGGACGAGATCTTCCCTGGTCCGGGGCCATCCCCCGAGGCCTTCGCCTGGTAGCCGCCACGGACGGCAGGGCGAAGCGGCGGCGGTCTACTTTCCGAGGGCCGCCGCCAGCGCCACCACCACGAACATCAGCACAAGCGCACCGGCCATGATCCGGTTCCGGGTTTTCGGGTCCACGCAGTCGAGCCTAACCGGCCCCGCCGAGTGGCCAGCGGGCGACCGCCTCGTACCGGGGTTCCTCCCCGGGCACCCCGGACCTGGGCAGGTTGCTGCGCACCAGGGCCAGGTCGGCCACGGTCCAGGTGCGGCTGGTGAAGCCGCGGAGATTCTCGACGTACGGCCGTACGTCCACCGAGTCCCGGCTGCGCGCCACCGTCAGATGGGCCTTGTACCGGCGGTGCTCCCCCATCGGCACCCCCGCCCTGCGCGCCGCGGCCTCCGCCCGGTCGGCCAGCAGCCGCAGTGTCTCCAGGTCGCCCTCGGCTCCGGCCCACAGGGCCCGTCCGTGCCCGAACTGGCCGCCGCCCGCGATGGCGAGGGGGAAGGACGCGGTGCGGTGGGCCGCGCGCTCCAGCCGGTCCGACAGGTCCGGCAGGAGTTCGTCGTCGACCTCGCCGTAGAAGGCGAGCGTGTAGTGCCAGCCGGGGCGGCCGGTCCAGCGCAGCCCGTCGGCGCCGGGCAGGCGGCGCAGTGCGTCCACCTCCGCGGCGAGTTCGTTCGTCACGTCCTCCGGGGGCAGTACGGCGGCGAAAAGTCTCATGCGGTCACCCTCCCAGACGGGGCGGGCATGATGGGTTCATGGTGATCGACATACGAGAAGGCAGCCTCGACGACGTTCCGCTGATCCTCGGCATGTTCGACAGCTCCGTGGCCTGGCTGGTCGCCCAGGGAAGGACCCGGCAGTGGGGCGTCGAGGCCATGTCGGAGAACCCGCGCGCGGTGGCCATGATCGAGCGGACGGTCGGCGAGGGCTCCCCGTACATAGCCGAGGTGGACGGCGTCCCGGCCGCGACCCTCACCCTCACCGACTCGCCCGGCCCGTACCTGGCGCCCGCCGGCGAGCCCGAGCGCTACATCCACATCCTCGCCTCCGACCGCCGCTTCAAGGGCATGGGCGTCGGCGCCGCGCTCCTCGCCCACGCCGCCGAGGAGACCCGCCGAGCCGGGATCTCCCTCCTCCGCGTGGACTGCTACGCGGGCGACGACGGCAAGCTGGTCGCCTACTACGAGAACAACGGCTTCACCCGAACCGAGGCCTTCACCTTCGGCAAGGACAAGTGGCCGGGCCAGGTGCTGGCCCGAAGGGTCCGGTAGGGACCACCCGGACCGGGCACCTCACGCCGCAGTCGCCAGCTCCTGCTCGCGTGGTACGAAGCGGACCCGGGGGTGGCCGTGGTTCCAGCCCACCGACAGGCGGAGGCCGCCCACGCGGGCGAGGATCAGGCCGACGGTGACCGCCGCGGCGGCCGCGATGGCGCCGCCGAGGGCGAAGCCGATGCGAGGGCCGTAGGTGTCGGTGATCCAGCCGACGACCGGTGCGCCCAGTGGCGTACCGCCCATGAAGACCATCATGAACAGGGCCATCACCCGGCCGCGCATGGCCGGGTCCGTGCCCAGCTGGACCGCGGTGTTCGCGGTGACGTTGACCGTCAGGCCGAAGCTGCCGATCGGGATCATGAGCAGCGCGAAGAGCCAGTACGAGGACGCCAGCGCGGCCACGATCTCCAGGGCACCGAAGGCCGCCGCG
Source organism: Streptomyces sp. NPDC025638 (assembly GCF_055558775.1). NCBI lineage: Bacteria > Bacillati > Actinomycetota > Actinomycetes > Kitasatosporales > Streptomycetaceae > Streptomyces > Streptomyces sp. NPDC025638. Next base: position 146,912 of record NZ_JBVHLX010000015.1, on the reverse strand, counting down.
GCCGCGATCAGGATGCGGAGGCGGGCCGTGCCGCGGCGGGCGGCGAGCAGCGCCCCGACCAGGGAGCCGACCGCCATCAGGGTGTTGAAGAGGCTGTAGGCGCCGGCGCCGCCGTGGAAGACGTCGTCGGCGTAGGCCGACAGCCACACCGGGAAGTTGAAGCCGAAGGTGCCGATGAAGCCGACCAGGACGATCGGCCAGATCAGCTCGGGGCGGCCCGCGACATAGCGCAGGCCTTCCCGCAGCTGGCCCTTGCCGCGCGGGGCGCGCTCGACCACGTGCAGCTCACGGGCTCGCATCAGCAGCAGGCCGGCGATGGGGGCGACGAACGACAGGCCGTTGAAAAGGAAGGCCCAGCCCGTGCCCACGCCGGTGATCAGCAGGCCGGCGACGGCGGGGCCGATCAGCCGGGCCGACTGGAAGTTGGCGGAGTTGAGGCTGACCGCGTTCTGCAGCTGCTCGGGGCCGACCATCTCGGAGACGAAGGACTGGCGTGCCGGGTTGTCGACGACCGTCGCGAGGCCGACGGTGAACGCGGCGAGGTAGACGTGCCAGACCTGGACATGTCCGGTGAGGGTCAGCGCGGCGAGCGCGAGTCCCGTGAGCGCCATGGACGCCTGGGTGACGAGCAGCGTGGGGCGCTTGGGCAGACGGTCGACGAGGACGCCGCCGTAGAGGCCGAACAGCAGCATCGGCAGGAACTGCAGGGCCGTCGTGATACCGACGGCCGCGGAGGAGCCGGTGAGGCTGAGCACCAGCCAGTCCTGGGCGATGCGCTGCATCCAGGTGCCGGTGTTGGAGACGACCTGGCCGATGAAGAAGAGTCGGTAGTTCCGGATCCTCAGCGAGCTGAACATCGAGGATCTGCGGGTACGGCCAGGGGTGGTGGGAGTGGTCGGTGCGGGGGCGGAAGCTGCTCCGGATCCCGTACTCAAAGTGGGTTCGCCTCCTTGTTTGATTGCTCGTTCGCCTCCGGGGCGCTGAAGCCGGTGTCGAGAGCCCGACCGTGCTCAGCCCTTCGGGCCTCCGCGCTCCCCCAAGCTCTCAACTTCGTTCGAGCAGGGGAGACCCTCATGCGCTCTCGCCTCCGGCGCGCCCCTCCGGCTCACTCGCGGAGCGATACGTCCTTACAGGTGTGCGAGCTTCTCCAGCACGGGGGCGGCGGCGCGGAGTTTCGCCCACTCGTCCTCGTCGAGGCCCTCGACCAGGCCGGCCAGGAACGCGTTGCGCTTGCGGCGGCTCTCTTCGAGCATCGCCTCGGCCTGCTCGGTCCTGGTGACGACCTTCTGGCGTCTGTCCTCGGGGTGCGGCTCGAGACGGACCAGGCCCTTGGCCTCCAGCAGCGCCACGATGCGGGTCATCGACGGCGGCTGGACGTGCTCCTTGCGGGCGAGTTCGCCCGGTGTGGCCTTGCCGCAGTTGGACAGGGTGCCGAGCACCGACATCTCGGTGGGGCTCAGCGACTCGTCGACCCGCTGGTGCTTGAGCCGACGGGACAACCGCATCACGGCGGAGCGCAGGGAGTTCACGGCGGCAACATCGTCGCCATGGGTAAGGTCCGGCATGTTCTTTAGCGTAACTCATTACTCTCGCTAAAGACCACCGGCGACACGCCCGAATGCCCGTGACCCTGGCCACTGAACCCTCGACTCACCCGTACGAGTGAGTTGAGCGCGGAAAGTGACGCGCCGGGCCTCCCCCTGTGGCGACCCTCATGTGCATGGGGACCACAGTGCTCAGCGTGCGGATGGACGGGGAACTGCTCGACCGGCTCCGGCACCACGCGGCGAAAAGAGGTATGAGCGTCCAGGACTATGTGGTCCGGACGCTCATACGGGACGACTTCGACGAGCGGTTCCAGGCCGCCGTCGAGGAGACGGAGAAGTTCTACGGGGTCACCCGAGCGCGGCTCAGGTGAGACCGAGGGCGGGCATCAGGTAGTAGAAGGTGAAGACGGCGGCGACGACGTACATCGGGGCCGGGATCTCGCGGGCGCGCCCGACCACGAGCCGCATCAGCACGAAGGTGATGAAGCCCATGCCGATGCCGTTGGTGATCGAGTAGGTGAACGGCATCATCACCATCGTGATGAACGCCGGGACCGCGATCGTGTAGTCGGCCCAGTCGATCTCCCTGACCGAGCCGGCCAGGATCAGGAAGCCGACCGCGAGCAGCGCCGGGGTGGCGGCCTGGGACGGGACCATCGTGGCGACGGGGGTCAGGAACAGGGCGACGGCGAACAGTCCGCCGGTGACGACGTTGGCGAAGCCGGTGCGGGCGCCCTCGCCGACGCCGGCCGTGGACTCCACGAAGGCGGTGGTGGCCGAGGAGGAGGTGGCGCCGCCCGCGGCGACCGCGAGACCGTCGATGAAGAGCACCTTGTTGATGCCGGGCATCTCGCCCTTGGCGTCGGTCAGCCTGGCCTCGTCGCTGACGCCCATGATCGTGCCCATGGCGTCGAAGAAGCAGGACAGCAGGACGGTGAAGACGAAGAGAACGCCCGTCAGGACACCGACCTTGCCGAAGCCGCCGAAGAGGCTGACCTGGCCGATGAGGCCGAAGTCGGGGGTGGAGACGGGGTTGCCCGGCCACTTCGGGGTGGTGAGGCCCCAGGAGGGCACATGGGCGACGGCCTCGATGATCAGCGCGAGCACCGTCATGGCGACGATCGAGATCAGGATCGCGCCGGAGACCTTGCGCACGATGAGCGCGAGCGTGAGCAGCGCGCCGAGGATGAAGACGAGGACCGGCCAGCCGTTGAGGTGACCGTCGGCGCCGAGCTGGAGCGGGACGGTGGTGTGGGCGGCGTCCGGGATGCGGGTGATGAAGCCGGAGTCGACGAGGCCGATCAGCATGATGAACAGGCCGATTCCGATGGAGATGGCCTTGCGCAGCCCGTAGGGCACGGCGTTCATGACGCGCTCGCGCAGCCCGGTGGCGACGAGCAGCATGACCACGAAGCCGGCCAGGACCACCATGCCCATGGCGTCGGGCCAGGACATGCGCGGCGCGAGCTGCAGGGCGACCACGGAGTTCACACCGAGACCGGCGGCGAGCGCGATCGGCACGTTGCCGATGACGCCCATCAGCAGGGTCGTGAAGGCGGCGGTGAGGGCGGTGGCCGTGACCAGCTGCCCGTTGTTGAGCTGGTGCCCGTAGATGTCCTTGGCGCTGCCGAGGATGATCGGGTTCAGCACGATGATGTAGGCCATCGCGAAGAACGTGGCGAAGCCGCCGCGGACCTCGCGCGGCAGGGTGCTGCCCCGCTCGGAGATCTTGAAGAAGCGGTCGAGGGCGCCGTAGGACGGCATGCTCCCCGGCTGTTCGGGGGCGGGAACCTTGGCAGGTGCCGGGGTGGACATGCGGGACCTCATCACCAAAGAGACTCCCCCAAGACCCTTTGGACTTTCATACGAGCAGAAGTGGCCAGTGACAAACGGTTTCAGTATGAACGTATGAGTACCTGAGCGCTATCTCCGCGCGTAGACCCCGCCGCTCCGCTCGCCCGGTGAGCCGCCGCCGGTCGCCTCGTAAGCTGTGCGCATGACGAAGTGGACCCCCAAGCACGAGGCGCCGGAGCCCCTGGAAGGCCCCGTGGTCGCCACCATCACCGGCGGCACGATCCTCTGGTTCGTCCTCTTCCTGGTCCAGCTGCCGTTCTACGGCTGGTTCGACGACCACGGCCACACCTGGTGGCTGTGGACCTGCCTGGCCGGCGGCGGCCTGGGGCTGATCGGCATCTGGTACGTCCGCAAGCGTGACGCGGCGCTCAAGAGGGCGGCGGCGCTCAAGGCGGCAACGGCCATGTAGGCCGTGCCACAGCAGGCCGTACGACCAGCGCAGGACTCCTCTCCTCCCCAGGTCGGATCTTCCCGCCACTCGGCAGGTGAAGCCGTACATACGCACGTACCGTCGAATGCATGACGCACATCGACGCGGGAGCGGAACTGGACCCTGTGCACCCGGTACCGGCCCCGTCGGCGCCTGAGTCGAGGGGGCTGACGTCCGCCGAGGTCGCGGAGCGGGTCGCCCGCGGTCAGGTGAACGACGTCCCGGTCCGCAGCAGCCGCACTCTCTCCGAGATCGTCCGCGCGAACGTCTTCACCCGCTTCAACGCGATCATCGGCGTCCTCTGGCTGATCATGCTGTTCGTCGCCCCGATCCAGGACAGCCTCTTCGGCTTCGTGATCCTCGCCAACACCGGCATCGGCATCGTTCAGGAGTGGCGGGCCAAGCAGACCCTCGACTCGCTGGCCGTGATCGGGGAGGCCCGGCCCACCGTCCGCCGTGACGGCGTCGCGACCGAGGTCAGCACCTCGGAACTCGTCCTCGACGACGTCATCGAGATAGGCCCCGGCGACAAGATCGTCGTCGACGGCGTGTGCGCCGAGGCCGACGGGCTGGAGATCGACGAGTCCCTCCTCACCGGCGAGGCCGACCCCGTCGTCAAACACCCCGGCGCCGAGGTCAGGTCCGGCAGCTTCGTCGTCGCCGGGGGCGGCGCCTTCAAGGCCACCAGGGTCGGCCGCGAGGCGTATGCCGCCCAGCTCGCCGAGGAGGCCTCCCGCTTCACGCTCGTCCACTCCGAGCTCCGCAGCGGCATCTCGACGATCCTGAAGTACGTCACCTGGATGATGATCCCGGCCGCCATCGGCCTGGTCGTCACCCAGCTCTTCGTCAAGAACAACGAGCTCAAGGACGCCATCGCCCGCACCGTCGGCGGCATCGTCCCGATGGTCCCGGAGGGGCTGGTCCTGCTCACCTCCGTCGCCTTCGCGATCGGCGTCATCCGCCTGGGCCGACAGCAGTGCCTGGTCCAGGAGCTCCCCGCCATCGAGGGCCTCGCCCGCGTCGACACCGTCTGCCTGGACAAGACGGGCACGCTGACCGAGGGCGGGATGGACGTCACCGAGCTGCGCATGCTGGGCGACAGTGACGAGACGTATGTGCACAAGGTCCTCGGGGCGCTCGGCGAGTCGGACCCCCGGCCCAACGCCTCCCTCCAGGCCGTCATCGACGCCTACCAGGACAGCGACGAATGGCGCTGCGTCGAGTCGCTGCCCTTCTCCTCCGCCCGCAAGTACAGCGGCGCCACCTTCAGCGAGGGCGACGGCGAGACCAGCACCTGGCTCCTGGGCGCCCCCGACGTGCTCCTCGCCGACGGCGCCCCGGCCCTGGCCGAAACCGAACGGCTCAACCAGGAGGGGCTGCGCATCCTGCTGCTCGCCCGCGCCACCCGCGACCTCGACGACACCGACGTCGCCAAGGGCGCCAGGCCCACCGCCCTCGTCGTACTGGAGCAGCGGCTGCGCCCCGACGCCGCCGGCACCCTGCGCTACTTCGCCGACCAGCACGTCCGCGCCAAGGTCATCTCCGGCGACAACGCGGTGTCCGTCGGCGCGGTCGCGGCCAAGCTCGGACTCAGCGGTACGGCGGTGGACGCGCGTCGGCTGCCCGAGGAGCGGGCGGCGATGGCGGCCGCCCTCGACGAGGGCACCGTGTTCGGCCGGGTCACCCCGCAGCAGAAGCGGGACATGGTCGGTGCGCTCCAGTCGCGCGGGCACACGGTCGCGATGACCGGCGACGGCGTGAACGACGTGCTGGCCCTGAAGGACGCCGACATCGGCGTGTCCATGGGGTCGGGTTCCGAGGCCACCCGCGCGGTCGCCCAGATCGTGCTGCTCAACAACAGCTTCGCCACCCTGCCGTCGGTGGTCGCCGAGGGCCGGCGGGTCATCGGCAACATCACCCGGGTGGCCACGCTGTTCCTGGTGAAGACGGTCTACTCGGTGCTGCTGGCCCTGCTGGTGGTGTGCTGGCAGGTGGAGTACCCCTTCCTGCCGCGGCATCTGACCCTGCTGTCCACCCTCACCATCGGCGTCCCCGCCTTCTTCCTCGCCCTCGCGCCGAACAGGGAACGCGCACGGCCCCACTTCGTACGGCGGGTGATGCGGTACTCGATCCCGGGCGGTGTGGTGGCCGGGGTGGCGACCTTCGTGACGTATCTGATCGCCCGGCACTACTACACGGGCGAGGGCTCGCTGGACGCCGAGACCAGCGCGGCCACGCTCACGCTCTTCCTGATCTCGATGTGGATCCTGGCGATCATCGCCCGCCCCTACACCTGGTGGCGGGTGCTCCTGGTGGCCTCGATGGGCGTGGCGTTCCTGTTCGTGCTCGTGGTGCCCTCGCTGCAGAGCTTCTTCGCGCTGAAGCTGGTCGGGGTGACGATGCCGTGGACGGCGGTGGCCATCGCCGTGGTCGCGGCGGTCGCCCTGGAGTTCCTTTGGAAGTGGGTCGACCGCCGCTTTCCCGCTTAGTGCGGCTTACGAGTGGTCCTACTGCACGTCGACGTAGTCACCCGTGGCGTTGACCGCCGGGGTGGTCGCCGTGCCCGCGAAGGAGTAGCGGTAGTAACCGTCAGCCGATGCGGTGGTGGTGGTCTTCAGGTTGCCGTACGAGTCCGTCTTGACGGTCTTGAGCGTGGTGTAGGTGCTGGCGCCTGCCTTGCGGAACTGAAGCGCGACCGGCTGGCTCACGTAGCCCGAGTACTTGCCGGTGTCCCAGTTGGCGCGGGTCAGCCTGCCGGTGACAGTGATGGTCTTGCCCTGCTTCACCGGCTCCGGCGAGGCATCGACCGTCAGCTTGGACAGGCGCTTGACCGACACGCTGCCCAGACCGCCCTGGGTCTTGGAGTCGCCGTTCTTGGTGACGGCGAGGCCACCCGCCGTCCAGGCACCGGCGTCGACGTTCGACAGGTCGCCGTCGGCCGGGCGGATGTAGATGGTGGCCGTGCAGTTCAGGGCTGTCGTCGAGGCGGCGGTGCAGGTGCCCGGGTCGTCGCTGATGATCTCGTTGCTCGGGCTCGTCACGGAGGTGCCCTTGTAGATGAGCGGCCCGCTGGCGAAGTTGTCCGAGCTGGTGTCGAGGCCGGCGTCGTGCGTCAGGGTGTAGCTGACCGGGACCGCGACGGCGGCCGTCGTGCCGACGACGATCGCCTTGCCCTTGTTGACCTTCATGTTGGAGAAGGTGACGTTGAGCGTGGCGGCCGCGGTTGCCGGGGCGTCCGCGGAGGCGGAGCCGAACGCGGACTTGGCGGAGGGGGCGTCGGCGGCCTGAGCGGCCGGCACGGCGAAGGCGGAGAGGGCCAGGGCGCCGGAGACGGCGGCCACGGTGGCACGTATGCGCATTGCGTTCCCCTGGAGGGAGAAGTGATCGTGGAGTCGGTTGACTCACGCGAGCAGATCCGTGAGGGGTGTGCCGGGTTGTACGGCAAGAGCGCTTCCCGGCCAGATTTTGGCCGCGTATTGCCAGCTCATGGCGCAACTGAGAGAAAACGTTCCGGCCCCGGAAACGGCAGGTGTCCGGGGCCGGAACTCAGTTCTTACTGCACGGCTTACTGCACGTCGACGAAGTCACCCGTGGCGTTGACCGCCGGGGTGGTCGAGGTGCCCGCGAAGGAGTAGCGGTAGTAGCCGTCGACCGACGCGGTGGTCGTGGTCTTCAAGTAGCCGGTCGAGTCCGACTTGATGGTCTTCAGCGTGGTGTAGGTGCTGGAGCCGTTCTTGCGGAACTGGAGCTTCACGGACTGGTTGGTGTAGCCGTGGTACAGGTGGTCCTCCCAGTTGGCACGGGACAGCTTGCCCGTGACCGTGATGGTCTTGCCCTTCTTCACCGGTTCCGGCGAAGCGTTGACCGTCAGCTTGGAGTAACGCTGGACCTTGGTGGTGCCCAGGCCGCTCTGCACGGTGCTGTCGCTGGTGCTGTACTGGAGGGCCAGTGCGCCGGCCGACCAGGTGCCCGCATCGGAGTTGATCAGCTCGTTGTCACCGGGGTAGATGTCGATGAGGCCCTTGCAGGTGGCGGTCGTCGACGAGGTGGCGGTGCAGTCGGCCGGGGCGTCGCCGAACAGGACCTTGTCCGCCGTTTCGGGCGAGGAGCCCTTGTAGATGAAGGGGCCGTTGGCGAAGTCGTCCGAACTGATGTCGTAGTTGGCCCCGTGGGTCAGCGTGTAGGTAACCGTGGTGGAGACGTGGTTGGTCGTACCCACCTTGATCGCGCCGGTGATTTTGAAGTTCGAGAAGCTGACGCCCAGGTCGGCCGCCGTGGAGGCGGTGAACGCGGACTTGCCGGAGGCGGAGAGCGCCTTCACGGCCTCCGTCCTGTAGGACGGGGCATCGGCGGCGTGCGCGGCCGGCACGACGAAGGCGGAGAGAGCCAGGGCGCCGGAAGCGGCGACCACGGTGGCACGAATGCGCATGCGTTCCCCTGCAGGGAGAGGGGCCCCGGCGGCGGTCGTTCCTCACGGCTCGTCGCCGCCAGGCCCAAGTGATCATGGAGTCTGTTGACTCATGTGATCAGATCCACGGCCGGTGGGGATGGTTGTACGGAAGTTGAATCTTTCGTAGATGATTTTCGAACGACTCTCGTCGCACCGGCGCACGGCCCTCAGTCGAACCAGCGGTCCCGCGCCAGCTCCTCCGTGCGGGACGTGTCCTCCAGCAGGGCCGCGACCTCGAAGCGCCGCGGCCACTGCCCGGCCGCCCAGGCCAGACCGGCTGCCACGCCCTCCAGGGTGGCCGCGTGCAGGACGCCGTCGCCGGTCAGCCGCCAGTCGATCTCCACACCGTCCACGACCAGTTCCTCGTGCTCGACGTAGGTGTCCGGGGTGCGCGGGCCGAGCAGCACCCGTACCGACTCCGGTACGTCGTGCTCGGTGCCCTCGGAGTCCACGGACCCGGTGACGGACTCGCTCAGCCGCCGTACCTGGAACAGCTCGGCCAGCTCGGCGGCCCGGGACGGGCGGACCGGCAGCAGCGGGACACCGGAGGTGAAGGGCAGCAGGTCGGGCGAGTCGACGACCACCGCGTCGGCCGCGTCCACGACCTCCACCCGTCCGTCGACGACGGCCCGCAGCTCGTCCGGCAGGGTCACCTGCTCGGGGTCCAGATCGGCCAACGCGCTGTACAGCCCGTGCAGTTGGGCTGGTGTGACCGGGCGCTCCGGGTCGGCGAGCCGGTCCAGCAGCTCGGCGGCACCGCCGGGCTCGTCGAGCAGCGCGGCGACGGAGGTGCGCACGCCGAGGGCCCGCAGCACCTGCTCGTCCTCGAACCCGGTGGCGTCGGCCTCGTCGTACAGCCCGCGCAGCAGCGGGTCGCCGCCGGCCGCGAGCAGGCCGGCGGGCCGGCGCCCGTCCAGGACCGGGTGCCCGCGCAGCCACCATGCGGTGTACGGGCGTACGACCTCGTGCGTGCCGTCCGCCAGCAGGATCCGCACCGGCTGGGTGAGCGCGTCGCGCAGCGGCGGGCGGGCGAGCAGGGCGAGGGCCTGCGGCCAGTGCTCGTCGTCGACGAGGTCGAGGTCGCGCACGGCGACGAGTTCCGTGGCCACGGGTGGCACCGGGCTGTCCGGGAAGCGGTCCAGGATGTCCTCGCACCACACGTCGACGGCGTCGAGCAGACCGGCGTCGTCGGGCTCGGCGAAGTCCCCTTCCCTGGGTTCGAGTTCGTCCGGGTCGAGGACCACGTCCGTGGCGCGCACCAGGGCGAAGTCGGCGAGCACACCACAGGCGGCCAGCGGGCTCTCGCCCCACTTCTCGGCCAAGTCGGCGTCCACGGCAGCCAGTTCGCCTTCGCGGATGACGCGCGCGAAGGAGCTGCCGGGGAAGACCAGCTCACCGGCGGGGGCGAGTTCGCCGTCCTCGTCGGGGAGGGCGAGGGCGCCCAGCCAGGGCTCGTCACCCGGCTCCAGGCCCGCGTCGCGGACGAGGGCGAGGACGATGTCGGCCAGCTCCTCGGCGTCCGGGGCGTCCTCCTCCCAGCTCGCCCCGCCCTCGTCGTCCAGGGAGGCGGCGACGGCGGCACGCACCTGGGGCGTGGTGAGGACGGCCCGGGGGGTCGCGGGCAGGGCGCCGAGCTTCTCCAGGAGCGGATGGGCGGCGTCCGGGTGGGCGACCTTCAGCCCCAGCCGGGCGAGGACCTCGGGGTCGATCCGGGTGGCGTCCGGAGCGGGCAGCAGGACCTGCCGGGGGCCGATCGTGGTCCGCCCGTCGGCGAGCGGCACGGGCAGGCCGGAGAGCCGGTCCGGGTCGACCCCGGCGAGGCTGTCGTAGAGCCGGTGCCACCAGTCCGGGTCCTTCTCCAGCCCGGCCAGCCGGTCTACCGCGTCGGCCAGCGGGAGGCGGGCGACGCCCAGCGTGCGCAGTTCGACGCGGCGTTCCAGGCCGGCCGGCAGCAGGGTGGGCAGGACCTCGGCCAGGACACGGACGGTGTCGCCGCCCGCGCCCTCGACGACCTCGGCGTCCCGGGGGCGCAGGGCCTCGGGGAGGTCCTCGGCGTGCGGCTCGGGCTCGACGGCGGGCGGGAGGAAGGCGGTGCGCGGGAGGCGGTCGAGGATCGCCTGGCGCAGCGCGCCGTCGAGCTCGCCCTTGCCGAGGGGGCCGGGCACGAGGCCGATGATGCTCTCGGCCACCGGGCGCCATTCGGCGAGGAGTTCGGTGTACGCGTCCGCCGCGCGCTGCACCAGGAAGTCGGTCAGCGGGCCGGGGGCGGCGTGCCGGCGGGTGGTGTCCAGCGGGAAGGAGGCGATGAGCAGGGCGGGCACGCCGAGGGGCTCGTCGCTGGGGGTGGGGGCGTGGACGACGGGGGTGGTGCGGGGGTGGACGGGGCTGCCGTAGGCGTCGACGGGTACGGCCCAGGTGACGGACCAGTGGGGGCGCAGGCGCTCCTCCACCGGGCGGTCGGCGAGCAGGGCCGGGGTGAGCGGGCCGTACGTGGCGGAGGTGCGCCAGTGGGTGACGCCGTCGCGTGAGTCCTCGACGATCGTGAAGGGGCCGTCGGTGCGGCGGGTGAGCGTACGGGGGGCCTCGCCATTGATCTCGACGACCACTTCCGCCAGGCCGGGGAGGGCCAGGAGGAGGGCGTCGTCGACCGCTTGCAGGAGCCGTTCGGCCAGATCGGTGGCGGCCGCGTCGCGCAGCGGGAGGATGACGACCGTGTCGTACGGGTCGGGGGCGGTGCCCTCGGCGGCGAACGGGAGGCGCAGCAGGGGGACGTGTCCGTCGCGCCGGCGGATCTCGTCTCCCAGCCCGGGGCTGTGGCGGGCGGCTTCGGCGGCGTGTTCCCGGGCCTCGGCGAGGGACCAGCGGACTCCGCCGTGGCGTCCGACGACCGCGGGCTCGTCGGTGACGGCGAGTACGGCGGCGAAGCCGACGCCGAAGCGGCCGACGGCACCCTGGCCTTCGTGGGCCTCGCGCTTGGCGGAGGCGCGCAGGGTGGCGAGCGACTCGACACCGGCCGCGTCCAGGGGGGCGCCGGTGTTGGCGGCGAACAGGACGCCGTCGCGGAGGGTGAGCCGGAGGCGGCCGGGTGCCTTCGCCCGGGCGGCGGCGTCGGCGGCGTTCTGGGCGAGCTCGACGACGAGCCGGTCCCGGTAGCCGCCGAGGACCAGGTCCTCCTCGGCGTTGGCGTCCTCGCGGAAGCGGGCGGGGCTGGTGGTCCAGGCGTCGAGAACACCGCGGCGCAGACGGGCGGTGCCGAAGGGGTCGGCACCCTCGGCAGCGGGCCGCACGAACTTGCTCACGTTCACTCTCCTCATCGGCGTGACGATGCAAGGTACCGCGCCACTGCCCATGCCTTCCGCGCCCGGCCCACCGCCCTGCTCGCCCGTCCCGGTGGGCTGTCGTCCTGGAGAAGGACCACGCACCGCTGCCACCAGGGTCCAGCCCCAAGACCTCGCCCGCCGCCCTGCTCACTCGTCCCAGTGGACATCGTCCCCGAGAGGGACCACATGCCGCAGCCACCAGGTCCAACGCCTGCGCCCCACCCGACGACCGACAGGGCCGAGACTCGTCCCCGAGCCGGACCACGCACCGCTGCCACCAGGGTCCAGCCCCTGGACCCGGTCCGACGACCGACTCACCCGCCCCGCCGAGCGAAACACGTCCCCGACAGGGACCACGCACCGCAGCCACCAGGGTCCAGCGCCTGCGCCCCGCCCGACGCGCAGTCACCCGCCCTGCCGGTCCGGGGCACGTCCCCGACAGGGACCACGCACGGCTTCCACCGGGTCCAGCCCCTGGACCCCGCCCGACGCCCACTCACACGCCCCGACAGGCGAAACACGCCCCCACAGGGACCACGCACGGCTGCCGCCGAGGGCCCAGCCCCTGGACCCCGTCCGACGGACCCACTCACCCGCCTCCGTGGGCCGTAACTCCCCCGAGAGGGGCGCGCATCGCCCTCCTACGAGTGGCCGAGTTCTGCCGTTTCCTCGTCGCCCAGTGCCGGGACCGAGCCCGAGTCCGGGGCCGGGCGCAGGGGGAAGGGGTCCACCTTCGTCTCGTCGATGACCGGTGCCGCCGGCTGGGGCGGCTTGGGCATGACCGCGGCTTCCGAGTGGCCGCCGCAGCCGTACGTGAGCGAGACGACCCGCCCGTCGGCCGGGGAGAACTCGTTCGCGCAGAGGCCGAAGGCCTGGCCGAGGGAGCCGCCGAGGGGGACCAGGAAGCCACAGGTGACGCAGGAGGCGGGGGCCGCCTGGGCCATCGGGGTCTTGGCGCCGAACGCCTCGTCCCAGCGGTCGGCGGCGATGTGCAGGCCGTAGCGGGACAGGACCCGGGCCCGGCGCATGCCGAGTTCCTCCGCCACCGACGCGATCGACCCCCGGGAGGGGATCGTGGGCAGTGTGGCGGGCGCGCCGGGGGTGACCTCCGCGTCCTCCGCCTCCGCCAGTTCCGCCATCTCGTGCGACACGGGGGAACTCGGAGGGGGCTGGTCCTCGCCGGAGTAGCCCGGCTCCAGCCGGAGGTCCTCGGCGTCCGTGGGAAGGAGGTCGCCGGGGCCCATGTCGCCGGGCCGCAGCCGCTCGCTCCAGGGCACCCATTCCGGGGCCAGGAGCGCGTCGGGACCGGGCAACAGGACGACCTCGTCCAGCGTCACCACCTTCGCGCGGGACGCCCGGGTCACGGTCGCCGCCCAGCGCCAGCCCCGGTACCCGAGCTCCTTGCACTCGAAGAAGTGCGTGACAACGCGGTCGCCCTCGGACACCAGGCCGACGTGCTCGCCGACCACACCCGGGGCGGCGGCCTCCTCGGCTGCGGCGCGGGCGAGGTCGACGGCCTCGGCGCACAGGCGGTCGGGGGTGCGGCTTCGCGTGCTCGCTGCGCTCACAGGTATCGCTTCTCTCCTACGCCGTCTCACGGGTGCGCCTGCCTTTGGCGGTGGGGCGGACGGAGCGGACCTGTGGGCCGCATCGACGTCCGCGTCCGATCGCTCTCGGGCGCACCTCTGCCATCCATTCTGCGGGATGGCTGAGATACGCACGCTACCTGTTCGTAGGCGCTGGGCCTACACCGACGGGACAGTACGCCGTTTCAAGCCGGTGTTTGACCCGCCGGACGCGCCGTAACCGCACTACGGACCATCATCTCAGGGCACTATGAACGTCGTGGCAGCCGCGAAGTCGTCCCAAGGCGCCACCGGGGTCGGTGGGGTCAAGGGGAGCAGTCGAAGTGGCGGTGCGGGCCGGATGCGCGGTGCCGTCCGCTCCGTCGGCCGTGCCCTGCACTTCCCCGTGACCGGAACCGCCCGAGGCATCCGGAAGGCGACGCATGCGCACGGCGCGGGCGAGTCGGGGCTCGGGAAGCTGATCGAGCTGCACGCGGTGAACGGCGCCGGCGACGTCATGATCACCGTCGCCCTCGCCACCACCGTCTTCTTCTCGGTGCCGACCGACGAGGCCCGCGGCCGCGTCGCCCTCTATCTCGCCATCACCATGGCCCCCTTCACGGTCCTCGCGCCCGTGATCGGCCCCCTGCTCGACCGTCTGCCGCACGGCCGGCGCGCCGCGATGGCCGGCGCGATGTTCGCCCGTGCCCTGCTCGCGCTGATCATCTCGGGAGCGGTGGCCGGCGGCAGTCTGCAGCTGTATCCGGCCGCGCTGGGCGTCCTCGTCGCCTCGAAGGCGTACGGGGTGGTGCGCAGCGCCGTCGTGCCCCGGCTCCTCCCGCCCCACTTCTCCCTGGTGAAGGCGAACTCCCGGGTCACCCTCGGCGGGCTCCTCGCCACCGGCGTCGCCGCGCCCGTCGGGGCGGGACTGCAGGCCCTCGGCTCCCGCTGGCCGCTCTACGGCGCCTTCGTGATCTTCGTCGCGGGCACGTTCCTGTCCTTCTCCCTGCCGCCGAAGGTCGACTCGGCCAAGGGCGAGGACATCGCGCTGCTCGCGGCCGACGAGGAGCATCTGCACGGGCCGCACCTCAAGCCGGTGAAGCGTCCGGGGCTGCGCACGGTCGGCCCGGCCGTCACCCACGCCCTCGGCGCCAACGCCGCCCTGCGCTGTCTGTCCGGCTTCCTGATCTTCTTCCTCGCGTTCCTGCTGCGCGAGCACCCGCTGACCGGGGAGAGCGCGGCGGTGTCCATGGGGATAGTGGCCGTCTCGGCGGGCGTGGGCAACGCGCTCGGTACGGCGGTCGGGGCCTGGCTGCGGTCGCGGGCGCCGGAGATCATCATCGTGACCGTGGTCGCGGTGGTGCTGGGTACGGCGATCGTCGCGGCGGTGTTCTTCGGCGCGTTCCTGGTGGCCTGTCTGGCCGCGGTCGCCGGGTTCGCCCAGGCCCTCGCCAAGCTGTCCCTGGACGCGCTGATCCAGCGGGACGTGCCGGAACTGGTCCGTACGTCGGCGTTCGCGCGCTCCGAGACGCTGCTGCAGATGGCGTGGGTGTTCGGTGGCGCGGTCGGCATCGTGATGCCGCTCAACGGCACGCTGGGCCTGACGGTGGCCGCCGTGATCGTGGCCGCCGGCTGGCTGACCACCCTGCGCGGTCTGCTCAGCTCGGCGCGCCAAGGGGGCCGGACACGGCCGCGAGTGGCGTAACGAACCGGGCACGCCGCACCCCACATGGGGCGACGGCCCGAGTGCCCGATAGCCTTCGGCCATGACCACGCTGCAATCCGCCTCGCGACGCCGCCGCGCCGTCGCCGCCGCCGGCGCCGTTTCCGCCGGACTGCTCGTTCTGTCGGCCTGCGAGAAGCCGACGCCCATCGCGACGATCACCGTCGGCACGAGCTCGGTCAACTCACAGGCCACCTGCTACAACGACGGCAAGGCCCTGAGCACGGCCATCCTGGCCAATTGCCTCAAGGACACCGGCATCAAGTCGATCAAGGTGGACCCGGACGAGACCGTGCGCTTCGGCGTCGACCCGGCGGTCGCGGACAGCGGGTGGACGATCCTGATGAACGGTCAGCCGCTCACCGACTCCAGCAACAAGACCTACCGCACCATCCCGGGCAGCGTGTTCTTCAACGCGCAGTACGGCGCCCAGGGCAACTCGACCCTGGTCTCCATCAAGGAGGGCGAGAAGGACGTCAAGGGGCTGTGGTCCTTCAAGCTCAAGAAGGACTCCTGACCACGTCTTCCGCACGTGTTCTCGTAGCCACCGCGGTACCCGCCGAACGGGACGCGGTGGCACGGGCGTTCACGGGGCCGGAGCGTGAGGTGCGGCTTCCGGGGGTGACCCTGCGCCGGCTGCCTCAGCTCGATGTGGCCGCCGCCGGGGTCGGCCCGGCCCGCGCCGCCGCCTCCACCGCCGCCGCCCTCACCGCGGCCGCCCTCGAAGGCGCCCCCTACGCCCTGGTCGTCTCCGCCGGGATCGCCGGCGGTTTCCAGCCCGGGGCCCCGGTCGGTTCGCTGGTCGTGGCCGACGAGATCACCGCCGCCGATCTGGGCGCCGACACGCCCGACGGCTTCCTTCCGGTCACCGAGCTGGGTTTCGGGACCGTCAGCCACCGTCCGCCAAAAGCACTCGTACGAGACATCGCCGCCGCGACCGGAGCTCGCCCGGGATCCGTACTCACCGTCTCGACGGTGACCGGCACGGCCGCCCGCGCCGCGGAACTACGCACCCGTCACCCGCGTGCCCTCGCCGAGGCCATGGAGGGCTTCGGGGTGGCCGAGGCGGCCGCCGCGCACGGCGTACCCGTCCTGGAGTTGCGCGCGGTCTCCAACCCCGTCGGCCCGCGCGACCGCGCGGCCTGGCGCATCGGCGACGCCCTGGCGGCCCTCACCGAGGGCTTCGGGAAGCTCGCGCCCGTACTGGAGAGTTGGAACCCCCATGAGCCCTGAGAGCCGACCCCTGCAGATCGCCTACTCCCCCTGCCCCAACGACACCTTCGTCTTCGACGCCCTCGCCCACGGCCGCGTGCCCGGCGCGCCCGCGCTCGACGTGACCTTCGCGGACATCGACATCACGAACGGCATGGCCGAGCGCGGCGAGTTCGACGTGCTGAAGGTGTCGTACGCGGTGCTGCCGTACGTCCTCGACGAGTACGCGCTGCTGCCCTGCGGGGGCGCGCTGGGCCGGGGCTGCGGGCCGCTGGTGCTCACTCGGAAGGCCGGGGCCGACCTGACGGGTCGTACGGTCGCCGTGCCGAGCGAGAAGTCGACGGCCTATCTGCTCTTCCGGCTGTGGGCGGCGGACACGCTGCCCGGCGGGATCGGTGAGATCGTCGTCATGCCGTTCCACGAGATCATGCCCGCCGTGCGGGACGGGAAGGTCGACGCCGGGCTGGTCATCCACGAGGCGCGCTTCACGTACCAGAACTACGGGCTGCACAAGCTCGCGGACATGGGCGAGCACTGGGAGAACACGACCGGGCTGCCGATTCCGCTGGGCGCGATCATCGCCAAGCGGTCGCTGGGCGCGGACACGCTGCGGCAGCTCGCGGCGTCCATCCACACGTCCGTGCACGCGGCCTGGGACGACCCCGAGGCCTCCCGGCCGTACGTCATGGAGCACGCTCAGGAGATGGACCCGGCCGTCGCCGACCAGCACATCGGGCTGTACGTCAACGAATTCACGTCGGATCTCGGCGAGGACGGCTACGCGGCGGTCAGGGGTCTGCTGACGCGCGCCGCGGCCGAGGGACTCGTCCCGCCCCTCGGCCCCCGGGCACTCGACTTCCCCTGACCGGACAGGTCCTACACGTCCAGCTGGTCCGCGACCGCCCGCAGCAGGCCGGCGATCTTCTTGCCGGAGGCCTTGTCGGGGTAACGGCCCTTTTCGAGCATCGGAGTGATGTTCTCCAGGAGGGTCGTCAGGTCCTGCACGATCGAGGCCAGTTCGTCCGGCTTCTTGCGCTGGGCGGCCGCGACCGAGGGCGCCGGGTCGAGGACGGTGACGGAGAGCGCCTGGTCGCCGCGCTGGCCGGCGACCACGCCGAACTCCACGCGCTGTCCCGGCTTGAGTGAATCGACTCCGGCGGGAAGAACCGAGGAATGGACGAAGACGTCACCGCCGTCGTCGCGGGAGAGAAAGCCGAAGCCCTTCTCGCTGTTGAACCACTTGACCTTGCCGGTAGGCACGTCTGTCCTCGTCCTCGTTCTCGTCGGAAAACTGCTTCTGAAAACGGCTCTTGATAGCACTGGGGCGGGTCGTCCATGACCCGCCGGTACCAAGGCTAATGGTCTTCGGGCGGGTGACAAGACGTCGCCCGGTTGTTCCTTCGCGCTGGGAACTACCCTGGTCCGGTGCGTGACAAAACCCAAACGAATTCCGCCGGGCCCGGTGACGGACTGATCCGTACCGGTGCCGTCGTCTTCTTCATCGGTGCCGTGGCCACTCTCGTCACCGTGGCACCACTGTTCCTCGGTGCGAAGCCTTTTCCGACGTACATGTTCGGCCTGAGCATGCTGATGGCCGTCGGCTTCCTCGTCGCGGGCGCCGGAGTACTCCGATCGATCGCGGCAGGCCGCCGCCAGGCACGCAGCGCCTCGCGGTAGCCGACCGGCCGGCACGGGAACGCGACCAGGCCATCGAGCACGACGTCCACCCCCGCCGTGCGCAGCTCGGCCGCGTCGCAGGGGCCGGGCCCACGACGACGCAACAGGACGACGTCAGACGCCCGGCGCCACGCGACAGCCGGCCAGCCGGCACGGGAACGCGGCCAGATCGCCTAACACGACGTCCACCCCTGACCTGCGCAGCCCGCAGGAACCGGTGGCCAGGGCGACACGGCAGGACAGCATCAGACGCCCGGCGCCTCGCGGTAGCCCGTCAGCCAGCGTGGGAACGCGGCCAGGTCGTCGAGTACGACGTCCACCCCAGCCGTGCGCAGCCCGCCCGCGTCGCACGGACCAGTGCCCACGACGACGCGACAGGACAGCATCAGACGCCCGGCGCCACGCGACAGCCGGCCAGCCAGCGTGGGAACGCGGCCAGGTCGTCGAGTACGACGTCCGCCCCAGCCGTGCGCAGCTCGTCCGCGTCGCAGGGGCCGGTGGCCACCGCGACGGACAGTGCTCCGGCCGTGCGGGCGCCGCGCACGTCCCCGACATGGTCACCTACGTACACGGCGGCTCCGTGCTCGCGCAGGGCCTCCGCCTTCTGTTCCGCCCACAGGTCGCCCACGACCACGTCCGGCTCCAGGCCGAGGTGGCTCAGGTGCAGCTTGGCGTTCGGCTCGTACTTCGCGGTGACCACGATCGCCCGCCCGCCGGCCGCCTGCACCGCCGTGATCGCCTCCCGAGCACCGGGCATCGCGGGCGTGGCGGCCACGGCTATGTCGGGGTACATCTCCCGGTACAGATCGCTCATCGGCCCGACCTGCTCGGCCGGGAACCAGTTGATCAGCTCCTCCGCGAGCGGCGGCCCGAGCCGGGTGATCGCCAGGTCGGCGTCGATGAAGGTCCCGGTCCGCTCGGCCAGCGCCAGGTAGCAGGCATGGATGCCCGGCCGGGAGTCGATCAGGGTCATGTCGAGGTCGAAGCCGACGGTCGGCGCGGGAGCAGTCATATGGGCCATTGTGCCCAGAGGGCATGCCTGCCAGGCCGCCCGGGAATGTGAGGTGGGCGACGCCACACGGCGCGAAACAGTACGGGGCTCGAGACCCCTAGTTCCGGCGCTGGGAGCGCCAGACCAGGTAGAGGGCCGAGGCCACGGCCGCGCCGCGCACCACCCATGGCCAGGTCTCGGCGACGGCGGTGTTCATATGGCCCTGGGCGATGGGGGCGCCCCAGCGGCCTTCGTTCCTGCCCCACAGCCAGACCAGTCCCGCCGCCAGCGCCAGTCCGGGCATGCCCATGACCGCCCACTTGGTCTCCGCCGGGGTCAGCCGGCGTGAGCCGTACGCGATGAGCCAGCCCAGGATGAGCCCGAACCAGTTGCCGAGGACGGCACCCGCGACGAGCAGCCCGGCGGCGAGCAGGAGGAGCGGGTTGGTCCAGCCGGCGGCCGGCCGGGGCAGCGCGAGCCGACGGCGCCGGGCCGACGCGGGGGCGGCGGCCGCGGCGTCGGCGTCCTGCTCGACCGGCGCGGTCTCCTCTTTGGTGTCCTTGGTCTCCTTGGTCTCCTTGGTGTCCCGCTCCGGCGGCTTCTCCTTCAGCGGCGGCTTGAGCAGCTCGGGGATCTCCACACCGCCGACGAACCCCGGCACGCTGACGCCCTCCCCGAACGGGCTGCTGTCCACCCGCCACCAGTCCGGCTGCAACGCGCTGTCGCCGAGCTCGTGCTCCCCGGCCAGATGCGGCGGGGACGGCGCGTCCGGGCGGGCGGGCGGCTCCGGTTCGGCGGGGCGCGGCCGCGGTACGACCCGGCGCAGCCGCTTCGGCTCGGGCTCCGGGCGCGCCGGCTGTACGGGCACGGAGGCGGGCGGCGCCGACGGCGCACCGGAGGTGTCCCGGGCGGCCGCGACGACCTCGTCCGGGGTGCCCAGGCGAGCGATGATGCGGCGCACGGCGGCGGGGCTGTCGACGGTGGCCTTGGCGCGGCGCCGGTCGATCTCGTTCCGCAGCTCCGAGACCAGACGCATCCGGACGGCCGACGACAGCTGCCGCTGCTGCGCCACATCGCCGACGCGGCTCAGATACTCGTAGACGACCTGGTCGCTTTCGATACCCACGAAGTCCCCTCCGGGGCTGACATGTTGGTAACCGGCGGGACGAAGGTAGCGCAGGTCGGGATCGACCGGTCCATCCGGCATTCGGGGACAAGGCGCCCCCACCGGCCCGCACCTCATCGGCGAAACCGCAGGGGGCGACCCGCTACCGTGGGTCAGATGAGCACCGAGGACCGCACGGCGCCCCGCTCTCTCGCGGAGGCGCTCCGCGCCAGGGACGACGTCTCGCTGGCCGCGCTCCTGCGCAGCCGCCCCGACCTCATCACCCCCGTCCCCACCGATCTCACCCAGCTCGCCACCCGCGCGGGCACCCGTGCCTCCGTGCTGCGCGCCCTGGAACGGCTGGACCGCTTCGCGCTGCAGACCGCGGAGGCGCTGGCGGTGGCGGCGGACCCGGCGACGTACGGCGAACTGCTCGGCCTGATGGCCGGGGACGCCGGTGAGAAGGGTGATCCGGCCGTGGCCGCCGCCCTTCCCCGCGCCCTGGCCACCCTCCGCGAGCAGGCCCTGGTGTGGGGCGGCGACGACCGGCTGCGCCTGGTGCGCACGGCCCGTGAGGTGCTGGCCCCGTCGCCGCAGCACCCGTCGCCGACGGGCCTGGGCCCGACCGTGCAGGAGGCGACCGCGGGAATGTCCCCGGGCCGCATCCAGGAGATCGTCGCCGCCCTCGGTCTGCCCTCGACCCATGACGCGGTCTCCGCCGCGGCCTCGCTGAGCGGCCTGTTCACGCACCGCAAGAAGATGGCCGCACTGCTCCGCGAGGCACCCGAGGAGTCCCTCGAAGTCCTCACCCGGCTGGTCTGGGGCCCGCCGTACGGCCAGGTCACCCCCGACCCGGCGCCCCGGCTGCGCTGGCTGCTCGACCGCGGTCTGCTGCTGCCGACGGCGCCCGGCACGGTCGTACTCCCCCGTGAGGTCGCCCTGCACCTGCGCGAGGGCCGCGCCCACCGCGCGCCCGAGGCCGTAGCGCCCGCCGTCGAACCGGCCGCGACGCACGCTCCGCAGATGGTGGACGCGACGGCCGCCGGCCAGGCGTACGGCGCCCTCGCGACCGTCGAGGAACTGTTGAAGGACTGGGACGAGGGCGGCCCGGCGGTGCTGCGCGCGGGCGGGCTGAGCGTCCGGGACCTGAAGCGGACCGCCGTCGCACTCGACGTGCCCGAGCCCGTCGCCGCCTTCTGGGTCGAACTCGCCTACGCGGCGGGCCTGCTGGCGTCGGACGGCGAGGCCGACGAGCGGTACGCAGCCACCCCGGCCTACGACGAGTGGCTGGAGCAGCCCCCGGCCGAACGCTGGGCGCGGCTCGCCGAGGCGTGGCTGACCGCGACCCGGACGCCGGGTGTGGTCGGTGGGCGGGACGCGAAGGACCGTGCGCTGTCGGCCCTGGGGCCGGGGCTCGACCGCTCCGCCGCGCCCGAGGTACGCCATCGCGTCCTGTCCCTGCTGGCCGCCCTGCCGGAGGGTGCGGCCCCCGCCCCCGACTCCGTGCTGGCCCGGCTGCGCTGGGAGCGCCCGCTGCGCGGTCCGCAGAGGGACGACAACCTGCGTTCCCGCCTCGCCGAATGGACCCTGTCGGAGGCGGAGCTGCTGGGCGTCACCGGACGCGGGGCGCTGTCCGCCCAGGGCAGGGCGTTGCTGGGCACACCGGCGCCCGGACGCCCCGCGCACGGCCCGGCGGCCGCCGAGCCGTCCGGACCCGGCGACAAGCTCCCCGTCCACCACCACCATCACGCGCCCGCGCCCCGCGAACCCCTCTCCGCGCCGGAGCAGGCGGTGGCGTCCGCCGCGGCCGCCCGGCTCCTCGCCCCGCTGCTGCCCGAGCCGCTGGACCATGTGCTGCTCCAGGCGGACCTGACGGCGGTGGCCCCCGGCCCGCTGGAGCGTCCGCTCGCCGACATGCTGGGAGTGCTCGCGGACGTGGAGTCGAAGGGCGGCGCGACGGTCTACCGCTTCACCCCCGCCTCCGTACGCCGTGCCCTGGACGCCGGCCGGGCCGCCTCCGACCTGCACGCCTTCCTGGCCGCGCACTCCCGCACGCCGGTCCCGCAGCCGCTGGCGTACCTGATCGACGACGTGGCCCGCAAGCACGGCCATCTGCGCGTCGGCGCGGCCTCCGCCTATGTCCGCTGCGACGACGACGCCGTCCTGAACGAGATCCTCGCCGACAAGCGGGCGTCCGCTCTGCGTCTGCGCCGGCTGGCCCCGACGGTGCTGGCGGCCCAGACCGACCCGGCGACGCTCCTCGACGGCCTGCGCTCGATGGGCTACGCCCCCGCCGCCGAGTCCGCGGAGGGCGACGTCCTGATCACCCGCGCCCACGCCCACCGCACCCCGCCCTGCACGGCCCCCGAGCCGGTCCCGGACGGCCCGCCCACGCCCGACGCCACGCTGCTGTCGGCCGCGATCCGCGCCATCCGGGCGGGCGACCTCGCCGCCACGACCCCGCGCAAGCCGGCCGGTGCCACGGCCGCGAGCGGCGACCTGCCCCGTACCGGTTCCGCCGAGACCCTCGCCACCATGCAGGCCGCCGTGCTCACCGGCGAGGCCCTGTGGATCGGCTATGTCAACGCCGAGGGCGCCGCGAGCCAGCACGTGATCTCCCCCATCCGGGTCGAGGGCGGCTTCGTCACGGCGTACGACCACACGGCGGACGAGGTACGGACGTATCCGCTGCACCGGGTGACGGGGGTGGCGGAGCTCGCCGAGGACTGATCCGGCCGACGGTTGCGATGATCCGACCGGTCCTTCCGCGGCCGGCCGTGATCGTCGGCCGGTAGGGCACACTGGACGTTTGGGCCATGACGATGGCCGTACGGAAAGGGTGCCCGCGTGAACGGTCCGCTGATCGTCCAGTCCGACAAGACCCTGCTCCTCGAGGTCGACCACGAGCGAGCCGATGACTGCCGTCGGGCCATCGCGCCGTTCGCCGAGCTGGAGCGGGCGCCGGAGCACATCCACACCTACCGCGTGACGCCGCTGGGACTGTGGAACGCGCGGGCCGCCGGGCACGACGCCGAGCAGGTCGTCGACGCGCTCGTGCAGTACAGCCGCTACCCCGTGCCGCATGCCCTGCTCGTCGACATCGCCGACACCATGGACCGGTACGGGCGGCTGACCCTCAGCAAGGACCCGGCCCACGGTCTGGTCCTGACGACCACCGACCGTCCGGTCCTCGAAGAGATCCTCCGCTCCAAGCGGATCGTTCCTCTCGTCGGGGCCAGGATCGATCCCGACTCCGTCGTGGTGCATCCCTCCGAGCGCGGGCAGATCAAGCAGGTGCTGCTCAAGCTGGGCTGGCCGGCCGAGGACCTCGCCGGGTACGTGGACGGCGAGGCGCACCCGATCGAGCTGCGCGAGGACGGATGGGCGCTGCGGGCCTACCAGAAGCAGGCCGTGGAGAACTTCTGGCACGGCGGCAGCGGTGTGGTCGTACTGCCCTGCGGCGCCGGCAAGACGCTGGTCGGCGCCGGGTCCATGGCCCAGGCCAAGTCCACCACGCTCATCCTCGTCACCAACACCGTCTCCGCCCGGCAGTGGAAGCACGAACTGGTGAAACGGACCTCGCTGACCGAGGACGAGATCGGCGAGTACAGCGGTACGCGCAAGGAGATCCGGCCGGTCACCATCGCGACCTACCAGGTGCTCACGACGAAGCGGAAGGGGATCTATCCCCACCTGGAGCTCTTCGACTCCCGTGACTGGGGGCTCATCGTCTACGACGAGGTGCATCTGCTGCCCGCTCCCGTCTTCAAGTTCACCGCCGACCTCCAGGCGCGCCGGCGTCTCGGCCTGACCGCGACCCTGGTGCGTGAGGACGGGCGCGAGTCGGACGTGTTCTCCCTCATCGGGCCCAAGCGGTTCGACGCGCCCTGGAAGGAGATCGAGGCGCAGGGGTACATCGCGCCCGCCGACTGCGTCGAGGTACGGGTCAATCTCACCGACTCCGAGCGGCTCGCCTACGCCACCGCCGAGACGGAGGAGAAGTACCGCTTCTGCGCCACCACGGAGACGAAGCGCAAGGTGACGGAGGCGATCGTCCGGCGCTTCGCGGGACAGCAGATCCTCGTCATCGGCCAGTACATCGACCAGCTCGACGAACTGGGCGAGCATCTGAACGCCCCCGTCATCAAGGGCGAGACGTCCAACACCCAGCGCGAGAAGCTCTTCGACGCCTTCCGCGAGGGCGAGATCAGCGTCCTCGTCGTCTCCAAGGTCGCCAACTTCTCCGTCGACCTGCCGGAGGCGACGGTCGCCGTCCAGGTGTCGGGCACCTTCGGCTCCCGCCAGGAGGAGGCCCAGCGCCTCGGCCGGGTGCTCCGCCCCAAGGCCGACGGCCACCAGGCCCACTTCTACTCCGTGGTCGCCCGCGACACCATCGACCAGGACTTCGCCGCCCACCGCCAGCGCTTCCTGGCGGAACAGGGCTACGCCTACCGGATCGTCGACGCGGACGAGATCCTGGCCGAGAGCTGAGAGCCGAGGCAGGCCCGGCTGCTCTGCCGACGCTGCCCCAGGACGGCCGATCCCAAGAGCAGCGCCAGCGCCAGCAGCGGATACGGCGCCGCCAGCGGCTCCTGCCACCAGGGCAGTCGCAGGTCCAGGTCGCCCTGGTGCGGCAGCAGCCACATCGTGCGGGCGGTGAAGACCGTCAGGGTCAGCGCCGCCAGGCGGACGCGGCCCTCCGCGAGGAGTACGGCGGTCAGCGGGACGCACCACACCCAGTGGTGGGACCAGCTGATCGGCGAGACGAGCAGCGCGGTGAACGCCGTCAGCAGGATCCCGTGCCGTTCCTCCGCGGCCCGCGCCGCCAGCCACAGGCCCAGCACCCCGACCACGGCCGCCGGGAGCAGCCAGGCGAGCCCCGGCGCCGGGTCGCCCGACACCCGGGCGACGAGCCCCTGCAGGGACTGGTTGTCGACGATCCAGCCCTTGCCCACCCGGCCGGTCTCATAGAGGCGCCTGGTCCAGAAGTCCACGCCGGCGGCGGGGAGCATCAGCGCGCCCAGCAGTGCCGTGCCGCCGAACGCCGCGGTGGCCGTGGCCGCCTCCCGGCGGCGCCCGGTCAGGAAGAGGTAGGCGATGAAGACGGCCGGGGTGAGCTTGATCCCGGCCGCCAGGCCCAGGGCGACGCCCTTGCCCCGGGAGCCCGGGGCACGTGTGAGGTCCCACAGGACCAGGCAGGCGATCAGCAGGTTGATCTGGCCGAACAGGAGCGTCTGGAAGACCGGTTCCAGCCACAGGGACAGGGCGGTGGCGGTGCAGAGGAGAGGTGCCGGGGCAGTTCTTCCCGCGAGGCGGGCGGAGAGGTGGACGAGACCGGCGAGCAGGAGCGCGTTGCCCGCGAGGAACGCCACTTTCAGGGCCGGGACGGGGATCCACGTCGTCGGGACGAAGAGGACCGCCGCGAAGGGCGGATACGTCGCCGGCAGCCGCCACTCGGTGACCGTGAAGCCGTAGAGGTCGCCGCCGTGGGCGACGGCCTCGCCCTCGGCCCGGTAGACCAGCACGTCGGCCATCGGGATGCGCTGCAGGACGCAGAGGGCGGCGAAGGAGCAGAGGGAGAGCGTGAGGAGAAGGGGCGGAAGGAAGGGCGGAAGGGCAGGCTTCACCGTCCGAGGCGTCACGGAGGTGAACCTATGCCATTACTTACGGCGTATGCCCGCTTCCTCGCCGTACTCCCCGAGGACGACCACGCTGAACGCCGCCTCCGCGAACACCTTGATGGCGCGGAGGGCGTTGCCCAGGCGGTGATGGTGGATGCCCGCGACGGAAGTGGCACCGGACGGTCGGGCTGGGACTGAGTGGACGGTTGCTGCGCTCATGACTCCATGGTCGCTCCGCCGGCCTGGGAACGGCATCGGTCTCCAGAGCCAACCCGCGCGGCCTCCCCGTCCACCCACAGGCGGACCCCTCCCCCTACGCCGGGTGGCCCCGTCCCCTAGGGGACGGAAGTCCGGGCGGCGGAAGTCCGGGAGGGCGGAAGTCCGGGAGGGCGGAAGTCCGGAGGGGCGGAAATCCATTGGCCCCCACCCGGCCCGGCTCACTAGAATCTCCGCTCTTGCCCGCCTCCCCATCGGAGTGCCGCCGCCCGGCCGGAAACCGGACGGCACCCCCCTCAGCACACACCAGCAGCCGCAGCAGGCCCACCGGAGGCACCCCCTTGTCCACGTCCGCCGACGACCCCCTCGCGCGTGAGCGCTCCCACCTCGCCGAGTCCCGCTCCGCCCTGCGCGCCATGCGCCAGGACGTGGAGTCGCTCGACATCAGCGACGTCACCGCGAACTGGGTGAACGCCGAGGTCCTCGCCCGTCAGATCGACGAGCGCATCAAGGCGCTGGCCGACCTCAGCGACACCCCGCTGTTCTTCGGCCGCCTCGACTATCTGCACGCTCCGGGCGCCGACCAGGCCGAGGGCGCGGAGGGCGAGCGCTTCTACATCGGGCGCAGGCATGTGCACGACGGCGGCGGCGACCCGATGGTCATCGACTGGCGCGCGCCGGTCTCGCAGCCGTTCTACCGGGCGTCCAAGAAGGACCCGATGGACGTCGGGCTGCGCCGCCGCTTCGGCTACACCGGCGGCGACCTCACCGCGTACGAGGACGAGCACCTCTCCGACCCCGCCGATCCATCGGGGGCCGCCGCCACCAGCAAGCTGCTCCAGCAGGAGATCGAGCGCCCCCGCGTCGGCCCGATGCGCGACATCGTGGCCACCATCCAGCCCGAGCAGGACGAGATCGTACGGTCCGGTCTGTCCGGCACCGTGTGTGTGCAGGGCGGCCCCGGCACCGGGAAGACCGCGGTCGGCCTGCACCGGGTCGCGTATCTGCTGTACGCGCACCGGGAGCGGCTCGCCCGCACCGGCACCCTCGTCATCGGCCCGAACAAGTCCTTCCTGCACTACATCGAGCAGGTACTGCCCGCGCTCGGCGAGTTGACGGTGCGCCAGGCCACCGTCGACGACCTGGTCGCCCATGTGGAGGTGCGCGGCACGGACGACGCGGCCGCCGCGATCGTGAAGGGCGACGCGCGCATGGCGGACGTCCTGCGCAAGGCCGTGTACACGCACGTGACCATGCCCACCGAGCCGGTCGTGGTGGTGCGCGGCTCGCGGCGGTGGCGTGTGCCCGCGTACGAGCTGGAGGAGATCGTGCGGGAGCTGCTGGCCCGGGACATCCGCTACGGCGCCGCCCGCGAGGCCCTGCCGCAGCGCATCGCGCACGCCGTGCTGGTGCAGATGGAGCGGTCGGGAGAGGCCCCGGACGACCGGGTGCAGGACGCCGTCGCCCGCAACAGCGCGGTGAAGGCCGCGGTCAAGGAGATCTGGCCGCCCGTCGACCCGGCGAAGCTGGTGCTGCGGCTGCTGACCGAGGCGGACTTCCTCGCCGAGCACGCCGAGGGGATCCTCGACGAGGACGAGCAGAAGACGATCCTGTGGGCGAAGCCGGTGCGCGGCGTCAGGTCCGCCAAGTGGTCGCCCGCGGACACGGTGCTGATCGACGAGGCCGCCGACCTCGTGCAGCGCACACATTCGCTCGGGCATGTGGTGCTCGACGAGGCGCAGGACCTCTCACCCATGCAGTACCGGGCCGTCGGCCGCCGCTGCACCACCGGCAGCGCGACCGTCCTCGGCGACCTGGCGCAGGGCACCACGCCGTGGGCGACCCGGAGTTGGGACGAGGCGCTGACCCACCTGGGGAAGGCGGACGGGGTCGTCGAGGAGCTGACCGCCGGTTTCCGCGTGCCGACGGACGTCATCGCGTACGCCTCCGCGCTGCTGCCGCACATCGCGCCCGGCCTCACCCCGGTCGCGTCGGTCCGTGAGAACCCGGGCTTCTTCGAGGTCCGTACGATCGCCGGCACCGCCGAAGTGGTCGCGTCCTGCGCGGAGTTGCTGGGCAACGAGGGCTCGATCGGCCTCATCGCCGCCGACGCCCGCGTCCCGGCCCTCGCGGAGGCGCTCACCGCCGCGGGCATCGGCCATCTGAACCCCGGTGAGGAGACGACCCTGGACACCCGGCTGACCCTGGTCCCGGCCTCGCTCGCCAAGGGTCTGGAGTACGACTACGTCGTCCTGGACGAGCCCCGGGCCGTGGTCGACGGCGAACCGGACGAACGCACCGGCCTGCGCCGCCTGTACGTGGCCCTGACCCGAGCGGTGTCCGGCCTGATCGTGACCCACACGGCTCCGCTGCCGGAGCAGCTGGGCTAGGACGGGGCGGTTCGGGGGATCTCCGCAGGGGCGAGATCCAGCGCCTGCCGCCACTCCGCCACCGCCGCCGACGACACCGGTCCCGTCCAGCCCTCCGGCCGGGCCGCCCCGCCGATGTGGAAGGCGTCGATGCCGGCGTCGAGGAGTGCCGGCACGTGGTCGAGGCGGAGGCCGCCGCCGACGAGGAGCGTCTGCTCGTACCCGGGTTCCCCGCGCCGCGACGCCTCGGCGCACAGCATGGGGAGTCCGTCGTCCACACCGGACGCGGAGCCGGCGGTGAGGTAGGTGTCGAGGCCGGGCAGGTCCGCGAGCTGCTTGCGCAGCGCGTCCCGGTCCGCCGCCCGGTCGATCGCCCGGTGGAAGGTCCACCGGCAGCCCTCCAGCTCGGCGACGACCCGCTCCACCGCGGCCAGGTCCACTTCGCCGTCCGCGCCGAGGAAGCCGAGCACGAACTGGTCGGCTCCGGCGCTGCGCAGTTCCCCGGCGGTCCGCACCAGGCCCTCGACGTCCCCGGCGGCGAAGCCGTCCGCCAGCCGCAGCATCACGCGCAGGTCGATGTCGACGGCGGCCCGGATGCCGGCGAAGGTCCGGGGTGGCGGGGTCAGCCCGTCCGCCGCCATGTCGGTGACCAGTTCGAGGCGGTCCGCGCCTCCGGCCTGGGCGGCGACCGCGTCCTCGGGGCCGAGGGCGATCACCTCCAGGACTGCACGCGTGCTCATAGGACCCCTTCCGTCGGTGTTCCCTGGAGCGGCTACAGGTCTAGTCCAATCTCAGGGTACGTGGGACGACACCGGCCCGCGAGAAGGCCCCCCTGTCGGCCGAAGATGTTCATCTCCGCGATCCCCGCCCCCACCAGCTCGTAAGACGCCCCCGCGACCGTCCGCCCCGAGTACAACCGCACGAGCGTGGCGGCGTACCCGATGAACCGCGCCGAGGTCCGCACACCGCTCGTAGCCCCCAGCCGCACCGGCTCGTCCACGTCGTCGAGGTCGGCATGCACCGGCAGATGCCCCTCCTCCCGGGTCACCCGGGCCGGCCAGGGTGAGCGCGTACGGCACCCCGGCCCCGGAGTAGGCACCCGGCTCGGCGAGCGTGTCACGCACGTCACCGGCGTGCGCCCTCCCCCAAGCTCTCGACTTCGCTCGAGCAGGGGGACCCCCATCCCGGCGCAATCATGTCCAGCACCCCGCCCTGGCGATCAAGGCCCCCGCCTCGGTCATCCCGCGCTCCAGCTCGTCGACGACCCGAGCGTTCGTCCTCCCCCACTGCCCTAAAGGCGTGGGAGGTGCCCCCACGGCCCGCTCGGCGATGTCCCGGTCGTTCGACGCGGGTGAGAACACGCCCTCCGCGGAACGGCTCTCCACCACCCGGATCAGCGCGGCGGAACAGTGCGCGAGCACATCCCGCACCGTCCACCCCGGACACGCGGCGGTGGGCAGGGCGAAGTCCGCGTCGGACCGGGCCCGCAGCAGGGGTATCAGGGCATCGCGCTCGACGGTCACAGCAATCCGGGCAGTTCGGGGTCGCGTACATCCTGAACGTCAGTCATGACGACCAAGCCAGGGTGCCACCCACGACGTACGCGGGAGAATGAGCCCATGGCCGATCTCGACGCCCTCCGCTCCCACTGGACCCGTGCCCTGGAAGGAGCCCGTGGCCCCGGCGGCGGTCCCGACCCGGTCCCGTACGCCGACAACCTCCTCGCCCGCTGGCAGGAGCCCCAGCGTCACTACCACACGATCACCCACCTCACCGCGGTCCTCGACCACATCGACGTGCTGGCGGAGTACGCGGCGGACCCGGACGTCGTACGCCTGGCCGCCTGGTTCCACGACGCCGTCTACCTCCCCGACCGCTCCGAGAACGAGGAGCGCTCGGCCCGGCTCGCCGAGCGCGCGCTCCCCGAGGCCGGGGTTTCCGAGGAGCGGACCGCCGAGGT
Source organism: Streptomyces sp. NPDC025638 (assembly GCF_055558775.1). Classification (NCBI taxonomy): domain Bacteria; kingdom Bacillati; phylum Actinomycetota; class Actinomycetes; order Kitasatosporales; family Streptomycetaceae; genus Streptomyces; species Streptomyces sp. NPDC025638. The sequence goes on along the minus strand of NZ_JBVHLX010000015.1, from coordinate 116,872 downwards.
GGCCCGGCTGGTGCGGCTCACCGTCACCCACGACCCCGCCGACGACGACCGCGACGGCCAGGTCCTGTGCGACGCCGACCTGGCGATCCTCGCCGCGGCCCCGTCGGTGTACGCCGCCTACACCGCGGCCGTCCGCGAGGAGTACCACTTCGTCCCGAGCGACGCGTTCCGCGCGGGCCGCTCGGCGGTACTGCGTCAACTCCTCGATCTGCCACGCCTGTTCAGGACACCGTACGGCGAGGCGAAGTGGGAGGCGACCGCCCGCTACAACCTCCGCTCCGAGCTGGAAATGCTGTCGCCCCCCGCGGACCCGACCGCCTAGTCTGCGGCCCATGCATGCATTGGGCGGGGAACAGGTGCAAGAGGCCGTCGCGGGCTGTACGGCGGCGCTGCGGACGGCGGCGGACCGGGACTGGACGGAGGTGAAGGCCGGGCGGCTGGAGTGGAGTTGCCACAGGACGGCGCTCCACGTCGCCTCGGCCCTGATCGCGTACGCCGGCCAGCTGGCGGGGCGCGCCCAGGACTCCTATGTCCCCTTCGACATCACCCTCGACGAGGGCACCGACAACGCGGGCCTGCTGCATGTGATCGAGACGACCGGCGCCCTGCTCGCCGCCACGGTCCGCGCCACCCCGCCCGACGTCCGCGCCTGGCATCCCTATCCCTTCCGCAGCGCGGACCGCGAGGGCTTCGCCGCGATGGGCGTCGCCGAAGTACTGCTGCACACGCACGACATGGCCGAGGGACTCGGCATCCCCTACGAGCCCTCCGAGGAACTGGCCGAGTCCGTACTGACCTGGCTCTTCCCGCACGTCCAGCCCGGCCCGGCCGCCTGGCCCACCCTGCTGTGGGCGACCGGCCGCGGTGAGCTGCCCGGCCGCGCCCCGGTGACCGAGTGGCACTGGCGCAACAACCTCGTCGTCCCGGCCGAGCGCCTGACCCTGACCGGCGTCCGCCCGGCCGCCGCCCGCGACCTGCGCCTCGGCGGCGACGGCGGCTTCGACTGGCTTGAGGGCGGCCCGTACGAGGGGACGCGGGAGGCTGCCGGGATGACGGTCAAGGCGTACGAGGCGGGCGTGCACCGGCCGGAGTTCGGGCTGTTCGTCCTCGTACGACGGGAGGACGGCCGGGCGATCGGCGGCATGGGCTTCCACGGCGCCCCGGACGAGGACGGCCGGGCGGAGATCGGCTACGACCTCGTCGAGGGCGCCCGCGGCCAGGGCTACGCCACCGAGGCCCTGCGCGCGCTGTCCCAGTGGGCGCTGGCCCGGGACGACGTACGCGCCCTGTTCGCGACCGTCGACCGGGACAACACCGCCTCCCAGGGCGTGGTCACCCGGGCCGGGTTCAAGCAGGTGAGCGAGGAGGAGGAACTGGCCTACGAACTGCGGCGCGCGTAGGGGCGGTTACCGGGCCCGCCCGATGTCACGTGCCCGCCGCTTGCGTCTGCGCAGCCCGGAGGCGTGCAGCAACCGCACCACCTCACGGCTGTCCACCTGAACCGCCCCGGCGGCCACCACGTCCGCGTACCGGTGCGACGGGATGTCGTAGTGATCGCGCTCGAAGGCCCGCCGGGGCACGCCCAGTTCCGCTGCGAACAGATGCAGTTCCTCGTACGACACGTCGCTCACGAGGTGGGACCACAGGCGCCCGTGTCCCGGCCAGGTCGGCGGGTCGATGTACAGCGTCACGAGGAGGACGCCCTGCCGGTCGCCCGCGCCAGCGACCCGACCGCCGCGACCTTCACCCCGGCCTGGTGGCACACCCAGTGCGGATCGGGCCCGAGTTCCGGCTCGACGTCCAGCGCGTGCGGGTCGCCGGAGCCGCAGACGGGGCACAGCGGCCAGCGGCCGTACCGGTCCAGCAGCGCGTCCTGCACGTCCTGCGCCACCAGCCCGGCCAGATAGCCCGCACCGTCCGGCCACTGTTCGACCCACCAGCGGCGCTGTACGACGGAGTCCTCGACCAGGGAGACGACGTCCGCCTCGGCGACCTCGCCCGCGACCAGATCGGCGAGCACCAGGGCGCGGGCCGCGTGCAACGCCTGCTCCAGAGGGCTTACGGGGTCCATGGTCCCATTGTGCGCGGTCTTGACCCCGACACCGAGCCGAAAATATCTTTCATATGTGACCCAGGACGTGAAGGAAATTTTCGGCAGCCCGGGAAAACCCGGCAGCACACCGCCGGCCCCGGCCGCCCTCGCCGCCAAGGTGCGCACGCTCGGCCCCTCCATGACCCGCTCCATGCAGCGCGTCGCCGAGGCGGTCGCGAGCGATCCGGCAGGCTGTGCCGCCCTCACGGTCACCGGTCTGGCCGAACTCACCGGCACCAGCGAGGCGACGGTCGTCCGAACGGCTCGTCTGCTGGGCTATCCGGGCTACCGCGACCTGCGCCTCGCCCTGGCCGGCCTCGCCGCGCAGCAACAGTCCGGCCGCGCGCCCGCCATCACGACCGACATCGCGGTCGACGACCCGATCGCGGACGTCGTCGCCAAGCTCGCCTACGACGAGCAGCAGACCCTCGCCGACACGGCCGCCGGCCTCGACACCGCGCAACTGGGAGCGGCCGTGACCGCGCTGGCCGGGGCGCGGCGCACCGATGTGTACGGCATAGGCGCGTCGGGGCTGGTCGCCCAGGACCTGACCCAGAAGCTGCTGCGGATAGGGCTCATAGCCCACGCGCACAGCGATCCGCATCTCGCCGTGACCAACGCGGTCCAACTGCGGGCCGGGGACGTCGCGATCGCGATCACCCATTCGGGCTCGACGGGGGACGTCATAGAGCCGCTGCGGGTGGCGTTCGAGCACGGGGCGACCACCGTCGCGATCACGGGGCGGCCGGATTCGTCGGTGACTCAGTACGCGGACCATGTGCTGACGACGTCGACTGCCCGGGAGAGTGAGTTGAGGCCGGCGGCGATGTCCTCGCGGACCAGTCAGCTGCTGGTGGTCGACTGTCTGTTCGTGGGTGTTGCGCAACGGACGTACGAGTCGGCTGCGCCGGCGCTGGCCGCTTCGTATGAGGCGTTGGCTCATCGGCATCGGAGTTCGCCGCGATAGACAGACCGTAGGGCTTGATCGTTGCGGGGATCTGCGGGTTCGTCGTGGCTTGTCGCGCCCACGCGGCGGAGCCGCAAATGTCACAGCCCCGCGCCCCTGGGCAAGCTGCACCGAACCGCACTCGAAAGATCCCGGAAAGAGCCGCCCCCCATGACTGCTGCGTCCGACCCCCGTGACCTCCGTGCCGAGCTGGAGGCCCTGACCACCGAGGCCTTTCGGCCGGAACTCGCCGGTATCGACCGGTTGCCCACCCTCGAAATCGCTCGGCTGATGAACGGTGAGGACTCGGGTGTCCCCGGTGCCGTCGCCGAGCGTCTGCCGCAGATCGCCGGTGCCGTCGACGCCATCGCCTCGCGCATGTCCCGGGGCGGCCGGCTGGTCTATGCCGGCGCGGGTACCGCCGGACGGCTCGGCGTGCTGGACGCCTCCGAGTGCCCGCCGACCTTCAACACCGAGCCCTCTCAGGTCGTCGGTCTGATCGCGGGCGGGCCGGAGGCGATGGTCACGTCCGTCGAAGGTGCCGAGGACTCGAAGGAGCTGGCCCGCAAGGATCTCGACGCGCTGGTGCTGACGCCCGACGACACGGTGGTCGGGATTTCCGCCTCCGGCCGGACCCCGTACGCGATCGGCGCCGTCGAACACGCCCGCGCGCTGGGCGCCCTGACCGTGGGTCTGGCGTGCAACAGGGACAGCGCGCTGGCGGCGGCCGCCGAGCACGGCATCGAGGTCGTCGTCGGGCCGGAACTGATCACCGGCTCCACCCGGCTGAAGGCCGGCACGGCCCAGAAGCTGGTCCTCAACATGCTGTCGACGATCACGATGGTCCGTCTGGGCAAGACGTTCGGGAACCTGATGGTCGACGTACGCGCCTCGAACGACAAGCTCCGGGCACGGTCCCGCCGTATCGTCGCCCTGGCCACGGGGGCGCCGGACGAGGAGATCGAGAAGGCGCTGTCGGAGTCGGGCGGCGAGGTGAAGAACGCCATCCTGACCATCCTGGCCGGTGTCGACGGCCCGACGGCCGCCCGCCTTCTGGAGGAGTCCGGCGGCCATCTGCGTGCCGCGCTGGCGGACGCGGGGCGCTGACGCGCACGCTCGGTGGGTGCGCAACGACCCCGCCTCCACCGCCGCCGCGATCCTGCCCCTGGTGGGCGGCCCCGCGAACGTCATCTCCGTCGCCCACTGCATGACCCGGCTGCGGCTCGGCGTCGCCGATCCGTCGGCCGTCGACGGGGAGGCGCTGCGGGCGGTGCCCGGGGTGCTCGGGGTGGTCGTGGACGGGGGCTCGTACCAGGTGGTGCTGGGGCCGGGGGTGGTGGCGGAGGTCACGGCCGAGGTGGAGGCGCTGGTGGCGCCGACCGCCGCTGACCGGCTCGCGTCGAAGGGCGCCGAGTTGCGGGCGGCGCAGCGGCAGCGCAACGCGACCCCCGTCAAGACCGCCCTGCGCCGCATCGCCAACGTGTTCGTCCCGCTGATCCCCGCACTGATCGGCTGCGGAATCCTGGCAGGCGTCAACGGGCTGCTGGTCAACGCCGGTTGGCTGCCGGGCCTGACCCCCGCCCTGGCCGCGATCGCCTCCGCCTTCATGGCGCTGATCGCGGTGTTCGTCGGGTACGGCACGGCAAAGGAGTTCGGCGGCACGCCGATGCTGGGCGGGGCGGTCGCGGCGGTGACCGTCTGTCCCGGCGTGGCCAAGGTGACGGTGTTCGGCATGCATCTGGCGCCGGGGCAGGGCGGGGTGCTGGGCGCGCTGGCGGCGGCGCTGCTGGGGACGTATGTGGAGAGGTGGTGCCGGGGCCGGGTGCCGGGCGCGCTGGACGTCCTGCTGACCCCGACGGTGACGGTCCTGGTGTCGGGTCTGGCGACGCTGTACGGCCTCATGTACGCGGCCGGGGTGGTCTCGGCGGCCATCGGCACGGCGGCGGACCGGCTGGTGGCGACGACGGGCGCGTTCGCCGGACTGGTCCTGGGCGGACTGTTCCTGCCCCTGGTGATGCTGGGCCTGCACCAGGCCCTCATCCCCATCCACACCACCCTCATCCAGCAGCAGGGCTACACGGTCCTGCTGCCCCTGCTGGCCATGGCGGGCGCGGGCCAGGTGGGTGCGGCGTTGGCGGTGTACGTCCGTCTGCGCCACGACGTCTCCATCCGTACGACGATCAAGTCGGCGCTCCCGGCCGGGCTGCTGGGCGTGGGCGAACCGCTCATCTACGGGGTGTCCCTGCCGCTCGGCCGGCCGTTTCTGACGGCCTGTGCGGGCGGGGCGGCGGGCGGGGCGTTCGTCGGGTTCTTCGCGATGCTCGGGGACAAGGTGGGGGCGACGGCGATCGGGCCGTCGGGCTGGGCCCTGTTCCCGTTGCTGGCGGGCAACAGGAGCCCGGCCCTGACGGCGGCGATCTACGGCGGAGGCCTGCTGACCGGTTACGTCGTCGGGTTCCTGGCGACATACGCGGTGGTCGGGCCCGGCGGCGGAGACCCGGGCGAGCCACGTGACGCCCCGGCCGCGCACAAGGCTGATCCCTTGACGGATCCCCTGGCAGATCCACACTGATCCATTGGCGGACCCATACTGAGGGCGTACTCGAAGGCGTGCCGCCGCGCCACCGGAAGACGGGAGTGCTCATGAACCACGCCCAACTGACCGCCCTGGGCCGGGCCCTGCGGCTGGTCGGCGAGCACGGGGAAGCGCTCACCGCCGACACCCCGGACGCGCGGCTGCACGAGGTGAAGGCCGATCTGCGCAGGGCCCTGGACCTGTTGGACGAGAGCGTGACCACGGGCGCGGTCACCACACGTTGTCCCGAGCATCCGAACGGGCCCGTCGACGAGAGCGCGCCGGATCTGTGTCTGCTGTGCGAGACACGGCGGCGTGCCGCGCGCCGCTCCGAGTTGCACGGCAGCCGCCCGCAGTCCGACCCCGCCTCCCCGGCCCCCTCCCGCTACGGCGTCCGCTCCGACCGCCCCCAGCCCCAGCAGCGCTGGCTGCCGGAGCTGTGGAACGGACGGGAGTGGCAGTTGTGCGGTACGCCGCGACGGGACCGGCGCGAGGCCGAGCAGTATCTCGACGCCCAGCGGCGTGGCTCCCGGCCCGCCATGGCGTACCGGCTCGTGCACGAGTTCACGGACTACGAGGTGCTGCGGATCTGGGGCACGCCGGTGCAGGTCGACATCGAGCCCATGGGCAACCTCTAGGGCACGAGTGCTCGTGCCCTGTTACGCCTTCGCCCCGGCGGTCTCCACCGCCTCCCCCACAGCCGCCGTCTGCGCCGCGGCGGACCGCCGGCCCGGGAGGAAGGACGCGAGGAGGAAGGCCAGCGCCGCGGCGCCCGCGCCGATGGCCATGACGACCTTGAAGGCGTTCTCGGACGGGAGGGCGTGGCCGCCCAGGTCGATCGTCATCTGGGCGAGGATCACGCCCGCGGCCGCGCTGGCCACCGAGGTGCCGATCGAGCGCATCAGGGTGTTGAGGGAGTTCGCGGCGGCCGTCTCCGACGCCGGGACCGCGCCCATGATCAGGGCCGGCATCGCGCCGTAGGCGAAGCCGACGCCCGCGCCGATGATGGAGGACACCAGGACCAGGTGCCACACCTCGGACATGAGCACGATGTTGAGGGCGTAGCCGGCCGCCACGATCACCGCGCCGATCATCAGGGTGATCTTCGGTCCCTTGGTCCTGGTGATCGCCGCCGACACCGGGGCCATCGCCATCATCACCAGGCCCTGGGGGGCCATGACGAGTCCGACGGTGAGCATGGAGCGGCCGAGGCCGTAGCCGGTCTGCGTGGGCAGCTGGAGCAGCTGCGGGAGGACCAGCGACATCGCGAACATCGAGAAGCCGAAGGCGATCGAGGCGAGGTTGGTGAACAGCACCTGCCGGCGGGCCGTGGTGCGCAGGTCGACCAGCGGCTGGGCCGTACGCAGCTCCCATCGGCCCCAGACCGACAGTACGACGAGCGCGGCGGCGAACAGGGTCAGGGTCAGCGGGTCGGTCCAGCCCCAGTCGGCGCCCTTGGAGATGGCGAGGAGCAGGGAGACGAGCGCCACGGAGAGACCGAGCGCGCCGACGATGTCGAAGCGGCCGCCCGTGCGCACCCGGGACTCCGGAATCAGCGTCAGGACGAGGGCGAGGGCCACGACGCCGAGGGAGGCGGAGGTCCAGAACAGGACGTGCCAGTCGAAGTGGTCGGCGATGAAGGCCGCGGCGGGCAGTCCGAGGGCGCCGCCGACACCGAGGGAGGCGCTCATCAGGGCGGTCGCGCCCGCGAGCCGCTGAGGCGGGAGTTCGTCGCGCATGATGCTGATGCCGAGCGGGACCACGGCCGCGGCCAGGCCCTGGAGCGTACGGCCGACGATCATGGGGGTCAGTGAGTCGCTGAGCGCGCAGACCACGGAGCCGAACACCAGCAGGACCAGGCTGACCAGCAGCAGGCGCCGCTTGCCGAGCATGTCGCCGAGGCGGCCGACGACGGGGGTGGCCACGGCCGCGGCGAGGAGGGTCGCCGTCACGGCCCAGGCCGCGTTCGACGCGGAGGCGTGCAGATGGCCCGGCAGCTCCGGGACGATCGGGATCACCAGGGTCTGCATCAGTGAGACGACGATTCCGGCGAGGGCCAGCACCGCCACCACGGCGTTCGTTAAATCTTCCCGAGCCGAGCCCATGCGATCCGTCCGGCAAGGGTCCGGGAGCCAGGGCATTTCCCTGGCCCCCGGACCTGGGCTCAGCTGAGCGTCTTCAGCGAGGCCGCGTCGTACGGCTTCAGCTCGTCGAAGCGGTCCGCGAGCACCTTCGCCGCCCACTCCGGGTCCTGGAGCAGCGCGCGGCCGACTGCGACCATGTCGAACTCGTCGGCCTCCAGGCGGTCGAGCAGGTTGTCGATGCCCTTGACCGGGGAGCCCTCGCCCTGGAAGGCGTTGATGAAGTCACCGTCGAGGCCGACCGAGCCGACGCTGATGACCTGCTTGCCGGTGAGCTTCTTCGTCCAGCCCGCGAGGTTCAGGTCGGAGCCGTCGAACTCGGGGAGCCAGTAGCGGCGGGTGGAGGCGTGGAAGACGTCGACGCCGGCGGCGGCAAGCGGAGTGAGGATCGCCTCCAGTTCCTCGGGGGTCTCGGCGAGGCGGGCACCGTAGTCCTGCTGCTTCCACTGCGAGTAGCGGAAGAGGATGGGGAACTCGGGGGAAACGGCCCCGCGGACCGCGGCGACGATCTCCGCCGCGAACTTGGTACGGGCCACCGGGTCGCCGCCGTAGGCGTCGGTGCGGCGGTTGGTGCCGGCCCACAGGAACTGGTCCACGAGGTAGCCGTGGGCGCCATGGAGTTCGACGCCGTCGAAGCCGATGCGCTCGGCGGCGGCCGCGGCCTCGGCGAACGCGGCGGCGACGTCGTCCAGGTCCTGCTGGGTCATGGCCTTGCCGGTGGGCTCGGCGCCCGCGGTGACGAGGCCGGAGGGGCCCATCGCGGGGGCGTCCGGGAAGGGAGCCTCGCCGTCCTTGCGGACCATACCGATGTGCCACAGCTGCGGGACTATGGTGCCGCCCGCCGCGTGCACGTCCTCGGCGACCTTCGCCCAGCCCGCGAGCTGCTCCTCCCCGTGGAACCGGGGGACGCGGTCGCTCTGGCCCGCCGACTCGTGGCCCACGTACGTGCCCTCCGTGACGATCAGGCCGACCCCGGCGGCGGCCCGGCGCGCGTAGTACGAGCGCACGTCCTCACCCGGGATGCCGCCCGGGGAGAACATCCGGGTCATCGGCGCCATCGCGATCCGGTTGGGAACGGTGAGGCCGTTGAGCGCGATCGGGCGGGACAGGATCTGGGCCGCGCGGGAGGCGGGGGGCGTGGTGACGGTCACGTGGGGGGCTCCTCGTGAGTGGGGGTCGGGTTAACCGGCCGGTATGTGAGCATGCATTGTTGCAACCCCTTAAGTAATCGCCTATGCACTGCCCCACATTCCGCCCCCGGGAAAGCCTCTATGTGACGCCCCTCACACTCTCCCGGTTCAGTCGCCGCACCCGCTCCCGCAGCACCTCGTCCGGCTGCGCCGGCTCGGCCGACTCCGGCGGACAGTCCCACTCCCGTTTGGGCGCCCGCCCCACCCGCTCCCGAGCCCACATCCTCCTCGCCGCCCTCGGCCGTACAGCCCCCGCCCTGTCGCTCTCCGAGGCCGACTGTGCGGCGCTCGCCCCGCTTGGGCTGTGTGTTCGGCACGGCCCGCTCTAGCCGTCATACGGGTGTCCCTTCTCGTTGTTGCTGGACCATCGCGGCACGGATCTGGGCCGCGCGGGTGTGGACCGCATGGGCGGACAGGGGCGCACTGGGGCGGGCGGCGGCGTGTTCGCCCCGGCATGCGCCGCACATACCGCCCGGCAGGGCCTCCGGGCGGCCGGGCGTGCCGCACTTGGCGCACTCCAGGACGCGGAGGGGCGGGCGCGGGACGGGTTCCGGAGGGAGCTTGGCGGTGAGGCGGCTGCGGACCAGGGCCGCCGGGTGGTGCACCGGCGTGGGCAGGCCGCCGGTCAGGGCACGCAGTACGGCTTCGTCGGAGGCTCCCCGCGCGAACCACTCCACCACCAACGTCGAGGAATTCGAGGAGTTGGCCGCGGTGGCTCCCGAAACCGTGCGGCTCGAGTACATCAATGGAAAAGTCGAGGTCAAGGCAGTGCCGGACGGCAACCACCGGGAGATCTTCATCCGGTTGCAGGAGCAGTGCATGCAGCAGCCCTGACCTACGTCTGTATCCCGAGTCCGGTGTCAGGGCAGAGGCCTACCGCAAGGGCCGCGCCCGCACGGACGGAGCCCTGGCGCGCAAGGGCCACTTCACGGGGCACGGGGAGTGGTCCAAGAGCGACGGCATCCTCGTGGCCGTAGAGATCACCTCCCACGACCGTGACACCGACCAGCGCGACCGCATCGACAAGCCGATCGGCTACGCGGCGGCCGACATTCCCGTCTACCTGCTCATCGACCGGGACAACGACACCGTCGTCGTCTACAGCGAGCCGAAGGACGGCCGCTACCAGCAGGTCTCCTCGCACTCTTGGGGTTCCCAGGTGGAGATCCCCCACCCCGTCGGCTTCACCCTCGACACGTCGGAGCTCAAGGACTACGCCGACTGAAACGCCCGAGGGCGACGCCCCCGCACGGGGAGCGCCGCCCTCGGATCGAGCAGGACGCTCGATCAACCGGAACCGGTCGATCAGAAGTCCATGTCACCGCCCGGCATGCCGCCCGGAGCGGCCGCGGCGGCCTTCTCCGGCTTGTCGGCGATGACGGCCTCGGTGGTGAGGAACAGCGCGGCGATGGAGGCGGCGTTCTGCAGCGCGGAACGGGTCACCTTCGCCGGGTCGATGATGCCTTCCTTGACCAGGTCGACGTACTCGCCGGTCGCGGCGTTCAGGCCGTGGCCCGGGGTCAGGTTGCGCACCTTCTCCACCACGACACCGCCCTCGAGGCCGGCGTTGACGGCGATCTGCTTCAGCGGAGCCTCGAGCGCGAGCTTCACGGCCTGGGCGCCGGTCGCCTCGTCACCCTGCAGCTCCAGCTTCTCGAACACCTGGGAGGCCTGGAGCAGGGCCACGCCACCACCGGCGACAATGCCCTCCTCGACGGCCGCCTTGGCGTTGCGGACGGCGTCCTCGATGCGGTGCTTGCGCTCCTTGAGCTCCACCTCGGTGGCGGCACCGGCCTTGATGACCGCGACACCGCCGGCGAGCTTCGCCAGGCGCTCCTGCAGCTTCTCGCGGTCGTAGTCGGAGTCGCTGTTCTCGATCTCGGCGCGGATCTGGTTGACCCGGCCGTTGACCTGGTCGGAGGAGCCGGCACCGTCGACGATGGTGGTCTCGTCCTTGGTGATGACGACCTTGCGGGCGCGGCCCAGGAGGTCCAGGGTCGCGTTCTCCAGCTTGAGGCCGACCTCCTCGGAGATGACCTCGCCGCCCGTGAGGATGGCGATGTCGCCGAGCATGGCCTTGCGGCGGTCACCGAAGCCCGGGGCCTTGACGGCGACGGACTTGAAGGTGCCACGGATCTTGTTGACGACCAGGGTCGACAGGGCCTCGCCCTCGACGTCCTCGGCGATGATCAGCAGCGGCTTGCCCGACTGCATGACCTTCTCCAGGAGCGGGAGCAGGTCCTTGACGGAGCCGATCTTGGAGTTGGCGATGAGGATGTACGGGTCGTCGAGCGACGCCTCCATCCGCTCCATGTCGGTGGCGAAGTACGCCGAGATGTAGCCCTTGTCGAAGCGCATACCCTCGGTGAGCTCCAGCTCCAGACCGAAGGTCTGGGACTCCTCGACGGTGATGACGCCTTCCTTGCCGACCTTGTCCATGGCCTCGGCGATGAGCTCGCCGATCTGGGTGTCGGCGGCGGAGATGGAGGCCGTGGAGGCGATCTGCTCCTTGGTCTCGACGTCCTTGGCCTGCTCCAGCAGGGCGGCGGAGACGGCCTCGACGGCCTTCTCGATACCGCGCTTGAGGGCCATCGGGTTGGCGCCGGCGGCTACGTTGCGCAGACCCTCCTTGACCAGGGCCTGGGCGAGCACGGTCGCGGTGGTCGTACCGTCACCGGCGACGTCGTCCGTCTTCTTGGCGACTTCCTTGACCAGCTCGGCGCCGATCTTCTCGAACGGGTCCTCGAGCTCGATCTCCTTGGCGATGGAGACACCATCGTTGGTGATCGTGGGAGCGCCCCACTTCTTCTCGAGGACGACGTTGCGGCCCTTGGGGCCGAGCGTCACCTTCACGGCGTCCGCGAGCTGGTTCATGCCGCGCTCGAGGCCGCGCCGCGCCTCCTCGTCGAACGCGATGATCTTGGCCATGTGAAGTGGTCCCTCCAGGACTGGGGGTGATTCCTTCGGACCGCGCCCGCGCCCGCGACGGACGGCCCACGGGCCGGTGGTTCCTTGCCCCACCCGCTCCGCGGCCTCACCGACCCGGTCCTTCTTTTGTCACTCTCACCTTCAGAGTGCTAACGCCAATGATTAGCACTCGCCTCTGTCGAGTGCAAGCGGCTCGGGGAGATCCGCAGGTGGGCAGCGGCGTCATGGCGCCTGGGCAGACCGAAGGGCCCGTACCCCGGGAGGTACGGGCCCTTCGAAGATGAACAGAACGTCGGTGTCAGTCGACGCGTGCTTCAGCTGGTCGCCAGCCGGACCATGTCCGCCTGCGGGCCCTTCTGGCCCTGCGAGATCTCGAAGTCGACCCGCTGTCCCTCTTCCAGGGTGCGGTAGCCGTCCATCTGGATCGCGCTGTAGTGGACGAAAACATCCGCACCACCGTCGACCGCGATGAAGCCGTACCCCTTCTCCGCGTTGAACCACTTGACGGTGCCCTGAGCCATGCCTAACTCCCCTATTACTGGCCCTTGCACAGATCCACACCTCGCGGATCCGGGTCAGACCTCACCCCCCATTGGCTTGGGGGCGTGCGCCGGAACGCGTCGACCGCGGCTGAATGTATCTGTCCAACTGCCGTCTGCAACAGGTCAATCGGACGAGAATTCTGGACGCGACCGGTCCGGAATGTGGCGAGAATTCGCCTGAATTCAGGGCAAGTCGGGCCCTGCAAAAGGTATAAAAGCCGCAGAAAGCCCGCGCACTTTGGCTACTTCTTGTCGGGCCTACGGCATGAATCCAGGGATTCCGACCCGGAGATCGGGAGCGAGTTCCCCAACTGTACCGCGCTCAATCACACTGAATTGCCCCCTCCGCTTCTCTCACGGAGGAGGCAATCAGATGAACACTCGGTAACCGCCGTTACCCACGGTAATGATCAGCCGCCGGCGACGGCCGGAATGATGGAGACACCCGAGCCGTCGGGGGTCGCCGTCTGAAGGCCCTGCTCGAAGCGGACGTCGTCGTCGTTGACGTACACATTGACGAAGCGGCGCAGCTTGCCCTGGTCGTCCAGGACACGGGCGGCGATCCCCGTGTGGTTCTTCTCCAGGCTCTCGATGACCTCGGCGAGGGTCGCGCCCTCGGCCGTCACCTCGGCCTGACCGCCGGTGTAGGTGCGCAGGATGGTGGGGATGCGAACGGTCACGCTCATACGATTTGACCTCCGGTGACGATAGGACCACGTTGCGTATCGGCCGCCGGGCCGGCGGTTTCGGCCTGTGGAGCTGACGTAAGACCTCGGCTCGGGTTCGTCCCGGGGGCAGTCGGCCGTGAAGCAGGAAGCCCAGCGGGCGACCGCTGGACTCCTCGGGACTCCGAGGAGGAGATCAAGTGAGGCCAGCCTCTCGGAACGACTCAAGGTTGGGACGAATGGTCGCGGTGAGCCCCGTACCGGCCACCGCGTCCAACGTCTTCAGGCCGTCGCCCGTGTTGAGGACGACGGTGGTCTTGGCCGGGTCGAGGACACCGTCCTTGATGAGCTTCTGCGTCACGCCCACCGTCACACCGCCCGCCGTCTCGGCGAAGATGCCTTCGGTACGCGCCAGCAGCTTGATGGCGTCCACGACCTGCTCGTCGGTCACATCCTCCACCGCTCCACCGGTGCGGCGCGCGATGTCGAGGACGTACGGCCCGTCGGCCGGGTTGCCGATGGCCAGGGACTTGGCGATGGTGTTCGGCTTCTGCGGGCGGACCACGTCGTGCCCGCCCTTGAAGGCCACGGAAACCGGCGAGCAGCCCTCGGCCTGGGCGCCGAAGATCTTGTAGGGCCGGTCCTCGACCAGCCCGAGCTTGATCAGCTCCTGCAGACCCTTGTCGACCTTGGTGAGCTGGGAGCCGGACGCGATGGGGACCACGATCTGGTCGGGCAGCCGCCAGCCGAGCTGCTCGCAGATCTCGTACGCCAGGGTCTTGGAGCCCTCCGCGTAGTACGGCCGCAGGTTGACGTTGACGAAGCCCCAGCCCTCGCCGGCCGGGTCGCCGATCAGCTCGGAGCAGAAGCGGTTCACGTCGTCGTAGTTGCCCTCGATACCGACGAGGTTGCCGCCGTAGATCGCGGCCATGACGACCTTGCCCTGCTCCAGGTCGTGCGGGATGAACACGCAGGAGCGGAGGCCGGCGCGGGCGGCCGCGGCGCCGACGGCCCCGGCGAGGTTGCCCGTGGAGGAGCAGGACAGGGTGGTGAAGCCGAAGGCGCGGGCGGCCTCCAGGGCCTGGGCGACGACGCGGTCCTTGAAGGAGTGCGTCGGGTTGCCCGAGTCGTCCTTCACGTAGAGCCCGCCGGTCACACCGAGCTCGCGCGCCAGGTTGTCGGCCTTGACGAGCTTGGTCCAGCCCGGGTTCAGGTTCGGCTTGTCGGCCACGTCCGCGGGGACGGGCAGCAGCGGCGCGTAACGCCAGATGTTCGCGGGGCCCGCCTCGATGCGCCTGCGGAGTTCCTCGGTTTCGTACGCCGAGAAGTCGTACGCGATCTCGAGCGGGCCGAAACACTCCTCGCAGGCGAACACCGGTCCGAGCGGTACCCGGTGACCGCACTCGCGACAGCTCAGGGCAGCGGCCGGGCCGAGGTCTACGGTGGGATTGCTGGTGCTTGCAACTGTCTGCACAGCCATGGAGGCGAGGCCCTTTCTCCTCATCTTCCTCACGACGCATCTCGCCGTGAGACGGATTTGGCACCTTCCCTAGCCGGGAGCCTCGCTGGAGAACGAGAACCGACTGGAGGGTTGCCGGGGCTTCATCGGGCCGTGTCCCTCTGCCCCTCTGGATGAGCTGTATGTGGTTGTAAACGCCCACGACCCTCGACATGCGATGGTCATCGGCGTTGTTCAAGACTGTAACCGAAGGCCAGGACAGTTGAGATAGTCGTCCGAACCGCGAGACAACGTGAGGAGCCGCTGACTGTGCTGGAAGAAGTCGAGCGCTGGCTGGCCACCCGCTCCTGGTCCGTGACCGATCGCCCCCTCCACAAGATCCTCGCCGCCAAGCAGCGGACGGGTCAGTCGGTGTCCGTGGTGCTGCCCGCGCTCAACGAGGAGGAGACGGTCGGTGACATCGTCGCCGTGATCCGCCACGATCTCATGCAGCAGGTCCCGCTCGTCGACGAGATCGTCGTCGTCGACTCCGGATCCACCGACCGCACCTCCGCGGTGGCCGCCGCCGCGGGCGCCAGGGTCGTCCACCGCGACGACATCCTGCCGCGCATTCCGGCCGTTCCCGGCAAGGGGGAGGTCCTGTGGCGCTCCCTGCTGGTCACGAGCGGGGACATCGTCTGCTTCATCGACGCCGACCTGAGGGAGTTCTCCTCCGACTTCGTCTCCGGGATCGTCGGCCCGCTGCTGACCGACCCGGGAGTCGACCTGGTCAAGGCGATGTACGACCGACCGCTGGGCGGGGCGACGGGCCAGGGCGGCCGGGTCACCGAGCTGATGGCGCGCCCGCTGCTGAACATGCACTGGCCGCAGCTGGCCGGCTTTGTGCAGCCGCTCGGCGGCGAGTACGCGGCCCGCCGCTCCCTGCTGGAACAGCTCCCGTTCCCCGTCGGCTACGGCGTGGAGCTGGGCATGCTGGTCGACGCCCTGCACCTGGTGGGCCTGGACGCCCTCGCGCAGGTCGACGTGGGTGTGCGCAAGCACCGGCACCAGGACGGGCAGGCGCTGGGCCGGATGGCGGCGGCGATCTACCGGACGGCGCAGCTGAGGCTGGCCCGCGGTCACCTCGTCCGGCCCTCCCTCACCCAGTTCGAGCGGGGCGAGGACGGCTTCGAGCCGCGCACCTACTCGGTGGACACGGAGGAGCGGCCGCCGATGGCGGAGATCGCGGAGTACGCCTCGCGCAGAGTGGCCTGATCGCTGGAGAACGGCTGTATACGGCCCCCTCTCAGGGTGGAACGTACGTTTGAGCGTTTCCGGGCCGGGCTAGGTTGAGGCGTATGGCTTCCACGCACGGTGCTGCTGAAGTGCTGGTCGCGTCCAATCGCGGCCCGGTTTCGTACGAGGTGCGCGAGGGGGGTGCGCTGCACGCCAAGCGGGGTGGCGGCGGGCTGGTCTCGGGGCTGTCGGCCATCGGGCCGCACACGGACGCGGTGTGGGTGTGCGCCGCACTGAGCGACGCCGACCGGGAGGCGGTGCGCCGCTCGCACGGCGGCCGGCGGCTGTCCGTGGACGCGACCGGCGGCCAGCAGGTGCGCATGCTGGACATCGACGCGACGGTGTTCTCCGACGCGTACAACGGCGTCGCCAACTCCGTGCTCTGGTTCGTCCACCACATGCTCTACCAGACCCCGCTGGAGCCGGTGTTCGACGCGGAGTTCCGGCGCCAGTGGGCGTCGTACGAGGCCTACAACCGGGCCTTCGCCGAGGCGCTGGCGGAGGAGGCCGCCGAGGGCGCCGCGGTGCTGATCCAGGACTACCACCTCGCCCTGGCCCCCCGGATGCTCCGGCAGCTCCGCCCCGATCTGCGGATCGGCCATTTCTCGCACACCCCGTGGGCCCCGCCGGACTACTTCCGGCTTCTGCCCGACGACATCGCGGCCGAGCTGCTCGGCGGCATCCTCGGCGCCGACCGCGCGGCCTTCCTCACCCGGCGCTGGGCAGACGCGTTCACCGACTGCTGCCATGCGGTGCTCGGCCCCGGAATCCCGTCCGGCACGCGCATCGGTGTGCACGGGCTCGGCGCGGACGCGGACTTCCTGCGCAAGCGGGCGCACGAGCCGGACGTGGCCGAACGGATGACGGCGCTGCGGGCGGAGATCGGTGAGGGCCGCATGGCGATCGTCCGGGTGGACCGGACCGAGCTGTCGAAGAACATCGTGCGTGGGCTGCTGGCGTACCGGCAGCTGCTGGACGACCACCCCGAGTGGCGCGAGCGGGTCGTGCACGTGGCCTTCGCCTACCCCTCCCGGCAGGACCTGGCCGTGTACCGGGACTACACGGCTGAGGTCCAGCGCCTGGCGCAGGACATCAACTCCCGGTACGGCACACCGGGTTGGACTCCGGTCGTGCTGCACGTCAAGGACGATTTCGCACGCTCCCTGGCCGCGTACCGGCTGGCGGACGTGGCGCTGGTGAACCCCATCCGGGACGGTATGAACCTGGTCGCCAAGGAGATTCCGGTCGTCTCCGACGAGGGGTGCGTGCTGGTGCTCTCGCGGGAGGCCGGGGCGTACGAGGAGCTGGGCGAGGACGCGATCGTCGTGAACCCGTACGACATCGTGGGCACGGCCGGCGCCCTGCACCAGGCGCTGACCATGCCCCCCGAGGAGCGGGCGGAGCGCACGAAGCGGCTCGCTGCCGCGGCTACCGCGTTGACCCCTGCTCAGTGGTTCCTGGACCAGCTGCACGCGCTGGACGCCGGTCAGTCCAGCTGAGCGGCGAGCGCGCGCAGCAGTCGTACGACCCCGTGCGGGCCGTCCACCACCAGGTCCGCCCGTTCGGCCAGCTCCGTCACCTCCGAGCTGCCGCTGCACACCAGCAGGCCGGGGACGCCGTCGGAGCGGAGCTTGTCGACCGCGGCGTAGGCGGGGAGGTCGCCGAGGTCGTCGCCGGCGTACACCACGGACTCGGCGCCGATGTCGCGGACGTACTCCAGGAGGGCGACGCCCTTGTCCATGCCGGGCGGGCGCAGTTCGAGGACCAGCCGGCCCGGCTCGACGATCAGGCCGTGCCGGGTGGCGAGATCGGCGAGGGGTTCGCGGAGGGCCTCGAAGGCGGCCTGCGGATCGTCGGCGCGGCGGGTGTGGACGGCGACGGCCCGCCCCTTCTCCTCGATCCAGGTCCCCCGCCAGGCACCGATCCGGTCCAGGAAACCAGGCAGTTCGGCGCGGACGGCGGCGACGCCGGGGTGCGGGGGCGGTGCGCTGACGGTTCCGGTCACGGCCTCCCAGCGCTCGGCGCCGTAGTGGCCGAGGACGACGAGGTGCTCCAGGCCGGGTACGCCCGCGAAGCCGCCGTGCCGCACGGCGACCCCGGCCGGGCGGCCGGTGATCACGGCGACGGAGGCCACCTTGGGGGCGATTTCGGAGAGTGCGGGTACGGCGTCGGGGTGGGCCCGGGCCTGTTCGGGGTCGGCGACGATCGGGGCGAGTGTGCCGTCGAAGTCGAGCCCGATCAGCGCGGTGCGCGGCCGCGCGAGCAGCGCTTCCAGCCCTTCTCGCCCGGCCTGGGTCACGGGGGTCGGCAGCGGGTCCATCGGGTTGGTGGAGTCCGTCGTATGGATGCCCATACGGCGACCCTATCCAGGGGAGGGCGGGCGCACCCATGGCTCAGGGGGGCGCACACGGAAGCGCCGCGGTGTTCACCGCTCGGAGCGCCGCGCCTCCCGCACGCGCCGCAGCCGGTTCACCGTCACCGGGTCGTGCGCCAGCGCCCGCTCGTCGTCCAGCAGGGCGTTCAGCAGCTGGTAGTAGCGCACGGGCGCGAGCCCCAGCTCCTCACGTATCGCCCGCTCCTTGGCCCCGGGCCCCGCAAACCCCCGCCGCTCCAACGCAAGAATCCCCCGCTCCCGCGCCCCCAGCTCGTCCAGCTCCATACGAGGAACGGTAGCCCGCCCCACTGACAACGACCGGCTCACCGGCAGTGCCTCAACCCGCGTCGCGGCTGTCGGCGGTCGTTGGCTGTCGCCTGCAGGCTTCAGGACGGTGACGGGGCTGCCCGTCGGGCTGACGGTTCGGCCGACGCTCTTCCTGATGTCGGCGCCGGCCATCGCCCAGGAGTCCTGTCAATTCCTCAACCCGCGTCGCGGCTGTCCGCCGTCGTCGCTGTCGTCTGGAGGCGGTTCAGGATTGTCACCGGGCTGCCTGTGGGGGTGACGGCCTGGCCGATCGTCTTTTTGATGTCGGCGCTCACTCCTGCCCAGGAGGTCTTGCCGACCGGGTAGAGGGCGGACGTGGGGAGCTGGTTGAGGAAGGGGTGGAGGTTCGCGTCCTTGGTGGACTGGGACATGGCGTCCGAGGCGGCGCTGGTGACCGGCAGCAGGCCGTACTCGCGGGAGAAGCCGAGGACGTTCTTCTCGCTGTAGACGAAGTCGAGGAAGTCGCCGACCTGCTCGGCGTGGCCGTTCTGCTTGAAGGCCATCATCCAGTCGGCCACGCCCATCGAGGACCTGGACTGCCCGGTCCGCCCGGGCATCGGCACCATGCCGAACTTCACGCCCTTGCTTGCGGCCTGCTTCATCAGCGTGGGATGCCCGTTGAGCATGCCGACCTGACCGTCCGCGAACGCCGCGAAGGCATCGGCCCGGTTGAGCTTGCCCGGTGCGACCGGCCCGGTCAGCCCCTTGCCGACGAGCTGGTCCTTGAGCCAGGTGAAGGTCTCCACGTTCTCGGCGGAGTCGAGGCTGTAGGTGCCGACGTCGTCGGTGATGCCGGAGCCGCCGCTCAGCAGCCACTGCATGGTCTCGGCCTGCGCCTCCTCGGGCCCGAGGGGCAGCGCGTACGGGTACTTCACCCCCTCGGCCTTCAGCGCCTTCGCGTCGGCCGCGAGCTCACTCCAGTCGGTGGGCGCGGAGATGCCGGCCTTGGCGAAGAGGGTCTTGTTGTAGAAGAGCACGCGGGTGGAGGCGGCGAACGGGATGCCGTACTGCACGTGGCTCCACTGCCCGGCCTCGGAGAGCTGGGAGAGGAAGGACGCCTGGACGGGTATGGAGAGCAGGTCGGAGACCTGGTACAGCTTGCCCGCGGCCGCGTAGTCGGCGTACGCGCCGATCTGGGCCATGTCGGGCGCCTTCCCGGCGTCGGCCATCTCCTTGACCTTGCGGTCGACGTCGTTCCAGGAGTAGACGCTGACCTCGACCTTCACCCCGGGGTGCTGGGCCTCGTACTCCTTGACCAGCTTGTCCCAGTACTTCTTGGAGCTGTTGGCGGCGGAGTCGCCGTAGTCGGCGGCGACCAGTCTGAGGGTCACGTCCGAAGAACCCGTGCTCCCACAGCCACCGAGAACCGCCGTCATGCCCATTGCGGACACCACCGCGATCATTCCTGCCCTACGCCGCCGCACTACACCTGCCCCAACTCTGTCGTGTTGTCGTTTCACCATGTGGACCATGAGGTCTACACCAAGGTCTACACCACGCGAGTGGACTAGACCTCTTGTGGGTCGGAGGTCCACACTGTTCCCGTGAGACATGTCATCGCCCTCGACGTGGGCGGCACCGGGATGAAGGCCGCCCTGGTCGGGGACGGCGGCGACCTGCTCCACCAGGACCGCCGGGCGACCGGACGCGAGCGCGGACCCGACGCGGTGGTCGAGGGCATCCTCGACTTCGCCACGGATCTGCGCGCGTACGGCGCACGGCACCTCGGCGAGCCCGCGGCCGCGGTCGGCGTCGCCGTGCCCGGCATCGTCGACGAGCAGCACGGCATCGCCGCCTACTCGGCCAACCTGGGCTGGCGCGACGTACCGCTGCGCGACCTGCTCGCCGAACGACTCGGCGTCCCGGTCGCCCTCGGCCACGACGTGCGCACCGGCGGGCTCGCCGAGGGCCGGATCGGGGCGGGCAAGGGCGCCGACCGGTTCCTGTTCGTGCCCCTCGGCACCGGGATCGCGGGCGCCATCGGCCTCGACGGCCGGGTGGAGGCGGGCGCGCACGGCTTCGCGGGCGAGATCGGGCACATCGTCGTACGGCCCGGGGGTGCCCGCTGTCCGTGCGGGCAGCGCGGCTGTCTGGAGCGGTACGCGTCCGCGGCCGCCGTGAGCGAGGCCTGGGCGGCCGTCTGCGGGGACCCGGACGCGGACGCCGCGGACTGCGCGAAGGCCGTCGCGTCCGGGGACCCGAACGCCGTCCGGATCTGGCAGGAGGCCCTGGACGCACTCGCCGACGGTCTGGTCACCGCGCTCACCCTGCTGGACCCGCGCACGCTGATCATCGGTGGCGGTCTGGCCGAGGCGGGGGAAACCTTGTTCACACCGCTGCGGGAGGCCGTCCAGCGGCGCGTCACTTTCCAGAAGCTGCCGTCGATCGTCCCCGCCGCCCTCGGGGACACCGCCGGATGCCTGGGCGCGGGGCTCCTCGCCCGGGATCTCCTTGAAACCACTGACCCTTCGGAGGTAACCGCCTGATGGCCCCCAGCATGGTTCTCGCCGGTGCCCGGGTGGTTCTGCCCACCGGGACCGTGGACGACGGGCGCGTGGTCGTCGAGGGTACGAAGATCACGGCAGCCGCCGGTCCGGACGCCGAGACGCTCGACGTGTCCGGCCACTGGCTGGTCCCCGGCTTCGTCGACATCCACAACCACGGCGGCGGTGGCGCGTCGTTCTCCGGCACGGTCGACGACGTCCTGACGGCGATCCGCACCCACCGTCTGCACGGCACCACGACCCTCGTCGCCTCCACCGTCACCGACGACATGGACTTCCTGGTCAAGCAGGCCGGGCTGCTGAGCGAGCTGGCCGAGCAGGGCGATCTCGCGGGCATCCACTTCGAGGGCCCGTTCATCTCGCCGTGCCGCAAGGGCGCCCACTCCGAGGAGCTGCTGCGCGACCCGGACCCGGCGGACGTCCGCAAGCTGATCGACGCGGCGCGCGGCCGGGCCACGATGGTCACCCTCGCCACCGAACTGCCGGGCGGCCTCGACTCCGTACGGCTGCTGGCGGAGCACGGGGTCATCGCGGCGGTCGGCCACACGGACGCGACGTACGAGCAGACGGTCGAGGCGATCGACGCGGGCGCCACCGTCGCCACCCACCTCTTCAACGCCATGCCCGCCCTCGGGCACCGCTCCCCCGGCCCGGTCGCCGCCCTCCTGGAGGACGAGCGGGTCACGGTCGAGCTCATCAACGACGGCACCCATCTGCACCGGGCCGCCCTGGAGCTGGCGTTCCGTCACGCGGGCGCCGGACGGGTCGCGTTCATCACCGACGCGATGGACGCGGCCGGGATCGGCGACGGCCGCTACATGCTCGGCCCGCTGGAGGTCGAGGTCAGCGAGGGTGTCGCCCGGCTCGTGGAGGGCGGTTCGATCGCCGGCTCCACGCTCACCCTGGACCGCGCATTCAAGCGGGCGGTGACCGTCGACCGGCTCCCCGTGGAGGACGTGGTCACGGCCCTGTCCGTCAACCCGGCCCGGCTGCTGGGCAGGTACGACACCATCGGCTCGCTGGAGCCCGGCAAGGACGCCGACCTGGTGCTGCTGGACGCCGGCTTCGAACTCAAGGGCGTGCTGCGCCGGGGCGAGTGGGTGGTCCCTCCCCAACTGCCCTGATCCGTCCCGGGCAGAGAGACGGTGGCCGACCATGGGCTGGGCCGGTCGCCGTCTCTTTGGCATGATCGGGGCGCGGAACGGACGGCAGGCGCACACACTTCGAGGGAGGTCGGCCCGGGTGATCCTCACGGTCACACTGAACACCGCTCTCGACATCACCTATCGCGTACGGTCCCTGCGGCCGCACGCCTCGCACCGCGTCTCGGCGGTCACCGAACGGCCGGGCGGCAAGGGCCTGAACGTGGCCCGGGTGCTCGCGGCGCTCGGACACGAGGCGACGGTCACGGGGTTCGCGGGCGGTGGCACCGGACGGGCCGTGCGGGAGGGACTGGCGGGCATACCCGGTGTGGTGGATGCGCTGGTCCCGGTCGGCGGGGCGACCCGGCGCACCGTCGCGGTCGTCGACGAACTCACCGGCGACACCACCCAGTTGAACGAGCCGGGCCCGCAGATCACCCCGGTCGAGTGGTCCGCCTTCCTGGACGCGTACGAGGACCTGCTGGGCGCGGCGTCGGCGGTGGCCCTGTGCGGCAGCCTGCCGCCGGGGGTGCCGGTGGGCGCGTACGCGGGGCTGGTGCGGACGGCACGGAACGCCGGCGTCCCCGTCCTCCTGGACACCGGCGGAGAACCACTGCGACGCGGGGTGGCGGCCCGCCCGGACATCGTCAAGCCCAACGCCGAGGAACTGGCCGAACTCACCGGCTCCCACGAGCCGTTGCGCGCGACCCAGGACGCCCGCCGCCGGGGCGCCCACGCGGTGGTGGCATCCCTGGGCCCGGAGGGCCTCCTGGCCCACACCCCGGAGGGCCGCTGGCGCGCGACCCCACCCGCCCGCTTCCACGGCAACCCGACGGGCGCCGGCGACTCGGCAACCGCCGGCCTGCTGTCGGGGCTGGTGGAACGCCTCCCCTGGCCGACCCGCCTGTCCCGCGCGGTCGCTCTGTCCGCAGCGACCGTATTGACGCCTGTGGCTGGGGAGTTCGACCCGGGGGCGTACGAGGAGCTGTTGGGGCGGGTCGCGGTGACGGGGGAAGTCAGCGCGGCCTGGCTCTGAGCCAGCTGTGCCCCGATGCGATGAACGGGCAAGGATGCTCCAGGTAGTGGACGGCGCACAGAAGAAAGGTTTCAGCCAGTCTCTGGGGCCGCCCCTTCTCCAGGAAATGAAGCAGCAAAATTGCCGAGGCACCACCAGACAGCACGCCGGGGAGCGAAAGTGAACAAGACGGCGGGACTGGCAATTTCCGGCGCGGCAGCAATTCTTGTACCGACTGGGCCTGAAAGCCAGAGCCTGGCACCGGGAAGGGAACCCCGTCGTCTCCGCATGGGACGACGGGGCCTGTATTTAGCTCGTCAGGACCCGACCCAGCCCTTCACCAGCCACAGCTGGTCGAGGTAGGCGTCGCACTGGTTGCCCTGCTCGCACGAGACCTTGATGGTGTTCGTGCCCTTGGTGAGCTGGACCCAGTTGTAGGTCTTCGTCCAGCCCTTCTCGTAATTGCCGTCGGGCGCGTGAGCCCAGTTCTGGAACTTGACGGGTGTGTCGGACGGCGTGCCGTTGACCGTCAGTGTGGCGGTGCCATCCTTGCCGGGGACGGTGTACCCGAGGTACACGGAGTACTTGCCGGCGGCCGGGATGCCGTTGACCGTCCAGGTGACCGAGGCGCCGGCATTGTTGAAGTTCGTGACGTAGACGCCGCCGTCCGCCTGGGCTCCCTTGACGTCCGAGGCGGTGGTGGCTCCGCCGTCCAGGCGCAGCGCCTTCGCGTCGATCTTCGGGAGCTCGCCGGAGCCGGAGACCGAGCTGGTGCTGGACGGCTTGCGTGAGGCGGCGTTCTGTGACTGGGACTGGGTGGGCTTTGCCTCGTTGCCCTTCTTGCCGTCGTCGTTGCCGTTGATCATGGCGATGCTGATGCCGATCACGACCGCGGCGACCACCGCGACGGCGCCGATCAGCAGGCCCTTGGTGTTCGGGCCGCTGCCGCGGCCGCGGCCACCGCCACCCGGGAGAGGCTGCTGGGTGGTCGGGGCGCCGCCCGGGAGGGTCTCCGGAGCCTGGTAGTGCGCGTTCGGCTGGCCGTAGGTGCCCTGCTGCTGCGGGATGGTCTGGCCGTGCTGCGCCTGCTGGCCGCCGTACGTGCGCTCGCCGACCGGGCGCACCCTGCTGACCGAGTTCGGGTAGCCGTAGCCACCGGACGGCGGCTGGGCCCCTCTGGCCTGGCCGTCGGCATAGAGGTAGCCGAACGGGTCCTCGTCCTCGGGCGTGCTCGCGCCGTTGTCGCCGGGCGTCATCCCTTGGTACTCCTCAACAGGTGCGGGCGGATGCGGTACAGGTATTGAATGGCGAGCCTACCCGTTCTCGCTGGCCCAAACGGGTGACTCACACCGCTTCAGCCCACTGACCTGCGCATCATCCGGCGCGTCGGTGCTGTTTGGGACGAGATCGTTTCTCGACGTACATCCGTTCGTCAGCGGATTTCAACACTTCGTCCGCGGTCATGCCGCAGTGTGCCCACCCGATGCCGAAACTGGCCCCCACCCGCACGGCCCGGCCCTCGGCCCGTATCGGCTGGATGATCTCGTTGCGCAGGCGTACGGCCAGGTCCTGCGCGTCGGCCTTGCCCAGCCCGTCGGCCAGGATCACGAACTCGTCCCCGCCGAGGCGGGCCACCGTGTCCCCGTCCCGCACCCCCCGGGTGAGCCGCCGGGCGACCTCGATGAGGACCGCGTCACCCGCGTTGTGCCCGAACCGGTCGTTGATCGACTTGAAGCCGTCGAGATCGCAGAAGAGGACCGCGAGACCCTTGGTGCCGTCGTCCCGCTCCCCCTCGGGCGCGATCGTGTGCACATGGTGGTCGAAGCCGTCGTACGACTGCGCCACCGCCGCGAAGTCGAAGCCGTGGCCGTTGACGTCGAAGGCGGGATGGCCGTAGGCGGCGTCCAGGGACTCGATCTCGCCGGCGTGGGCGGCCCGCTGGCAGAGCCGGGACGACAGCCGCGAGCGCAGCTCGGCCGAGTTCGGCAGGCCGGTGAGCGAGTCGTGGGAGGCGCGGTGGGCGAGCTGGAGCTCGCGGCGCTTGCGCTCCTCGATGTCCTCGACGTGGGTGAGCAGAAAGCGGGGGCCGTCGGCCGCGTCGGCGACGACGCTGTTGCGCAGGGACACCCACACATAGCTGCCGTCGCGGCGGCCGAGGCGCAGCTCCGCGCGGCCGCCCTCGGCGGAGGTGCGCAGAAGCGTGCCTATGTCCTCGGGGTGGACGAGGTCGGAGAAGGAGTAGCGGCGCATCGCGGAGGCGGGGCGGCCGAGCAGCCGGCACAGCGCGTCGTTGGTGCGCAGTATCCGTCCGTGCTGGTCACCGCCCATCTCGGCTATGGCCATGCCGGAGGGGGCGTACTCGAACGCCTGCCGGAAGCTTTCCTCGCTGGCGCGCAGCGCCTGCTGCTCCCGCTCCAGGCGGACCAGGGCGCGCTGCATATTGGACCGCAGGCGGGCGTTGCTGATCGCGATGGCCGCCTGGAACGCGTACATCTGGAGCGCCTCGCGGCCCCAGGCGCCGGGGTGGCGGCCGTTGCGCGGGCGGTCCACGGAGATCACGCCGAGCAGCTCGCCGGAGGAGCCGCCCTGCACGCCGGGCGTGTACATGGGCGCGAAGAGCCGGTCGGAGGGGTGCCACTCGTCCTCGAAGCGGGGCGCGGGGCCGTCGGTGTACCACTGCGGTACGTCGTCCTCGTCGAGCACCCAGCCCTCGGTGTGCGGTATGAACCGCAGGTCGCCCCAGGCCTCGCCCATGGTCAGCCGGCGGTCCCAGGACTCGCGCGAGCCGACACGGCCGGTGATGAGGGCCTCGGCCGCGGGGTTGCCGGAGAAGGCGGCGACGACGAGGTCGCCGTCGGGGCGCACGAGGTTGACGCATGCCATTTCGTACCCGAGGGCGGTGACCGCGCCGTCGGCGACGGTCTGCAGTGTGTCCGCCAGGCTGCGTGCCGTGTTCATGTCGGCCATGACCTGGTGCAGCTGTCGCAGGGACGCAAGACGGACATACGGCTCCGACTCGGTCTCCATGCTCGCCCTCCCCCCGAGACCTCGCAGCGAATCAAGGGTTGTCTTTGGCGCTTCTTATCAGTGGTGCCCTTGCATCTTGCTCCGCCACTGAATCACAGCGCGCTGCCCACTCGGTACACAGGGTCAACAATTAATGGCCCTTGTGACTCAAGTCACAGGAGAACGTGAGCAATTGAGTGGAGTTTCTGCGTTTTCCCTGTGGGCTTACTGAACGCATGCTTTGCGGGTGTGGGGACATGATGCACGACCCTGGTCCTAGGACCCACTTCGGACCGGGGCCCGATGCGACGCGCACGGACCGGAGATTAGCGTTTCCGGCGTGCTGAACACTCCCTCCGCCCTGCCTTCCCCCACCGCCACGGCCGCCCCCGGGCATGCTGAGGGGGTGAGCAACGACGAGTTCCGGGCCGCCATGTCCCTGCTGGCCGCGGGCGTGGTCCTGGTGACGGCGCAGGAGCCGCCGCTGGACCCGGACGACCCCCTGGCGCCGGGCGGCGAGGACGTCGGCATGACCGCCACCGCCTTCCTGTCGGTCTCCCTGGACCCGCCGCTGGTCCTGGTCAGCCTGCGCAACGGCTCCCGCATGGACGACCTGCTCGACGAACAGCCCATGTGGGCGGTCTCCGTCCTCTCCGAGAGCCAGCGGCACATCGCGGGCCGCTTCGCCATGAAGGGCCGCATCAGCGACCGGCTCCTGTTCAAGGACCTCGCATACGTCCGCGGCGAGGTCTCCGGCGCCCCCTTGATGGGCGGCGCCCTGGCGACCCTGGAGTGCCGGACCGAGCAGCGGGTGACGGCGGGGGACCACACGCTGGTGATCGGCCGCGTGCTGACCGCCGGGGTGCGGAGCGCGGACGGGGGGCCGCTGCTCTATTTCCGGGGCCGCTACCGGCAGTTGGGGTAATCGGGGGACGGAAGACACGGGCGGAAGTCAGGGGGCGGAAGGGGCCGCGGAAATTCGGTGGAACCTTCCTGAACGACCTGCCGAACGTGCCCGGATGACAGCCCGTCTCGAAGAAGTCGCGCCCCGGAATTCGTAAGCCGCCCTCGGCATTCGAATCCGGCTCTCCGCTGGGCGAGGTCGATGTCGAGGGCGGACACCCGGCCCGGGTCGGTCACGATGTCGATGACGGCAATGCGGTCGCGTACGAAGGTGAAGGTCAGGGCACGTTTCCGGCGGCCGTCGGCCAGGGCCACGAGGCCCGTCGCGCCGTCGACGAGGGCGGGGCAGGCAAGGCGGGCCGGCCGCGCGAAGCGCGTCGCGCCGGCCGCGACCGCCGCCGCGCCCGTGGTCACCCCGGCATCGGTGCGGGCCACCACGTCCGGGGCGAGGACGTCGAGCAGCGCCACGCGGTCAGGCACCACGGAAAGGCGACACTCGGAGCGGCGTCGCACAGGCAGGCGCCGCGCGGACGGACAGGCGCCGTGCGGCAGGCCCCGTGCGAACAGACGCCGTACAAGCGGGCGCCATACGAAACTCGTGCCATGCGGCGGGCGCCGTAAAGGCAACGGCGCCGCGCGGGCAGACGCCCCGCAGACAGACGCCATCCGAACGGCGTCGCACAGACAGGCGCCCTGCAGGTGCTTGCCAAGCCGGTGCGTGCCGTGCAGGCGCGCGCCATGCCGCAGCGCTCACCCCCAGTCGCGGCCCGATCTCCCCCGCTTGGTGTCCGAGCGCTGTTTCTTCTCTCTCAGTCGGCGTTCGTTGATGCCGCGTGGGATGCGGGTCGGCTTGCGGGGCTTGGGTGGGGGTGCGGTGGCTTCCGCGAGCAGGGCTGCAAGGCGTACCGCAGCCGTCTCGCGGTTGCGCCACTGGGAGCGGTGCTCGGAGGAGCGGACCGTGACGACACCGTCGACGAGCCGCCCGGCCAGCCGCTCCAGCGCCCGCCGCTTCCACACCTCGGGCAGGGCCTCGGTGTTCGCCAGGTCGAAGCGCAGCTCCACCTGGGAGTCACTGGTGTTGACGTGCTGTCCGCCGGGCCCGGACGACCGCGAGAAACGCCACATGAGCTCCGCCTCGGGCAGGAGGACGGAGCCGCGGATGACGTGAGGACCGGACATGCGTCCCATGTTCCCTGCTCTGTCCGGTCCACGTCATCCGTATTTCGCGGCCTGAATCTCTCCAGCTTGGTAAAAAAGGTAAAGGCAACCGGAACCATGGGGACCCCTCCCGGCGTTCTCCGGGGTGACGGTAGCTTCGTGCACACAGAAACTAGGGAAGGGACTCCCAACAATGGCTGTAAGCCTGTCCAAGGGTGGCAACGTCTCGCTCACCAAGGAGGCTCCGGGCCTGACCGCCGTCACCGTGGGCCTCGGCTGGGACGTCCGCACCACCACCGGCACGGACTTCGACCTGGACGCCTCCGCCATCGCGGTCAACACGCAGGGCAAGGTCTACTCGGACGCCCACTTCGTCTTTTTCAACAACAAGCAGACCCCGGACAACACGATCGTCCACACGGGCGACAACCGCACGGGCGAGGGCGCCGGCGACGACGAGGCGATCAACGTCAACCTCGCCGGCCTCCCGGCCGACATCGACAAGATCGTCTTCCCGGTCTCCATCTACGACGCCGAGAACCGCGGCCAGAACTTCGGCCAGGTCCGCAACGCCTACATCCGCATCGTCAACCAGGCCGGCGGCGCCGAGATCGCCCGCTACGACCTGTCCGAGGACGCCGCCACCGAGACGGCCATGGTCTTCGGCGAGCTCTACCGCAACGGCGCCGAGTGGAAGTTCCGCGCGGTCGGCCAGGGCTACGCCTCGGGCCTGGTGGGCATCGCCCAGGACTTCGGCGTCAGCGTCTGAGCCGGTCCCCTGCCCTGCCGGAGCCCCCAGCCGGGAAACCGCTGGGGGCTCCGGGGTTCCCGCGCTAGGTTCACCCTGTGATCCTTGCGCCTCTCCGCCTGACGCCCGACCACGACATCCCGGGCCCCGTACTCACCGAACTCACGGCGCTGCACGCCTCCAACCGCGACTTCCAGGCCCTGAGCGGCGACTTCCCGGACCCGGACGACATCCGGCCGGAGCAGGTGGCGGCGGCACTCGCCGTGGAGATGGCGAATCCGGACATCGAGGTGCTGCTGGCGCGCAGCGAGGGGCTGCTGGTCGGGCTGGCGATCACCCTTGCGCACCACCCCGATCCGGCCGACCCGGATCCCTGGATCGGGCTGCTGATGGTCGACGCGGCCTCGCAGCGCCGCGGATACGGACGCCGCCTGGCGACACTCGTCGAGGACCGCCTCCGCGCCGCGGGCCGTACGGCCGTGCGTCTCGCCGTCCTCGACAACAACCCCAAGGGGCTGGCCTTCTGGACCGCCCTCGGCTACGAGGTCATCGGCCACCGCAAGGACCTCCAGCTGGGCCGTCCCTGCGCCGTACTGCGCAAGGCGCTGGGCACGCCCCGCCGCGCGGCCGGGGTCGCCGTCGTCGACCCGGACGGCTCCGCCCTCTGAGCCTCGTGTGACGCTTCGGGCATCAAGTGCGCTCTTCGAGTGGGGAGTTGACGCGACCCGGCTTGTCCGCATAACGGATCCGCAGCGACGACTTTCGGATACGAACACGTAAATTCTTGACGGCCCCCTGTCAAACGGGCAGTCGCAGGTGTCACCCTCTCCTCGCCCGCCGCAACGCTGTGCCCCACCTGTGCATCACCTGTGCCTCGATCACGAGGCCGGCTCGAAGGAGATCGAGTGAGACAGCAGCCACGCACCTCCCGCAGGACCGCCGTACGCGCCGCCGCCCTCGTCGGCTCGGCCGCGATGGTCGTCCTCGCACTGCAGAACGGTGCCGCCACCGCGGCCCCGGAGCACGCGCCCGGCGCCACCGCACTCCCCCTCACCGCCTCGGCCCGCGGCGCCGCCATCAAGTCGGCGCAGAACGCGGCCGGTTCCACCGCACATGAACTCGGGCTCGGCGCCCGGGAGAAACTCGTCGTCCGGGACGTCGTCAAGGACGCGGACGGCACGGTCCACACCCGTTACGAGCGGACGTACGCCGGTCTGCCGGTCCTCGGCGGCGACCTGGTCACGCACGTGGCGAAGAGCGGCACACTCAAGGGCGTCAGCAAGGCGACCAAGGCCCGGATATCCGTGGCGTCCACCGACGCCGCCGTCTCCCCCGCCGCCGCCAGGAAGTCCGCGCTGAAGGCCGCCGGCTCCGCCGAGGCCGCCACCGCCACCGCCCGCAAGGTCGTCTGGGCCGTCGGCACCAAGCCCGTCCTGGCCTACGAGTCCGTGGTCAAGGGCCTCCAGCACGACGGCACTCCGAGCGAGCTGCACGTCGTCACGGACGCCGCCACCGGCAAGAAGATCTACTCCTACCAGGCCATCGACACCGGCACGGGCACCAGCCGGTACAGCGGCACCGTGCCGCTGGGCACCACGGCCTCCGCCTCCGGCGGCTACGACCTGATCGACGGCGGCCGCGGCGGACACAAGACGTACGACCTGAACGGCGGGACGAGCGGCACCGGCACGCTCTTCCACGACGCCGACGACATCTGGGGCGACGGTACGGTCACCAACCGCCAGACCGCCGCCGTCGACGCCGCCTACGGTGCCGCCGTCACCTGGGACTTCTACAAGTCGGCCTTCAACCGCAACGGCATCGCGGGCGACGGCCGGGCCGCCTACTCCCGCGTCCACTACGGCAACGCCTACGTCAACGCCTTCTGGAACGACAGCTGCTTCTGCATGACGTACGGCGACGGCGCGGGCAACGCCGACCCGCTCACCTCGCTCGACGTGGCGGGCCACGAGATGAGCCACGGCCTGACGGCGGCCACCGCGGGCCTGAAGTACAGCCGGGAGTCGGGCGGCCTGAACGAGGCCACCTCGGACATCTTCGGCACCTCGGTGGAGTTCTTCGCGAACAACTCCTCCGACCCCGGTGACTACCTCATCGGCGAGAAGATCGACATCAACGGCAACGGCACGCCCCTGCGCTACATGGACAAGCCCAGCAAGGACGGCGGCTCCGCCGACTACTGGTCGCGCAGTGTCGGCCGCCTCGACGTGCACTACTCGTCGGGTGTCGCCAACCACTTCTTCTATCTGCTCAGCGAGGGCAGCGGCGCGAAGACCATCAACGGGGTGTCGTACAACTCCCCGACCTACGACGGCTCCACGGTCACCGGCATCGGCCGGACCAAGGCCTACCAGATCTGGTACAAGGCCCTGACCACGTACTTCACCTCGTCGACCGACTACGCGGGCGCGCGCACCGGCACCCTCAAGGCGGCGAGCGACCTGTACGGGGCCGGCAGCGCCGAGTACAACGCGGTGGCGGCGGCCTGGAAGGGCGTCAACGTCAACTGACCGGCGACGCGCACACCGGTGAAGGCCGGGCCGCCCCTCAGGGGTGGTCCGGCTTGCCGTTCCCGTACAGCCAGTCGTCCCAGATGGCACCGAAGTCCTTGTCCGGCGCCATCTTCTCGACGTACGCCGTGAACTGGGCCGTGTCCGCGTTGCCGTGCCGGTGGGCGGCCGCCCAGCCCTGGATGATGTCGTAGAAGGTGTCGTCGCCGACCTTCTGCCGGATCTTCTGCAGGACCATGGCGCCGCGCTCGTAGACCGGGCTGTCGGAGATGTGCGCGGCGCCGGACGGCTTCGCCGGCGGGTAGGCCCAGACGGCCTTGGCCTGGTCGGCGTCGTCGAAGTGGTCGCCGCTGTAGACCGCGTCGAAGGTCTGCTGCACGGTGTCGCCGCCGTGGTCCTCCTCCCACAGCCACTCCGCGTATGTCGCGAAGCCCTCGTTGAGCCACATGTCCCGCCAGCTCTTCGGCGTGACGGAGTCGCCGTACCACTGGTGGGCGAGCTCGTGGACGAGGGTTCCGGTGTCCGGGGCGCCGGGGAAGACCGGGCGGTTCTGGGTCTCCAGGGCGTAGCCCGCGTCGTCGGGGCGGTCGACGATCGCGCCGGTGGAGGAGAAGGGGTACGGGCCGAAGTTGCCCTCCTCCCACTCCATGATCTCGGGGATCTTCGCCAGCACCTTGCGGCTCGCCCCGGTCTGCTTCGGGTCGACGGCGACGTAGACGGGCAGTCCGCTCTTGGTGGTGTAGCGGGTGATGTCGTAGTGGCCGATGGCGACCGTGGCGACATAGGTGGCCATCGGCTGGGCGGTGTGCCAGGTGAAGGTGGTACGGCCGCCGGTGGTCCGCTCGCTCGTCAACTCCCCGTTGGAGACGGCCTGCAGCCCCTTCGGCACGGTGATGGCTATGTCGTACGTCGCCTTGTCGGAGGGGTGGTCGTTGCCGGGGAACCACGCCATGGAGCCGGTGGGTTCGCCGAGGGCGAGCGCGCCGTCCGCCGTGCGCAGCCAGCCCTCCTCGGAGCCGTCCGGGTCGGTGATCTTCTCCGGGGTGCCGGAGTAGCGGACCGTGGTGCTGAAGGTCTTCCCCCTGTCCAGGTCGTCGTGGGGGCGGACGGTGAGTTCCTGGCCGGAGCGGTTGACGCGGGCGTCCTTGCCCTCCACGGTGACGTCCTCGACGTCCAGGCCCTTCAGGTCCAGGTCGAAGGCGGACAGGTCCTCGGTGGCACGGGCGGTGATCACGGCCTTGCCGGTGAGGCGGTGGGCGCCGGGGGCGTAGGAGAGGGTGAGGTCGTAGTGGGTGACGTCGTATCCGCCGTTGCCCGCCCTCGGGAAGTACGGGTCGTGGACGCCGGAGCCGCCCGGGGTGCCGTGCACACCGCCGTCGCACGCGGTCAGGACGAGCTGGAGGGCGAGGGCGCCGGCGGCGACCGGGACAAGGCGCGCGGATCTGGACATGTCAGAGATCCTACGGGGCGCCGGTGACGGTCGGGGCGTGCCGGCGACCGGATGCGGCCGTGACACCATCACGTACGTGCTCGACATCGGCTATGCCCTCTCCAACCGTTTCCCCGACCCGCCGCAGACGGACTACCGGCGCGCGGACGTCCATGCGCTGCGGCACGATCTGTTCTGCGGGGACGTGTATCTGGCCGACACCGAGACGGACCGGGAGCTGTCCACAGCCTGGGGATGGGTGCCGGTGCTGGACTTCGCGTGGGCGCTGTGCGACATCGTGGAGCGGATCGACCGGGACCCGGCGGGCTCCCGCGCCGCACGCCCACAGCGGGCGGAGCTGGACTTCACCGAGTCGACCGACCGGATGCTCTTCGAGCGGCGCTTCGGGTGGGTGGACATCGAGTCCGACTGGATGCCCGCCGAGGAGGCACCGCTCACCTTCTCCCACGCGGAACTGCGCCGCGAGGCACGGGACTTCCTCCACGACCTGCTCGCCGACCTGACCGACCTGCACGAGGCTCTGGCCGAGAATCCGGCGATCTGGTCGCTGCAGGCTCGCTTTCCACGGGTGCCGTGAGCTGCGCCGGCCGTCCTGGGGGCTGCCGCCCCCAGCCCCCCGCTTCGGCCTGAACGGCCTCGTCCTCAAACGCCGGACCGGCTAAACAATGCCGGCCTCGCTCCAAGATCCCCCGCCTCGTCCTCAAGCTCCCCCAAGCTCTACGAGCTGGGGGTACCCCCACGGCCGGTCATTCCACCCGGATTCCCAGCTCCGCCGCCAACACCGGTGCCAGATCCACCAGTTGGCCGGGGCTGATCAGCGCCCCGGTCAATCGCCCCACCCCCCGGGCGATGTCCAGCGAAGCGACCCCGCGCAGGTCCACGTCCGTCAGTGTCACCCCGTTGAAGTCCACCCCCTTCAGCGCGCAGTCCACGAACTCGACCCGCTCCAGTCGCGCGTCCCCGAAGTCCGGCTCGACGAGGACGCAGTTCTCGAAGACGACGTCCTTGAGCTTCGCCCTGCGGAGGTTGAGATAGTCGATCTTGCCGCCGCGGATCAGCACGCGTTCCAGCACGGCACCGTGCAACTGCGTGCCGCCCAGCCGCGCGTCGACGAGTTCGACGTCACGCAGGGTCGACTCGGCGAGATACGTGCCGACCCCCTTTATCCCGGTGAGGACCGTGTCGAGGATGCGCGCGTGGTGCAGTCGCGTCTCGTCGAAGGCGCAGCCCGTCAGCGCGCAGTCCATGAAGCGGGCGCCCCCGCCGTCCTGCCCGGCGAAGTCCGCCTCCCGGAACTCCACCCCGTCGTAGTCCCCGTCCGGCTCCAGCCCGCCCCCGGCATACGCCTCCAGCGGCGGCAGCCGCACCTCCGGCCGCCGCGCCGACCGCACCCCTGCCCCGCCCGTCGCTCTCCTCGCCATGCCCCCATGCTGCACCCCACCACTGACAATCGCCCCGACCTGCACAAACACCGGCGATGTCACATTTCGGCGGCGCCGGCGGTCATATCTGCGGAGAAGAGGCGACCCCGAGCAGAGGGAGACATCCGCCCATGCAACGAATCACCGTCGTCGGCGGCGGCCTCGCCGGACTCACCGCGGCGATCACCGCCGCCGAGGCGGGCGCCAAGGTCACCGTGTACGAAGCCCACCACACCCTCGGCGGGCGGGCGCGGACCGCCGAGGGCCCGTACCGCACGAACGAAGGCCCGCACGCCCTCTACAACGGCGGCCCGCACTGGGTCTGGCTCAAGCAGCGCGACCTCATAGGACCGGTCGCTCCGGTGCCACCCCTGGAGGCGGCCCGGCTGCGGCTGCGCCATCACGGCGTCCTGCGCCGCACCCCGCCCTTCGCGATGCTCAAGCTGCTGCGGCGAAGCGCCCAACAGGCGCCCGTCGACGAGGACTTCATGAGCTGGGCGACACGGCAGGCGGGCGAGGAAGGGGCACGTGCCGCAGCCAACTACTCGGCCGTCGCCCTCTTCCACCACGACCCGGGCGCCCTGTCCGCCGCCTTCGTGCAGCAACGACTGCGCCGCGCCACCAAGTTGCCGCCGGAGGCGCACTATCCGCGCGGCGGCTGGGCCAACGTGATCGACCGGATGGCCGCACGGGCCTGGAACCTCGGGGTGCGGATGGAGACCCTGTCCCGGGTCGACACCCTGCCCACCGACACGCCCGTGGTCGTCGCCACCTCCCTGGAGGCGGCCCGGCGCCTGCTGAAGGACGACTCGCTGACCTGGACCGGTGGCCGTACCGCCCTCATCGATCTCGCCCTGCGCACCCGGCGCGGTGACGCCTTCGCCGTGTCGGATCTCGACGCACCCGGGTGGCTGGAGCGGTTCACCGCGCAGGACCGTTCGCTCGCCCCGGCCGGTGAGCAGCTCGTGCAGGGGCAGATCCCGATCGGTCCCGGGGAATCCCGGGCCGACGGCATCGCCCGTGCCGAGCGGCTGCTCGACCTCGCCTTCGAGGGGTGGCGGGAGCGGGTCGTCTGGCGGCGCGAGGCCCTCGCCAACGGCCGTACCGGTGCCGTCGACCTGCCGGGCACCAGCTGGCGCGACCGGCCCGCTATCGACCGCGGCAACGGTGTCCATCTCGCCGGTGACCAGGTCGCCGCCCCCGGCGTGCTGTCGGAGGTGTCCTTCAACAGCGCCCTCACCGCCGTGTCACTGGCCCTCGGCCGGCACGCCCTTGACCTCAAGCATGCTTGAGGTCGAAGGCTGGACCCCGGACGACGGACACACTAATCGACCGACACGTCGATGGGATCCCCATGCACGCCATCCGCCTGCACGCCTTCGGCCCGGCCGAGAACCTCACCTATGAGCGGGTCGAGGACCCCGTGCCGGGCCCGGGCCAGGTCCGTGTCGCCGTCGCCGCCGCCGGTGTCCACCTCCTCGACACCGCCCTGCGGGAGGGCATGCAGGGGCCGGCACCCGCCCCGACACCGCTCCCCACGGTCCCGGGCCGCGAGGTCGCCGGTGTCGTCGAGTCCCTCGGCGCGGGCACGCCCGAGCGATGGCTCGGCAGGCGCGTGGTCGCCCATCTCGGCTTCGCCCCGGGCGGCTACGCCGAACTCGCCGTCACCGACGCCGAGCGGCTGCACGAGATACCGGACGGCCTCGACTTCGCCCAGGCCGTCGCCATGATCGGCACGGGGCGTACGGCGCTGGGGATCGTACGGTTCACCGAGCTGGGGCCGGACTCGGTGGCCGTCGTCCCGGCGGCGGCCGGCGGCATCGGCACGCTGCTCGTGCAGTACGCCAAGAACGCCGGTGCCACGGTGATCGGTCTCGCAGGCGGCCCGGAGAAGGTGGCGCGGGTGCGGAGGAACGGGGCCGATCTCGCCGTCGACTACCGGGACGCGGCATGGCCGGAGCGGGTCCGCGCGTATCTGGGCGGGCGGTCCGCGACCGTCGTCTTCGACGGGGTCGGCGGCGATGTCGCCCGCGAGGCGGTCGCCCTGCTCGGGCCCGGCGGACAGCACCTCGTCTTCGGCTGGTCCGCGCAGGGGATCTCCGCCGGGCGGGGTTATGTCGTCGAGGGCGTCTCCGAGCAGGTCCTGGGCCCCGCGATGCTGCGGCGGGCGGGTGGTCCCAACCCCGTACGCACCCTCGAACTGAGCGCGCTCGCCGAGGCCGCCGCGGGGCGGCTGACCCCCGCCGTGACGCGCTTCCCGCTCGCCGAGGCGGCCGCCGCGCACCGGGCGCTGGAGGGGCGCGGCACGGTCGGGAAGGTGGTCCTGGAGCCATGACCAGGCACAGAACACCCCGGGATGCATTTCATACCGATTCATGGTCTTCTGACCGCGTGCGTCGCACCCGAACAGGTGAAGCCACCCCAGGATCAGAGGCAGCCGACCCCCGCCGCTGGTGGGGCCTGGTGGTCATCGCGCTCGCACAACTGATGGTGGTGCTCGACGCGACGATCGTGAACATCGCTCTCCCCTCCGCCCAGCACGACCTGCACATATCCGACGGCAACCGCCAGTGGGTCATCACCGCCTACACGCTGGCCTTCGGCGGTCTGCTCCTGCTGGGCGGCCGGATCGCCGACCGGGTGGGCCGCAAACGCACCTTCGTCATCGGTCTGATCGGCTTCGCGGCCGCCTCCGCGCTCGGCGGCGCGGCCACCGGCGCCGGCCTGCTCTTCGGCGCCCGCGCCTTGCAGGGCGCCTTCGCCGCCGTGCTCGCGCCGTCCGCGCTCAGCCTCGTCACCACGACGTTCACCGATCCCAGGGAGCGCGGAAAGGCCTTCGGCATCTACGGCGCCCTCGCGGGCAGCGGCTCGGCGATCGGGCTCATCGTCGGGGGCCTGCTCACCGAGTATCTGAACTGGCGCTGGTGCCTGTACGTCAACGTGCCCATCGCGGTCGTCGCGGTCTGCGGCGCCCTGACCCTGCTGCACAGCCGCTCGGGCCACTCGGGCATCCGGCTCGACGTGCCCGGTGCGGTGCTCGGCTGCGGCGGACTGGTCGCGATCGTCTACGGGTTCAGCGAGGCCGAGCCGCGCGGCTGGGCCGACCCGCTGGTACTCGCCCTGCTCGGCACGGGCGTGCTGCTCCTCGCGGTGTTCGTGTGGTGGCAGACCCGGGCCCCGGTGCCGCTGCTCCCGCTGCACATCGTCAAGGACCGCAACCGGTCCGGCTGCTTCCTGACCATGGCGCTCGCCGTCATCGGCATGTTCGGCCTGTTCCTGTTCATGACCTACTACCTTCAGGTCATCCACGGCTACTCGCCGGTGCGCACGGGCCTGGCCTTCCTGCCGCTGACCGCCGCGATCGTCGTCGGCTCCACACAGATATCGGCCCGGCTGCTGCCGTACGTGGCGCCGCGCATGCTGATGGTCCCGGGCACGGTCCTCGCCGCCGGCGGGATGCTCATCCTGACCGGGCTGGCCGTCGGCTCCTCCTACGCCACCGAGATCCTGCCCGCCCTGCTCCTGGTGGGCCTCGGCATGGGCCTGACCTTCATGCCGATCTTCGCCACGGCCACCGCGGGGGTCGCCCCGCAGGACGCGGGGGTCACCTCGGCGACCGTCAACACCTCGCAGCAGGTCGGCGGTTCGATCGGTACGGCGCTGCTCAACACGATCGCCACCACCAGCAGCGCCGTCTACATCGCCGCCCACCTCCACGGCCCCGCCCAGCGGGCGACCGTGGTCCCCGAGGGCGTCGTGCACGGCTACACGGTCGCCATCTGGTGGGCCGCGGGCGTGCTGCTCCTGGCGGGCCTGGTCGCGGGCCTGATGGTCACGTCGAAGCCGCCCACGCACAAAGTTCCCGCGAACGCGCCCGTGCCCGAGTCAGCGCTCTGACCCGCCCAGCTCGGCCAGCGGCCCGTCGGTCAGCCGGTACACCGTCCACTCGTCCTGCGGACGGGCGCCCAGGGCCTCGTAGAAGCCGATCGCGGGCCGGTTCCAGTCCAGGACCGACCACTCCAGGCGCTCGTAACCGCGCTCCACACAGATCCGCGCCAGCTCGGTGAGCAGTGCCCGGCCGTGGCCGGCGCCGCGGGCCGAGGGGCGGACGTACAGGTCCTCCAAGTAGATGCCGTGGACCCCGCGCCAGGTGGAGAAGCTCAGGAACCACAGGGCGAACCCGACCGTCGTGCCGGTCGCCTCGTCCACCGCCACGTGCGCGAAGACGGCGGGACGGTCGCCGAAGAGGGCCGAGCGCAACTGCTCCTCGGTCGCCCTCGCCTCCTGCGGGGCCTTCTCGTACTCGGCGAGTTCGCGGATCAGGGCGTGGATGACAGGTATGTCCGAGGGGGTCGCGGTGCGGATCATGGTCAGTGCCGTCCCGCCACCCGGTCGGCGATCCTGGCCAGCCGCGACGACTCCGAGCCCGGGTGGAGGCGCTCCCGCTCGTCGGCGGCGCGGTAGGTGGCGTACATGCCCTGCACGCCGAGCCAGCGGAAGGGCTCGGGTTCCCACTTGCGCACCTTGTGGCCCACCCACGGCAGGTCCGTCAGCTCGGTGCGGCCGCCCTGGCCGGAGTCCTGCTGGACCAGGTCGCACAGGGTGCGTCCGGCGAGGTTGGTGGTCGCGACGCCCGAGCCGACGTATCCGCCCGCCCAGCCGAGGCCGGTCGAGCGGTCCAGGGTGACCGTCG
Source organism: Streptomyces sp. NPDC025638 (assembly GCF_055558775.1). NCBI lineage: Bacteria > Bacillati > Actinomycetota > Actinomycetes > Kitasatosporales > Streptomycetaceae > Streptomyces > Streptomyces sp. NPDC025638. Next base: position 77,787 of record NZ_JBVHLX010000015.1, on the reverse strand, counting down.
CGCACCAGTCGCGCGGCACCCCGAGCACCCCGGACCAGGCGTGCTCGATACGGACACCGGCCAGGGCCGGGAAGAACCGGACGAGGATCTCCCGCAGCGCCTCGATCGTCGCCTCCTGCGTCCGCCCGTCGTTGTCCGTGCGCGAGCCGAAGCGGTACGGCACCCCGCGCCCGCCGAGCGCGATCCGGCCGTCGGCGGTGCGCTGGGCGTACATATAGGCGTGCGCCATGTCGCCCAGGGTCTCCCGGCCGTCCCAGCCGACGCTCTGCCACTGCTCGTCGGTGAGCGGCTCGGTGGCGATCATCGAGGAGTTCATCGGCAGCCAGGTGCGCCGGTGGCCCTTCAGGTTCGCGGTGAAGCCCTCGGTGCAGCGCAGGACGTAGGGGGCGCGGACGGTGCCGTACGGGGTCACGGCGTGCATCGGGCGGATCTCGGTCACCGGGGTCGACTCGTGGATCGTGACGCCGAGCGCCTCCACGGCCGCCGCGAGCCCCTTGAGCAGCTTCACCGGGTGCAGCCGGGCCCCGTGCGGGGTCCAGGTGGAGCCCACGGCGTCGGCGACCCGGATCCGCTTGCGCGTCTCGCGGGCGCCGTACAGTTCGCGGTCCTTCTCGCCGTACGACAGCTCGTGCTCGTGGAAGGCCTTCAGCCGCGCCAACTGCGCGGGCGTGGTCGCCACTTCCAGCACCCCGCCCTTGTGCAGGCCGGCGTCGATGCCCTCGGCCGCGGTGACCGCGACGACCTCGTCGACGGTGTCGTTCATCGCCTTCTGCAACCGTACGGCGGCCTCGTGGCCGTGCAGTTTCGCGTACCGGTCGCGGCCCGCGATGCCGTTGTAGAGCCAGCCTCCGTTGCGTCCGGAGGCGCCGTAGCCGCAGAACTTCTGCTCCAGGACGGTGACACGGAGGAAGGGGGCGGCCTTCTTGAGGTAGTACGCGGTCCACAGTCCCGTGTAGCCGCCGCCGACAATCACGACGTCGGCGGTCGCGTCACCGGGCAGCGGCTCCCGGACCTCCGGGAGGCCGTCGTCCGCGAACCAGAAGGAGATGCCACCGTTGACGACACTGCTTGCCGTGCTGCTCATGGCCGGACGTTAACCCCTGAGGGCGGCCAGTGTCTCCTTCGGATTCCATGCTTTTCCGCGACCCCTGACCAGCGGATAGCAGGCGAGACCGATCAGGACGGCGACGAAATGTCCGAAGTCGGTGAAGGTGCGGTCGGTGTAGAGCGGGATTCCGTAGAAGACGAGGACGCCCAGCAGATACAGCTGCCGCCAGGGCACGGCGAGCCGGTAGGTGAGCAGCCCGATGACGCCGGCCAGCGCGTAACTCACCCCGATGTCGAGGGTGTTGACCGCCGAGTGCGGGGCGATCCCGTCCCGGACTGCCTTCAGCAGCACGCCCTCGCTGATCAGCGTCGCAAACACATGCGCGACCACGCACACCGCCAGCCAGCGGGCGGTGCCGATCCAGCGTTCGGCCTGGGCGTGGAAGACCGAGTACAGGATCGCGTACGGCACCCAGTGTCCGCCGTCGATCCACATGGCGCTGGTGATCAGCACCCGTACGGGGTTCTGCGACAGCTCGTGGATGTTGGTGGAGCGCTGCCGCAGGAAGTCCTGCTCGAAGGCCGGCGACATGTGGTGCAGGGCGACGGTGGAGATGAACAGGATCAGCAGCCAGACATAGGTGCCCGGGGCGCTGCGGACGTAGGCCGTCACCGCCCGGAACCCACGTCGAAATCCGATGACCCGGTTCACATCCGTCAGTATCGTCGGGAAAGTGATCGAGGTGCCCGGCGAGCTGGCGGCTTCACAGCGGAAATTCAACGGGGACGCGGGGCGGGCGTTCATCGCGGACCTGCCCCGGCGGGCGGAGGAGTTCCTGAGGCGGTGGGAACTGCGGCTCGACGGGCCCGCCATGCACGGGGTGTGTGCGCTGGTCCTTCCGGTGGTCCGTGCCGACGGCAGCCCGGCCGCGCTGAAGCTCCAGCCGCTGGACGCCGAGAGCGAGGGCGAGCCGCTCGCGCTGCGGGTCTGGGGCGGCGACGGGGCCGTACGGCTGCTGGAGCACGACGAACCCAGCTGCACGCTGCTGCTGGAGCGGCTGGACGGGACGCGGGCGCTGACGGACCTGCCGGACACGCGTGAGGCCGTGCGCGTCATCGGCGAACTGCTGGCCCGGCTGACCGCCGCGGCGGCCCCGCCGGGGCTGCGCCGGCTCGGGGACATCGCGCGGGCGATGCTGGAGCGGGTGCCGTGGGCGCTGGAGCGGGTGCCCGATCCGGCCGGCCGGCGGCTCCTCGCGGACTGTGCGGCTGCCGTGCGGGAGGTCGTGGGCGAGCCCGGGGACCGGCTGCTGCACTGGGACCCTGCACTACGACAACGTCCTGGCGGCCGAACGGGCGCACTGGGTGGCCATCGACCCCAAGCCGCTCGCGGGCGATCCGGGCTTCGAGCTGCTGCCGGCGATCGACAACCGCTACGACCCGGGCGAGACCGTCCGGCGCTTCGACGCGCTGACCGACGCGCCGGCGCTGGACCGGGAGCGGGCGCGGGCGTGGACGCTGGGGCGGGTGCTGCAGAACTGCCTGTGGGAGATCGAGGACGGCCGCCCGCCGGAGGCGGTGCAGCTGGAGATCGGGCGGGCGCTGCGCGGGTGACACGCCGCCGGACGGACCATGCACCACGTTTATCAACTAATCGGCCATAGCGTACCGGATATGACGAAATGCCATATCGCATATCTGGCGAGCGCCGCCGCGCTCATCGGAACGGGGCTCGGCGCCACTCCGGCGACCGCCGCACCCAGGACCTTCCTGGTCCACCCGGGGGAATCGATCCAGCAGGCGGTGAACGCCGCACGGTCGGGAGACACCGTCCTGGTGACTCCCGGCACGTACCACGAGAGCGTCACGGTGAGCACGTCCCGGCTGACCCTGCGCGGCATGGGCCCGAGCACGGTGATCGAGCCCGCCGCCAAGGCCTCCAACAGCTGTGCCAAGGGCGGCAACGGCATCTGCGTGACGGGCACGGCGAACCGCGCCGTCGCGGGCGTCACCGTCTCCCACCTGACCGTGACCGGCTTCGCCAAGACCGGGGTGCTCGGCCGGGCGACCGACGGACTGACCGTGCGCAAGGTGTACGCGGTCGGGAACGGGGTCTGGGGCATCGCCCAGGAGCAGTCGGTGCGCGGTGTGTTCCGGAGCAACTACGCGCGCAACAACGGCGACGCGGGCCTGTTCCTGGCCAACACCATCTCGAAGGAACAGGGCGCCACGGACACCCGGGGCACGGTCGTCCAGCAGAACCGGATGGAGGGCAACCGGATCGGCCTGACCGTCCGGCGCCTGCGGAACCTCTCCGTCACGGGCAACTACGTCACCGGCAACTGCGCGGGCGTGTTCGTCGTCGGCGACGAGAACCTGCCGCGGACCGGGGCGCTGACGGTGGCGGACAACGTGGTCGCCACCAACAACAAGTCCTGCCCCAAGACCCCGCGGCTGCCCGCGCTCCAGGGCTCCGGCATCGTGCTGACCGGGGTCGAGAACACCAAGGTGAACCGGAACCTGGTCACGGGCAACTCCGGCCGGTCCCCGCTGTCGGGCGGGATCGTGCTGTTCAAGAGCTTCGTGGGCGTCACCAGCGAGCGGAACCGGATCAGCGAGAACACGCTGAAGGGCAACGCCCCGGCCGACCTGGTCAACCAGGAGACCAGCAAGGCCAACAACACCTTCCAGGGCAACTCCTGCGCGGCCTCCAAGCCCTCGGGGCTGTGCTGACCGCCGTACCCCCGCGTACATCCAAGGAAGGAAGGCGGCACATGACGACCGCTGAAACCGCCCCACCGCCGTCCATGCGGCTCAGAGAGCTCGTGTTCGGCGCGGCCTGTGCCGCCGCCGTCCGCGCGGCCGCCCGGCTCGGGGTCGCCGACGCCCTGGGGCAGGCCCCGATGGCCGTGGAGGACCTCGCGGCCGCGGTGAAGACCGAGCCGAAGCCGCTGCGCCGGCTGCTGCGGGCCCTGTCCTGCTACGGCGTCTTCGCCGAGCGGCCGGACGGCATGTTCGCGCACACCGAGATGTCCCGGCTGCTGCGCGAGGACAACCCGAACAGCCTGCGCTACATCTCGCTGTGGTGCACCGAGCCGTGGACCTGGGACGCCTGGCCCAAGCTGGACGAGGCGGTGCGCACCGGCGGCAACGTCGTCGAGGACCTGTACGGCAAGGAGTTCTTCGCGTACCTCAACGAGGACGCCCCGGAGTCGGCCGACGTCTTCAACCGGGCCATGACCACGTCCAGCGAGCAGTCGGCGCGCGATGTCGCGGCCCTGCTGGACCTGTCGGGCAGCGACTCGGTCGCGGACATCGGCGGCGGCCAGGGGCACGTGGTGGCCTGTCTGCTGGACAAGTACCCCTCGATGCACGGCAGTCTGCTCGACCTGCCCCGCGTGGTGGAGAACGCCCTGCCGCGGCTGCGCGAGGGCGGTGACCTCGCCGAGCGCGCCCGGATCGTGCCCGGCGACGTCCGCGAGGCGATCCCGGTCAGGGCCGACGTCTACATCATCAAGAACATCCTGGAGTGGGACGACGAGAGCACGGCGCGGACGCTGCGCAACGTCATCGGGGCCGGCGGCCCCGGAACGCGCGTCGTGGTGATCGAGAACCTCGTCGACGACACCCCGTCGATGCGGTTCAGCACCGCGATGGACCTGCTACTGCTCCTCAACGTCGGCGGGGCGAAGCACACCACCGACAGCATGGTGGGCCGGCTGACCGCGGCCGGCCTGGTCGTCGACGACATGCGTCCGGTCAACCCCTATCTGCACGCGTTCGACTGCCACGTACCGGGGTGAGGGCACACACCCCGCAGACCACCGGTCGCCGGGCCCGCGACGCTGCGGGCCCGGCGACCGGTGGCCGTTTCGGGGGACCGGACGGCTCAGGGGCGCTCCCAGACGTAGAAGCGGCGGGCCATGGCGTCCTTCGGCGAGCGCCAGGTCTGCGGGTCGTACGCGCTGACGTACGCCGACAGCCGCTCGCTGATGTCCCGGAACTCGGGGTGCTCGGTCACCTTGGCGATGGCCGGGCCGGGCTCGCGCTCGGACTCGACGAGGTGCATGTACACATCGCCGAACTGGAAGAGGCTGCGCCGCACGACACCGACGAGGTGCGGCAGCTCTCCCCGGTCGGACTCCTCGAACACCTTGGCGATGTCGGGGGCCGAACCCGGGGCCATACGGGCGACGATGAGGGCCTGGTGCATCGGACTGTGTCCTCCGTCCGGCTCAGTCGGCCAGGGCCGGCGCGGGCCGGTGTCCGGCGGCGGCCTTCTCGATCTTGTCCCGGATCAGGGCCATCTGGACCTTGGAGTTCCGGTTGATGTTGTCGGTCATCCAGTCGTCGTCGACCGGGGCGTCCGGCTTCATCTCGAAGTCCTGCGTCCACACCATCCGGGTGCCCGCGGGCACCTCCTCGTACTGCCAGTGGATGTTCATGTACGCGAAGGGCCCGGTCTCCACCCGACGGGCCCTGACCGTGAGGGTGTCGCGGTCCGGCTCCCGCTCCGAGACCCAGCTCCACACCGTGCCGTTCTCGTCCGGGTGCATGGTCAGCCGGAAGGTCGTCTTGGCGCCCTCCCGGGAGATGACCTCGCAGGCCGCGTACTCGCTGAACAGCTGCGGCCACCTGTCCAGGTCGTTGGTCATGTCCCAGACGAGGTCCAGGGGGGCGGCGATGGTGATCTCGTTCTGCGTGTGTCCGGCCATGTCAGGCTCCTGCCATGAGAGTGCTGTTGATGAGGTCGAGGAACTGCCGGGGGGTCTTGCAGCGCTCCGCGTCGGGCGGCATCGGCGTGCCGTGACGGTTCTCCAGTTCGCCGACGATGCCGAGCAGGCCGAGCGAGTCGATGCCGAGGACGTCGAAGCCCACGTCGCTCTGCTGCTCCAGGTCCTGCGGGGCGACGGTGACCCCGGCCGCCTTCTTCATGAGCCCGGCCAGTTCTTCCACGGTGATTTGGGCAGTCATGCGGTTCCTCTCCTTTGCTGCGAGGCAGTGCAGCGGCGCTCCCCGCGACGAGGCGCCCCGCTACGAGGCGTCGGCGGCGCCGTGCCGGAGCACCAGCGCCGAGTTGGACCCCATGAGTCCCCGGCTGAGGACCAGCGCCGTGCGCAGTTCGGCGGCGCGGGCGCGGCCGGTCACGAGGTCGAGGTCGTGACAGACGTCGAAGACGTTGGGGGTGGGTGGGATCAGTCCGTGCTCCATCGCGAGCACGGCCGCAGCGGTGTCCAGCACGGGCGCGGCGCAGTAGCCCCGGCCGATGCCGGTCTTCGGCGCGGTGACCGGCACCCGCCTGCCGTGCACGCCCAGGACGTCGGCGATGGCCAGCGCCTCGGCGCGGTCCGCCGCCGGCACCCCGAGGGCGTCGGCGAAGACGACGTCGATCTCCTCGGGGGCACAGCCGGCCTCGTCCAGGGCCCCCCGCACGGCCTGGGCGAGTCCCTCCCGGGTCTCGGCCCAGCGAGAGGCCCCGGTGAACGTCGCCGCATGTCCCGCGACGAGCGCCCGGACCCGCACGCCCCGTTCGCGCGCCACGTCCGCCGCCTCCACGACGAGCATCGCGCCGCCCTCGGCGGGCACGAATCCGCAGGCCGCGGTGGTGAACGGACGGTAGGCCCGGCTCGGGTCGTCGACGGTGCTCAGCTCCTCGTAGCCGAGCTGGCAGACCATCGAGTACGGGGCCAGCGGCGCCTCGGTCGAGCCGGCCACGATCACGTCGGTGCCGCGCCGCACGGCCCGCGCCGCATGGGCGACGGCATCCAGACCGCCCGCCTCGTCGGCCGCCACGACCGAGCACGGGCCCTTGAAACCGCGGCGGATGGAGATCTGACCGGTGCTGGCGGCGTAGAACCAGGCGATGGACTGGTACGGGCCGACGAACCGGCTTCCCTTTCCCCACAGTCGCTGCAGCTCCCGCTGGCCGAACTCGCCGCCGCCGGAGCCGGCCGCGGTGACCACGCCGATGGAGAACGGCGCGTCGGCGGTGTCGGCCGGCCCGAGACGGGCGTCGTCCAGCGCCAGGTCGGCCGCGGTCATCGCGTAGTGCGTGAACCGGTCGGTCTGGACGAGATAGCGCTCCTCGACCGCCGCCGCCGGGTCGAAGGCGCGAACCTCGCCGGCCACCTTCAGCGGCAGCTGCCCACAGCCGTCACGGGTGATCCGGTCGAGGACGCTGAGCCCTTCCTGGGTGGACTTCCAGAAGGTGTCGGTGCTGGTTCCGTTGGGCGCGACCACACCGATGCCGGTGATGGCCGCGCGCCGTTCATGGGGTGCGCTCATCGTGCCTTCTCCCTGGGACGGGTCAGGATCACCGCGGACTGGAACCCGCCGAACCCGCTGCCCACGGAGAGCACGCTGTCCAGCTTCCGTTCGCGGGCGACGCGCGGGACGTAGTCCAGGTCGCACTCGGGGTCGGGGGTCTCGTAGTTCGCGGTCGGCGGCACGACCTGCTTGACCAGCGCCAGCACACAGGCCACGACCTCGATCGCGCCGATCGCCCCGAGGGAGTGCCCCACCATGGACTTGATGGAGCTCATGGGCGTGCCGTAGGCGTGCTCTCCGAGCGCCCGCTTCACGGCCGCCGTCTCGTGGCGGTCGTTCTGCCGGGTGCCCGAGCCGTGCGCGTTGACGTAGTCGATCGCGGAGCCGTCGAGCCGGGAGTGGTCGAGGGCGACCTCTATCGCCCGGGCCATCTCCAGGCCCTCACTGGTCAGGCCGGTCATGTGGTAGGCGTTGCCGTAGGTGGCGTAGCCGCTGAGCTCGCAGTACACGTGCGCGCCTCGGGCCCGCGCGTGTTCCAGCTCCTCCAGGACGAGCACCGCGCCGCCCTCGCCCATGACGAACCCGTCACGGTTGTTGTCGAAGGGCCGGGAGGCGTGTGCCGGGTCGTCGTTGTTCGGCGACGTGGCCTTGATCGCGTCGAAGCACGCCATGGTGATCGGTGAGATCGGCGAGTCCGACGCGCCCGCTATGCAGATGTCGGCCCGGCCCTCCTCGACGGTGTGGAAGGCGTATCCGACCGCGTCCAGGCCCGAGGTGCAGCCCGTGGAGACGGTCTGCACCGGCCCCCGCGCGCCGAAGCGTTCCGCCACCGCGGAGGCCAGGGTGCTGGGCGAGAACGCCCGGTGCAGCTGGGGTTCCGCCTCCCGGTGGTCCACGTCCCAGCGCTGCCCTCGGTGGCTGACCAGGACGTAGTCGTGCTCCAGACGGGTGGTGCCGCCGACCGCGGTCCCCAGCGAGACCGCGACCCGCCAGGGGTTCTCCCCGGCGAGGTCGAGTCCGGAGTCCCGGACGGCCTCGTCCCCGGCCACCAGGGCGAACTGGATGTACCGGTCCGCCCGCTCGATCTGCTCGGCGTCCAGGCCGTGCGCCACGGGGTCGAAGTCGCACTCCGCGGCTATCTGCGAACGCAGGCCTGTCGGGTCGAAGAACGTGATGCCCCGCGTCGCGGTCCGGCCGTTGGCGAGCAAATCCCAGAACGCCGGTACGCCGATCCCGCCCGGAGCCACGATGCCTATGCCGGTGACCGCCACGCGCCGGGTCATGACCGGACCCGACCTCGGTCGGCCGTGCGGTCGGCGCCCGCCCCGGCTCCCTCCGTGACGACCGCGGCGGCACCGATGACCTCGGTCTCCTCCGTGTCGACATGACCCAGCTGCGGACGCGGCGCCAGCGGGCCCAGGTGGAAGACGATGCGCGCCTCCACATTGCCGACGTTGCGGAAGCGGTGCCGCATGTGGGCGGGGATCATCAGGCCCTGCTCCGGCTGCAGCGGCTGCGGCTCGCCGTCCAGGTCCACCTCCAGCCGCCCGCAGACGACGTACACGAACTCCTCGGAGTAGGGGTGGTAGTGCTCAGCGATGCGGTCGCCGGGCTGCACGATGGCCACTCCCATGAAACCGCTGGTCGATCCCACCGTGGTCGGGGTGAGCATGGCGCGCAGATCACCGCCGCGCCGGACATTGGGCTCGACCTCGCTGAGGTCCACGATTCTCGGACGGGATTTGATCACGACGTTCCTCCGATGGGTGTGCTGCGTCGGCATAGGGGCGTGGCCACCGGGTCAGGCGTCCGGCGAACGGCGGTCGGTGATGAGGTCCATACGGACCGCGGCGCCGTAGAGGAGCTTCTTGAGCTCGCCGGCCTGCGCGAACTCCGGCAGGGCGGGATCGGCACCGCCGGCGCCGCGCACATCGACCAGCCGCACCACGACGTCGTCGCGCTGGAAGATCGTGCTGCGCAGGACCGGGCTCGCCGGGTCCTCCGCCGCCGCCTCGTCGTGCTGGGCGAGCAGCTCGGCCAGCCGCATGCCGTCGCCGGGCTTGGCCGGGTAGTACAGCGCGTGCCGCTCGCCGTCGTGCAGCTCGTCCGCCGTCACATGGTGGACGGCGGGCAGCGCCGCCCGGGTGAAGAAGACCCGCGCCGACTCCTGGTCGTTGAGGTCCCGCTCCTGCTCCAGATACGGGTTGATGGCCTCCTCCACGGCACGGATCTCGGGCTGCCGGGCCACGTGGCGCAGCGCCGCGAGCAGGTCGCCGCGCACCTCGATGGCCCGGACGACCCGGTTGCCGTGCATGAACAGGGAGGTGCGGCACAGCTGTGTGCCGGCATCGACCCGGGCCTCGGGCGAGGCGTAGTTCGCGAGGATCTTCGCGACCTCCGGCTCGCTGCCCGGCTTGACCGTGAAGGTCAGGGCGTGGCGGATCACGCCGTCGCCGATCCGCGGCTGGGCCTGCAGCCGGCGCTGCGCCGCCCTGGTGCCCGCCGCCTCGCCGCCGGTCTCGCGGACGATGTGGAAGCGCAGCGACCGGGTGTCCCGGACGCAGCTGTGCAGCGGCTGCACCATCCGCACGTGTTCCTCGCTGTTCACCCAGGCGAGGAACGGCGGAGCACTTTCCCACTCACTCGTGATGAGCCATTGGGATGGATTCTCGATCGACTGGCAGAGTTGGTCACTGACATGGCCGGGCACGGACGCAACCTGGTTGCACAGCTGCTCGTAGGCCTCCAGGAACTGCTGCTGGGCTCCGTCGTACACGTCGACCAGCAGGACGACCCGCAGCCGGGAGCCGTCGAACACGGACTGGGAGACTTTCGACACGTGTCGCGACAGCGTTTCTGAAACACGCTCAGACGTAGTGGTCATCCTGCGGACATCTCCTTCACGGGGCAGGGGCGGACGTCGGCCGCGGGTGACGCGACGTCAGCGTTCCTTGATCCTGTGCCGGTCCCCAGCAGTGCGCGACTCGTATGAACCACGTGGGTGATTGGGCGCGCCGAGGCGCTCCCACAAGGCCCGAGAGGGCATGGAAACTCACAGGCGCCTCATGCGCGCACCCCTGCCTCTGGAGGCTTCGATGCTTCGAAAAGCCGACCACCGGGTCCCCGTCCTCATCGTGGGCGGCTCTCTGGTGGGCCTGTCCATGTCCCTTTTCCTGGGCCGTCTCGGTGTGCGTCACATGCTTGTCGAGCGGCACTCGGGGACCTCCCATCACCCACGCGGACGCGGCAACAACGTCCGGACGATGGAGCTGTTCCGGGTCGCCGGCATCGAACCGGACATCCATACGGCGGCCTCACTGCTCTCTGACAACCACGGCATCCTGCAGGCCCCCACGCTGGTCGGCGACGCCGGGGAATGGCTGTTCAAACACATCGACCCCAGCGGCGGACTGGCGAGGTTCAGCCCCACGGGGTGGTGCCTGTGCAGCCAGAACGACCTGGAGCCCGTACTCCTGGACGGCGCCCGCAAACTCGGCGGCGACCTGCGCTACTCCCATGAGATGGAGACCTTCGAGCACGACGCCGAAGGGGTGACGGCGATCGTCCGGGACCGCGGCACCGAGGAGCGCTACACCGTCCACTCGGACTACCTCGTCGCCGCCGACGGCCCGCGCAGCCCCGTCCGCACCCGGCTCGGCATCCACCAGACCGGGCCGGGCGAGCTGTTCGCCAATGTCAGCGTCACCTTCCGGTCCAAGCTCCTTGCCGACGTGGTCGGCGACCGGCGTTTCATCTGCTGCTATCTCACCGACCCCGAGGCCGACGGCGCCCTGCTGCCCGTCGACAACAAGGAGCGCTGGGTCTTCCACGCGCCCTGGCACCCCGAGCGCGGCGAGACGCTCGACGAGTTCACCGAGGACCGGCTCGCCCGGCACATCCGCCGTGCGGTCGGCGTCCCGGACCTCGATGTGGAGCTCACCGGCAAGGCGTCCTGGCGGGCCGCCGAGCGCGTCGCCGACCGGTACCGGGAGGGCCGGGTGTTCCTCGCCGGGGACTCCGCCCACGAGATGTCCCCGACCGGCGCGTTCGGCTCCAACACCGGCATCCAGGACGCGCACAACCTCGCCTGGAAGCTCGCCGCCGTGCTGGAGGGCTGGGCGGGCCCGCGCCTCTTGGAGACCTACGACACCGAGCGCCGCCCGGTGGCCACCGCCACCAGCGCCCGCGCCTCGGCCCGCTCCGTGGAACACAGCCACCCCGGCTTCTCGCCGAGCCCCGGCGTGGGCAACAAGAAGGGCGGCATCCTGCCCGTCGTCCTCGGCTACCGCTACCCGAAGGGCGCCGTCATCGACGCCGACCCGGCGCAGTCGGTGGTCCCCGAGGGCATGGACCTCGCCGGGCAGCCCGGCAGCCGGGCACCCCACATGTGGCTGCACCGCGGCGGCGAGCGGATCTCCACGATCGACCTCTACGAGCGCTCACTGGTCCTGCTCACCGACGCACCCGACGACGCGGGCTGGCACGCCGCCGCCCGCCGCGTCGCCGACCGGGACGGCGTACGGCTCGACGCGTACCGGATCGGCCCGGGCCCCGACGCCGACCTGGCCTACGACTCCGACACCGACGACTGGGCACGGGTCCACGGCACCACGGCCGACGGAGCGGTCCTGGTACGCCCGGACGGATTCGTGGCCTGGCGGGCACCGGGCGCCGTATCGGACCCGGAGGCGGCCCTGCGCAAGGTCCTCGCGACCCTCCTGCGCACGGGCTGACTCCGCCCCACGAACGCCGAAGGCCACCCGCACGGAAATCCGCGGGTGGCCTTCGCCGTACGGAGCCCCCTGTCGGATTCGAACCGACGACCTTCGCTTTACAAGAGCGGCGCTCTGACCAGCTGAGCTAAGGAGGCCTGCACGCGTGCGTGGTGCGTACGTGCCCGTGCAGTGTACCCAGGTCCCCGGGGCGGCTCGGCGAAAATTTCCGCGAAGTTCACAGTCCTCCGGCTACTGACAGACCGGTGAACGCCAGGTACCGTCCTGACCCAGTGCACTCTTGTGGACTACACCAACCACCTTCCTACTCGGATCGTCCGGCACGTTCCTGCCGGTAGAAGGGGGCCCATTCACCATGGCCACTGTCACGTTCGACAAGGCGACCCGGATCTACCCGGGTTCCACCAAGCCCGCCGTCGACGGTCTCGACATCTCGATCGAGGACGGCGAATTCCTCGTCCTGGTCGGTCCGTCCGGCTGCGGCAAGTCCACCTCGCTCCGCATGCTCGCGGGGCTCGAGGACGTCAACGCCGGCGCCATCCGCATCGGCGAGCGCGACGTCACCCACCTGCCGCCGAAGGACCGGGACATCGCCATGGTGTTCCAGAACTACGCGCTCTACCCGCACATGTCGGTCGCCGACAACATGGGCTTCGCGCTCAAGATCGCCGGCGTCAACAAGGCGGAGATCCGGCAGAAGGTCGAGGAGGCCGCGAAGATCCTCGACCTCAGCGAGTACCTGGACCGCAAGCCGAAGGCCCTGTCCGGCGGTCAGCGCCAGCGTGTCGCCATGGGCCGCGCCATCGTGCGTGAGCCGCAGGTCTTCCTCATGGACGAGCCGCTGTCCAACCTGGACGCCAAGCTCCGTGTCTCCACCCGTACGCAGATCGCGTCGCTGCAGCGCCGTCTCGGCATCACCACCGTCTACGTCACCCACGACCAGGTCGAGGCCATGACGATGGGCGACCGCGTGGCGGTCCTCAAGGACGGTCTGCTCCAGCAGGTCGACTCGCCGCGCAACATGTACGACCGCCCGGCCAACCTCTTCGTCGCCGGCTTCATCGGCTCCCCCGCCATGAACCTGGTCGAGGTCCCGATCACCGACGGCGGCGTGAAGTTCGGCAACAGCGTCGTCCCGGTCAACCGCGAGGCCCTCAAGGCCGCCTCCGACAAGGGTGACCGCACCGTCACGGTCGGCGTCCGCCCCGAGCACTTCGACGTGGTCGAGCACAACGGCGGCGCCGCCTCCGCCCTGTCCAAGGACACCGAGGACGCCCCGGCGGGTCTCGCGGTCTCCGTGAACGTCGTCGAGGAGCTGGGCGCCGACGGCTACGTCTACGGCACCGCCGAGGTCGGCGGCCAGACGAAGGACCTCGTGGTCCGCGTCAACGGCCGTCAGGTCCCGGAGAAGGGCGCGCAGCTGCACGTCGTGCCGCGGCCGGGCGAGACCCACGTGTTCTCGACCTCCACGGGCGAGCGTCTCTCCGACTGACCTCGGACAATGCACCCAGGTTGACGATGAGGGCCCCGCAGACCACTGCGGGGCCCTTTCCGTCGCCGCCGGATACCCCGGCAAGACAGTTCATTTCGATCGGCGTACGTCAACCCGTCACCCTTGAGGGGGCACGACTTCGTCCCTCGAAACGGTGACCAAATGTCGCCAAATCATCACTGGGCGCTACCCTCACACGCGTGAAGCACTCCACCACCCAACAGACGCGACGCGGTCACCGGGGTCCTGCCCGCCGGATCGGCCGCACCCTCGCCCTTGTCCTGCCCGTCGTCCTGGTGCTCTCCGGGACCCTCGCGGTCACCCGAGTCAACTGGACGGGGAGCCCCCGGAACTCGGTGCTCACCGCCTCGGACGTCTCCTCGGCGGAGGTGTCGTCCGCCCGGGCCGGAGCCGTGTCCCACGCCCCGCAGGAGGTGCTGCGCGACCAGCTGATGACCGAGCTGCAGGAGAAGAACCCGGGCGAGGTGCTCACCCACCTCCAGCAGGCGGTCAACGGGCACCCGTCGCTCGCGAAGCACTGCACCTCCATCGCCCGCGCCCTCGGCCGCGCCGCGGTCCGCATGTACGGCGCCTCGCGCGCCCAGGCATACGCCCGCCCGGTCTGCGACACCTCCTTCGCCTCCGGCGTCCTGGCCGCGCACAGCTGACAGCGGCGGTTGGAGCTCGGTAATGGCTGATTAAGGAACGGTTGCAGGCGAAAGTCACGAGCGGGGCGCCACGTACAGTTCGGTCATGACCCATCCGAACGCCGCGTCGCGCCCCACTCAAGCTGTCATCCTGGCCGGTGGCCAGGGCTCACGGCTGCGTCCCTACACCGACGACCGGCCCAAGCCGATGGTCGAGATCCCCGGCACCGGCACCCCGATCATCGGCCACCAGCTGTCCTGGCTCGCCGAGGAGGGCGTGACGGACGTGGTGGTCTCCTGCGGCCATCTCGCCGAGGTCCTGCAGAAGTGGCTGGACTCGGCCGACCTGTCGGTCAAGGTCACCACCGTCGTGGAGACGGAACCCCTCGGCCGCGGCGGCGGCCTGAAGTACGCGGCCGCCCATCTGCCCCGCCCGGACCGGCCCTGGTACGCCACCAACGGCGACATCTGGACCCGTTTCTCGCTGCGCGAGATGGCGGACTTCCACACCGAGCGCGACGCCGTCGCGACCCTTGCGCTGGCGCGGCCGCGCATTCCCTGGGGCGCCGTGCAGACGGACGGCTTCGGGCACATCACGGACTTCATCGAGGCCCCGCCGTCGACCTTCGAGATCAACGCGGGCGTCTATGTGTTCTCGCCCGAGTTCGCCGGGCTGCTTCCCGAGCGGGGCGACCACGAGCGGACGACGTTCCCGCACCTGGCGCGCGAGCGGCGGCTGGCGGGCTTCCCGATCCCGCAGGGAGCGTACTGGCGGGCCATCGACACGGCGAAGGATCTGACGGAGGCGGCGAAGGAGCTGGCCGCTACGGGGCGGTGACCGTTCGGTCGTATGCATCATGAGGGCATGTTCGTCCTGAGGGGCGCGCTGTCGTCCCGTACGCCAAAAGGGCCCCGCACCTCGTGGTGCGGGGCCCTTTCAATACCGCTCCTGCTGCTAGCCCAGCAGGCCGCCCACCAGGCCCGGCTGGCCCGAGGACGTGCTGCCGCCGCCGGTGCCCGTGCCGCCGGTCGAGCCGGTGCCGCCCGTCGCCGCGCCGCCGGAGGTCGGGCCCGAGGTGGTGCTGGGGGCCCGGCCGGCCGGGGAGGTGTGCTGCGGCGGGGCCTGGCCCACGGTGCCCTGGGTCTGGCTGGGGGCGCCACCGGTGGCGGCGCCGGACGAGTGGGCCGCGCCCGGGGTCGTCGCCGCGCTGGACGGCGAGGTGGACGCCGTGGCGCCGCCGGACGGCGGGGTGGAGGCCGCCGGAGCCTTCTGGCGCTGCTTGGCGGGCCCGTCCGGGAGCGGCGAGCCCGGCAGGTTGTTGCGCGGGGCCTCGCCGGGGCCCGGCACGACCACGCGGCTGGAGTCGCGGACGGCGCCGCCCAGCAGGGAGCCGACGAGCAGGGTGAGGCCGACCGTGATAGCCGTGATCAGGGCGCCGCGGCGCAGGACGTAGCGGCGCAGGTCCCAGATGTCCGAGCGCGGTCCGAGGGTGCGCCAGGCGCGGCCCGCGAGGCGGCCGTCGACGGAGTAGACGGGGGCGCCGGCGATGATCAGCGGGGACCAGGCGGCCAGGTAGATGATGTCGGGGGCGTCGTAGGCCGGGACGGTCTTCCAGCTGACGGTGACGATGAGCGCGGCGGACAGCAGCGCGCCGAAGACCGCGGCCACCCGCTGCCAGCAGCCCAGGATCGTGAGGACGCCCACGACGACCTGGAGGAAGGCGATGACGAGCCCCGAGCCGACCGGGTGCTCGAGCGCGAACTGCCGCAGCGGTTCGGCGACTTCCCAGGGATGCAGGGTGTTGAGCCACTTCACCATGGAGCCGCGCTTGCCGCCGTCGAAGTAGACGGGGTCGCAGAGCTTGCCCATGCCGGCGTAGATGGAGATGAAGCCCAGGAAGATCCGGAGCGGGAGCAGGACCACGCCGAGGTTCAGCCGGCGGCCGGGGTAGTAGGCGTGCCGGGCCGGGTCCTCGGCGTGGCGCCTGGTCCGGGGGGCGGGGGGCGCCTCGGCCGGCTCCCCGTAGTCCTGGAACTCGTCGTCGGCGTAGGGGTATTCGTCGTACCCGGGTTCGTCGTAGCCGGGTTCGTCGTAGGCGCTGCCCACAGGCCGCATGGGGGGCAGCAGCCGGTTCTCGCCGGCGGCGGGCGCGCGCTGGGGGCCGACGACGGGGGTCTCGGCGGTGCGGTCGAAGTCGTCGTAACCGACGTCGCCGTAACCGCCCCCGAGACCGACGCGTGGGATGACCCGGGTGGCCCCGGCGTCGACGGACGGGTCGTCGGTGTAGCGGACGCTGCCGCCCCGCACGGCCTGGAGCAGCCGGTGGGCGCCGGTGTCGTCGGGGGCGGACCTGCCGCTCCAGACGACGGGGCGGCGCCGGCGTGGGGCCTGGGCCGCTGTGCCCGCCGCGCCGACGACCGGGATGCGGGCGGTGTGCTCGGTGGCGCTCAAGTGCCGTGCGACCCGCGGGGATTGGGTACGCCGCGTCGATACGCCCAGTTGCACGCGGAAGCTCGCGTGATTGACGATGACCTGCGCCGGATCGCTCGGCACCTTCACCATGCTCAGCGCGGGAGCGTCGTCGAATCCCGACGAGCGGTCCCCCGTGGGTGTGCGGGGTGTTCTGGTGTCCACACTCATCTAACCGAGTGACGTGGTGTTAGGACACTGCTTTGACCGGTCGGATCTGTCCGGACCGCGTCAAGGTTGTCCTGGACGCCGGATTTAGCCCGTACAGGTGAACTTGCGGACGCGCGTTCAAGCGCGCCCGCAGTCGTCGTCGGCTGCTCGCCGACCCGTCGTCGGCTCTTCGCCGACCCGCCGTCAGCTCCGGCGCCGAGCGGCCTCGTACAGCACGATCCCCGCCGCCACACCGGCGTTGAGCGACTCCGCGCCGCCCGGCATCGGGATCCGCACCCGGAAGTCGCAGGTCTCGCCGACCAGTCGGGACAGGCCCTTGCCCTCGCTGCCGACGACGATGACGACCGGGCCCTCCAGGGCCTGCAGGTCACCGAGTTCGGCCTCTCCGTCGGCGGCGAGGCCGACGACCACGATCCCGGCCTTCTTGTACGACTCCAGAGCGCGCGTCAGGTTGGTGGCGCGGGCGACGGGCGTACGGGCCGCCGTACCGGCGGAGGTCTTCCAGGCACCGGCGGTCATGCCGGCCGCGCGCCGCTCGGGCACGACGACGCCGTGACCGCCGAAGGCGGAGACGGAGCGGACGACGGCGCCGAGGTTGCGCGGGTCGGTCACCCCGTCGAGGGCGACGATCAGCGGGTCCTCGCCCTCGTCGTAGGCGGCGTCGGCGAGGTCCTCGGGGTGCGCGTACTCGTACGGCGGGACCTGGAGGACCAGACCCTGGTGGTTGAGCCCGTTGGTCATACGGTCGAGCTCGGGGCGCGGGGCCTCCATGAGGTTGATGCCCCCGCGCTCGGTGGCGAGCTGCAGGGCCTCGCGGACGCGCTCGTCGTTGTCGATGAACTGCTGGACGTAGAGGGTGCTCGCGGGCACGCCCTCGCGCAGCGCCTCGACGACCGGGTTGCGGCCGACGACCAGCTCGGAGGGCGTCTTGCCGCCCCGGCGCTGCTGCGGACGCCCCTGGGCGCGGCGCACCTTCGCGTTCGCGGCGCGCTGCTTGGCGTGTCCCTTGCGCATCTCGGCGGGCGGGGTGGGGCCCTTGCCCTCCAGGCCCCGGCGCCGCTGGCCGCCACTGCCGACCTGCGCGCCCTTCTTGCCGGACATGCGGCGGTTGTTCGCGGCCATGACCTACCTGTTCTCTACGGAAGCGTGCGTACGTGTATATGCAGTGTGCCGCCCGGACACCCGGGCGGCACAATCGATCATCGGACCGTGAGTGGCCTCAGCGCGGGCCGAGGCTCCAGCGCGGCCCCTGCGGGCTGTCCTCGATGACCAGACCGGACTGGTTGAGCTGGTCGCGGATGGCGTCCGCGGTGGCCCAGTCCTTGCGGGAGCGGGCCGCTTCGCGCTGGTCGAGGACCAGCCGTACGAGGCTGTCGACCACGCCGTGCAGGTCTTCCTTGCGATCGGTGCCGCCGTCGGCCCAGTGCGGGTCGAGCGGGTCGAGACCCAGGACGCCGAGCATGGCGCGCACCTCGGCGAGGCGGGCGACGGCGGCTTCCTTGTCGTCGGCGGCGAGTGCGGAGTTGCCCTGCCGGACGGTGGTGTGCACGACGGCCAGTGCCTGCGGGACACCGAGGTCGTCGTCCATCGCCTCGGCGAACGCGGGCGGCACCTCGGCGGACGGTTCGACGACGCCCCCGGACAGCTCCACCACGCGCTGCACGAAGCCCTCGATCCGCGCGAACGCGGACTCGGCCTCGCGCAGGGCGTCCTCGCTGTACTCGATCATCGAGCGGTAGTGCGGGGTGCCGAGGTAGTAGCGCAGCACGATCGGCCGCCACGCCTTGACCATCTCGGAGACCAGGACGCTGTTGCCCAGCGACTTGGCCATCTTCTCGCCGGCCATGGTCACCCAGGCGTTGTGCACCCAGTACTGGGCGAAGTCGTCGCCGTAGGCCTTGGCCTGGGCGATCTCGTTCTCGTGGTGCGGGAAGATCAGGTCGAGGCCGCCGCCGTGGATGTCGAAGGCGCTGCCCAGGTACTTGTGCGCCATGGCCGAGCACTCCAGGTGCCAGCCCGGGCGCCCGTCTCCCCACGGCGTCGGCCAGGTCGGCTCGCCGGGCTTGGCGGACTTCCACATGGCGAAGTCGCGCGGGTCCCGCTTGCCGGTCTCGCCCTCGCCGGAGGGCTGGAGCAGGTTGTCGAGCTCCTGCCGGGACAGCTCCAGGTACCGCGGGAAGGAGCGCACGTCGAAGTAGACGTTGCCGTCCGCCGCGTAGGCGTGGCCGCGCTCGATCAGGCCCTGCATCATCTCGATCATCTCGGTGATGTGGCCGGTGGCGCGGGGCTCGTACGTCGGCGGCAGGCAGCCGAGTGCCGTGTAGCCGTCGTCGAACGCGCGCTCGTTCTCGTACCCGATGGACCACCAGGGCCGGTTCTGCTCGTGGGCCTTGGCGATGATCTTGTCGTCGATGTCGGTGACGTTCCTGATGAACGTCACCTCGTAGCCCCGGTGGGCGAACCACCGGCGCATGATGTCGAAGTTGAGGCCCGAGCGGATGTGCCCGATGTGCGGCGCCGACTGCACGGTGGCACCACACAGGTAGATCGAGACACAACCCGGCGTGAGCGGGGTGAAGTCACGGATCTGCCGGGCGTTGGTGTCGTACAGCCGAATAGTCACCACTCCAGGGTAGTGGGCGCCGGGGAGTGCCTTGCGACCTACCGCCGAAGGGCGACGATTTCGTGACGCTGCCTCCGGCGGTTCGGCAGTCATTTTCGTGCCGGTGCGCTGTGGCTCGCGTCCTCAGTCGCCGGACGGACTCGTGGGCCGGTCCACCCGGACGACCAGCGCCGTGGCCACCGCCATCAGGCCCTCGTCCCGGCCCGGGAAGCCCAGGCCGTCCGTCGTGGCCCCGGACACCGAGACCGGGGCGCCGGCCGCCTCCGAGAGGAGCTTCTGGGCCTCGTCCCGGCGTTTTCCGATCTTGGGGCGGGGGCCGACGACCTGGACCGCGATGTTGCCGATGCGGAAACCCGCCGCGCGGACGATCCGGGCCGCCTCCGTGAGCAGGGTGACGCCGGACGCGCCCGACCACTCCGGGCGCCCGGTGCCGAAGTGCTGGCCCAGGTCACCGAGGCCGGCCGCCGAGAAGAGCGCGTTGCACGCGGCGTGCGCGACGACGTCCGCGTCGGAGTGACCGGCCAGGCCCGGCCCCTCGCCCTCCCACTTCAGGCCCGCGCACCACAGCTCGCGGCCCTCTTCGAAGGCGTGGATGTCGGTGCCGATGCCGACCTGGGGCAGCACCGTGTCAGAAGCCATCGTTCAGCCTCCGACGGGCCAGGACCGCCTCCGCGAGGACCAGGTCCAGCGGACGGGTGACCTTGAAGGCCTCCTCGTGGCCGGGAACCACCACGACCGGCTCCCCGAGCCGCTCGACCATGCCGGCGCAGTCGGTGACGTCGTCGGTGACGGTCTCGTGGGCCCGTACGAGCGTCGCCCGGTCGAAGCCCTGCGGTGTCTGTACGGCGCGCAGCCGGGCGCGCTCGGGTGTGGCCAGCACCGGCTCGGGCTCGCCCGGCACCGCCGCCGGCTCGACCTCCTTGACGGTGTCGGCGAGCGGCAGCGCGGGGACGACGGCGTGAGCTCCGTCACGTACGGCCTCGATCACCGCGTCCACGGTGTCCACGGGCACGAGCGGACGGGCCGCGTCATGCACCAGGACGATGCCGTAGTCGGGCGGGAGCGCGTCCAGCCCCAGCTTCACCGACTCCTGGCGGGAGTCGCCGCCCGGCACGACCAGGAAGTCCGTTCGCTCGGGCAGCGCGTGCGCGTCGAGCAGCGACTTGACCTCGGCGGTGCCGTCCGGCGGGGCCACGACGACGACCAGGGAGACGGCACGGGAGGCGGCGAGCGCGCGCACCGCGTGGATGAGCATGGGAGTGCCGTTCAGCGTGCGGAGCGCCTTGGGGGCGCCCGGGCCGAGGCGTACGCCCCGGCCGGCGGCCGGAATCACCGCGGCCGTACGCAACTCCGCGGGCGAAGGGCGCGAATCGTCAGACATCGGTTCCTGTCAGGTTTGTGTGCTCGGCCTACGTGGGTATGGCCTGGGAAGTGCCGGGCGCGACGCCCCGACCGGACCCTTCCGTGACACCGGTCGAGCCAGCTGCCCGGGCCCGGCACGCCATGTATCGGGGGGAAATCCCTTCGACTTGATACTCGATCGATCCGATACTCGATTTCGACCGGGCGGTCCGAGTATGGGGATCCGAGTACGTGACAGGCGTACTCCATCCGGCATCCGGGTACGAACATGCCGCAGCGCCCGGCGACAGAAGTCACGTCATCGGGCACCGCGGCATTTCACTGTGCTGAGCAGAGCGGGCGCAGCCGGCTACGCGTCAGGACGCGAGGACCTCGTCGAGCAGGGCCTCGGCCTTGTCCTCGTTCGTGTTCTCCGCAAGAGCGAGTTCGCTCACCAGGATCTGGCGGGCCTTGGCGAGCATGCGCTTCTCACCGGCGGAGAGTCCACGCTCGCGCTCACGACGCCACAGGTCACGCACGACTTCCGCGACCTTGATGACATCGCCGGAGGCGAGCTTCTCCAGATTTGCCTTGTAACGACGAGACCAGTTCGTGGGCTCCTCGGCGTACGGCGCGCGCAGCACCTCGAAGACCCGGTCCAGCCCGTCCTGACCGACCACATCACGCACGCCCACGAACTCAGCATTGTCCGCTGGCACACGCACCGTCAGGTCACCCTGGGCGACCTTCAGCACCAAGTAGGTCTTGTCCACGCCTTTGATCTGGCGAGTTTCGATGGCCTCGATCAGCGCGGCCCCGTGATGGGGATAGACCACGGTGTCGCCAACCTTGAACGTCATGTGACAGGTACCCCTTCCGTGGCTATCCAGGGTAACACGGATACGGCGTCTTCTGAATGGCGTTTTCGCAGGTCAGGGCATATCTCGGGGCTTGACAACAGCGACAGGAACGTGCTTCGGAAGGTCGGCGGAAGCAGGTATTCGCAGGTCGGAGCGGCTCTTCGGGCGAGGTGAAACGCGCACGTTACCCACACCTGGAGGCTTCTCCAAGTGGTCGAACGTCCACATTTGTCCGGTCTCAAGCGTGCGACTTCCGCTACTCCGTTCGGTTGGCCCGAGTCGGGTACGAGACGTTTCCGGAATTGATCACGGGCGGCCGACTGAGCGGTACGTGATCAATTCCGGGGCGGCCCCGCATTCCTTCACGGAAATTTTGCGGGACGCCTTATATGAATGCCGTACGAGCCCGGAGTCAAAGTGACTCGGGAGTCACTTGTGGCCCCCGGGTACCCCCTGCACGGGCGAAGCGTGTGAGGTTGGGGGAGGGTCGGGTGCGAGCGCTCCGGAACGGCTCGGTAACCTATGGCCGCTGACAGACACTTAGGGTGGCTTTTATAAGGAAGGCCGCCCGCGCGTTCAAGGAGTTGCCGCCGCCGTGAGCAGCAGCCTTCGACGCGGCGCCCTCGCCGCCTCCGCCATCGTTTTCTCGATCGCCTCGCTCGCCGCATGCGCTGCCGGCAACGACGCTCAGACGCTGCAGGTCAAGCCGGACAACGCCGCGACCAGCGTCGGCACCATCAAGGTGCAGAACGCGACCGTCATCACGCAGCCCGATCTGCAGTCCACCGGTCCGGCCGTGATCTCCGCGACCATCTTCAACACCGGCACCACCCCGCAGACGCTGCAGTCGCTCGTCCTGCCCGGCACCGGCAAGACCGCGCAGCTCTCCCCCGCCAAGGGCGGATCGCTCACCATCCCGGCCGGCGGCCGGCTCGTCATCGGCGGCAAGAACAACGCGTCCGCCGTGCTGGCGAGCAGCCGCGAGTCGGTCCAGGACGGCAACGCCCAGAAGATCACCTTCACCTTCAGCAAGACCGGTGACGTGAGCCTGCGCGCCTTCGTGGTCCCGGCCACGCACTACTTCACCGACTGGGGCCCGAGCGAGATCCCGACGTCCTCGGCCACGCCCACGGCCGCCGCGGGCGCCTCGGCGTCCACGAGCGCCAAGCCGGGCAAGCACCCGTCGGCCACCGCGACCGCGACGGAGTCCGCCACCGGGTCCACCCCGAGCGACTCCGCGTCGGCGTCGGCCACGCCGTCCGGCCACTGATCGGCCGTACGACCCATCCGCACGACCAGCCGTACGAGTGAAGGGCGGCACCCCCGAGGGGGTGCCGCCCTTCACTCGTGTCAGTCTCACTCGTGTCAGTCCAGGTGGACGATTTACGGCTCGAACTTGTAGCCCAGACCACGCACCGTCACCAGGTACCGCGGCGCGCCCGGGTCCGGCTCGATCTTCGCGCGCAGGCGCTTGACGTGGACGTCGAGGGTCTTGGTGTCGCCGACGTAGTCGGCGCCCCAGACGCGGTCGATGAGCTGCATACGGGTCAGGACGCGGCCGGCGTTGCGCAGCAGCATCTCCAGGAGGTCGAACTCCTTGAGGGGGAGGTCCACCTTCGAGCCGGAGACCGTCACCACGTGCCGGTCCACGTCCATACGGACCGGGCCCGCCTCCAGGGCGGCCGGGGTGACCTCCTCCGGCTCACCGCGGCGGCGCAGCACGGCGCGGATGCGGGCGACCAGCTCCCGCGAGGAGAACGGCTTGGTGACGTAGTCGTCGGCTCCTATCTCCAGGCCGACGACCTTGTCGATCTCGCTGTCCTTGGCGGTCACCATGATCACCGGGACGTTGGAGCGGCCGCGCAGCTGGCGGCACACCTCCGTGCCGGGCAGCCCCGGCAGCATCAGGTCGAGGAGGACGAGGTCGGCGCCGTTGCGCTCGAACTCGTCGAGGCCGTCGGGGCCCGTGGCCGCCACGGCGACCTCGAAGCCCTCCTTGCGGAGCATGTACGACAGGGCGTCGGAGAAGGACTCCTCGTCCTCGACGACGAGCACTCGGGTCACGGAAGGACCTCCGGGGCGGGAAGCGTTTCGTACGCGGTTGAGTCGGGGGATTCGTGGGATGCGGCTGAGTGGGAGGACGCGGGGGACGGTTGTGCGGTGGGTCCGGCCTCTTCGTCGAGGTCGGGGTGTTGCAGGGCGCGGTCACGGGCCACGCCCGCCTCCGGCAGCCGCAGGGTGAACGTGGAGCCCTGGCCTTCGGCGCTCCACACCGTGACCTCCCCGCCGTGCGAGGCGACCACGTGCTTGACGATCGCGAGACCCAGACCGGTGCCGCCGGTGGCCCGGGAGCGGGCCGGGTCGACGCGGTAGAAGCGCTCGAAGATGCGCTCCTTGTCCTTGTCGGTGATGCCGATGCCCTGGTCCGTGACGGCGAGCTCGATCATGTCGCCGCCGGATGCACTGACCCGGCGGGCGGCTATACCGACGCGGGTACGGGCCGGGGAGTAGTTGACGGCGTTCTCGACGAGGTTGCCGAGGGCGGCGGCGAGCTGCCCACGGTTGCCCCACACATGCAGGTCGGCGGTGCCGCCGGCGGCCATGGTGATCTGCTTCGTACCGGCCTGGTGGCGGCAGCGGTCGATGGCCTCGGCGACCAGCTCGTCCACCCGGACGGGCTCGGCGTCCTCCAGCGGGTCGTCGTTCTGGACCCGGGAGAGGTCGATGAGCTCCTGCACCAGGTTGGTCAGCCGGGTGGCCTCGATCTGCATGCGACCGGCGAAGCGCTGCACGGCCTCCGGGTCGTCCGAGGCGTCCATGACGGCCTCGGACAGCAGGGAGAGCGCGCCGACCGGTGTCTTCAGCTCATGGCTGACGTTGGCGACGAAGTCACGCCGCACGGCCTCGATCCGGCGGGCCTCGGTGAGGTCCTCGACCAGGAGCAGCACGAGCCGGGAGCCGAGCGGCGCCACACGGGCGGACACGGCGAGGGCCTCGCCCCGTCCGGTGCCCCGCCTCGGCAGATCCAGCTCGACCTGGCGTATCTCGCCGTCCCGCCGGGTGTCCCGGGCCATCTGGAGCATGGGCTCGACGGCGAGCTTGCCGCCGCGCACCAGGCCGAGGGCATATGCCGCGGAGCTCGCCTTGACGACGGCGTCGCCCTCGTCGAGGACGACCGCCGACGACCGGAGCACGGACAGCACGGTGTCCACGCCCGGCGGCAGCACGGGGTCGGTGTGCAGAGAAGTCCTGGTCGGTCGCTTCTGGTCGCGTTCGCTCCAGCGGAACGCCAGCATGGCGATGACGCCGGTAAGCACCCCGGCGATCGCTGCCGCTGCGGCGACCGCCGCGTTCACGTCCATGCATCCAGGTTAGGCATGACGTACGACATCCCCACAGCCGTCGAGGTGCGAGCTCGAACACTCGTCGCCCAGAGTTCACCTTGGAGCCAGTGATGGTTCATTTGAGGTGGCAGAAACGGACGCGTGGGGGCCGGAACGTGGGAGCGTGGGGTTCGTACCGGTGGTTTCGCCACGGGCCCCGGCCCCCGGAACCCCCGAAGAACACGTACGAGAGGGAACCCTGATGCGGGACGCGTACCACGAGGAACTGGACTCGATCGGCGACGGACTGGTGGAGATGGCCCGGCTGGTCGGGTCGGCGATCGGGCGCGCCACGACGGCCATCCTGGACTCCGACCTCAAGCTGGCCGAGAGCGTGATCGAGGCGGACAAGAAGGTCGACGAGCTCCAGCACGACCTCGAGGGCCGGGCGATAGCCCTGCTCGCCCGTCAGCAGCCGGTGGCCACGGACCTCCGGATCGTCGTCACGTCGCTCCGTATGTCCGCCGACCTGGAGCGCTCCGGCGACCTCGCCCAGCACGTGGCGAAGCTCGCCCGCCTCCGCTTCCCGGAGCGCGCGGTCCCGCAGGACCTGCACGCCACGATCCTGGAGATGGGCCAGCTCGCCCAGCGCCTGATGGCGAAGGCGGCCGAGGTCATCATCACCAAGGACGTCGACCTCGCGCTCCAGCTGGAGCAGGACGACGACGAGATGGACCTGCTGCACCGCACCCTCTTCCAGCACCTGATCGACGAGCGCTGGAAGCACGGCATCGAGACCGCCGTGGACGTCACCCTGCTCGGCCGCTACTACGAGCGCTACGCCGACCACGCGGTGGCGGTCGCCAAGCGCGTGGTGTTCCTGGTGACGGGCGAGCACGCGGACGACATCCAGGCCGACATCCAGCCGGTGACGGGGGTCGAGGGGGCGTAGCCCTGCCGGGCGGGGCGGCCGACGACATTCACGGCTGCCCGGGTGTCGCGCGCGGGTTGCTCGATGCCGCGCGCGTTGCCCGCCCCGGGCGCATGAACGCCACTGTGCGCCGTTGATGCGCCCGGCAGACCGGGCATGAAATGGGCAAAGGCACCAGGCCCTAGCCTCCAGGAGGGGACCCATGGCCGAATCGCCCAGCACCACGCCCGACCCCACCCAGCAGCGCGAGACCGACCAGCCCACCGAGACCAGGAGCCTCCCGCTCGTCGCCGCGTGCGGCTGCGGCTCGGGCTGTGGTTGCGGGTGCCAGTCCGGCAACCCCTGCCAGTGCGGCTGACGCCTCACATCCGATACGACGACGAAGGCCCCCGGTGATCACTGGCACCGGGGGCCTTCGCCGTACGTGCCGCTGAGGCGCAGCATGAAGGGGGGAAAGGGACTAGGACAGGAAGCACCGCCAGGCAGCAGGAAAGAGGTGCGAGGCCATGACCCAGTTCATGGACATCCACCACGGGTGGAAGGGCATCACCGCCGAACAACTGCAGCAGGCCCACGATGCCGACCAGGCCATAGAGAAGGACGAGGGCGTGCACTTCGAACGCGCCTGGGCAGACCCCGAGTCCGGCACGGTCTACTGTCTGTCCGAGGCCCCCTCACCCGAAGCGATCCAACGCATCCACGAACGCACGGGCCACCGGGCGGACGAAATCCACCCAGTACCACTGTCGATCTGGTGAAGCCCCTGATCCCCCGGGCCTGGGCCTTGTCGGCCGTCGTTCGGTGCTGCCGACTGGCCTCGAACGGCCCTGCACAGGCAAATGCCTTGCCGCCTGGCCCCCATCTGCCCTTAAGGTCAGCGGATGATCAACATGCAGGTGCGCGGGGACCTGGGAAAGCCCATAGCTCGTGCCCAGGTCGGACTGGAATGGGCAGACCTCTTCCCCGCGCTGGCCCCGTTGAACTTCCCGATGTTGTGGGCCTTGACTCCTTACGGTGATGCCGTCTTCAACGAGCGGCAGGTGCCGTTGCTGCTCGCCGAACTTGACCGGCTTCCCGAAGCCTACGGTGGTATCTGGATGGACCCGGTCCGAGAGCTGTGCACGGTCGTTCAGAGCGGACCGCACCGGTATCTCTGGTTCGTCGGCGACTGAGTGATCTTGACAATGGTCGTGCTGAGGAGGGGCCAGCCCAAGGCGCCTGGCAGAGTCACTGCCTGACGGAAAGAAACACCTATCCTGCCTGACGGCCCGATCAGCGGTCGACGGCGCGGAGATGGCCCCGACGCAGCGAAAAGCCCCCTCCCGGCGGAGAAACAGCAGGGAGGGGGCTTATTCGTGGGCGATTACTTCTTCTTGCCCTGGTTCTTGACCGCCTCGATGGCTGCCGCCGCTGCCTCCGGGTCGAGGTAGCGGCCGCCGGAGGTGATCGGGTTGAAGTCGGCGTCGAGTTCGTAGTAGAGGGGGATGCCCGTCGGGATGTTCAGGCCCGCGATGTCGGCGTCGGAGATGCCGTCCAGGTGCTTGACCAGGGCGCGGAGGCTGTTGCCGTGGGCCGCGACCAGGACCGTGCGGCCGGCCAGGAGGTCGGGGACGATGCCGTCGTACCAGTACGGGAGCATGCGGACGACGACGTCCTTCAGGCACTCCGTGCGCGGGCGCAGCTCCGGCGGGATGGAGGCGTAGCGGGGGTCGGAGGACTGGGAGAACTCCGAGTCGTCCGCGAGCGGGGGCGGCGGGGTGTCGTACGAGCGGCGCCAGAGCATGAACTGCTCCTCGCCGAACTCGGCCAGCGTCGCCGCCTTGTCCTTGCCCTGGAGGGCGCCGTAGTGGCGCTCGTTCAGGCGCCACGAGCGGTGGACCGGGATCCAGTGGCGGTCGGCGGACTCCAGCGCAAGCTGTGCCGTGCGGATCGCTCGCTTCTGGAGGGACGTGTGGACCACGTCGGGGAGGAGATCGGCGTCCTTCAGGAGCTCGCCACCGCGGACTGCCTCCTTCTCGCCCTTCTCGTTGAGGTTGACGTCCACCCAGCCGGTGAACAGGTTCTTCGCGTTCCACTCGCTCTCGCCGTGGCGGAGGAGGATCAGCTTGTACGGTGCGTCGGCCATGCCTCAGAGCGTAATCCACGCATTCGGACCCCCGCTCGAGTGCCCGAAGGCCGGACGGTTGACGGCATCTGTTAATCGAGTGGCCGGGCGGAGACCGCCGCCAGTAAGTTGCACTGAGCCTTAGGGGCACTTACTTCCGGCCCATTGCTTCCGGCTCAGCTTCGCCGACCGTCCGAACCTGGGGGACCCATGCCACTCGCCGCCCTTAGACGCGCCGCCCGGGATTCCGTCTCCGGTCTCCCCCGCGAGTTCTGGTGGCTGTGGACCAGCACCCTCGTCAACCGGCTCGGCGCCTTCGTGGCGACGTACATGGCGCTGTATCTGACCCTGGACCGGGGATACAGCGCGTCGTACGCCGGTCTCGTCGCCTCGCTGCACGGGCTCGGCGGGGTCGTGTCCTCCCTCGGCGGAGGCGTGATGGCCGACCGGCTCGGGCGGCGGCCGACGCTGCTCGTCGCCCAGTCCGCCACCGCCGCGTCCGTGGCGCTGCTCGGCTTCATGACCGACCCCGTCGCCATCGCCGCCGTCGCCTTCCTGGTCGGCATGGCCTCCAACGCCTCCCGGCCCGCCGTGCAGGCGATGATGGCCGACATCGTCCGGCCCGAGGACCGGGTGCGGGCCTTCTCGCTCAACTACTGGGCGATCAACCTCGGCTTCGCCGTCTCCTCCATGGCCGCCGGCTTCATCGCCGAGGTCAGTTATCTCGCCGGGTTCCTGATCGAGGCGGGGATGACGGCGGTCTGCGCGGTCGTCGTCTTCGCCAAGCTGCCCGAGTCTCGGCCCGTGAAGACCGCCAAGGAGGCGCGGGACGAGGTCAGTCTCGGCACCGTGCTGCGGGACGGCCGGTACATGGCCGTCGTCGGGCTGTCCTTCCTCGTCGCGGTCGTCTTCCAGCAGGGCTCGGTCGGACTGCCGGTGGCGATGGGTACGGCAGGGTTCTCGCCCGCCGACTACGGCATGGCCATCGCCGTCAACGGCATCCTGATCGTCGCCCTGCAGATCCCCGTCACCCGCTTCATCGAGCACCGCGATCCGCGACGCCTCCTCGTCATCTCCTCCGTCCTCGCCGGGTACGGCTTCGGGCTCACCGCCTTCGCCGGATCGGTCGGCGTCTTCGCGCTCACCGTGTGCGTGTGGACGCTCGCTGAGATCGTCAACGCCCCGACCCAGACCAGCCTTGTCGTCCGGCTGTCGCCCGTCCATGGGCGGGGGCGCTACCAGGGCATGTACACCCTGTCCTGGTCGGTCGCCGCCCTGATCGCGCCCCTCATGTCCGGCGTCGTCATCGACCGGTTCGGCGCGGAGTGGTTGTGGGGCATGTGCGCCGTGGTCGGTATGGCGGCGGCGATCGGGTACAGCGTGGTCATGCGGCGTCTTCCGGCCGTCGGGGCGGTGGGCACGGCGACTCCGGCTGACGCCGAGCCCGAGGTCCGTACGGCGTAGGGCCGGCAGCTCGGCGACGGCCGCCCCCCTCACGGGTGCATCCGCGCCCCCTTGAGCACCTTGTCCACCGCGTTGCGCGGGCCGTACACCGCGAGGCCCACCAGGTCCAGCTCCCCCGTCCCCACCGCCCGTACGGCCGCGCGGTTGTCCCGGTCGTTGCCGGTGCCGAAGAGGTCCGAGGTGAAGACCGCGCGGGGCAGGGCGCGGGAGAGCGACCGGGTGTGCGCCGCGGTCAGCGTCTCCTTGGTGCCCTCGAAGACCAGTACCGGCTGCCGGAACATCGGCAGGTAGGGCACGCCGTCCGCGTCCTCGTACGGCTCCCCGATCACCTCGGGAAGCCGTGTGCCCAGGCCGCTGACCAGGAAGGCCGTGACGTTGAGGCGCTGCCAGGTCTCCAGGTCCTCGCGCAGCAGGACGGCGATCTTCGTGTCGAAGCGGATCGGATCGGGGGTCGGCCCGGGAGGCTGCAGTTCGGAGATCGGCTCGGTGTTCATGGGGTGAGACTGCCCGGCCGTCCCCCGCGCCGTCTTGTACGTTCTTTGCATGGCCGCCGCCCAGCCGGACGTCTCCGCCTGGCGCCCGCGTGTCCCGGGTGTCGTGGAGGTGTTCCACGCGCACTTCACCGAGTACGCCTACCCGATGCACGTGCACGAGGCGTGGACGCTGCTCATCGTGGACGACGGGGCCGTACGGTACGACCTCGACCGGCACGAGCACGGCACCCCGCACGACACGGTCTCGCTGCTGCCGCCGCACGTCCCGCACAACGGCTCCCCGGCCACCCCGCACGGCTTCCGCAAGCGCGTCCTCTATCTCGACGCCACCCGTCTCGGGGAGGAGCTGATCGGGCCGGCGGTCGACGGGCCGGATCTCCGGGATCCCGTACTGCGGCTGCGCGTGGGGCAGTTGCACGGCGCGCTCGCGCACCCCGGCGACGAGCTGGAGGCCGAGAGCCGGCTGACGCTGATCGGGGAGCGGCTGCGCGAGCACCTCCGGCCCCGGGTGGCCCAGGCGGAGGGCCGGCGCGACCCCGCCGTCGCCCGTGCGCTGCGCGAGTTGCTCGACGAGCGCGTCGCGCAGGGGCTCTCCCTGGAGGAGGCGGCCGGGCTGCTGTACGCCCATCCCGCCCATCTGGTACGGGCGTTCAGCGGGGCGTACGGCATCGCGCCGCACCAGTACCTGATGTCCCGCCGCGTCGAGCGCGCCCGCCGACTGCTGCTCGACGGGCGCGCGCCGGGCGAGGTGGCGTCGGCGACCGGGTTCTACGACCAGGCCCATCTCACCCGGCACTTCAGGAAACTGGTGGGCGTGACTCCCGGGCGCTACCGGGTCAGCGGCCAGTGAAGCGGCACCGGGTCACTTCACGTCGACATAGTCGCCCGCAGCGGTCGCGCCGCCCGTCGTGGTCGTCTGGCCGAAGGTCCAGCGCCAGTAGCCGTCCGTGGACGCGGTGACCGTGGTCTTCAGGTAGCCCGCGGAGTCCGCCGACACGGTCTTGACCGTCGAGTAGGTGCTGGTGCCCGCCTTGCGGAACTGCAGCTTGGCCGCCTTGCCGCCGAAGCCGGTGTAGGCGTGCTTCACCCAGTCCGCGCGGGTGATCCTGCCGGTCACGGTGAGCGTCCTGCCCTTCGTGACGGGCTCGGGCGCGGCGTTGACGGTCACCTTCGCCGCGCGCTTGACCTGCACGGAGCTGAAGCCGGTCAGGTACTCCTCGCCCTTGAACTTCTCGTTCGAGTCCCACAGGCGCACCCAGACAGCCGTCTTCCAGGTCGTCGCGTCGTTGTTGGAGTCCAGCGTCCAGCGTGGATCGATGTACAGCTCACCCTCGCAGTCGGCGGCGCGCGGGCCGGCCTCGTTGCAGGTGGTGAAGCCCGTGTAGACACCGCCCGATTCGGCGCCCTTGGCGGCCGTGGTGTCGTGGTACAGGTACGGGAACGGGGTCACGTCGCCGACGCCGACGCCGGACGGCAGGGACATGTGGAAGGTGAAGCCAGGCCTCACCTCCGCGGTGGTGCCCACGATGATGGGCTTGCCCTTGTTCACGACCAGGTTCGACACCGTGATGCCGGTGTCCGCCGCCTCCGCGGACGGCACGGCGAACGCCCCCAGGGCGAGCGCTCCCGCGAGCACGACCGCGGAGCCGGATCTGCCTGCGCGCATGCACAACCTCTTGCTGGTGAGAGACCGGTAAGGGACCGGTAAGAATTCGGATCGCCGCAGGTTAACAGCCGTGCCTCACAGGCCTTGCTACAGGCCCCGCTGCGCCTCGTACAGATTGCGCGGGCGCACCTCGTCCGTCGTGCCGTACAGCTCCAGCCGGGAGTGCAGCTCGCCCTTGAAGTCGGGGACGTCGATCTGGTCGAACTCGGTGACCGTGTTGAGGCCGACGGTGGCGGAGTACGGTGCCAGGCCGTCGATCTTCATCAGGCCCGCGCGGCCGTTGGTGACCCGGATGTTCCAGTGGGTGAAGCGGGCGCCGAACAGCGGGCCGGCGCTGGCGTCGCCGCCGTGGCGACCGTTGTTGTTCACCGTGATGTCGGTGCGGACGTTCGCGAAGGGCAGCCCACGGTGGCTGTCGAAGGTGCCCATGCGCATGTCGCCGCGCGACCACACGTTGTAGGAGGACAGGCCCTCGACGTTGATCCCGTGCAGTTGGGTGTTGGGCGGGGCGGGAACGGTCCGCTCCTCGATCGTGAAGTCCTCGATGAGGTTGTCGTGCGAGCCCTCACGACAGAAGTACGGGTGGTGCGAGCCGCGGCCGGACACCCGGGTGCCGCGCAGGGTGCAGGCGGAGGCGGCGACCAGGCCGAAGCCGTTGTCGACGTGCCGGACGGTGACGTCGTCCAGCCAGCAGTCGTAGGCACACTGCAGGACGACCCCGTTGTAGCCCTTGTCAAGGAGGTGCGGGGACTGCGGGGTCTCCACCGCCTCCAGGGTCAGGCCCTCGACACCGGACCCGGTCAACTCCGGTACGTGGGTGGTCAGCCGGGGGTCCCACTCGGGGCGTACGTCGAGCGGGAGCGGGCGTTCGAGGGTGACGCGGCGGCCGTGGACGCGGGTGATGCGTACGGGCCACTCGTAGGGGACGTACGAGGTCAGCTTGGTCTTGTCGGCCCAGTAGTAGGCCTGCGGACCGGGCCCGCCGCCCGACATGTGCTCCAGGAGGGTGTGGTCGGGGTCGTCAGCGAGACGAAGGAGGACCAGTCGGCCGGGCCTCAGCTGCCGGGAGTCCGCGACGGTCAGGATCCAGGAGCCCTGGCGGGCCGGTTCGATCGCCGTCAGGGTCGTCCACTCGTCGCGCCGGTTGCCGGTCCAGCCCTCGAACGGCCAGGCCCTGGCCCCGATCGCGGCGACCAGGGAGTCCCAACGGGCGTGCGGGGCCAGCCAGATGAGCCCTCCCGCCCAGGACCAGGACGACTTGTCGCCGCCGTAGCGGGAGCCGTAGACGCCGATCAGCTCGGTGAGGTTCTTGGTCGCGTACAGCTTCGTACGGTCGCTGCCCGCGCCCCTGAGGACCACGTTCGAGTCGGCGACCCGGATCAGGCCGTCGATGCGGAAGGTGCCCGGCGGGATGGTGACCGTGCCACCGCCGGCCCTTCCGGCGGCGGCGATGGCACGGTTGATCGCGGGGGCGCAGTCGGTGGTGCCGTCCGCCACGGCGCCGAAGTCCCTCACATCGGCCACGACGGGGCGGCGGGGGAAGCGCGCCGCGCCGCCGCGGCAGCCGGCCCGGCCGATGTACGGGATCTGCGGGTGCGTGAACGGAGTGCGGGTGAACTCCCTCCAGAGGGAGGGGACTTCCGCGGCCGTAGCGGCCGCAGCGGCGCCCCTGGCCCCAGCGGTGCCCGTGGCCGCCGCGGTGCCCGTGGTCGCGCCGAGCGCCACTGCGGTGGCTCCGCCGAGCAGAGCCCGTCTGGTGAGGTGCGCCTTGCCCATGTCCGTCCGCCCTCCCATGGAGATTTTCATGGATATGAACGATGTTCAGATGTGCGTTGGCGGTGAGCATGCCACCAGAGCCCCTTCACAGGGAAGGGGCTGTACCGTGAGTCATTTGCTCAGTCGGCCGGACGCTGAATCAGATTCGTGAACGCGTCCAGATTCCGCGTCGATTCGCCGCGCGCCACCCGCCATGCGTACTCCTTGCGGATCGCTGAGGCGAAGCCGAGCTCCAGGAGGGTGTTGAAGCTGCCGTCCGCGGCCTCCAGGACCTGGCCGAGGAGCCGGTCGATCTCGTCCTCGGTGACGGAGGCCAGGGGCAGGCGGGCGGTGACGTAGATGTCGCCGAGCCGGTCGACGGCGTAACCGACGCCGTACAGCTTGAGGTTGCGCTCCAGGAGCCAGCGGTGGACGCCCGCCTCGTTCTCGTCGGGGTGGCGGATGACGAAGGCGTTCAGGGAGAGGGAGTGACGGCCGACGAGGAGCGAGACCGTCGTCGAGAGCTTGCGGGTGCCGGGGAGCTTGGCGACGTAGTTGCCGGGCTCGGGGCTCTCCCAGTCGAGTTCGGCGTCCTTGAGGACACCCTCGATGACCTGCGCCGCGCGTTGCTGCTGCTGTGAAGCCTCACCCATGGTGGGAGCGTACGCGACGGCGATGAGCCTGGGTCGCGGCCGTGTACACGTCCGCGGTGGCGGCGGCCGCGGTGTCCCAGCCGAAGGACTGGGCGTGCCGCGCGGCGGCCGCGCCCATACGGTCCGGCAGCGAGGGGTCGTCGGCGAAACCGCGCAGCACGCGCGCGTAGTCGGCCGGATCGTGGCCCCGGACCAGGAACCCGGTCTCGCCGTCCCGCACGGCCACCGGAAGCCCGCCGACCGAGGCGGCGAGCACCGGCGTGCCGGCCGCCTGCGCCTCTATGGCGACCAGGCCGAACGACTCGCTGTAGGAGGGCATGACGAGCACGGACGCGGCCCGGAACCAGTCCGCGAGCTGCTCCTGACCGACGGGTGGGCGGAAGCGTACGACGTCGGCGATGCCGAGCCGGGCGGCGAGCTTCTGCAGGCCCTCGGGCTTGGCGAGGCCGCTGCCGCTGGGCCCGCCGACGACCGGCACGAGCAACCTCGACCGCAGTTCGGGGCGCTCGTCCAGGAGGACGGCCACGGCGCGCAGGAGCACGTCGGGTGCCTTGAGGGGCTGGATGCGGCCCGCGAAGAGCGGGATCAGGGCGTCCTGCGGGAGGCCGAGGCGGGCGCGGGCTGCGGCGCGGGCGGTCGTGGGGCCCCCGGGGCGAAGCGTGTCGGAGCCCTTGGGGAAGGGGCGGAAGCGGTCGAGGTTGACGCCGGGGTGGACGACGGCGACCTTGGCCGGGTCGGCGGCGTAGTGCCGTACGAGCTCGTCGGCCTCCTCGGCGGTGTTCGCGATCAGCCGGTCGGCGGCCGCGACGATCTGGGTCTCGCCGATGACCCGGGCGGCGGGCTCGGGGGTGTCGCCGTCGGCCAGGTTGGCGTTCTTGACCTTGGCCATGGTGTGCATGGCGTGCACCAGGGGGACGCCCCAGCGCTGGGCGGCGAGCCAGCCGACGTGGCCGGAGAGCCAGTAGTGGGAGTGCACGAGGTCGTAGTGGCCGGGGCGGTGGCCGGCCCAGGCCTGCATCACGCCGTGGGTGAAGGCGCACAGCTGGGCCGGGAGGTCCTCCTTGGCCAGGCCCTCGTAGGGGCCGGCGTCGACGTGCCGGACGAGGACGCCGGGGGCGAGCTCCACGGTGTGCGGGAGGCCGCCGGAGGTGGCCCGGGTGAAGATCTCGACCTCGATGTTGATCGCGGCGAGCCGCTGCGCGAGCTCCACGATGTAGACGTTCATGCCGCCGGCGTCGCCGGTGCCGGGCTGGTGGAGCGGTGAGGTGTGCACGGAGAGCATGGCGACACGGCGGGGCCTGCGGTGCAGCCTGAGCCGCGAGGGTGCCGCCGGAGAGCGACGCCCGAGCCTGCTGACGTACTGGCTCACGTGGCGTTCCTCCTTGCTGCGGGCATGCCGGTGGGAGGACCTCGGCCCTCCAAGGGGGTGCAACATCGGAGGGGTCGGCTCCATTTCCCGATTACGGAGCTTTACCGAATCATTACCCTAGGTCGCTCAACCGTTCGACACGGGGGGCGTTCGCCGGCCGGGGCCCGCATACCCTCGTACGTATGACAGCCCGCGCAGCCGCCCTCCCCCGCTCTCGGCTTCGCCCGTCGAGCGGGGGCGCCCCCATCGTGGGAACGGTGACACGCGGGACCACCAACCCCAACCGCCTGCGGCGCATGGACCGCTGGATCGCGGCCACGCACGGCGCCGAACTGCGCCGGGCCGCCGACCCCGTGGCGATCGACCTGGGGTACGGGGCCGCACCCTGGACGGCGGTCGAACTGCTCGGCAGGCTGCGCACCGCCGCGCCCCGCGCGCGGGTGGTCGGCGTCGAGATCGAACCGGCCCGGGTCGCGGCGGCCGAGCCGTACGAGCGCGAGGGCCTGGTCTTCCGGCACGGCGGCTTCGAGATCCCCGTCCCCCAGCGGCCGCACCTCATCCGCGCCGCCAACGTGCTGCGGCAGTACGACGAGAACGAGGTCGCCGCCGTGTGGGAGCGGCTGTGCGGGCGGCTCGCGCCGGCGGGCCCGGATTCTCGGGGCGGGCTGCTCGTGGAGGGGACCTGTGACGAGATCGGGCGGCGGCACGTCTGGGTCGCGCTCGGTCCCGAGGGGCCGCGGACGGTCACCTTCGCCACCCGTCTGGGCTCCCTGGAGCGGCCGTCCGACCTCGCGGAACGCCTCCCCAAGGCGCTCATCCACCGCAATGTTCCCGGTGAGCCGGTCCATGCCTTCCTGCGCGACTTCGACCGCGCCTGGGCGTCCGCCGCGCCCTACGCCTCCTACGGCGCCCGCCAGCGCTGGATCCGCGCGGTGCGGGACCTGACGGCCGACTGGCCGGTGACGGACTCGGCGGCGCGCTGGCGGCAGGGTGAAGTGACGGTGGCCTGGGGGGCGTTGGCACCCCGGAACTGACCCCGCACCGCCCCTGACCTGCGGGGAACGATCTTCATGCGGCGTTCGTCACAAGGGCGGGGGATCGTCATGTCCGGGCGGGAAAATGGGGAGGATCCACCGGGTACCACCTCTGTCGCTTTACGCCGCGGCGTGGCACGATCCCCCGGGCGACCGTAAGTTACTGACGGTAAATCAGTTTGGGGGACGGGTATGGGGACGGGCAAGCGCGGCCTGATCACGGCGGCCGTGACCGTGGTCTGCGCGGTGACCGTGCTGGCGGCACCCGGCACGGCGTTCGCGGCCCCGACGCCGAAGCCGACGGCCACGGCGAACCCCACGGCCTCGCCGACCCCCACCAACTCGCCGACGCTCCCGCCGAACAAGGACCTCGAGGCCGTCCGCAAGAAGCTCGACAAGCTCTACCACGACGCGGCCGTCGCCACCGACGAGTACAACGCGGCCCAGGAGAAGGCCCAGAAGCAGTCCGCCGCGATCGTCGAGCTGGCGAAGAAGATCGTCGAGGGCCAGAAGAAGCTGGACGAGCTGAAGGACCGCGCGGGTGCCGCGGCCCGCGCCCAGTACCGCACGGGCGGACTGCCGCCCGCGGCCCAGTTGATGCTGAGCGACGACCCGCAGCAGTTCCTGGACGGCGCGGGGCGGGTGCTCCAGGGCCAGCGGGCGGCCAAGGGCCTGATCGGGGAAATGACCCGCACCCAGCAGGACTTGCAGCGGTACGCGGCCGACGCCTCCGACCGCTGGGACGAGCTGGAGGCCAACCGCAAGACCAAGGCCGCCGCAAAGAAGAAGATCAAGCAGCAGATCGCGGCCGCCGAGAAGCTCCAGTCCCAGCTGGAGAAGAAGGAGAAGGAGCGCCTCGCCGAGCTGGAGCGGGAGGCCGCCTACCAGGCGCAGACCGCATGGCTGGACAGCGGCATCCTCAAGGAGATCAACGGCAAGGCGTCCAAGCAGGGCAAGCGGGCGGTGGAGTTCGCGACGGCCCAGATCGGAAAGCCGTACGTCTGGGGCGCCGAGGGCCCTGAGTCGTACGACTGCTCGGGCCTGACCTCACAGGCCTGGGCGAAGGCCGGCCATCCTGTCCCGCGCACCTCGCAGGAGCAGTGGAAGCAGCTCAAGCACGTGGACATCAAGGACATGCGCCCGGGCGATCTCATCATCTACTTCGACGACGCGAGCCATGTGGCGATGTACGTGGGCGACGGCGCGATCATCCACGCCCCGCGCCCCGGACGGACGGTGACGCTCGCCGGGGCGGGCGAAATGCCCATTCTGGGCGTAGTGCGGCCGGATGCGTGATGTGCGCCATGTGACCCAGTCCACGGTCAACAACGTTCCAAACCCTGACAGGACGTGACCTTCGTCATCCCCTTTTGCCCACAAGCCTGTCCAACTGCGGTACGGAACGCGGCATATGACAGGGGTCTGCGGCGGAGCGACGCGGCTCACACCATTCCGCTGCGGCGGCCAGTACCGCTATGGTCCCCGTCGGTGGGTCGAGGTCCCTCGCACCCACCATGCCCTCGGGGGGAGGGAAGGAACCAACAAGATGCCCGTACCCGTACCGCGGCAGAGAGCCATCCCGGCCGTGGAGAGTGGTCAGGCGCAGGCCGCGTCCGCAGTCGGCGGCCCCCTCAAGGAAGAGGCCAACCGCACCGAGTCCGCCGCGGCCAACAGCACCGCGGCAGGCACCACTCTCACCCTGCTGCTGATCGAGGACGATCCGGCGGGCTGGCCGATCGTGCCCGAACTGCTCGACTCGGCCGGTAAGCCCATCCGCGTGCGTACCGCCCGCAACCTCACCGAGGCCGGGCGGCTGCTCACCGACGACGTCCACTGCATCCTGCTCGACCTCGCGCTTCCGGCGCCCGGCCGGGCCGGCGACGGCGACGACGAGCTGGCCGTGCTCAAGCATGTGCTGGAGCTCGCGCCCCGGCACGCCGTCCTCGCGCTCACCGCGTCCGGTGACGCCGAGCGCGGCGCCGAGGCGGTGCGCGTGGGTGCCCAGGACTACCTCTTCCGGGACGAACTGGACGGACGGCTGCTCAGCCGCGCCATCCGGTACGCCGTGGAGCGCAAGCGGTCCGACTCGGCCGAGCGACGCCTCGCCGAGGGCCGGGTGCGCGCACAGGAGAACCGCCGCCTGGAGCGCGGGCTCCTGCCCACGCCCCTGTTGGAGGGCTCCTCGCTGCGGTTCGCCGCGCGCTACCGCCCCGGCCGCTCGCGCGCGCTGCTCGGCGGCGACTTCTACGACACCGTGCGCACGCCCGACGGCACCGTGCACGCCATGATCGGTGACGTCTGCGGCCACGGCCCGGACGAGGCCGCGCTCGGCGTGGAGCTGCGCATCGCGTGGCGGGCGCTGACGCTGGCCGGGCTGTGCGGCGACGCGCTGCTGAGCACGCTGCAGGAGGTACTGGAGCACGAGCGGGGCGACGAGGAGATCTTCGCGACCCTCTGCACGGTGGACATCTCCCCCGACGGCCGCAGCGCGGGCCTGTGCCTGGCCGGCCACCCGTCGCCGCTGATCGCCCGCCCCGGGCGGCCCGCGGAGCTGCTGCCGTACGACAACAACGGCCCCGCCCTCGGCCTGCTCCGCGGCGCGCGCTGGCCGCGGATGCAGGTGGAGCTGGGCGCGGAGTGGAGCCTCATGCTCTACACCGACGGCCTGATCGAGGGCCGCGTCGGCGGGGGCGGTGAGCGTCTGGGCCAGGAGGGCATGGTGCGGATGGTGCGCCGGCAGCTCGCCGCCGGGCTGCGTGGCGAGGATCTGCTGCGGTCCGCGGTCCATGAGGTCCGCGAACTCAACGGCGGGGAGCTGACGGACGACGTGGCGGTGGTCCTGCTGGACCGCGTGCCGTAAGGGACCGGCCGGACCGGAGGCAGCGAGGAGCGGCAAGGGACCGGACCGGGTGCCCGTGTCAACGGGATCCGGTCAGCGGCCGCCGTTGTACGGCCCGTACGGACCGTCGCTGCTGCTTCCGCCGCGGCCGCCCCAGCCGCGGCCGCCGGAGACCTGCTTGAGCGCGGGACGCACGTCCACGATGTAGACGATGCTCGCGATCACGCCCGCGATGGGGAGGATCGAGAGGATCGAGAAGAGATAGCTCACCACGAGCGCGATGCCGAGGATGATCAGCCAGAACATCTTGTTCTGCTTGTCCGCCGCGCGGAAGGCGTCCTCGCGCCGGATCGCGGCGTCGACCAGCGCGAACGCCGCAAGGGCCATCAGGACGATCTTCAGCAGTCCCAGGAACCCCGTGAAGCCCAACATCAACATGCCGCCCACCGCCCGTTCTCTCCCGACACCTACGCGGCCACCGTACCCGTACAACGGGCCGGGCACCCCAAGGGTGCCCGGCCCATGCGCGTAGTCGCCCTTGTACGGCTTACTTGGCGGGCGGCGTGCTCTTCTTGGCCGTGACCTTGCGCGGGGCCGGGGCCTTCTTGGCGACCGGCTTCTTCGCCGGGACGGCCTCGGCGGCGGCCTCGGCCGGCTTCGGCTCGGACTTGACCTGGTCCGGCTCGCCCTTGGGCTCGACGGCGACGGCGAGTTCCTCGATCTCCTCGGCGGCCTCGCCGCGCCAGGCCCGCACGGTCTGCTCGCCGTGCTCGGCGACCTTCTCGTAGGTCTCCCGGGCCTTCACGGCGTACTCGGCGGCGACGCCGACACCGCGCAGGGCGAGGTCCTGGGCGGACTCGCCGAGCTTCTTGAGGTCCGCGTCGATCGTGCTGCCGAGCTTTTTCAGGTCGCCGTCGAGGGTGCCGATGAACTCGTTGACCCTGGCCTGGATGGTCTCCTGGGCCTCCTTGGCCTTGGCACCGGCCTCCTTGGCGCGCGCGGCGGCCTTCTCCTGCACGGCCTTGGGGTCGGTGTTGCGGACGGCCTCGATACGGGCCGGGGCCTCGGCGCGCAGCTGCTCGACCAGCGCGGGCACCTTCTTGGCCTGCTGGAACGCCAGGTCCGCGGTGCCTGCCGCGAAGTAGAGCGGGGTCGGGTCGCTCAAGGTCTTGCGCAGATCGTCGGTGATGGCCATGGTGAGGGTCCTCCCGGATTCACATTCGGCTGAGGGTTCTGTTCCGCAGTCGGGCGGCCGGCGCCCTGGTCCGGTTCAGCTGGCCGTCTGCTGCGGATCGGCTTCGCTCGCGTCGGCCGTGCGGGTGCCGCGCACGGTGGTGTCGTCGTGGGGCCGGGTCTCCTCCGTACCGTCGCCGTCCGCGACGCCTGCGAATCCGTTCTCCTTGCGAAAGGACTCGTAGATCTGCAGCAGCACCTGCTTCTGCCGCTCGTTGAGCGTGGGATCGGCGAGGATGACGGCGCGCGTCTCCACCTCGTCCAGGTCCCGCTCGGCGTCGAGGATGCCGGCGCGGACGTACAGCGTCTCGGCGGAGATCCGCAGGGCCTTGGCGACCTGCTGCAACACCTCCGCGCTCGGCTTGCGCAGCCCGCGCTCGATCTGGCTCAGGTACGGATTGGACACCCCGGCGGCATCGGCGAGCTGCCTGAGCGACAGCTGCGCACTGCGACGCTGCTCGCGCAGGTACTCACCGAGATTGCCGACGTTGAGCGATGCCATGCCCCTACCTTGCCCCACCCCCGCTAACAATTGCAAGCACCTGCTTGCAAAAGTGCGTCACGCCACTCCTGAGGAGTGATGTCCGGCGGATCGGATACCGCCGGACAGGCCCCGGGCCACAAGGACTCAGCGCTTGAGCATGAAGGTGAAGTCGCCCGAGAGCTTGCCGCTCAGGTGGACTGTCGACACGAGACCAGGCCGACCCCGGCACAGGCGCCCACCGGCCGCGGTGCGCCCGGTGCGGCGGCGGACCGTACGGCGACTGCCAGGCCGGCCGCTCGGTTCGACCCGAGCCGCCCACGTCGCGGCGCCGTACGACCGCATCCTGGAGCAACTCGGCTGCCGGGCCGGGGTCGTTGTCGCGCAGCAGGTTCAGGACCTCGGGCCGTAGGGAACGCACGTTCATCCGCCCCAGGACAGCGACCTTGATGGTGTCCCCGCACCCGGTGCACAGCGCGAGGAGCCAGGCGTCGAGGAGCTTGTGGTTCGCGTTGCCGCGGAATTTGCCGTTCGCCCGGAAGCGCACCTGTGCGACGCACGACGGATCAGCGCTCGGGGGGTCTCACTTGGCGTACAACGGCACGTCCTTGACAGGGCGACTGCGGGCGGGAGAACGGTAACGAAGGTCGACTCGCCCTCCAGGCCGCGAAGAACTGCGGCAGCGCCGACCCGGCCTCCCAGCGGATCAACCTCGATGACGTCCGCGAGGCCCGCCTGGGGGCCGAAGCAGCCGACGACCGCGGCCTTCACTTCGTCGCCGCGACAGTCCGAAGGTGTTGCCGGGAGATGAGGGAGCAGGCGAGTCCGGCCACGCAAGCCGGGAAGGCCCACCGAGGCAGCAGCAGCCCGTGAGGGATCCCACAAGCCGCTCGACCGCTGGCGCGAGGACGCCAGGGGGGTTATCGTCGAGAGGTAGAACGACCGGTCTTCCTACCTCTTGGAGGTGGGCGTCTCGGCCTTCCGGGCGGGACTGCCGACCAGGCAAGCCAGTGGGTCCCGGTGTACGTCGAACAGAGATGAAAGCTCCATGAAGCCAATCCGCGCCCTGACTTGCCCGGGGTCCCACAGGGGGCCGGTGTTTCGCGCGGCCTCGATGGGGTCAGCCTCCCGATCGGATCAGGCGGACCGCGTCCAGCAGGGTCTTGTGGGCGGCCGTCGAGTCGTCCAGGTAGCCGGCTGCCATCGCTCCGTCGTACAGCATCAGCAGGGCGCCGGCGGCCGACTTGGGGTCGGTGTGGCCGAGCCGGGTGAGCAGTTCCTGGAAGAGGGTGCGGATCCAGTCCCGGTGGGTCGTCACCAGGCCGCGGACCGGATGGGTGGCGTCCGGGTACTCGGCGGCCGCGTTCATGAACGGCGATCCTCGAAAGCCACGCTCGCGGGCGTGCTCGGCGATCGCCTCGAAGATCAGGTCGATCGCTTCCGCGGGCGGGTGCGCGGCAGCCAGTGGTTCGGCCACGTCCTTGTAGTAGGCGTCCTTGGTCCGCAGATAGGCCACGACCAGGTCGTCCTTGGCGGCGAAGTGCCGGTAGAAGGTCGCCTTGGTCACCCCGGCCTCGGCGATCAGCCGCTCCACACCGATCGCGCGAACGCCCTCGTAGTAGAACAGCCGCGACGCGGCCCTGACCAGGCGCTCGCGAGGCGGCAGGTCTCCCTCGATCGTGCTCTCCTGAGGCTTGGCGTCGGTGGTCTTCTGCCCAGTGCT
Source organism: Streptomyces sp. NPDC025638 (assembly GCF_055558775.1). Classification (NCBI taxonomy): domain Bacteria; kingdom Bacillati; phylum Actinomycetota; class Actinomycetes; order Kitasatosporales; family Streptomycetaceae; genus Streptomyces; species Streptomyces sp. NPDC025638. Next base: position 35,067 of record NZ_JBVHLX010000015.1, on the reverse strand, counting down.
GCTCACCTCCCCATTGTGCCCTCGGCCCTGCCTTGAGCGGCCTCCACCCCTGCACGGCCCTCGCCGGCAGGGCTTTCTTCCCCCTATCCCGTACGGCCCCGAGCAACGTGGCCGTTCATCGAAAGGCTTGAACCATGACGCGGACTCGTCGTATCGAAGGAACCGTCGCTCTGGTTACCGGAGCGTCCAGCGGCATCGGCCACGCCACCGCGCTGGAGCTCGCCCGCGAGGGCGCCTCCGTGGCCCTGGTCGGACGGCGCGAGGACCGGCTCACCGACCTCGCCGCCGAAATCTCCGAGGAGGGCGGGAAGGCTCTGGTCGTACCCGCCGACATCACCACCGCCCAGGCCGCCGCGGAAGCGGTCGAGCGGACCGTCGAGGGCCTTGGCCGCCTGGACATCCTGGTCAACAACGCCGGCCTCATGCTCCTCGGGCCCACCCCCGGCGCGGACCTGAACGACTGGCAGCGCATGATCGACATCAACCTCATGGGCCTGATGTACACCACCCACGCGGCCGTCCCCCACCTGGTCAAGGCCGCCGCCGACGCGCCGCGCCAGGTCGCCGACATCATCAACATCAGCTCGCTGAACGGCCGCACCGCCTTCGCCATGTCCGCCGTGTACAGCGCCACCAAGTTCGGCGTCGGAGGCTTCAGCGAGGCACTGCGCCAGGAACTGGGACGCCAGCACGTCCGCGTGTCCGTCGTCGAGCCGGGCAGCGTCGACACCGAACTGCGCACCCACAACTCGGAAGTCGTCCAGCAGCTGATCGTCGCCGGCCTGGGCGACATCGAGCGGCTGCAGAGCCAGGACATCGCCGACGCCATCGGCTACATCGCCACCCGCCCCCGGCACGTCGCCGTCAACGAGATGCTCGTACGCCCCACCGAGCAGGGCTGAACACCATCCCCGTGGCCAACCCCGAGGCAGGCAAGGAGGCGTGATGGCGGCCCACACCCCTCTCACGCCGGCCGACGCCATCGTCCGTGTCTGCCTGCTGCCGGCCGCTGCCATTGCGCTCGGAGACGGCCTGCAGCAACTGGCGCAGGGAAGCCCGGCGAGCGCGGCGGACGCGGGCGGACAACCTGCGCCGCTTCATGGCAGGCGTCTATACCGGCTGGGCTCCCCTGTTCGCCTGGGCGGCGGCAACGATCCGCCGGCAGGTAGTACTCGTCTACTCCCTGGCCGTCCCGATCTTTCTCGAAGACGTCGGCCGGCTGCTCTCCTTCGACTAGGAGTTCGTCCTGGTCAGCGCCTCAGGCGGCGATGCGCAGTTGACCGAAAGGAACTGTGGGAAAAGTGAGACGGAAAAAGATTCTGGCGGTGGTGACAAATCAGGCCACCTACGGGGCGAGCAAGCATCTGACCGCCTGTGGCTTGGTGAACTCGTCCATTTCTACGACAAGGCGGTGGCAGACGGCCACACCGTGGATGTGGTCAGCCCGGCCGGCGGCGAAGTGCCACTCGATCCTCGAAGCCTCGGCCGCTTGTTCGCCGACCGGACGGTTCGCAATTATCGAGCCGACCCGGCCTTCATGACCTCCCTGAAGTCCACTGCTTCCGTGGCCGACGCAGATCCGGACGACTACTCCACGATCTTCTTCACGGGTGGGCACGGCACTATGTGGGACTTTCCCGACAATGCCGACCTGCGGGGAACAGCCGAGGCCATCCACGCCGGGGGCGGCATCGTCTCCTCGGTCTGCCATGGCGCCTGCGCCCTTATCAACCTCCGTGATGCCGACGGGAATCCGCTCGTACGGAACCGCACCGTCACCGGCTTCGCGACGGTCGAGGAAAAACTGGCCGGCGTGAAGAGCAGGGTGCCGTTCCTGCTGGAGGACGAATTGCGCGCGAAGGGAGCCAAATACGTGCGCTCCACCGTCCCGATGACGCCGCACGCCGTGCGCGACGGCCGCCTGATCACGGGCCAGAACCCGGTGTCCACCAAGGCCGTCAGCCACTTGATTGTCGCCGCCTTGACCGAGACCGAGTAACAAGTACGGAGTCCTGCGGCGCCCCGCCCGATCAACCCGGCCCGGCAGCACGCCCGTCCTCAACCAAATCGAACTGCACCCGTACTCCCCTCAGGCCGAGAGCATGCCGGCTGCCCCCGAACTGACATCGCAGTACGCCGCCCAAGTGGCCAACGACCCCGAACGCAATGACAAGGAGCAGAAACGCATCATGGACGACACGCTGCTGGAACGGCTCGGCGCCGGCAAGTACCTGCTCGTCACCAGCTACCGCAAGAACGGCACCCCGGTCACCACCCCGGTGTGGGTGGTGCGCGACGGTGACACGCTGGGCGTGCGGACCCCCGCCGACTCCTGGAAGGTCAAGCGGATCCGGGCACGTGGCGACATCCTCGTCGGCCCCTGCGACCTGCGCGGCAACCCGACGGGTGACCAGATCCCGGCCACCGCCGAGATCGCCGACAAGGCAACCGGCGCCCGCTACCGCTCACTCATCGCCCGCAAGTACGGCATCCTCGGCCGCCTCATGATTCTCGACAGCCGGCTGCGCCGGGGAGCGGACGGGACGCTGGGCATCCGCGTGCGGCTCACCCCGTAACGGGTGACGCAGCGTCAACTCCAGGCCTGCAGGGCTCGCCGAGGAGCTGGAAGACCGGCTCACTGTGGACGGGTCCCTGACGGCGATCCGCGGTGGGGGTGAGAGAGCCATGCCGGGCGTCGAAGGTAGGCGCTGAGAGCGAGATCGACGCCGCGTAGCTGCTGGAGGAGTGGGTCCAAGCGCGCTTGTGCATCGTGTGCATCCGGGGCTCCGAGGAGTTGCAAGGCGATGTCCAAGGCAGCCCCAGCGGCCAGGGATTCCATGGGCGGCGCGGTGTAGGGCTTGGAGGTCTTCTTCTTGCCCGGAGTGTTGAGCAGGGGCTGGGCTTGCGCAGCACGAGTGGCCGGCGTACTCCCGGGCCATGGGCCAGGACCGGAAGATCATGGCGACTATGGCTCGTACGTCGGCAAAGCAATGCGCGACGGGGACCGGCGCACCAGCGCTCATCGCAGACTTGGGACCGCCTACAGCGAGCAGGTCCATGATCTGTCGTTGGACTTGCAAGAGCACCGTCATGTCCTGGACACAGAGTCCAAGACGAACCTGGCCTGAACCTGCTCGTGAGCCTCGCCCGCCTGTGACACAGGTGTCCCTGTGGGCTCCGCCGGCGCTCCCGCAGTTGGATCGTTGCCCGCCGGCGTCGGCCGGCTGCCGCCAGGGGCCGGGCTGACTCCACCCGGCGTCAGGCGGACCGGCTGTTCGTCCGCAGCCACTCCGTGACCGTCGTGAGGTCGGTGTCCGTGATGCCGTAGGAGTGTTCGACGCGGTGCAGGAGCGCAGGTCTGTGGTGGTGGGCGGCGACCCAGGCGCGGTCGGCCTCGGTGATCTCGTCGTCGAGCCAGACGAACGGGCGGTCGGCCGCCCAGGCGACCAGGGGCCGGGTCTTCCAGTGCAGCAGGGGCGGTGGCTCGACCTCGTCCGGCCACTCCACGACCGGCAGCGGGGGCAGGCCGAGCCAGGGCGAGACGACGTCGTTCGCGTCGTCCATCCATGTGGTGGCCCACACCAGTTCACAGCCCAGCGCCGCCAGCCGCGGGCCGAGGGCGGGATCGATCCGGGACAGCAGCGGGTGGTCGGCGACGGCCCGCGCAGGGACGCCTGCCGCCTCGTACAGCGGATACGGGTGGTCCGTCGCTCCGAACGGGATCAGCGGGCCGTCGACGTCGAGGAAGAGAAGCATCACCAGTCAGGATCAGCCATCGAATCCGTTCGCGCCGGGCCGGCGGCGAACGCGGTGGCGTCAGTCATGAGGGGGACGGTAGCGTCCTCGCCATGACTGCCGGGTCGGCCAAGGGCCGCGAGCGAGTTGGGTACCCGGCCTCCGAGTGAGGCCGGGGTGGGCCAGGAGCCCGCCGCTTCTTCCTCCGCACACACGGACAACATCCGCAGAGGAAGAAGAAAGAAGAAAGAGTGCCCAACGACTTCAACCAGCAAATAATCGACGAGTTCCGCGCCCGCCACGGCCGTGTCGGCGGCCATTTCGAAGGCGCCCGCCTGCTCCTGCTGACCACCACCGGCTCCCGTACCGGCACCCCGCACACCACCCCGGTCGGCTACCTCCCCGACGGCGGCGACCGGGTCCTGGTCATCGCCTCGGCGGGCGGCTCCCCCCGGCACCCGGACTGGTTCCACAACCTCCGCGCCCATCCCCGGGTGACCGTCGAGAGCGGTGTGTTCACCTACGAGGCGCGGGCCGTCGTGCTCGACGGCGAGGAGCGCGACCGTGCTTTCGCGCGGGCGGTCGAGGCCGACCCTGGCTGGGCCGCGTACCAGGAGAAGACGGACCGGGTGATTCCCGTCGTGGCGCTGTACACCATCGCCGAGGGCGGTCCGGGGAACATCTCCGCCGGGTCACCGGGCGAGGCGATCCGGCTCGTCCACGACGCCTTCCGGCATGAACTCGCCCTGATCCGCAAGGAGATGGCGGACGGCAACGGGTCCACGCTCGGCGCGCAGCTCCGCGTCAACTGCCTGACCCTCTGCCAGGGCCTGTACAACCACCACACCGGCGAGGACATCGTCCTCTTCCCGCGCCTCGCCGACCTGCACCCGCAGCTCGCCCCGACCCTGGAACGCCTGCGCACGGAGCACGAGCGCATCGCCGACCTCGTCGAGCGGCTGCGCGAGGCGGTGTCCGGCGCGGGCACCGATCCGGCAGCCGCCCGCGCCGAGGTGGAGCGGCTGACGAACGAGCTGGAGGCCCACCTCGCTTACGAGGAGGAGCAGTTGGTCCCGCTCCTCGACGCCGTCTGATCCGCGGGCGGCCGCTGTGGTCCCGGATGGGCTAGAAGGGCAGCGGCCGCCCGTGCACCACGTCCAGGCGTGACACCGCCCGGGTCAGCACCATGTACAGGCGGTGCAGCCCCCGTTCCTCGGCCTCCGCCACGGCGGCCGGTTCCACGGCCACGACATGGTCGTACTCCAGGCCCTTGGCCAGGGACGCGGGCACCACCGCGACCCGGGCGCCCAGTTCGTCGGGGTCCGCGGCCCCGATGCCGGCGGCCGTGAGCGCCTCCCGCACCTCGGCGGCCTCCGCGTCCGCCGCGACGACCCCGACGGAACCCTCCCGGGTGAGCGCGTCCCGTACGGCGGCGACGGTCTCGGCGAGGACGTCGTCGGCGTGCCGGATGCGCAGTTCCCCGTCGCGCCGCATCGAGCGGGCCGCCGGTACGTCGACGTCCAGCCGTCCGAGCAGCCGGTTGGCGAGCTCCACGACCGCCGCGGGCACCCGGAAGCCCGTCGTCAACGGGACCACGGCCGCGTCCGGCTTGCCCAGGTGCCGCAGCAGTACGTCCCACCGGCGCGCGGACCACGCGGTGGTGCCCTGTGCCAGGTCGCCGAGCACGGTCAGCGAGCCGAAGGAGGCCCTCCGCGCGATGGCCCGGCACTCCATCGGCGACAGGTCCTGCGCCTCGTCGACGACGATGTGGCCGTATCCCTCGGGGTGTTCGATCAGCCCGGCGACCTCGTCGAGCAGGACCAGGTCGGCGGCCGACCAGCGCGCGGACTTGTACGAGCGCGGCGGCCGCGCCCAGCGCAGTGCCGCCTGCTCGTCGGCGTCCAGCAGCCCGTCGGCGGCCGCCGCCAGCGCACCCGGATCCATGAGGAGTCCGGCCACGACCTCCTCGGGGCGGACCTTCGGCCACACGGCGTCGAGGTACGCGCTCAGCGCCCGCGCCCGTTCGATCCGCCGCACCCAGGCACCCGGCTGCGGCCCGGCCCGTCGTTCGGCCCGCGCCTGGATGGAGCGCACCACCCGCGCCCGCACCCGCTCGCGCCCGACGGCGTACGGCGGCTCCTCGGCCCTCACCCCCGCCACGATCTCCGCCAGCCGGTGGGCCGGGAGGCGCCAGGTGTACGTGTCGTCCGCCACGGCGAGGGACTCGCCTCCGTCGGGCGACACGCGCGCATACAGCGACCGGCGCAGCACCTCGGCCATGCGCGCGTCGTGCTTGACGGCCGCGGCCCGCTCGGAGTCGGTGCCGGTCACCGGGTGGCGGGCGATCTCGTCGTGGAGGGTGGACTGTCGTACGCCCGTCTCGCCGAGGGAGGGCAGCACCTCGGCGATGTAGGAGAGGAAGGTCCGGTTCGGGCCGAGGATCAGCAGTCCGCCGCGCCGGATGCGCTGCGGGTGGGTGTACAGCAGATACGCGGCACGGTGCAGGCCCACGGCGGTCTTGCCGGTGCCCGGGGCGCCCTGCACGCACACGGACCCGGAGATGTCGCCGCGTACGAGGTCGTCCTGCTCGGGCTGGATGGTCGCGGCGATGTCCCGCATGGGCCCGACGCGGGGCCGCTCGATCTCACGGGCGAGGAAGTCGCCGGTCCCCGACTCGCCCTTGCCCAGGTGCTCGTCCTCCATCCCGGTGAGGTCGGCGGAGTCGCCGCGGCTGCCCGGCGCCCAGCCGAACCGGCGCCGTACGGCCACGCCCTGTGGGTCGCGGGCGCTCGCCTGGTAGAAGGCGCGGGAGACCGGGGCACGCCAGTCGACGACGAGGGGCGGGGCGGCCGGATGCTCGGAGATCCGCAGCCGGCCGACGTGATAGTGCTGCCCACCGTGCTCGCCGCCGCCCGCGCCGAAGTCCAGCCGCCCGAAGAACAGCGGTCCTTCGGGAAGTTCGGTGAGCGCCCTGGCCCGGCTGCGCAGCTGGTACCCGAGGACTTCGGCGTCGGCACCGGAGGCGGAGACGTCCTCGCCGGTGACGACCTGTTCGGCCGCGCCGTCGACCATGGCGGCGAGGGCGGTGCGGCAGGTGTCGTGGTAGTCGCGTTCGTCGCGGAGGGAGTCGCGGAGGGGGTCGTGCCGGGAGTCGTCGGGGGCGGGGTGGGGTGACGTCATGCGACCCACCGTACGCGAAATTATGTAACCGAGTTAAATTCTTTACCGTGTCTCGATCAGGGCCTCCAGCCGCCCGAACGCCCGCTCGGCCGCCGCCACCGCGTCCTCCCGGATCCGCTCCACCCCTTCCCCGGCCACCACCCGCCGCCAGTTCTCCTGCGCGAGGATCCGCTGCACGGCGATGATCTGCGCGGCGGCGAGCCGCGCGTCCAGCCCCCCGCCGAGCGCCTCGGCCAGCGCGTCCTCCGATCGCTCCAGGTACCCGTACAGCCGCGCGACCAGCGCCGGAGTCCCGTACAGAAGGGAGTGGAAGGCGAGCACGCCGGGGTCGTCGTTGAGCCCGGTGATCGGATCGCACCGGTCGAGCCCGTCGAGAAAGTGCCGCCGCAGCGCGTCGACCGGCCGCGCCTGCCCGGTCACCACCCGCGCCGCCTCTCCCTCGTGGTCGGCGATCTGCTGCAGGACGAGGTCCTCCTTGGCCGGGAAGTACCGGAAGAGGGTGGGCTTGGAGATCCCGGCCGCGGCGGCGACCTCCGCGACCGACACCGCGTCGAACCCCTTCTCCATGAAGAGCCGCACGGCGACCGCGGACACCTCCTGGTACATCCGCATCTTCTTGCGCTCGCGCAGGCCCATCTCCTCACCCATGCGCCGAGCCTACGCACCGCCGCGCCCAGGGTCGGACCGTCGAGCCAGAGCGGTCAGCGTCGGTCCCGGTGGTGCCGGACGAGCGCGGCCGTGATCTCCGAGCGGCTCGGCACCTCCTCCAGCCCGAGCGGCTCGGCCGCGGCGATCAGGACCCGCTGGAGTTTGCCGGCGGCTGCGTGCAGCGCGAACCAGCTGGCCTCACCCCGTTCGGACAGCGAGAGCGACACCCGGATGACGTCCGTGAAGACGGACTGCGCCCGTTTGAAGCCGAGGATCCGCCCCAGGTCCTGTTCCCGTCCGTAGGAACTGCCCGGCCGGACCCCCTCCACGGCCCGGCACCACTCATGTGTCATACGGAGTTCCTGGTCCGCCGGGTAGCGCATGAGGTGAAGATGGGTCGCCAGGTCGTAGAGGGGATCGCCCAGCATCGCCAGTTCCCAGTCGATCGTCCACAGCAGGCCCTGCGGGTCGACGATGAAGTTCTCGCGGTGCAGATCCGCGTGCAGCAGACAGAAGGGCCGCTCCTCCAGTCCCGCGACATGCTTCCTGAGGCGAGTGAACGCATCCTCGCCGACGCCGAGGGCATGGAACAGCGGTCCGAACTCCGCGGCGTTCCTCGCGTAGACGTGCTCCTCGATGAAGACGACGAGACGCTCCAGGAATCCGTCGCTGTCCCCGTCCTCGGCACGGTCCTCGGGAGCGCAGCGGCGCTCCACGGAGCCCAGTTCGGCCGGCGTGATCCGCACCATCTCCCGGAACAGGCCGACGATTTGGCCGAAGAACGCTTCGGGCACCCGCCGGGACAGCCGGTGCGATGCGCCGAGGGTCCGGCCCTCGATGAACCGCTGCAGCCCCACGCCCTCCATGTCGACGATCTCGGGCACGCGCGCGATGCGCCCCGCCAGGGCGCACAGCAGTTCCTCCTCCGACACGAAGCAGCGCCGGTCGAACCACAGGATGTGCGCCCGCGGCTCCCGGCACTTGACGACCCGCGTCCCGTCCGGCAGCGGAAAGACGTACGTCTCGTGGTGGTAGCCCTCCAGCGGGCCGATCACCACGGTCGCGTCGCCACTCAACTCGTCGGCCCGCAGCCGAACGTCGGAGACCGTTCTCGGAGTCATTCTCTGGGTTCAGGCCATTTCCGCTGGAACCAGTGGGGTAAGGGTGGAGGCACGTTACTCCACGGGACTCGAGCAGTGGCGGAGAACCGCTCATTCGGCGGGAAGGATCGAGCCCGCGGGCGAACCCCGGGGCGCGCGTCATGGCGCAGGCGTGAGGCTATCGCCGGAGCGCGTCCAGTACGGGCTGGAGCGACCCGATGACATGCTCCGCTCCGGCATCCACCAGGAGCTTCGCCTTGCGCTCGTTGCGCGCGTAGCCCAGGAAGGAAACCCCGGCCTCCTGGGCGGCGGTGAGGTCCGAGGGGGAGTCGCCGATCATCAGGGCCGCGGCGGGGTCGGCGCCCGTGGCCCTCAGCGCGCGGTTGAGGGAGTGCGGGTGCGGCTTGAGTCGGTGCAGCTCCGCGGTCCGGCCGTAGATGTGCGGGGCGAAGCAGCCGAGCAGGTCACGGCTCCCGAGGTAGGTGCGGACGGTGCGCGGGGAGTTGTTGGTCGCCACGGCCAGCCGGGTGCCCACGGCCGACCAGGTACGGATCAACGGGTCCGCATAGGGGGTGGGCATCGCGGACGGGACGGCGCGCAGTTCCTCCTGGGTGAGACGTTCCTCCAGCTCGATCACCAGGTCGCTGCGCGGATGCAGCCGGTCCACGGCGCGCAGGACCACATGGGGGTCCGGGGCCGCCCGTTCGTCGTCCGTGAGCAGCCGACGCATACCGCGTCCTTCGAGCCACTCCACCAGTTCGCGGGCCACGCGGTGCGCCGAGTGACCGGCGAACAGCCGGCAGATCGGCCCGTCGAAGTCCCACAGGACCACCCGTGCGCGCGACACGAGCTCCCGAAGCCCCGCCGTCTCGGTCTCCGCCTCGGTCTCCGTTCCCGCCACCATCGGTGCAGTCTGCTGCGTATCAGAAGTCACTAGGAGAGTGTCAGGTCCGTCGAGATGGTTTCCCAGAGGGCGTCGAACCACTTCTGGGATTGCTCCACGAACGCCTCGTCCCGCGCGCCTCTGCGCTTCTCGAAGGAGAAGAGCAGGGACTTGGAGCCCAGCACGTCGTACATGTCGAGGGTTCCGCCGTCCGTCGACTCCGCGCGGCGGGTGACCATGTAGTACGCGAAGAGCGCCTCCGCGCCGTTGAGCAGGTAGAGCTTCGCCGGCGGGGTGAACGGCAGCGCGCGGAAGGTGACATGCACGTCGATGTCGTGCGTGGAGCGCAGGGCCTGGAGGTTGTACTGGAGGACCTGGCCCTGGGCGTTGCGCATCGCCAGCCAGCGCTGGTGGACGGGGTCGTCGTCGCCGCGGCCCTCGACGGGCACCGGAAAGGCCAGATTGATGTCCCGGGACGGGAGCAGGATGCGGACGTCGATCGTCTCCGGGCGGATGCGGCCCTCGTGGATCTGACGCAGGGGTTCGCCGAGTGCCGGGATCAGGCTCTCGGCCGTGAGGCAGACCGCGTCGACCCGGACCTGCGATGTCGAGAAGGCCTCCGCCAGACGGGGTCCGAGGCCGACCATCGTGGGCTGGGGCTCGTCCAGGGCGGGTGCCGGCTCCGCGATCCGCGGCGGGCTGCCCTTGCTGACGTTGCTGAGGAGGCCGTCCGCCTGGAGCGACCGCAGGGCCTGGCGTACGGCGCCGCGCTCCACGCCGAACTCCTCGGCGAGCTCGGCCTGGGTGGGCAGGCGGTCCCCCGCCTTGAGCTCGCCGACGCGGATGCGCTCCCGCAGGGTGTCGGCGATCTCCTCGGGAGTGAGCCTTCTGCTGCCGTTCACTGCCACGCTCTCCTGAGTCACGACCAAACGTTACAACTCTGATCCATCTAAGGGGAGTTGTCCGAAAGTTGTTTATGAGTAGCTACCAAGTGGGGACAACTTAGTCAGAGTTGGTTGCCAACTTGGTTGAGTTGGCGGAAGTTTTGCTTCCCTTGTCTCCGCACACCGGCAGCCCGAAGGGGGAATCATCGTGCCTGCCCTCGCTCTCATCTCCGCCGTCTTCGTCGTCGGCTTCGAGCAGCTCGTCCAGTGGAAGTACGGCGCCACCGGCATTGTCGGCCTGCTGCTGTTCAGCATCGGCATCAAGGCCAAGAGCCCCGCCGTCAGCTCCGCCGGGGCCGTGCTCCTCGCGATCCTGCTCGCGGGGCCCGCCCTATGACGTCAGCACGAGTTCCGTGCTGATCGTCTCCCACAGTGCGTTGAACCACAGGTGGGACTGCTCCACGAACGTCGTGTCCCGCGGACCGGCACCCTGTTCGAAGGCGAACAGCATCGACCGGGTGCCCTCCGCGTCGTACATCTCCAGGTGCTCGTGCTCGATCTCCCGTTCGCGCCGGGTCAGCGTGTAGTACGCGAACAGCGCCTCCGTGCCGTTGAGCAGATACAGCTTCACCGGCGGCGTGAACGGCAGCGCGCGGAAGGAGACGTGCACATCCATGCCGTGCGTGGCGCGCAGTGCCAGCAGGTTGTGCTTCAGTACCTGGCCCTGGGCGTTGCGCTGGGCCAGCCAGCGCCGGTGCAGCAGGCCCGCGACCGAGGCGTCGTCCACCGGCGCCGGGAAGGCGAGGTCGATGGAGCGGCTCGGCAGCAGGACCCGGACGTCGACCTTGGCCGGTTTCAGTCGCCCGGCGTGGATCTGGCGCAGCGGTTCGCCGATCGCCAGCGTGAGCGAGACGGAGGTCAGGCACAGGGCGTCGATCTCGACGTGCGGTGCGGCGAAGGCGGCGGCCGTCCGGGAGGCCAGGGCCACCATGGTGGGCTGCGGAGGCGCCCCGGGGCCGGCCGTGAGCGGGGGCAGGCCCGGATCCGGGGCCACCGTGGCCGGGCTGCCCTTCGTCACGTCGGTGAGCAGGTGCTCCGACTGCAGGATGCGCAGCGCCAGGCGTACGGCGCCACGCTCCACGCCGAACTCGTCGGCCAGCTTGGCCTGCGTGGGCATGCGCTGACCCGGCTGCAGCAGGCCGGACCTGATCCGGGTGCGCAACTCGTCGGCCACCTCGCGATGTGACTTCTGTGGCCGCTGTGACCTCTTCCGCCCATTGACGGAGGCGTGTTCCGGGTCCACGCACAAACCCTACAACTTCCCGCCATCTTTCGGCAGTTCACGCGAAGGTGGTTATGAGTCGCGTCCAAGCGGAGATAAGTACAGTTGAGTTGGTCACCAACTTAAGCAACATGGTCAAACTTCCCGGTGGTTGGCCAACCGGGCTCCCTTCCGGAGGGGAGCCGGGAGCCCGGAAGGCGGAACCGGCCGGTGACGAACCACAGCGGCACCACAGGCACAGCCACAACTGAACGCACAGCCACAACTCAACACCGACAACCGAACACCGAAAACTTCACATCGACAGCACAGCCACAACTCAACAGCTCGCTACGGATGAGACGAGTTCAGCACCACCACCGGGAGGAAGGGGCGTCAGAAGAGGTCCGGGCACCACGGTCGCCTGGACGTGTGCAGCAGGGCGTCGGCCAGCCGGGCGGCGCCCTCTCGTACTTCCCGGACCCGGCCCAGCGCCAGCAGCCGCGCCGCCGATTCGTCGCCGAGCCACAGCGAGGCCAAGTCGGCGACGTCCAGCACCAGTTCGGGCTCCTGGGTGGCCGGCGCGCAGGACGCGCCCGTGGGCGACGCCGTCAGCCGGTAGCGGCCGCCGGCCAGGCCCTGCCGGTCCACGACCTCCAGCACCAGCGTGCCCGTCGCCTCGTACGTCCGCGCCTCCAGGGCCCGTACGACGTCCAGGATCCGTACCCACAGCCAGTCGCCCTGCGTGGTGACCTCGGCCGCGCGCGGGTCGGGCAGGAAGAAGGGGAGCAGGTCGTCGGGGGCCCGCCAGCCGCTCTTGACCCGGGTGATCCAGTCGATCGAGCAGAGGTAGCGCCACAGGGCGCGCTCGGCCGCCGGGGTCGTCGCGAGCAGCCAGTTCACCTCGGCCGTGTTCTTCGGCAGCTTGCCGACCCAGTTGTCGTCCGACTTGTACGACACCAGGCCCTCGACCTCGCCGGACGGTGAGCGGTAGGCGGCGTAGAAGGGCTCGGTCCACTCGCCCCCGAAGCGCACGGCGCCCGTCTGCACCCGCCACCACAGCTCGCCGCGGCTGACGGCACCGGGCTGGGTGCGGCGTATGCGCTCATGCAGTTCCGGACCGGTCTTGCGCACCTCCTCGCCGTCGACGAGGTCGATACGGCCGCCGTCCTCCGGGCCCGACCAGCGGGGGTCCAGACCGGCGCGGGACACGTCCACGGTCCACTCGGTCGTCCAGGTGGCGGGGCCGAAGCCGTAGCGGCCGTAGATCTGGTACTCGGCGGCGATGAGGGTGGCGACCACGTCCCCGCGGTCCTTCGCGGCGGCGAGGTCCCGGCTCATCATGCGGGTGAGCAGGCCCCGGCGGCGGTGGGTGGGGCTGACGGTGACGTTGGAGATGGCGTCGGCGGGGACCGCCGTACCGCCCACGGCCGTGAGTTCCTGGGCGAAGGAACGGAACGTCGCGACACACCGGTCGCCGTCGAAGGCGCCGAGGAGGCGGCCGGGGACGAACTGGTGCCGGCGGGCCTCCAGTTGCTCCTGCGTCAGGGTCGGCTCCCGCAGGAACCCGGTGTTCAGCGCGCGGTGCCAGTCGGCGAAATCGGCTTCGGTGACGGAACGGACGTCGATGTCTGCGGCGGGGCGGCTCATGGGGTCACGGTAGGTGTACGGCGGCCGGGGTGTCGCGGTGATTTCGACCGCCCACCCACCGGTCCGCACCACCGCCGCGCCCCCTCACATCAGCAGGTCGTCCACCTGCGCCTCCCCGTCCCGGTACCGCCGTGCGATCTCCGCGCTGCAGTCGTCGGTCGTGCGCTGGAGGTGCTGGCGGCGGCGGGAGACCTGCTGCTCGTAGCGGACGAGGCGGCCCATCGCGGCGTTCAGTTCCAGGTCGGTGCGGGCCTGCAGATCGGAGAGCTCGACCTCGGCGAGCATCTCGGCGGCCAGCTGCCGGTACTCCTCGTTGTGCGGCGTGCCCAGGGTCACATGGCGGGCCGAGGAGCGGTGGCGGGCCGGGGCGTCGGTGAGGATCTCCGGGAGCCGGGCCACCACGGAGGCGTCCTCGGGGGCCACCAGCGAGGCCGCCCCGCGGCGGGACAGTTCCGCGCGCAGGATGTCGATACGCCCCTGCAACAGCCGCCGCACATAGCTGAGATCCGCCTCGTCGCGCTGGGCGTCCCGGCGCAGGGTGCGCACTTCCGGCAGGCTCAGCAGGGTCAGGCCGTGCGACTGGGGGTATCCCGCGCTCGACGGACTCGGGGAGGACTCCGCGGGCAGCGGCGTGCTGTCGCTGCGCTGCGCGGGCGGCCGGTGCGTGTCCGGGTCGCCCGCGTGGGCGGCCGCGACCGCCCCGGGCGGCTGCCCGGTGCTCGGTGTGCTCATCTGCCTCAACCGTCCCCTCGACCGGCGTACGGAAGCATCGTGCCACCCCGAGTGGCCGCTATGTGACCGAGTGCCCCCGAACGGCCCCAGATGTGGGGTTAAGGATCAAAAATCGACCCCCCGTGAACGCGGATGCGGCACCCGGCATGATGGTCGGCATGCGTGCAGTGGTGCAGAGGGTGGACGGCGCGAGCGTCGTCGTGGACGGCGAGACGGTCGGGGCGATCGAGGGCGAGGGGCTGTGCGTCCTGGTCGGGGTGACCCACGAGGACACCAAGGAGAAGGCGGCCCAGCTCGCCCGCAAGCTCTGGTCGATCCGCATGCTGCACGACGAGAAGTCGTGCAGCGACATCAACGCGCCGTTGCTCGTGATCAGCCAGTTCACCCTGTACGGAGACGCCCGCAAGGGCCGCCGCCCCACCTGGAACGCGGCCGCCCCCGGCGATGTCGCCGAACCGCTCGTCGACGAGGTGGTCGCGCAGCTGCGCTCGCTGGGCGCGACGGTGGCGACGGGCCGGTTCGGCGCGCGGATGCGGGTCTCGCTGACGAACGACGGCCCGTTCACGGTCCTGATCGAGGTCTAGCCCGGTCCGGAACTCATGGCTACGGCTCGACGACCGTCTCCTGGGCGGCCGCCGTGTCCCCCGCCACCAGCGGGGCGTCCACCGGTACGTTCCGCTTGACCAGGGCCAGGGCGATCGGGCCCAGCTCGTGGTGGCGTACGGACGTGGTGATGAAGCCGATCTTGCGGCCGTCGGGACCCTCGTCCGCGCGCCGCAGCTCGGTGCCGTGCACCGGCAGATGGACGTCGCTGCCGTCCAGATGGAGGAAGACCAGCCGGCGCGGGGGCTTGCCCAGGTTCTGGACGCGGGCGACCGTCTCCTGGCCGCGGTAGCAGCCCTTCTGCAGATGGACCGCGACGCCGATCCAGCCCAGCTCGTGCGGGATCGTGCGATGGTCGGTCTCGAAGCCGACACGCGGGCGGTGGTGCTCCACGCGCAACGCCTCGTAGGCGAGGATCCCGGCCGCCGGGCCCGCCTTCTCTGCGTACGACTCCAGGTCCGCGCGGGGCAGGAAGAGGTCACGGCCGTACGCCGTCTCGCGTACGACCACACCCTCGGGGACCTCGGCGATCGAACCGGCCGGCAGATGGACGAGCGCGAAGTCGTCGGTCCGGTCGGCCACTTCGACCCGGTAGAAGAACTTCATCGACTCCAGGTACGCGATCAGCTCGTCCTGGGTGCCGGGCTCCACATGGGCCCAGACCGTCGTGCCGTCGTCCACCAGGTACAGCGCGTGCTCGATGTGGCCGTGCGCCGACAGGATCAGCGCCTCGGTGGCCTCGCCCACGGGAAGCTCGCTGACGTGCTGGGTGAGCAGGAGGTGCAGCCAGCTCAGCCGGTCCTCGCCGGTGACGGTGACGACACCGCGGTGGGAGAGGTCGACGAAGCCGGTGCCGTCGGCGAGGGCACGCTGCTCACGGAACAGGTCGCCGTAGTGGGCGGCGACGCCTTCGTCCACGCCCTCGGCGGGGACGGCGCCGGGCAGGGACAGCAGGGGGCTCTTCATATCCGTAAGCCTACGACTTGGTAATTGAACGCTTGAGCGTGCAGTCCTTGCAGCGACCGAAGATCGCGAAGTGCTTCATGTCCGTGTCGAAGCCGAAGGTCTCACGGAGCTTGGCCCTGAAGTCGGCCGCCACGTCGACATCGGCCTCGATGACGTTCTGGCAGTCCCGGCAGACCAGGTGGATGTGGTGGTGGCGGTCCGCGAGGTGATAGGTCGGGGCGCCGTGGCCGAGGTGCGCGTGCGAGACGAGACCGAGCTCCTCCAGCAGCTCCAGCGTGCGGTACACCGTGGAAATGTTGACCCCCGACGCCGTCTTCCTCACTTCCACGAGGATGTCGTCGGGGGTCGCGTGCTCAAGGGTGTCCACGGCTTCGAGCACGAGTTGCCGCTGCGGCGTCAGCCGGTAGCCGCGCTGCCTGAGGTCGCTCTTCCAGTCGGTGCTCACCACACCAGAGAGTCTAGGACTACTTGAAGAAAGCGATCCCGTCGTCCGGCATGTCGTCGGGCAGGGCCTTGGCCCAGCGCTCGACGTCCTCCGGGGTGACGACCTTCTTCAGGTGAGCGGACATGTAGGGGCGCAGCTCGACCTCGGGGGTCTGCTTCTCGCCGACCCACATGAGGTCGCTCTTGACGTAGCCGTACAGGCGCTGGCCGCCGCTGTAGGGCCGCGCCTCCGCGGTGCGTGCCACCGTGTCCGTGACCAGGTCGATCTGCGGCTTCTTGACGGCCATCTCGCCGTACCAGATCTCGATGACGCCGTCGTCGCGGGTCATCGTGACCTCGACCTTGCGGTCGGCGTCGATCCGCCAGAAGCCGTACTCGGACTCCAGCGGGCGGACCTTGTTCCCGTCGTTGTCCAGCACCCAGGTGTGGGAGTGGTACTCCAGGAAGTCCCGCCCGTCGTGGGTGAAGGTGACCTCCTGCCCGAAGTTGCACTTCTCCGAGCCCGGGAAGTCGTGCACGCCCGCGCCGGCCCAGTTGCCCAGGAGGAAGGCGAGCGGGACCAGGTCCCTGTGGAGGTCGGACGGAATCTCGATCATGAGCGGCGGTTCCTAGCCAGTTTCCGGACGGGGGTCAGCGCTGGCCCTGGTACAGCTTCTTCACGGTCAGCCCGGCGAAGGCGAGAACGCCGACACAGACCAGGACCAACAGGGTTTCGAAGAAGATCTCCACGGGGTGCTCCTTGAGCGAGGGTGGGTGTACACATACACAGAGCCGGGGCCCAGCTTACGCGGCCGGGCCCCCGGGCTCTTGGCGAGGTCAGCTCAGCAGCTCGCCCTGCAGGGCCACCGTCTGCTGGAAGGGGACGGCGAGCGCCCTGCCCTTCCGGGACTGGATGATCACGGCGACGGTGTCGCCGGAGGAGAGGTAGGCCATCCGGACCTGCTCGGCGCCGTACGGCTTGGTCTCGCGGATCGGGGCCGTGTGCACGTCGCTGCTGTGGGCGGCCACCGGGTAGTCCAGGTCCCGCTCGTACGTGTCGCCGCCCCGCACCGGGTACTTCGGCGCCTCGTACGCCGTGAGCCCGTCGCTGAGCACGTGGTCCGCGACCTCCGCCGTATCGAACTGGAGGAGGTAGACGCCGGTGTGCGTACCGTCGGCCGTCGTCCAGCCGCGGGCCGTGATGTGCCGCAGGCCGTAGTCGGTCAGTGTCTGCCCGAGCTCCTTGCGGTCCTCCTCCTTGCTGTACTGCGCCAGGAAGTCCTTCCTCGCCAGCCAGCCGTCCGTGCCGCGCAGCGTGCCGTCGGCCTGCGCGCCCTTCGGCGCGGGCAGCACCAGTTTGCGCAGGTCGGCGTAGTGGGTGCCCGACTTGTTCGCCTCGGCGGCCGGTCCCGGGCGGCCGGCCGGGAGCGGCGGCTTCACCAGTTCCGGGTAGTCCCAGCGGCCGTCCGACCCGGTGGCGAGACCGGGCACGTCCGTACGCTCCATGCGCGTGATGCCGTACGCCGTCCCCGCCCCGATCGCGGCGAACACGACGACCGCGGCGGTCCAGCGCAGGGCGGCGCGCAGGACGCGACGGTCCTTCGGCGGCCGGGGGGCGTCCACCGAGGGTGGTACGAGGGGCGACTCCCCGGGAAGCGGCGGCACCTCGGCCTGCTGCACCTCGGCCTGCTGCACCTCGGCCTGCTGCACCTCGGCCTGCTGCACCTCGGCCTGCTGCACCTCGGCCCCCTGCTGCTCGGTCATACCGCCTCCCCCGGGTCCTTGATGCGGTCCAGTTGCTCGCGCAGCAACAGCGCCACGCCCTTCTTGTCCAGTGGCTTGCCGCCGGTCGCGGTGGCGCTGACCAGCACGTCACCCACGTACGCGGAGCAGACCATCATGTCGAGCTTCTCGCTCTTGTCCGCCGGCGGGAGGAAGCAGGCGGCGTTCTTGTGGCCCTCGATCTCCGGGCCCTTGCGGAAGATCTTCATGGCGTCGAAGAACTCCTGCTGGACCGTGGCGATGGAGCGCACGGTCCGCCGGTTCTCCATCTGCGACAGCACGATGTCGACCGTGTAGGCGTGGTCCGAGTAGGCGGTGGAGTCGGCGGGATGCTCGGTGCTCAGGTAGCTGCGCATCGCCATGCCCTTGATCTTCTGCTTGTCGATCAACCGCTCCAGCTGCTGTCGCTGGGAGCGGGGCAGGTCCTTGATCGACTCCTTGCGCATGGCGGTCGCCTGGACGCCGGACAGCTCGGCGTCGGAGCCGAACTCGCCGATGTCCGGGCCGCGGCCGAAGGCCTCGGTGCCGTAGGGCAGGAGCATGCCCCGCAGCCCGGTGGCCTCGGCCGCCTTCTCCTTGTCCTTGCCGCTCTTCGGGAAGCGCCAGCCGGGGGCTCCCGGATCCCGGTCGGCGCCGTTCACGGTCACGACGGTGTAGCCGGCCCCCGCGACGACCGCGGCGAGCAGGACGGCGGTTCCTGCGACGGCGGCGATACGGCGCCGGTTACGGGCGGGCTTCTCCGGGGCGGGCTGTTCCTGGACGGGCTGTTCCTGGGCGGGCTGGGGCTGTGCCGGAACTTCAGGGACCTGGTCCACTGGGGCCTCGGGATGCGCGGTGGCCTCGGGGTTACCGGTGGCCTCGGGGTTCACGGAGTTGTCGCTCACAGCCGCTCCATCTGCCGCTTCGCCAGGTCCATGATCTTCTTCTTCGGGATCGGCTTCGTGTCGAAGACCCAGACCTCCATGGCGATGTCACCTCGCCAGGCCTGCGCCTCGGCCTCGTACACGTCCACGTACCCGGCCGAGCGGTCGGGCCTGTGGTGGACGTACACCATGCCGTCGCCGGTGCCGGGTATCGGCCAGCTGTCGCTGCCGCCCTGCTGCTCCGCCCAGTAGTAGGCGTCGTCGGCCGCGTCGTGGGCCGCGAGCTTCTCCTCCTGGCGGTACTGGATCAGACGGATCTCCACGTTGTACGTGCTGCCCTCGCGCCAGTTGGTGACCGCGGCACGCCGGA
Organism: Streptomyces sp. NPDC025638; assembly: GCF_055558775.1. Classification (NCBI taxonomy): domain Bacteria; kingdom Bacillati; phylum Actinomycetota; class Actinomycetes; order Kitasatosporales; family Streptomycetaceae; genus Streptomyces; species Streptomyces sp. NPDC025638. The sequence goes on along the minus strand of NZ_JBVHLX010000015.1, from coordinate 15,987 downwards.
ACTCCTCGCCGATGAGGTTGCCGAAGGCGTTCTGGGGCTTCTTGAAGGTGTCCGCGTAGTCCGCGAGGCTCATCCAGCCGTCGCGGCCCACGGTGTACAGGGCCTTGCGGGCGTTGCCCGGCCGCTTCAGCAGCAGCTTGCGCAGGTCTCCGTCGGTCACGACCTTGTGGTCCTGGGCCGCCGACAGGGGTTCGGGGCCCTTGCCCTTCGCCTGCTCGAGCACCGGCTGCGACAGCGAGGGCAGTTTGGTGGGCTCGCGGTCGGCCTGGACGAGATAGCCGGCGCAGGTACCGGCCACCAGGCCGAGCGCGGCGGCACCGGCGATCAGCAGCGCGGTGCGGCCGCGCCGCCGAACGGGAGGTTCCGGTACTGCGGTTTCGGATACTTCTGGCACTTCCAAGTGGGTCCCCCCAGAGGACAGGAATCGCGGCTTCCGTCACCGCGCCGCACAGGAGACCCATGGGTAACATCCGGGGTTGTACGGGAGTTGATTACGATTCAGCCATGGCGAAGAAGCTCGTGATCAAGGTGACCGCCGGGGCCGACGCACCCGAACGCTGCTCGCAGGCCTTCACGGTCGCCTCGGTGGCCGTGGCCAGTGGGGTCGGCGTCTCCCTGTGGCTGACCGGTGAGTCCTCGTGGTTCGCGCTGCCGGGGCGGGCCGCCGAGTTCGAACTGCCGCACGCGGCCCCGCTGCCCGATCTGCTCGACGCGATCCTGGCGGGCGGGACCGTCACCCTGTGCACGCAGTGCGCGGCCCGCCGGGAGATCACGGAGAAGGACGTCATCAAGGGCGTACGGATCGCGGGCGCCCAGGTCTTCGTGCAGGAGGCACTCGGGGACGAGACCCAGGCGCTCGTCTACTGAGACGGTCGAGACGGTGGGGATGAGGCGGCCGGGGCCGTAACAGTCCCCGGTGGTCTCTAGTGGCGCTTCTTTCCGTCCAGCTCGTCCCACCACTCGTCGGACTGCGGGTCGCCCGACGGATCGTCCCACCAGCGGTCCTCGGGCCCGCGGCGGTTGGCGACGATCGCGGCGAGCGGCGGGATGACCATGGCCACCACGCACATGCCCACCGCCGCCGGAATCGACCAGAGGCGCACAACGGCCCACGCCAGGACGAAGAGCCCGACACAGGTCCCCATCATGGCGAAATACAGGTGGCGCCGCCGCGCGTACATACGTCAAGGGTAGGTCGGAGACGACCGCTCAGCACGACCACCGCAGGACCGAATCAACCCCACGCGCATCGAAGAGCGGTCAGGTGGCGCCGCCGCGCGTACATATGTCAAGGGTAGGTCGGAGACGACCGCCCGGCACGACCGTCGCGGGCCCGGACATGCCGGAGGGCCGCACCCCGGGCGTCCAACCCGGTGGGGTGCGGCCCTCGGCCGTACGGGGTCTTCGTCAGACCGCGATCGCGACCTCCGCCAGGCCGCCCTGCTGGGCGACGACCGTGCGGTCGGCGGTGGCGCCGGGCACGAGGGCGCGCACGGTCCAGGTGCCCTCGGCCGCGTAGAAGCGGAACTGTCCGGTGGCGGAGGTCGGGACCTCCGCGGTGAACTCACCGGTCGAGTCGAGGAGGCGGACGTAGCCCACCACCGGCTCGCCGTCGCGGGTCACCTGCCCCTGGATCGTGGTCTCACCGGGCTTGATCGTCGAGGGGTCCGGGCCGCCGGCCTTCGCTCCACACATGTCTTTCTCCTGAAGAGGTCTTGAGAGGTCGGTCGGGGTCGACTACTTGTTGGCGCCGAGCTCGATCGGCACGCCGACGAGGGAGCCGTACTCGGTCCAGGAGCCGTCGTAGTTCTTGACGTTCTGGACGCCGAGCAGCTCGTGCAGCACGAACCAGGTCAGCGCGGAGCGCTCACCGATGCGGCAGTAGGCGATGGTGTCCTTGGCCAAGTCGACGTTCTCCTCGGCGTAGAGCTCCTTGAGCTCGTCGTCCGACTTGAAGGTGCCGTCGTCGTTGGCGTTCTTCGACCACGGGATGTTGCGGGCGGTCGGGACGTGACCCGGACGCTGCGACTGCTCCTGCGGCAGGTGCGCCGGGGCGAGCAGCTTGCCGGAGAACTCGTCGGGCGAGCGGACGTCGACCAGGTTCTGCGCGCCGATCGCGGCGACCACGTCGTCGCGGAAGGCGCGGATCGAGGTGTCCTGCGCCTTGGCCTTGTAGTCGGTCGTGGCGCGCTCGGGCAGCTCGGAGCCGTCGACCAGCTCGCGGGCGTCCAGCTCCCACTTCTTGCGGCCGCCGTCGAGGAGCTTGACGTTCTCGTGGCCGTACAGCTTGAAGTACCAGTAGGCGTAGGACGCGAACCAGTTGTTGTTGCCGCCGTAGAGGATCACGAGGGTGTTGTTGGCGATGCCCTTCTTCGACAGGAGCTTCTCGAAGCCCTCCTGGTCGATGAAGTCACGACGGACCGGGTCCTGCAGGTCCTTGGTCCAGTCGATGCGGATCGCGTTCTTGATGTGGTTCTTCTCGTAGGCGGACGTGTCCTCGTCCACCTCGACGATGGCGACGCTCGGGTCGTCCAGGTGGTCCTGGACCCAGTCGGCGTCGACGAGGACGTCGCTGCGGCTCATGCTCTTTCTCCTCCGGGGCAGTTGCGGCGGGGCGTGCAAGTGAGAGGGGTGCGCGCACTCCAGGGCGGAGCGACGCACGGGTGCCCTGAGCTGGGCGGCTGGGAATGCGGAGGGCCGAGTGGCCGCTCCCGCTTCAGAAGGGGCGACAGAGCATGGCGGCAACGCGGCACAGGTCTACTGCCCGCCGCTTCGTGAGATCCGCCTGTCGCTTCATGGGCTCGATCGTAGGGACGGACAGCCGGGCGTGTCACCGGTGTGTCGTATTTTGAGACGCGATCGTCCACGATGTGGGAACAGATGGGCGCCCGGGCCATGATTGCACGGCCCCCGGGCGCCTGTATCGGTCGTCACATCTGCGGTACGGACGCCGCCGTCTCGCCTTTCGGACGGAAGGAGGTCCTAGGTCCGACGGGTGCCGCCGGGGACCCGACGGGAGTCCGGGACGGTGTTCGTCCTACCCGGCCAGCTTGACGTTCGAACCCTTCACCGTGATCTCCACGCCGTCCTTCGCCGCCTGCACCTTGTCCAGCTTGATGCCGCCGGGCAGCTGGTCGATCTTCACCTCGGAGACGTCCATCGCCTGGTTGCCGAACCTGGGCAGACCGTCGGCATGCACCTTCACCGTGTTGCCCTGGGCCGTGACCGTGCCGAGCACCGGGAGCGGCACGCCCGCGACCACGACCGTGGCCCGGACCTTGCCGTTGCCACCGTAGGAGAGGCTGGTCACCTTGCCGGTAGCGCCCAGGGGCAGGTCGACCGGGTCGTTCTTGACCGCGTTCAGCAGCTGGTCGTAGGCGATCGTCGCGGTGCCGGACGCGTCGGCCGCCGTGGCGGAGCTGTAGTCGCCGGAGAAGTCGACGCCCTTCATATGGGCCTTCAGGTCGTCGATACGGATCTTCTCGGCGCCGTTGCCCGTGGCCGCCTCGTAGTCCTTGATGCCGACCTCGACGTCGTCCAGGGAGCCGCCCGCGACCTGGGTGAGGAAGGGGAAGCCCTTGATGGACACGTCCGGGGTGTCGGCGAGGCTCTCCGTCGCCTTCAGCTTGTCCGCGGCCTCCCCCTCGGCGAAGTGCACGGCGACCCGGTCCGCGATCACGAAGAGGCCGCCGATGATCACGACGACGATCAGGAATATTCGCAGCGCTCGCATGGGTGTTGTTCCCCCGGGTCGACGGACATCAACGGTCCTCAACGCTAACCCTGCGGGGCTCGGGCGCCGGGAAATTGTCGATCACCTGTGACGTGGGATCAGGTCAGGGCCCGGCCCAGTACCCACACCACCGGTGCCGCCGCCGACAGCGGGAGGGCCACGCCCGCGGTGAAGTGGACGAAGCGGGAGGGGTAGTCGTAGCTCGCGACACGGTGGCCGACCAGGGCACAGGCCGCCGCGGCCGCTCCCAGCAGCGCGCCCTTCGCGCCCATGCCCGTCATCCCGCCCACCGCGATGCCCGCGCCCGCCGCCGCGAGGACGGAGACCGCCACGGAGGCGGGAGTGGGCAGCGGGAGAGCCCGGGCCAGGACGGCCACCGCCACCGCGGCCGCGCCCACCGAGGCCGCGTGCGCGTCGGCGCCCAGGAAACCGGTGGCGATGATCGCCAGCGCCGACGAGGCGACCGTCGCCATCAGGCCGTACATCCGCTCGTCCGGCGAGGCGTGCGAGCGGAGCTGGAGGACGAGGGAGAGCAGGACCCACACGCCGAGCGGGCCGAGGATCGCGGCCGGCGCGTGGTCGCGGCCCGCCGCCAGCACCGCCACGTCCGCCGTCAGCGCCCCCGCGAAGGCCAGGGCGATGCCCTGCCGCGCCGGCCACATGCCGTTCAGCCGGAACCAGCCCGCGGCCGTGACCGCCTGGAGCAGCACCAGCGGCACGACCAGCGCGTACGAGCCGACGGCCGCCGTGACGGCGAGGAGCAGCCCGAGCACCGCCGTGAGTGCGGCGGGCTGCATACCGGGCTCGATGATCGGGGAGCGGCCCTCCATACGGGCGCGCTGGGCGTCCGTGACGCGGGAGTTGCCGGCGAGGGTGGCGGGGCCGTAGGCGGGATCCGCCTCGGCCTGGCCGGCGGTGGGCTCCGGTCGGACGGGAGCGGTGGGAGCGGAAGGAGTGGCGGGAGCGGCGGACGGCTGCTCGTAGGTCTGCGGCGGCAGGTACGACGTCTCCGCGGCGGACACCTGCGGCTGGACCGGCTGCTGGACCGGCGCGTGCGTCTGCGTCTCCCAGGTCTGGCCCTGCCACTGCTGCGTGTACTGCTGCTGGTCGTACCCCGACTGGTCGTAACCGGCCTGGCCGTTCCCCGACTGGTCGTAACCGGCCTGGCCGTGTCCCGTCTGGCCATGACCGGCCTGGTCGTACCCGTTCTGCTCGGGCCACGCCTGCGGAGCCGCCGCCTGCGGCGCCTGCTGCTGATACGGGTCGTGCCCCCCGTAGCCCTGATACCCCTGATACCCCTGATACCCCTGCTGCCCCTCGTAGGGCCCGCCCTCATACGGCTGATCGGTCATCGCTCACCCTCCTGCGAACGGCGGGAGCACCTCGACCGTGCCGCCCTCGGCCAGCCGTACCGTCTCATGTCCGCGGGTGCCCACGGGGTCACCGTCGATGAGGAACGAGCATCGCAGCAGCACGCGCGCCAGTTCGCCGGGGTGTCGCTCACGCGCCGCGTCCAGCGCCTCGGCGAGGGTCGCCGCGTCGTACGGCTCCTCCGCGACCCCGGCCGCGGCCTTCGCGGCGGCCCAATAGCGCACCGTGACCTTTGCCATCTCGTCCCTCAAGTCCCTCGGCGGATCGGCATCCGCACAGCAACCATCCGCACATCAACACCGTCAGGCTAGCCCGCCCGGGCGGCCGCCCAGTCCCCGATCCGGGTCAGCAGGGCGTCGGCCGCCGCGTGCTCGGCGTGGCCCATCCCCGGCTCCACCCAGAGTTCGCCGTGGTCACCTGCGGCCGCGGCCAGCATCCGGGGGTGGTCCAGGGGGAAGTAACCGTCGCGATCGCCGTGCACGATCAGCAGCGGGGTGGGGGCGATCCTCGGCACGGCCTGCACCGGGGACAGCGGAACGGGGTGCCACTCGCGGTGATGGATGCGGGTGCGCAGTCCGTAGCGGCCGACCAGGCGGCCCTCGGGGCGCGTCACCAGCCAGTGCAGTCGGCGCATGGGGGCCGTACCCCGGTAGTACCAGCGGGCCGGCGAGCTCACCGAGACCACCGCGTCCACGCCCCGGTGCAGCGCCGCGTGCCGCAGCACCACCGAGCCGCCCATCGAGAAGCCGACGGTGACCACGCGCGTGTGGCCCAGTTCCCGCGCCCACCGCACCGCGGCCGCCAGGTCCAGCACCTCGCGGTCGCCCACCGTCGAGCGCCCGCCGGAGGCTCCGTGGCCGCGGAAGGAGAAGGTGACGACGGCACCGTGGCGCGCGAGCGCGGCCGCCACACGGCGTACGTGCGGGCGGTCGACGTCGCCCGTGAAGCCGTGCGCCACGACGAACACCAGGTCACGGGAGGGCGGCGCGGAGGCGTCGTATACGACCGTGCCCGGGTTGTATACGGAATCGATCGGAATCCCGTCGGCCGTGTACAGAAACGTCCGCATAGGGGCGCATCCGGCCGTCTCGGGATTCGGACGATCGGTGGAACATGCCGTATGACCTGCCGGACCGTTGCTCATGTGGGCTATTCTGCTGGGCATGAGGACTCGGGCAGCGTAGCCCCCGGGTCCTTTTGTGCTTTCGGAAGCGTTGTATACGAAGCGGGGAACCGCGGGTGTACGGGGCCCCGGGACCGCAGAGCAGTACCGCAAACGTCCTCGCAGGGACCGAGGAGGAACAAGACGTATGAGTTCTCTGCTACTCCTGACCAACGCCCTCCAGCCGTCGACGGAGGTGCTTCCGGCCCTCGGCCTGCTCCTGCACAACGTGCGGGTTGCCCCGGCGGAAGGACCCGCACTCGTCGACACACCGGGCGCCGACGTCATCCTGATCGACGGCCGCCGTGACCTGCCCCAGGTCCGCAGCCTGTGCCAGCTGCTGCGCTCCACGGGCCCCGGCTGCCCCCTCGTCCTCGTCGTGACGGAGGGCGGTCTCGCCGCCGTGACCGCCGACTGGGGCATCGACGACGTGCTGCTCGACACCGCGGGTCCGGCGGAGGTCGAGGCACGGCTGCGGCTGGCCATGGGCCGGCAGCAGATCGTCAACGACGACTCCCCCATGGAGATCCGCAACGGCGACCTGTCCGTGGACGAGGCGACCTACTCCGCCAAGCTCAAGGGCCGGGTCCTCGACCTCACCTTCAAGGAGTTCGAGCTCCTGAAGTACCTCGCGCAGCACCCGGGCCGTGTCTTCACGCGCGCGCAGCTGCTGCAGGAGGTCTGGGGCTACGACTACTTCGGCGGCACCCGGACCGTGGACGTCCACGTACGACGGCTGCGCGCCAAGCTGGGCCCGGAGCACGAGTCGCTGATCGGAACCGTCCGGAACGTCGGTTATCGATTCGTTACTCCTGAGAAGGGCGACCGCTCCTCGGACGAGGCGAAGGCCAAGGCGGACCGGTCAAAGCCCGAGAATGCGGACTCATCGGCCGTCCTGGGTGCCACAGAGGTCCCGGCCGACGCCTAGCCGGCGCTCGGGCAAGGCATTGCTTCCGCACAGGGAAGCTTCGATACGCCCTGCCCAGAGCGGGTCCATCCGCGTAGACTCCGCGCGTGGCCAAGGTGACTCGGGATGATGTGGCGCGGCTGGCGGGAACTTCCACCGCCGTGGTCAGCTATGTCATCAACAACGGACCCCGGCCGGTCGCCCCGGCCACGCGCGAGCGTGTCCTCGCCGCGATCAAGGAACTGGGGTACCGGCCCGACCGGGTCGCCCAGGCCATGGCCTCACGGCGCACCGATCTCATAGGCCTGATCATCCCCGACGCCCGCCAGCCCTTCTTCGGGGAGATGGCGCACGCGGTCGAGCAGGCCGCCTCCGAGCGCGGAAAGATGGTTCTCGTCGGCAACACCGACTACGTCGGCGAGCGCGAGGTCCACTATCTGCGCGCCTTCCTCGGTATGCGCGTCTCGGGCCTGATCCTGGTCAGCCACGCGCTCAACGACCTCGCCGCCGCGGAGATCGAGGCCTGGGACGCCCGGGTGGTCCTGCTGCACGAGCGGCCCGAGGCCATCGACGACGTCGCCGTCGTCACGGACGACCTCGGGGGCGCCCACCTCGCCGTACGCCACCTGCTGGAGCACGGCTACGAGTACGTCGCCTGTGTGGGCGGCACCGCGGAGACCCCGGCCGTCGGCGACCCGGTCTCCGACCACGTCGAGGGCTGGCGGCGCGCGATGGACGAGGCGGGGATCCCGACCGAGGGCCGGCTCTTCGAGGCGCCGTACAACCGCTACGACGCGTACCAGGTCGCCCTGGAGCTCCTCTCCGGCCCCGACCGCCCTCCCGCGGTCTTCTGCTCCACCGACGACCAGGCGATCGGCCTGCTGCGGGCGGCGCGCGAGCTGCGCATCGACGTCCCCGGCGAGCTGGCCGTGGCCGGCTTCGACGACATCAAGGAAGCGGCGCTGGCCGACCCGCCCCTGACGACGATCGCCTCGGACCGGTCCGCGATGGCCCGGGCCGCCGTGGACCTCGTGCTCGACGACGGTCTGCGGGTGGCGGGGTCCAGGCGGGAGCGGCTGAAGACCTTCCCGTCGCGGCTGGTGGTCCGCAGTTCCTGCGGCTGTGGGTGACGCGGGCGTGGGTGGTGTTCCTCAGGCGTCCATGAAGGATCTCTGAGAACCCTCACCGAGCTGCGAGAAGCTTCTTTACATCGGGCAAACGAGGTTCTGCCGGGCTTCTCAGGGAGCACTCAGGAAGCTCTCATGGTTGCGGGCAAAGCTCTATCCATGACCGAGAGCTTCCGCCGCAGCGGCGAGTACGAGAACCCCCAGGGTGACGCCCAACAGGGCGCGTACCCCCAGCAGCAGCACGCCTCCGCCCCCGTGAACCCCGAGTGGCCGCCCCCGCCGGCGTACCAGGCCGTGCAGCCGGCCGCCGTCGACGGCCACGGCGGCGACACCGCTCTCCTGTCCTCCGTGCCGGTGGGCGCCGCCCCCGCCGCCCCCGTCGCCGCCGAGCCGAAGAAGAAGCGCTCCCGGGGCCCGATGGCGCTGCTCGCCGCGGTGGCGATCGTCGCGGCGGCCGTGGGCGGCGGCACGGCGTACGCCTTCCAGGAGCTGACCGGCAAGGACACCGTCGCCTCCAGCAGCACCAGCACCAATGTGGTGCCGGCCGGCAAGAAGGGCGACGTCGCCGCCATCGCCTCCGCGGTCAGCCCGAGCGTGGTGGAGGTCGTCGCGACCCTCAGCAACGGCTCGTCCACCGGCGCCGGCGTGATCATCACCTCCGGTGGCGAGGTCGTCACCAACAACCACGTCGTCTCCGGCGCCTCGTCGATCAAGGTGCGGACCAGCGACGGCAAGCGGTACACGGCCGAGATCGTCGGCACGGACAGCTCCAAGGACCTCGCCCTCATCAAGCTGAAGGACGCCTCCGGCCTGAAGCCCGCGACCCTCGGCAACTCCGACGGGGTCCAGGTCGGCGACACGGTCGTGGCGATCGGCTCCCCCGAGGGCCTGACCGGCACCGTCACCAGCGGCATCGTCTCCGCGCTCAACCGCGACGTGACCGTCTCGACCGGCGAGAACCAGGGCCAGGGCCAGGGCGGCGACGGCCAGTGGCCGTTCGAGTTCGGCGGCCGGGAGTTCAACGGCGACACGGGCTCGGCCACCACGACCTACAAGGCGATCCAGACCGACGCGTCCCTCAACCCCGGCAACTCGGGCGGCGCGCTGATCGACGGCGCCGGCGACATCATCGGCATCAACTCCGCGATGTACTCGTCCGGTTCGAGCTCCTCGTCCTCGGACGCGGGCAGCGTCGGCCTCGGCTTCGCGATCCCCATCAACACCGTCAAGTCCGACCTGGCCAAGCTGCGGGCGGGCTCCACCAGCTGACAGGCCCCGCGCGGGCAGTAGGGAGTACGTCATGATCAAGCAGGTTTCGCACCCCGTGGCCGTTTCCCATGACCCGGCCGGCATCGCCCTGGCCCTCCAGGTGGCGTACGAGCTGCACGCCCCGGCCGCGGCGGCCCGGCCCCCGGAGGTCGCGGCCCCCCAGATGATGGGCCTGCGGCTGCCCGCGGCCCGCCCGCACCGCCACAAGGTTCCGCTGAAGCGGCTGACCGCGATGCGCGGCTGATCATCCCGCGCCCACGGTCGCGCGTGCCCCACGGCCCCGAAACATGCGACGCTGAGAGACGCCCCACCGACGCCCCACCGACGACCACCCCATTCGCACCCCGCCGCACCCCACCGCACCCCACCCCACCCCGAGGAACCGCGAGCGATGAGTCCCGCCGATGGCGACCGTGACCCCCAGCGCATCCTGATCGTCGACGACGAGCCGGCCGTGCGCGAAGCACTCCAGCGCAGCCTTGCCTTCGAGGGGTACGACACCGAGGTCGCGGTCGACGGTGCGGACGCCCTGGAGAAGGCGACCGTGTACAAGCCCGACCTGGTGGTCCTGGACATCCAGATGCCCCGGATGGACGGGCTGACGGCGGCCCGCCGCATCCGCGGCGCGGGCGAGACGACACCGATCCTGATGCTGACGGCCCGCGACACGGTCGGCGACCGGGTCACCGGGCTCGACGCGGGCGCCGACGACTACCTGGTCAAGCCGTTCGAGCTGGACGAGCTGTTCGCCCGTATCCGCGCGCTGCTGCGGCGCAGCTCGTACGCGGCGGCCGTGGTGGGCGCGGTCCAGGAGGACGAGGCGCTCACCTTCGCCGACCTGCGCATGGACCTCGCGACGCGTGAGGTCACGCGGGGCGGGCGCCAGGTGGAACTGACCCGCACGGAGTTCACCCTGCTGGAGATGTTCATGGCACACCCGCGCCAGGTCCTCACCCGTGAGCAGATCCTGAAGGCGGTGTGGGGCTTCGACTTCGAGCCGTCCTCGAACTCCCTGGACGTCTACGTCATGTACCTGCGCCGCAAGACCGAGGCGAGCGGCGAGCCGCGACTGGTGCACACGGTGCGGGGCGTGGGGTACGTGCTGCGACAGGGTGCGGCGGAGTGAACATGCTCGCGCGCCGGTTCCGGGCGCTGCCGATCAGGGCACGGCTGTCCATGCTGGTGGCGGCGGCGGTGGCGTTCGCGGTGGCGGCGGTGGCGGTCACCTGCTGGTTCATCGTGCAGGGGAAGCTGTACGACCAGCTCAACAACGACCTGCGGAAGGCCCAGTTCACGCGGGGGCCCATCGAACAACAACAGGTCAACCAGTTCGCGGACGCGCTCAACAACTGCACGCAGACGCCGCAGAACATATTCAACGGCGGCTACCGGAACACCTACTCCCAGGTGGTCCAGCCGGACGGGACGCCCTGCCTCTTCCTGACCTCGGTGGGCAGGATCAAGGTCACCCAGGCCGACAAGGACGTGATCAAGAACGCGAGCAGCCATCAGGGGATCTTCCGCAACGGAACGGACCAGGACGGCAACGCGGTGCGCGTGATGACCGTGCCCTTGACCATCAATGACCCGACCACGGGCACGAGTACCAGCTACGCCATCATGGCGGCCGTACCCCTCAAGAGCACCGAGTCCACGCTCAACGACCTCGCCCTGATCCTCCTCCTCGTCTCCGGTGTCGGAGTCATCGGCGCCGGAGCCGCCGGTCTGGCCGTCGCCCGGGCGGGCCTGCGCCCCGTCGACAAGCTCACCGAGGCGGTCGAACACGTCGCCCGCACGGAGGACCTGGGCATCCGCATCCCGGTCGAGGAGGACAGCAACGACGAGATCGCCCGCCTGTCCCGCTCGTTCAACTCGATGACCACGGCCCTGGCCAGCTCCCGCGAGCTACAGCAACAGCTGATCGCGGACGCGGGCCACGAACTCCGCACCCCCCTGACCTCGCTGCGCACGAACATCGAACTCCTCACCCGGAGCGAGGAGACGGGCCGCCCTCTCCCGCCGGGGGACCGCAAGGCGCTGCTCGCCTCGGTGAAGGCGCAGATGACGGAGCTGGCCTCGCTCATCGGCGACCTGCAGGAGCTGTCCCGCTCGGCGGGCCAGCGCGGCGAGCGCGTCCAGGTGGTCGCCTTCCACGACACGGTGGAGGCGGCCATGGTCCGCGCCCGTCTGCGCGGCCCGGAGCTGACGATCACGGCGGACGTGCAGCCCTGGTACGTACGGGCGGAACCGTCGGCCCTGGAACGTGCCGTGGTCAACATCCTCGACAACGCGGTGAAGTTCAGCCCCGAGGGCGGCACGATCGACGTGGTCCTGGAGAAGGGCGTGCTCACGGTCCGCGACCACGGCCCCGGCATCGCCGAGGACGAACTCCCCCACGTCTTCGACCGCTTCTGGCGCTCCCCCAGCGCGAGGGCCCTGCCGGGCTCGGGCCTGGGCCTGTCCATCGTCGCCCGCACGGTCCAGCAGGCCGGCGGCGAGGTGACCCTGTCGCACGCGAAGGGCGGCGGCACGACGGCAACGGTACGACTGCCGGGGGCGCCTACGGCTCCGCCGGAGATGCCGTGACCGACTCAGCCGGGCCCTGTCACTGCCGGAAGACCCCGACCACCAGGATCTGCGGGTCTGCGGAACGCCGAATGAAGGTGCACAGGATGCGGGGTCCCCTGGGATCGGACTTCACCGGCTCGACATACATGGTCTCCGGGAGGTGGCCATCGGCGTCGATCCCGCGGAAACTCGTCAGCTGAAGCTCGGTCCCATGAGCGTCGTACAGGAACACCGGCGCCGGGGCGGGCGCCGCCGGCACCAACCACCCGCAGCTGACGGACGCCCAGGCCGCGGACCAGGAGGTCGCGGACTGGCTGGGCGACTGGACGCCCACGACCTCCTGACCGCCTTGCGCGGCGACGCCCGGCCAGACACCCGCCGGTCCCCAGAAGGGGGAGGGTTTTTGGAACTTCTTCACCGGGGCGCCTCGATGAAATGACCCTGAGATCAATTCTCAGGGTCATTTCGGAACCGAAACGCTGTTCACACAGGTGTTACTGCACGATCGTGATCCGGTCGGCGGCCGGCGGCGCGATCGGCGCGGTGGCGGAGGAGTTGGCCGTCAGGTACTTCTCCAGGGCGGTCAGGTCGTCCGTGCCGACGAGGTCGCCCGTGCCCTGTCCGAGGGTGGGGAAGCCGTCGCCGCCGCCCGCGAGGAAGCTGTTGGTGGCGACGCGGTAGGTGGCGGCGGGGTCGATGGCGGCGCCGTTCAGCCGGATCGAGTCGGTGACCACCCGGTCCGCGCCCGTCTTCGTCAGGTCCAGCGTGTAGGTCAGGCCGGCGGAGGGCTGGAGGATCTTCGGGGCGGCCGCGTTCGCGCCGCTCACCTGCTCCTTGAGCACCTGGATCAGCTGGGTCCCGGTGAAGCTCTGCAGGTTCACCGTGTTGGAGAAGGGCTGGACGGTGAAGCCCTCGGCGTAGGTGACGACACCGTCGCCCTCGGCGCCCTTGGCCGCGTAGGTCAGGCCCGCCCGGACACCGCCCGGGTTCATCAGCGCGAGGTCGGTCTCCGGGTCCAGCTCCTTGCCGTACGCCAGCTGCGCGTCCGCGATCAGGTCGCCCATCGGGGACTCGGTGCCGGTGCTGTTGATGTCGGCGGAGATGTAGCCGATGGCGCGGTTGCCGATGGGGGCGGCCAGGGTGTTCCACTTGCCGATCAGCGCGGTCATGTCGGGCGCCTTGGGAACGTCCCGGGTGACCACGTGGTTCGCGGACTTCACGGCCGTACGGGCGATGTCACCCGTCCAACGGTCGTACGTCAGTGTGGTGTCCGTGTAGAGGCGGCCGAAGGACGCGGCCGAGGTGACCATGCGCGGCTTGCCCGACGGGTCCTTGATGGTGCACACGTACGCCGTGTGGGTGTGGCCGGTGACGAGCGCGTCCACGGCCGGGGTGACGTTCTTGGCGATGTCGACGATCGGGCCGGAGATGCCGTCACCGGCGCCCGGCGAGTCGCAGTTGTAGTTGTACGAGGAGGAGGCGGGGAAGCCGCCCTCGTGGATCAGCGCCACGATCGACTTCACGCCCTGGCGCTGGAGCACCTTGGCGTACTTGTTGATCGTCTCGACCTCGTCCTTGAACTTCAGGCCCTTGACCCCGTCGGCGGAGACGATGTTCGGGGTGCCCTCCAGCGTGACGCCGATGAAGCCGATCCTGACGTCCTTCTTCTTCCAGACCCAGTACGGCTTGAGGATCGGCTTGCCGGTCTTCTCGTCGAGGACGTTCGCGGCCAGGTAGGGGAAGTCCGCGCCCGAGAACCCCTCGTTCGAGTAGCAGCCGTCCGTCGGGTGGCAGCCGCCGTTCTGCAGCCGGGCCAGTTCCTTGGCGCCCTCGTCGAACTCGTGGTTGCCGACGGATGTGACGTCCAGGTCCAGCTTGTTGAGCGCCTCGATGGTGGGCTCGTCGTGGAACAGGCCGGAGATGAGCGGGGAGGCGCCGACCATGTCGCCGCCGGCCGCGGTGATGGAGTACGGCTGGCCCTGGCGGGCCTGGCGCAGATGGGTGGCGAGGTACTCGACGCCGCCCGCGTCGATGTTCTTCGTCGTGCCGTCCGCCTGGAGTTCGGCGACCCGGCCGGAGGAACCGGCCGGCGGTTCGAGGTTGCCGTGCAGGTCGTTGAAGGAGAGGAGCTGGACGTCCTGGTAACGGCTCGGCAGATGTCCGCCGCCCTTGTTGTCGTGCGCGTCCGCGGGCAGCGCGGCGGCCAGTGCGGCGGCGGTGGCGAGGCTCGCCGCGGCCGCCAGCAACGCATACGTACGGCGTCTGGCGGGGCGTGGCGATGGGGACGTGGCCGGCATGGGACCCCCCTGTGGGTCTGCTGTGGTGAGTGTCCGATCGGGCGCAGCCTAGAGTCAACGCGCGTAGCGCGACAGGGGGTTCAGGGTTACATCCGGGTTTCCCTTTGCCTATTCCTTTGCCGCCACTTTGCGGGGGCCGCGCCGTACCCTCATACGCATGACCAGCGACGACGACACCGTACGGCCCTTCCACTCCCGTTCCATCGAGACCTTCTCCGAGCTCTCCCCGGACCAGGCCGAGGCCGTGGTCGGACTGCTCGCGGAGGCTGCCCGGTCCGACGGTCAGCATCCGGTGTCCGAGCAGGGGCGGCTGCAACTGCGCGGAGGCGCGCGCGAGGGCGTCTCCCATCTGCTGCTGACCGTGGACGGCGAACTCGTCGGCTACGCCCAACTGGAGGACACCGATCCGGTGGAGGCGCCGGCCGCCGAACTGGTCGTACATCCCTCGCACCGCGGGCACGGACACGGGCGGGCGCTCGGCTCGGCCCTGCTGGCCGCGTCCGGCAAGCGGCTGCGGGTGTGGGCGCACGGCGGGCACTCCGCGGCCCGGCACCTCGCCCAGGTCCTGGGGCTGACCCTGTTCCGTGAACTACGCCAGATGCGGCGGTCGTTGACCGATCTGGAGCTGCCCGAGCCGAAGCTGCCCGACGGCGTGACCGTGCGCACGTTCGTGCCGGGGCAGGACGACGCGGCCTGGCTCGCGGTGAACGCCGCCGCCTTCGCGCACCACCCGGAGCAGGGCTCCCTCACCCAGCGCGACCTGGACGACCGCATGTCCGAGCCGTGGTTCGACCCGGCCGGCTTCTTCCTCGCCGAGCGGGAGGGCGTGCTGGTCGGCTTCCACTGGACCAAGGTGCACGCCGCGGAGGGCATCGGCGAGGTGTACGTCCTCGGGGTGGCCCCGGGCGCACAGGGCGGCGGGCTCGGCAAGTCCCTCACCACGATCGGCCTGCGGCATCTGGCCGCGCAGGGACTGTCCACGGCGATGCTGTATGTCGACGCCGACAACAAGTCCGCGGTGTCGGTGTACGAGCGGCTCGGGTTCGTGACGCACGAGACCGATCTGATGTACAGGACCGAGACCTGACATCTGCCACACCTGTCATACCTCTCATAAGGGACGGCCCGCTTGATGCCGTCCCTTATCACCAAACGGGCCTTCCGCCTGGGCCTGTTGGCGCCCGGCGACAAGCTGCCCACGGTGGCCGCGAGGTCGTGGAGGCGACCGCCATCAACCCGAACACCGTTCTCAAGTCCGATCGCGAGCTCGAACGCGAGGGACTGGTCGAAGACCGGCGCGGACTCGGCACCTTCGTACGGGGCACGCTGAGCACCGCCCCGGCCGACTCCCCTCTGCGGGCGGAGCTGGAGGAGCGGGCGGCGAAGGCCCGCGAAGCGGGGCTGGACCGGGACGACGTGGCCGCAGGGAGACCAGTCTTGGCTTGCTCCCCCGCCTAGAGGCGGAGGGTTCCAGCGGTCTCCCGCTGGGGTTCCTGCTTCACCGACGACCGCCCCGTCCGGGAGGACTCCCGTTGAGGTCTTACACCGTCTCC
>NZ_JBVHLX010000014.1:0-304957 GCF_055558775.1 Streptomyces sp. NPDC025638 | reverse complement strand
GACCACCTCCACCGACGACGCCACCCCCGCACACTCCCAGCCAAGCACCGCACACCGCCAGCCGTCAGCGACTTACCAACATCACCAGCAGAGTCACGGCATTGCGCTTAGAGGCCCTAACAGAAGTGGTTGATCATGTGACTGTTGGCCTGTTCGCTCGTTGGTCTGGCCGTGGGGAAGAGACAGTCGCGGCCGTGGATCGTGTCGGACGAACTCTGGTCGCTGATAGAGCCGTTGCTGCCCGAGCCGGGGCCAAAGCTGGTCGAGGGCCGGCCGCGGATACCGGACCGACAGGCATTGTGCGGGATCCTGTTCGTGCTGCACACCGGTATCCAATGGGAGTACCTGCCCCAGGAACTGGGCTTCGGCTCGGGCATGACCTGCTGGCGGCGCCTGGCCGCGTGGAACGAGGCCTGAGTGTGGGACCAACTGCATGTGCTGCTGCTGAAGAAGCTACGGTCGGCGAAGAAGCTGGACTGGTCCCGGGCGGTGATCGACTCCTCCCACGTACGGGCGGCTCGCAGGGCCCAAAAGCGTTCCCAGCCCGGTCGACCGCGCACGCCCGGGCAGCAAGCACCACGTCCTTGTCGACGGCCAGGGCATCCCGCTCGCGGTGTCGCTGACCGGCGGCAACCGCAACGACGTCACACAGCTGCTGCCCCTGCTCGACAAGGTCCCTGCGGTGCCCGGGGTCGTGGGCCGACCACGGCGCAGGCCGGATGCCCTACTTGCCGACCGCGGCTACGACCACGACAAGTACCGACGCCTGTTGTGGGAGCGAGGCATCCGCCCGGTTATCGCCGAACGAGGCCAGCCCCACGGCTCTGGCCTGGGCATCTTCCGATATGTCGTCGAGAGAACGATCGCCTGGCTGCACGGCTTCCGCCGCCTGCGCATCCGATGGGAACGACGCGACGACATCCACGAGGCCTTCCTCGGCCTCGCCACCTGCCTGATCACCTACCGGCACGTGCAACGCCTTTGTTAGGACCTCTAAGACTGGCCGCCCCGCGCCTGGTGAGCGGGCGCAGGGGCGGCTGCCTTTGTCAGCTCAGATCGTCACGAACTCGTCGCTCTTCGTTGTGGTGAGGATGCCGTTCTTGGTCCTGAGGGTGATCGTGAATTGGTACACGTCTCCCTCGGGGAAGTCGCTGGCGTTCACGGTGATAACGCGGCGCAGAAGGTAGCCATCGTTCTTCGTGGGGGTGACGGACCACCCGAAGCTGCCATCGGCCACCCTCTCCGCCAGCCGTTGCCGCGCGAACGCCGTGACGCCGCCCGACGTTGACGCCGCGCTGAGGTACAGCGTGTAGGCCATCTCCGCGTCTCCGACGGCGTCCCCCGCTTCCCCTTCGATGATGAGGTCGAAGTTGGCCTGCTGGATCCCGGCGACCTCGTTCGGGCTGGTGTCCTGACTGCGTCCCCCCGTAACTGCGGTGAAGGCCCGAATCAACTGCACGTCGTTGGTCTGCATGATCGTTTTCCCCTCCCTGCCGACCGCGCGCCCGTCACGTCGCGGCTTCGGCATTCGCATGCGGCAGTATCTCCCCGAGGGGGTGAGACCGGATGCGGTCGGTCGGGCCTGGATGGAGGGGAGTGGGGCACTCCGCGGTCGGCTGTGGTGCGCCCGCGCGAGGCTCCGGGGTCCCGCTACCCCGTCCAGCGCATGGGGCCTCGACACGCACCGGCACACGCTGACGCGGGTGGCGGTGCAGATGTGGCGCGAGGCCGAGCAACTCGAAGGCACCGCCATCGCAGCGGTGGGACGGCGAAGTTCGACGGGCACCGCGGCCGTCATGAGTCGCCGGCCCTAGGACTCGCTCAATCCCGAGGAAATCGACATCCGCGGCGGCGGCCAGGTCGCGGCAGCCATGTCCTGGCAGTCGCCTTGCCCCTTGCAGTCCATCGCATCCGTATGAGCCCGCCCGGCGCCGCACCCGATGATCTTGAGGTGGGTCTTTGCGGGTTCACGGACGCGTGCCGGTCGGCGGCGAACTCCTCCGTGGACAGAGTGACCGCGTCGTGACCTCACCGAGATTCTGACGCACAGAAACTTGATAGGTAAGGCTTACCTCATTTACTGTCCGCGCTGTGTTCGCCAACTACCTCATCGGCCTGCGCGAGGGACTCGAAGCATCCCTCGTCGTGGGCATCCTGGTCGCCTACCTGGTCAAGAGTGACCACCGTGACAGGCTCGCGCCTCTGTGGGCCGGCGTGCTAGCCGCCGTGACCCTCAGTCTCGCCTTCGGTGCCGTGCTCACCTTCTCCTCCTCCCAGTTGTCCTTCGAGGCCCAGGAGGCTTTCGGTGGCAGCCTGTCGATCGTCGCGGTCGGCTTTGTCACCTGGATGGTCTTCTGGATGCGCCGCACTGCACGGCACCTGAAGGCCGAACTGCAGGGCAGGCTCGACGCCGCCCTCGCAATGGGCACCCTGGCCCTGGTCCTCACGTCGTTCATCGCGGTCGGCCGGGAGGGGCTCGAGACAGCCCTTTTCATCTGGACCGCCGTACAAGCCACCGGCCAGAGCACTGCCCCCCTTCTCGGCGCTGGTCTCGGCCTGGTCAGCGCCGTCGTCCTGGGCTACCTCTTCTACCGCGGCGCCGTGAAGATCAACCTCGCCAGGTTCTTCACCTGGACCGGTGCCGCCCTGGTCGTCGTCGCTGCCGGGGTCTTCTCCTACGGCGTCCACGACCTGCAGGAGGCAGGCGTCCTGCCAGGGCTGAACAACATCGCCTTCGACGTCTCAAGCGCCGTTCCACCCGACGGTTGGTACGGCACCCTGCTCAAGGGCACGGTCAACTTCAGCCCAGCCTCCACCTGGTACGAGGTTGCCGCCTGGCTCGCCTACATCCTCCCGGTGATGACCGTGTTCTTCCTCCCTGGCCGGAGCAACACCCCGGCCCCTGCCGGTGCTCCGGCCGACCGCTGACTCCCCACGCAGCACCCTTTCCCGCCCCACCGCTCGTTCGGAGATCACCTATGCGCACGTCTCGCACGCTCCCCATCCTGGTCACCGCCGTCCTCGCCCTCCCCCTCCTCGCCGCCTGCGGCGGCAACAACTCCAGTGGCTCCGCAAGCGACAAGGTGGCCATCACCGCCACTGACACCGCCTGCAAGGTCGCCAAGACGGAGCTGAAGACCGGCAAGATCGCCTTCGCCGTCACCAACAAGGGCGACAAGGCGACCGAGGTCTACGTCTACGGCAAGCACGACGGCGCCTACGACCGCATCGTCAGCGAGGTCGAGAACATCGGTCCCGGTACCTCCCGCGACATGCAGGTCGAGCTGGGCGGCGGCACGTACGAGATTGCCTGCAAGCCCGGCCAGACGGGCGACGGCATCCGCCAGAAGATCACCGTCGAGGGCGCCAAGGCGAACACAGAGGCCGAAGAGGAGGCATACGACCGCGAGGTCGAGGTCGAAGCCAAGGAGCACCAGCTCGAAGGACTGGACACCCTCACCGCCAAGGCCGGCGAGAAGATCGAGTTCAAGCTGGAGAATCAGGGCACAACCGAGCACGAGCTGGAGATCTTCGGCCCCGACGGCAGGGAAGTCGGCGAGGTCAGCCCGGTCAAGCCCGGAACCACCGGAGAGGCCGTCATCACCCTGGCCAAGCCCGGCACGTACACCTACAAGTGCGGCATCGCCGACCACGCCGACAAGGGCATGAAGGGCAGCTTCACCGTCAGCTGACGCACCACATCTTCCGGCGCGGATGGCGGAGCCTGGGCGGCCACCGCCATCCGCGCGCACCGACCGCCTACTCGAGTGACGTGCCGCACCGCGAGTGGAGCGGTCGCGCTGACGACCGCCGCCGTCGCGGCCCTGCTCACGACCGCTCCCACGGCCACTGCAGCCACGACTACGTTCACGCCGGTCGCCGACACCTACGTACAGGGCAGCACTCCGTCCACCAACTACGGCGCCTCGCCCCAGTTCGTGGTCGACAACTCGCCGGTCCGGCAGTCGTTCCTGAAGTTCACCGCCAGCGGCGTCACCGATCCGGTGACCAGCGCCAAGCTGCGCATCCGCACCATCAGCGGCAACAACGGCAGCAACAATGGCGGCACGTTCAAGGCGATGACCAACACCATGTGGTCGGAGACCGGCACGACCTGGAACAACAAGCCCGCCGTCGACGGCAACACCCTGGGCACACTCGGCTCGGTCGTCAGGGACACCTGGTACGAGATCGACGTGACCTCGCTGGTGACCGACAACGGTACGTTCAGCATCGGCGCAACCTCCCCCAACAACGACGGCGCCTACTACGACTCGCGGGAGAGCGGCGCCGACGCCCCGCAGGTGGTGATCACCACCTGCACCACCCCGCCGCCCTCGGGCGACCGGTGCTGGTCGGCGTCGGCGACATCTCCAACTCCGGCACGGGCGACAGCGCGACCGCCAACCTGCTGGACAGCATCCCCGGCACCGTGTTCACCGCCGGGGACAACGTCTACGACAGCGGCACCGCCACGGAGTTCGCCACCTACTACGACCCGACGTGGGGCCGGCACAAGGCCCGCACCAGGCCGGCACCGGGCAACCACGACTACAACACCTCCGGCGCCACCGGCTATTACAACTACTTCGGCGCCAACGCCGGCCCGTCCGGTCGGGGCTACTACTCCTACGACCTCGGCAACTGGCATGTGGATTCGCTGAACTCCGAGGTCAACATGGCCGTCGGCTCCCCGCAGGAGCAGTGGCTGCGCTCGGACCTGGCCGCCGGCGCCAAGCCGTGCACCCTCGCCTACTGGCACAAGCCGCGGTTCACCTCGGGCGCCAACCACGCTCCCGACACCTCGACCGGACCTCTCGTCCAGGCGCTGTACGACAACAACGCCGACGTGATCGTGGCCGGCCACAACCACCAGTACGAGCGGTTCGCTCCCATGAACCCCAGCGGTCGGCTCGACACCACCCGCGGTATCCGGCACTTCGTCGCCGGCATGGGCGGCGCCAGCCACTACAGCTTCGGTACCATCCGGCCCAACAGCGAAGCCCGCAACAGTGACACCTATGGCGTGCTCAAGTTCACCCTGCACGCCAACAGCTACGACTGGCAGTTCGTGCCCGAGGCCGGCAAGACCTACAGCGACAGTGGCACCACCAGCTGTCACTGAGGGAGGCAGCACACCCTCGCATCACGCGGGGGCTGTCCGCGGCAAAGCCCCGGACAGCCCCCGTCGACTGCGCCGCCACGACATCGTGCTCGCGGACACCGGCGCAGGGAAGATGTGGATGGCGCGCCTGTACCCCACCTACGAGCCGGACACCCTGCCTGGTCTCCAACGGTCTGTCCACCATGGGTTTCGCACTGCCGGGCGCCATCGCCGCCAAGCTCGCGCGACCGGACCGGCGAGTGCTCGCAATGATGGGCGACGGCTCGTTCCTGATGAACTCCCAGGAACTGGAGACCGCTGTCCGCGAACGCATGCCACTGGTCGTCCTCGTCCTGGTGGACGAGGAATACGGCCTGATCACCTGGAAGATGGAACTCGAACTCGGCCGTCACAGCCACACCCGGTTCACCAACCCGGACCTGGTCGCCCACGCCGAAAGCTTCGACGCGCGCGGCTACAGGATCGAGACCGCCGACCAACTGCTGCCCGTGCTGCGCCGCGCCTTGGACGACGACACGGTCTCCGTGATCGCCTGCCCGGTCGACTACTCCGAGAACCTACGCCTGACCGACAGGCTGGGCAGTCTTCATGGCCCGTTCTGACCTCGGAACAGGGCCGACTGACCACCGGCATCGACGAATGCGAGCCCTGGACCGACTCCTCCCCCGGCTCCCTCAGGGGCTGCGTGGTCGCGGGTGTAGGTGGCCAGGACCTGCTGCAGCGTGCCCCCGGTGTGCAGGAACCACTGCTCGAACACAGTGGCGAGGCCGTCGAGGGCGCTGACGAGCACAGCAGCGGCGCTCCGGGCCTCCGGGCGCACTGTGTACCTTGTCCGCTCGGCAAGGTCGGCGGCATGGCCGACGGTGAGGGCCGGCGAGGTGTCGCCGGGTCCGTCGTGGAAGTAGTAGGCACACAAGGAACCCGAGGCGACGGCTTGAGCCCACTCAACAGACCGACGCTCCATGACGACGAGTCCACGCCCCACCACCTCACCGTCTCCGGCCGCCGATCACAATCTCGAAGCTTCGGATACTGCAGGCTGCCCAAGCGGTACCGCCCAGACCGGTCTCCGGGAGGGCCGACCAGATCCGCAACCGCCTGCGGCTCGGCAGTCACAGCGTCCGGACCGGCCTTTGACACGGCTGTCGTGACTGGGTCGGGCGAACAGTGCACCCTGGTACCGCTCAAGCACCCCGGGCACCTGCTCCCGAATCGTGTGGCCGCAGCCGTGCGTGGGCTACACCAGCATGCGTGTGCACGGACGGCAACGAGGACACCGGCACTGGTCCGTCGCCACCGAACGTGAGACAGGGGCGTTCGTTTGAATGACCCCTAATACGCGCGACCCGGGTTGAGGATGCCCTCGGGGTCGAAGACGGCCTTGATGCCCGTCATCAGCTCCCGCTCGGTAGGACCGAGTTGTGCGTCGAGGTGGCGCGTCTTGAGCGAGCCCACGCCGTGCTCGCCGGTGATCGTGCCGCCGAGCGCGAGCGCGGCGGCCACGATGTCGTCGAACGCGGCACCGGCACGATCAGCGGCGTCACGGTCGGTGGCGTCGTAGACGATGGTCGGATGCAAATTGCCGTCGGCGGCGTGGCCGAAGGTGCCGACCAGCACGCCGTGGTCGGCGGCAGTTCGCTCGATCGCGCCAAGCAAACGGGGAAGGTCCTGGACCGCGACGCCGACGTCGTCGAGCAGCGTGGTGCCCAGTCTCTCCAGCGCCGGGTACACCGTTCGTCTGGCCTGCATGAACATCTCACCTTCCGTCGGGTCGGCGGTGTGCAGCACCTCGGTGGCACCGCCGGCCTCAGCCAGCCTGGCACAGGTGACGGCTTCCTGATCGGCGGACGGCCCGTCGCACTGGATGAGCAGGAGCGCCCCGGCCGACTCGTCCAACCCCATACGTGTCAGGCGATTGACGGCGCGAATGCAGGTGCGGTCCATGAGCTCCACCACCGCTGGGTCGGCGACCGTCGCGATCTGCAGCACGGTGTCGACTGCCTGTTGGGGTGTCGGGAACACGGCCACTGCGGTCGCCGTCGCCGTCGGGAGCGGTCGCAGTCGCACGGTGGCGTCCACGATCACCGCTAGGGTGCCTTCGGAGCCGACGAGGAGCCGGGTGAGGTCGAGCCCGGTGACGTTCTTGCGGGTCGGCGGACCGGTACGGATCACACGGCCATCGGCGAGCACGGCCGTCAGCGCGGCGACATGGTCCGCGGTGACCCCATACTTGGCGCAGCACATGCCGCCTGCGTTGGTCGACAGGTTGCCGCCGATGGTGGAGATCGCCTTGCTGCCGGGGTCCGGCGGATACCACAGGCCGTGCTCGCGGGCGCGGGCGTCGAGATCGCCGGTGACCACGCCCGGCTCGACGGTTGCCGTCCGGCCGGCCACGTCAAGGGCCAGGATCCGGTCCATCGCGGCGAGCGAGAGTACGACGCAGCCGTCGATCGCATTGGCCGCGCCGGCCAACCCGGTGCCAGCCCCCCGGGTCACCACCGGGGCGCGATGGTCGCCGGCTGTGCACAGTGCGGCGATCACGTCATCGGTCGAGCGGGCACATACCACCGCCGCCGGGCGCCCCGCGGGAGCCAACAGGCATTGGTCACGCCGGTAGGCCTCCATCGCGTTCCGGTCGGTGACCACCCGGCCCGGGAGCGCGGCGGCCAGGGCGGCGGCGACGTCCGCGACAACCTCGGTCATGGTGTCTCCGGCTCGTAGAAACCGCGGACGTGAGCCACGACCAGCTCGGCGGCTCGGTCGGAATCGCCTGCGTCCAGCGCGTCGACGATCGCCTGGTGTTCGGCCAGCAGACGCGCGAGCACCGTGCCCCGATCGGCCACCGCGGCGAGCGCGTCGAGCAGGTAGCCGGCGATGCAGTCGCGCAGCACGCCGATGACGAACCCCACCGCCTGATTACCGCCGGCATAGGCGAGTTGCACGTGGAAGTCCACGTCAGCTGCGTGGAAGGTATGGATGTCGGTGTTCTCCACCGCTGCCGCCATGGTCGCCAGGCAGGCCCTAGCCGCATCGGGCACGGAGGTGGTCTGCCGTATCGCCTGCGCCTCCAGCAGCATGCGAAGCGCCACCAGGTCCCCCAGCGGGATCGCGCCGACCTGCAACGCGGTACTCAACGCCAGGCCCGCCGCGCCCGCCGTGCGCTCGTGGGTGACGCGCGGACGCGCGGTGGAGACGGTATCCGCGCCGCTGATCAGGCCGTGCGCCTGCAACACCCGGAGCGCTTCGCGGATGGTGGACCGCCCGACACCGAAGGACTGGGCGAGTTCGGTCTCCGTGGGCAGCTCGGTCTCGGCGGGGAAGGTGCCGTCGAGGATGGCCGCCCGCAGGCGCTGAGCCACGTCCAGACTCAGGGGCACGCGCGATACCGGCGAGATCGTCATACGGCACACGATAGCTTCTTGTCTGTTTGTCGGACAAGCAGCTATCGTGCTCCTCGCTGTGCCTCAGGACACAGAGGCCCCTAGCCTCGAAGACGCGGAAATCAGGTGGCGCCATGACCGACAAGCTCGAGCTCGACCCGGCCAAGACCGCAATCGTGCTCATCGAGTACCAGAACGAGTTCACCAGCGACGGCGGCGTGCTGCACGGGGCGGTCGCCGACGTCATGCAGCGCACCGGCATGCTTGCCAACACCGTCGCCGTGGTCGACACCGCCCGGCGGGCCGGAGTGCCGATCATGCACGCGCCCATCACGTTCGCGGAAGGCTACGGCGAGCTGACCCGACACCCCTACGGAATCCTCAAAGGCGTGGTGGACGGGAAGGCGTTCGTGAAGGGCACGTGGGGCGCGGCCATCGTCGACGAGCTGACTCCGGTGAACGGGGACATCGTCATCGAGGGCAAGCGCGGGCTCGACACCTTCGCCAGCACGAACCTCGACTTCATCCTTCGCAGCAAGGGCATCGACACGATCATCCTCGGCGGCTTCCTCACCAACTGCTGCGTGGAGTCGACCATGCGCACGGGTTACGAGCACGGCTTCCGAGTGATCACCCTGACCGACTGCGTCGCCGCCGTCTCGCAGGAGGAGCACGACAACGCCATCTCCTACGACTTCCCGATGTTTTCGCTGCCGATGACCTCTGCCGACGTCATCGCCGCCCTGTAGTCCCGCCGTCGGTGCCCCTGGTGCGCCAACAGTTGACATCGCCTGGAGCCAGCAATGTGAGACGCACCGGCGGCCCCGCTCCGGGCGGTGTCCGACCATCTTTCCGGGCATGCGAAACGAGAGACGGCGGAAGGGTCACCGCAGGGGTGATCAACGGCATTCTCGTGCGCCGGCTGACGGCAACCCGCGGCTGGATCCCCTTCGCCAGGCCCGCCAGGGTGGGATGTCCGAAGGTGGCGAGCTTTTCGAGCCAGCCAGGCAGTTCAATGGCGTCGTGCTGGTCGAGCATGGCGGCGAACTCGCGCACCAGTTCGTGGATGTCAGCCAGTTCCGGACAGTGAGCGAACAGCAGGCGGAGCCGTTCCTGGGCGTCCAGGTGCCGACGTTCGGGCGGAGTGATGATCCATCGGGCGACCTGGAGGGGTGAGGGTGCACGTGTCTGCGGGGCCGGCGTGCCGTTCGTCTCACGCCAGGACGCGACGGCGACTTCGACGCGTTGGTAGTGCCCGCGGTAACCCTTGGCGGCCAGCGGTAGGACGCAAGGGCCGTGGGTGGGTGCAACCGGGGACGACGGACCACCTCCTGCCGGCCGGTGGCGCGGGCGTACTTGTGCACGGTGCGCCGGTTCAAGCCGAGTTCACAGGGATCGCGCTGATGCTGCGGCCCGCGCCGGTGTGCTCGTGGACGGTCTCGAACAGGCGCTTCGCGTGCCGCCCGGCCCGAGTCGTCTCCAGCGACGGCCCAGCATCTGCGAAAAGCGGTAACTCCTCGTGTTCAGCGGGCGGCAGGACGGCGGCCGCCAGGAAGGCGCGGTGCGCGACCGAGACGCCCTGAACCCGCCGCGACAGGCCCTGCCAGAGAGGGAAGCGGTCGCGTGCGTGTCGGCCGGCGCCAACGAGCAGGTGATTACCGACCACGCATGAGGCTGCCGGCCGGTGAGTTGCTGGAGCCGCGCCGCACCGCGACCGAAGATATGGGGCACACCCTTCGGGGGCGAAGCCTCATGACCTTGAGGTGCGTCTGGCCGGATCCGCGGGCCAGCGGGCGGGGTGGACGGTGCCTTGGGCGGTGAGGGCGATGGCTGTGTGCTCGTTCAGAGCTCCTGGCGGTATTCCCGGTATGTGGCCGGTGGATGGTGTGGGCTCGTGGGTGGCGGCCGATCCCAGGGACAGGCGGGAGACGATGCGGTAGCGGTCGCCGCGGTAGACGGAGTGGACGTATTCGACGGGCCGTTTGTCCGTGTCGCTGGTGAGGCGTTCGAAGAGCAGGGCGGGCGACAGGTGCGGGATGGTGAGGAGTCTGGCTTCGGCCTGGCTGACGACGGTGGGTTCGATCGTCTGGGTGGCTTCGCTGACCTGGACTCCGTGGCGGTCGCGGAGGTGTTCGTAGAGATCTCCGGCTTCGAGTTCCTCGGCGGTGAGTGCGGGCACGAGGGCTGCGGGGATGTGCAGGTGCTCGATAGCCATGGGGGCGCTGTCGACGAGTCGTAGCCGGGCCACGTACACGATGTCGGCGGCGGGTGACACGTGCAGTTTGCGTCCCACGCGGGCGCCGGCCGCAATGGTGGTGAATTCCAGCAATCGGCTCGACCAGGTGCCGGATGCCCGTGGGAGGACGGCTGCGTGGTGGTCGGAGATGAGTTCCTGTGTGATCTTCTCGGGTGCCACGAACATCCCACGGCCGTGTTCGCGCACCAGCAGACCCGCTGCGACGAGTTCTCCGGCGGCTGCCCGCAGTGTTGGCCGGGAGACGTGCAGGGCGGCGCACAGGGAGCGCTCGGACGGGATGGCGTCACCCGGGTTGAGGGATTCGATCAGTTCGAGGATGTGGTCTCTGACGCGTTCGCGCTTCAGGACGGCTCCCGATTCCTCTGCGTTCATGTCGCCATCCCCGCCCCACCGTGCCCGTTCGCTCCCGGCACCGTTCCTGGCCCTTACCACCGACCTCGTACTGGTCAGGTCCAGTGTAACCACTTCGCGTCTCATGCGGGCAGGCCCTGGAATGCGGACCATCTCAAAAAGCAGTATGGCATTGGGGGTTGACGCCTCGGTTGGTCTATGCCACCTTCAACGACCAGCAAGAGGTAACCTGACCAGTTACCCAACTGGACAAGTCTCCAGGTGCCTTCCCACCGGGGGTGACCGTGAAGCTCCGCATGCTCGCAGGCACACCCGCAGGGGTGGTGACCGCCACGTCCGCGGTTGGAGCGCGCTGCGATGCCTCCACAGGAGCCTCTGCCCTCCGCGCACACGCCGGGCCCCTCCCCCGGCACCGCGTCACCCCTGGTTTCACCGTCGGCCCAGCCCGGGGCTGACAGCTCCCTCGCTCCCCCACGCGACCTCTGGAGACAGGTGTGAGCCCGCCGCACGCCTCGCCCGTGCCCCACCCTGCGAAGGCCCCCTCACGACTTGGCCGCTTCGCCTTCAACGTCGGCACCTGCCTGAGCGTGGGCGAGGGCACCGGACCCGCGGAGCAGTTGCTGCGCGTCCTGTTCGCACCGGCCACGAGGCACCTGCAGGGGCACGGTGCGCGCCTCGACGCGCTCTGTCGCCACCCGCGAGCCGCACCACAGCACATTCCTGCTCCGCACGGAACACGCTGCAGATCAGCCCGCTCCGGAAGGATCCCCCATGAAGCCCAGAACTGCCCCCACCGGATGGCGCGTCGCCGTCGCCACGGCCGCAGCGACGGCCGCCGGGACTGCCGGTCTCGTCGCTCTGTCCGGCACGGCCAGCGCCGTCGGCGAGCCTGTGACCGTCCAGTACCGCACCAGCTCCACCGGCGCGACGGCGGACCAGGCCGAACCCTGGTTCATGGTCAAGAACACCGGCATCACCACCATCCAGCTCTCCAGCGTCAAGGTGCGCTACTACTTCAAAGCCGACTCCAGCAGCGCCGGCTACCGCTTCGCCTGCTCCTGGGCGGTGAAGGGGTGTGCCAACGTCACCGGCACCTTCGGCACGCTGGCCAACCCCACCGCCACCGCCGACCGCTATCTCGACATAGGCTTCACCTCCGGCGCGGGCAGCCTTGCTCCCGGCTCCGACACCGGGGACATGCAACTGCGCTTCTACCGCTCGGACTGGCAGCCGCTCAACCAGAGCGACGACTACTCCTTCGGAGCCTCCCAGACGGCGTACGCGAACTGGCCAAAGGTCACTGCCCAGTTGTCCGGCAGCACGGTATGGGGCACGGCGCCCGGGGACAACGACCCGACCGATCCCCCCACCGATCCGCCGACCGACCCTCCTGCCGACGGACGGAGCCTGTTCGACGACTTCAACTACACCAGTTCCAGCGACCCGAAGATCTCGGCGAACGGCTGGACCGTGCGTTCCAATGCCGGCGGGCCCGGCGTGCCCGGCGCGACCTGGTCTCCGGAGAACGTCACCTTCGCCACCACCGGCGGCAACTCCGTGATGAACCTGCGGACTTCGACGGCGGGGACGGCGGAGAGCACCAAGCAGACCGAAATCCTCACCAAGGCGACGAAGTTCAAGAACGGCACCTACGCCGCCCGGGTGAAGTTCGCCGGCGCGCCGGTGTCCGGGCCTGACGGGGACCACCTCGTGCAGACCTTCTTCACCATCAACGACCTCACGGCGCCCATGGCGGACGACTACTCCGAATACGACTTCGAGTACCTTCCCAACGGCGGCTGGGGCGAGCCCTCCGACATCCTCTACACGACGTCCTGGGAGACCTACAACCCCGACCCCTGGCAGGCCGTCAACCAGCACACCGAGTCCCGGCAGAGCTACGACGGCTGGCACGATCTGCAGCTGACCATCGACAACAGCAGCATCAAGTACTACATCGACGGACAGCTCTTCGGCACCCACGACGCCGCCTACCTGCCCGAACGACCCATGTCGATCAACTTCAACCAGTGGCTGATCGACCTCACGGGCCAGACCGGCACCACCGCCCGCGCCTACGACGAACAGGTCGACTACGTCCTCCACGTCAAGGACCAGGCCCTGACCCCGGCTCAGGTATCCGCCAAAGTGAACGCCTACCGCACAGCAGGCACCACGTTCACGGACACCGTCCCCACCAGCTAGCGGCTCGGCTCGCATCATTGGCTGCGTAATCGACGTGCTGCGGGACGGCGAGCAGACCGACTCCAGGACCTGATCTTGGAGTTGGTCGCGGGGCATCGACCGGGTGCACGTCCGGCCGGTCAGCATGAAGGAGCGCCGCACGCTGCAGCGGATCATCCGGACCGCCAAAGATCCGGTGCGGCGGCGGGCGATCGTGGTGCTGATCTCCGCCCAGGGCCGGACGGTCAAGGACATCACCTCGCTGACGCAGGTCAGCGAGGACTACGTCCGCGATGTCATCCACGCCTTCAACGAGCGAGGGTTCGACGCGCTGGACCCAAAATGGGGGGACGCCCAAAGGCAATCAGTGAGCGGGTGCGTGAGCACATCTGCCTGATCGCCCGGACGTCCCCCGCCGACTGGGGCCTGACCGCCTTCGCCACCTGGAGCCTGTCCAAGCTCGCCGCCCGCCTGGTACACCGGCCGTGCTCCCCCGCATCAGCCGGGAGAGGTTGAGGTCGTCGATGCGGAAGTCCGGCAGGTTCAGGAAGGCGACGTCGCCGAACGCGGCCCGTCCGAAGATGCTCGGCGTGACGCTGGCCAGCACCGGCGCACCGAACGCCTCCGCCGAGAACGTGACCAGGATCAGCTCCATGGCGAAGAAGACGCCGGCCGGGAGTGGCGAGCCGGCAACGGTCCGTACGGTTGGGTCGGCATCCTGAAGGTCACGATGGGCCGGGGGCGACGCGCCCCGGCTGGGCACGGTCATTCAGGGCCTCATCCGCGTCGTCAGCCCATGCCGACAGAGGAACGCGTCGACGAGACCGTCGGTGAATTCGTCGCCGATGGGCTCGTCTGTCACCAGCACGCGGTAGTAGAGAGGGCCCACGAGCTGGTCCGTCTCGGCCACCATGTCGAGCTGGGCAGGGGGGCGGTTCCAGCCGGATGCTTCCGCGAAGTCAGCCGTCGTACACCAGCAGCAGACCGGCGGGTGCGAAACGCGGCGACGCCATGGCCCCGATGCCCCCTCGCTCGGCCGCAGGCCGCCGCAGGGCCGAGCTCAGCTCGGCGTGCTCATCTGTCACCAGCCAGGCCGCGTGTCGCGAGGCCAGGCATCCGGCGTTGTACTGGAAACGGAAGCACCGCCGAACGAGGGGAATGGCCGTGGCGTCGTCCGACATCCCTCTCCCGGACAAGCCACACAAGGTCTTCGACCGGGACGCCGAGTGGCAGGCACTCGTCACTTTCGCCTGTGACAGCCGGCCCGAGGCCCGCCTCGGGCTCGTCAGCGGGCGGCTTCGACAAGGCAAGACCTACCTGTTGGAGGCCCTTACCAGGTCCCTGGGAGGCTTCTACTTCGGGGCTCAGCAAGGGACGCAGAGCGAGTCGCTGAGCCAGCTCGCCGACGAGTTCGCCCGATACACGAAGGCCTCTCCCCCACCTCACTGGCACGGCTGGGAGGACGCCATCGACGACCTCCTGGCACTGGGAGACAAACGTCCGACGCCCATCGTCATCGACGAGTTTCCCGACCTGGTGCGGCAGAGCCCCTCGCTTCCCTCCATCCTGCACAGCGCCTACCGGCGCCACGACGGCGGACGCCCCGGCCAGGCCCGTCTCCTGCTCAGCGGCAGCTACCTGCCCCTCATGCACCGGCTCTTCAGCACAGCCTCCCCGCTGCACGAACTGAGCGATCTGCACCTCACCGTGCACCCGCTCGACTACCGGCAAGCGGCACGGTTCTGGGGCTTCGACGACACCGGCCTCGCCGTGCTCGTCCACGCCGTCGTCGGCGGCACCCCCGCCTACCGGCGCGACTACGTCCAGGACGACACACCCGCCGGGCGGGAGGACTTCGACGCCTGGGTGTGCAGGAGCGTGCTCAACCCCGGAAAGCCCCTGTTCCGCGAGGCATACCACCTGCTGCAGGAGGAGATCGACCACAAGGACCGCGCCCTGTGCCACTCCGCCCTCTCCGCCGTGGCCACCGGGTGCTCGACCCAGGGGCAGGTCGCGGACTGCCTCGGCGCGCCTCTGACCGACACCGCGCGTTGTCTCGGACTGCTGCGGGAGCACAGGCTGCTGCACGGCGACGCCGACGCATTCCGGCCCAGCCTCGTCAGGCTCCGCGTCGCCGAGCCATTGCTGGCCTTCGAACACGCGGCCGTGCGACCCCATCGGTCCGCCCTGGCACAGCAGGACCCCGTCACGGTCTGGAAGCACGCCCGTCCGGGCTTCGATTCCATGGTGGCCCGGTCCCACTTCGCTCAGATCTGCCGTGACTGGGCCCTCCACTTCGCCGACCCGAACGCCTTCAGCGCGCGTCCCAGGTCGGTGGCCCACGGGTCAGTGCCCGACCCCACGCACCCCGGCGGTACGGACCTGGCGGCGGAAGTGGTCGTTCGCGGCCACGGCGGCATGCGCAACGGCTCTCTGCTGTCGGTGGGCCTGGCCCGGTGGGACGGGGTCATGGATCTGGACCATGTGGAACGCCTCCGGAGGCTCCTCGACCTCGTCTCCGACCGCGGCGAGGATGTCACCCACACCCGGCCGGCTTGCTTCAGCGGCGCCGGCTTCAGCCCGGCCCTACGCGCCGCCGAAGCGCAGGGGCAGGTAATACTCGTTGACCTCGACCGGCTGTATGGACGGGCCTGACCCCGCCCTGCATCTGCCCCACGGCGCTCGTTCTCGGAATTGGGAATCCCGCCCTGTCCGCTGCGGGGCCGAACGCCTTTGTAAGCGGCTCGGGCGACCATCCGCCGAACCCGGCTGACGATCTCCGCTCCCTTCACCGACGCCGGTTTCAACGCCCTCGCGCCCTCGGACCGACTGACAACTGCCGGGCCGGGCGAGCAAAGAGAGCGCGGTCGCGGAGATCTTGGCATCTTGCCATGATGGGACGGCAGGGAAAGCTCCGATATGAGTCGAATCCGGTGGCGGGGGTAGCCGCGGTCATGCGGGTGTGTCATCTTCTCCGCCCGTCTCCGTCGTCGGCCGGCCTCCACATCGCACCGGCGTCGAGAGAGGATCCTCATGCTTGAGAGAGCCCGAGACGTGCCCTCAGGGGTCGACGCGGTCAAGGCGATCGGCACAGTGTCGAAGGACGACTACAAAGCGGTGATCGAGCCGCTCGTCGACGAAGCCCGCAGAGAAGGCCGCCGCATCCGGATCCTTTCGGAGATCGGCCCGGAATTCCAGTCGTTCACCCCGGCAGCCGGGTGGGAGGACCTCAAGATCGGGATCGGCGCCATGCGCCTGTTCGAGGGATGCGCGGTCGTCAGCGACATCAGCTGGATCCGGGCGTCGACCCGGCTCTCGAGTTTCCTGATGCCTTGTCCGGTACGCGTTTTCGGCCTTCAGGATCGCGAAGAGGCCCTGCGCTGGCTCGCCTCACTGCCCGAAGGGCCCGGCGTGTCCCACCAGCTCCTGCCCGAGTCCAACGTGCTCGTGGTCGAGGTCGAACAGCCCCTGCGCGCCCAAGACTTCGACGCACTGGCACAGACCGCCGACAGCTGGCTCGAAACCCACGACGCACTGGCCGGCGTCGTGGTGCACGCTCGCGCCTTCCCGGGATGGGAGAACATCGGAAGCCTGCTCCGGCATGTACGTTTCGTCCGCGACCATCATCGCAAGGTCAGGAGGGTCGCCCTGGCCGCCGACAGCAAGCTCGCCGAACTCGTTCCTCACTTCGCAAACCACTTCGTCCAAGCCGAAGTCCGGCGGTTCGGATACGACGAACTCGACGACGCCGTCGCCTGGGCCGCGAATCCGCCCGACCGTAACCCCGCCGACGCGGGTTGATGTGGCAGCCGTTCTCCGCACAAATGTTCGTCCGGGGGTTCGGTGTAGCTCGGGGTCGTTCTGACCTGCGACGAAATGGTTCGCCGGCACGGCGGTGGACGGTCCGGACGAGGGTGAATGCAACCAGGACTGCAACCACCGGAGCATCCGTTTGCCCTGGTCAGGCTGTCAGCCGTAGTGCTCGGGCCATCTCGTTCGGTGTTGCCGCCTGTTTCCCGAGGGCCTGTACAACCTGTCGCCTCTCCGCCGCAGGCAACAGCGGCTCCGCCGTGAGCGTAGGCATTGCCTGGGCCGAACAGCCCGCCGGATGCCCCGTCCGCATCGGTGAGGTGACGCCGGTCTGAGGCACACCGAGACGCCCGGGACCGACATCGGCGGGGTGCCGGGCGTCCGGCCACGCCCCCGTCAGGCGACGGTCACACTCTCGTCGAGGTAGACGTCCTGGACGGCGTGCAGGAGCTCGATGCCCTCGGCGGTGGGGCGCTGGAAGGCTTTGCGCCCGGTGATGAGGCCCGTGCCGCCGGCCCGCTTGTTGATCACCGCGGTCCGTACCGCCTGGGCCAGGTCCCCCTGGCCGGCCGAGGCGCCGCCGCTGTTGATCAGGCCGACGCGGCCCATGTAGCAGTTGGCGACCTGCCAGCGCGTGAGGTCGATCGGGTGGTCGGTGGTGAGCCTGTCGTACAGCAGCGGGTGGGTCTTGCCGAAGCCCAGCGCGCGGTAGCCACCGTTGTTCTCCGCCTGTTTCTGTTTGACGATGTCGGCCTCGATCGTCACGCCGAGATGATTGGCCTGGCCGGTGAGGTCGGCGGACACCGCGTAGTCCACGCCGTCCTTCTTAAAGGCCGAGTTGCGCAGATAGCACCACAGCACTGTGAACATGCCCAGTTCATGGGCCTGGGCGAAGACCTCGCTGGCCTCACGCAGCTGGCGGTCCGACTGTTCCGAGCCGAAGTAGACCGTGGCGCCGACGCCTACCGCGCCGAGGTCGAAGCACTGCTGGACATCCCCGAACAGGATCTGGTCGTAGTGGTTCGGGTAGGTCAGCAGCTCGTTGTGGTTGAGCTTGACGATGAAAGGGATTCGGTGCGCGTAGCGCCGCGACACGGCGCCGAGCACACCGAGTGTGCTGGCCACCGCGTTGCAGCCGCCGTCGACGGCGAGTTCGACGATGTTCGCGGGGTCCAGGTAGCGGGGGTTCGGGGCGAACGCCGATGCCGCGGAGTGCTCGATTCCCTGGTCGACCGGCAGGATCGACACGTATCCGGTGCCGGCCAGCCGACCGTGGTCGAAGAGTGACTGCAGGTTGCGCAGCACCCGGGGCGAGCGGTCGGTGCCAGCCACGACCCGGTCGACGAAGTCGGGGCCGGGCAGTACCAGGTCCTCCCCCGGGATCCCCTGGGCGGAGTAAGTCAGCAGGTCCTTGGCCTCGTCGCCCAGCAGCCCTTGGATGTCGGTCATGGTCTCCGCCTCTCCTGTCCTGTGGAATGCCGATGGAGGCTGCCGCACACATGCGGGCAGCAGGACGTGCCACAGTCCGTGCGGCCGCGTCGCGGGTTCCCTGTCCATCATTCGCCTGGGGCGGCCACCCCGCAGAGCCGGTCGGGTCCTTCGTCGAGGCCGAACGGCCCACGAGCGCGCGAACGTCTCGTCTGCCGGGACTTTGGCGGGCCCCGCCCTGGAACAGCGGGAACGGGCCCGGCGGGCGAAGGAGGACACGATGAGTCACCCCGTGTTGGCGGGCGTCGACGGATCCGACCACAGCCTGGCCGCGGCCGAGTGGCGGCACGGGAGGCGAGGCTGCGATGTGTTCCTCTGCGTCTCGTGCACGCCGCCCCACCGCTTCCGGGCGATGCGGTTCCCCACCAGGCCGGGGAAACGCTGCGCCGCGTGGGCGAACGCATCGTCCAAGGGGGTGATCGACGGCCTCGGTGCCCGCTACCCGGATCTGCGGGTGCACGACGAGCAGAGCGCCCAAGGACCGGGCCGAGGCGCTCCTGTCCGCGGCGTGCGATGCCGGGCTGCTCTTGGTCGGGCACGGGGCTCGGGCGGCTTAGACGGCCTCGCGGTCGGCTCGGTGGCCCTGCGGGTGGCGGCTGCGGCCGACTGCCCCGTCGTAGTGGTGTCCGGACGGCGGCCCGGGGGTTTCGGGAATGACACGCGCCCGGCGGGCACCGTCCCTCAGGACGTGGTGGGTTTCGACGCGCATCGCCCGGTCGACGAGGTGGCGGACTTCGCGTTCGGGGCGGCCGGTACGCGCGGAGCGGTGCTCCGGGTGGTGCAGGCATGGGCCTTTCCCGCCGAGGCCGTGTCGCCCCGGGCTCTGTTCGTGACCGAGGAGAACCGCACCACCTGGAAGGACCAGGAGGTCCTGCGGTTGTCCGACGCCCTGCGCACCCGGCAGGAGAAGTACCCGGAGGTCACGGTCCGCGCGGATGTCGTCCTGCTCCATCCCGCGGAGGCGCTCCTGCATACGTCCCGGGGAGCCGACCTGCTGGTCGTGGGCCGCCGCGCCGACCGGGGCGGCGGCGAGGGCCGACTGGGGCCGTCACGCACGCCGTCCTGCACCACGCCAGCTGCGCGGTACGGTCGTGCTACCGCACGTCGGCTGACACCACGCAAGCCAGCGGAGCCTCCTGGTGCGCGGAGAACGCGCCCGCACCCGGGCCCCGCCGCCGCGGCACTTAACGATCTTTGCGGCGGATACTGGTCCGCTCGGCAGATCCTGGCCGTGCATCATGGCGGTCGCCAGCCAGCTCGCATCCGCGCCTCCCACGTCGCGCGTACGGCTTGCCGGGTGCGCCGGGCGGCTGCGTCGGCGACCGCGCCCACCAAGACGGCGGCGATGACGCAGCCCGCCAGAGCGAGGGCGTCCGCGCCATGCTCGACGCGCAGCAAGTGAAGGGGCGCGGTGAAGTAGTAGTCGGCGAGCAGTGCCGCCGCGAGGGCCGCGGCCAGCGCCGGAACCAGCCCGCCCACCAGGGCGGCACCCACAGCAGCGAGCAAGTGGACCACCAGCACCCCGGACAGGCCGAGCCGGGGACCGGTGCGGTCAGGAGCAATGTCACCACCGGCAGCAGCAGCGCGGCCCCACCGTCGCCAACCAGAACCGGAGAGGCCCGGGGGAAATATCCGGCAGGGCCGTTTGGCACCGTGTACGGGACCAAAGGCGGCGTCCAGGACGCCGTCGTTGGACCGAAGTGCGTGCCCCTCAACCCTGCGTCTTCGCTGTCGGTCGACGCCGTTCGGAGACTCGGTCGCTGCGGCACGGCCCGCATCAAGCCAGGCTTCTCGGTGTCCTGGACCCCTTGAGTCGCCTTCCCTCCCTGGGCAGCACGGCCGTCTCGGGGGGTATTACCGCAGTTCCACGTTCACAATGGTCACGAGGCAGCGCCGGGAAGGAGTACAGCATGACCCGCTCTGTCGTAGTCGGGATCGACGGATCCCGAGAAAGTCTCGTCGCGGCCGAGTGGGCCGCCAGGGAGGCAGCTCTTCGAGACCTCCAGCTGCGTCTCGTGCACGCCGCGCCCGCCCCCGCCCGTGACTCCACCGATGAGCCCGTTGCCTTGACATGGCAGCAGACCGGCGAGGAACTGCTCCAGCGCGCGAAGACCGACCTTGCCAGTCGGTATCCCCGCGTGGCGATGAGCGGCGTACAGATTGCCGATGCGGCCGCGGCCGCGTTGCTCTCGGTTTCCGAGACGGCCGAACTCCTTGTCGTCGGGGCTCGGGGGGAAGGCGGGTTCGACGGCCTCGCCGTGGGCTCGACGGCGCTGGCGACGGCGAGCACCGCCTCCTGCGCCGTCGCGATCGTGCCCGGGAACCCGGCCGCGGCAGCACACGATGCCGAGGTGTGCGTGGGCGCCGACGTGTGGCACGCGGCCGGGCCACCTCTGGACTTCGCGTTCAGCGCCGCTCAGATCCGTGGCGCTCGGTTGCGTGCCCTGTACGCGTGGTCCCTCTCCGGCCCCGCTCCTTGGAGTGCGCACGGAGTGCCAGAAGAAGACCGGGCGGCGTGGGAGGACGAGGAAGTCCAACGCCTGTCCGACGTGCTCCAAGGCTGGCAGGACAAGTATGCGGGAGTCCCGGTGCTGCCTGATGTCGTTCTCCTCCATCCGGCCTACGCCCTGGTGCACGCCTCCCAACGGGCCGACCTGCTCGTCCTGGGTCGGCGCTCGAGCCCGCGGGCGGCTGAGCGGCGGCTGGGCCCCGTGGCCCACGCCGTCCTGCATCACTCCCGCTGCCCGGTGGTCGTCGTTCCGCATGTGTGATGCCACCACGTGGCAGCGTCAGGTGCCGAAGAAGACGTCGAACTCCGTGTACAGCTCTTGGGGAACCCGCTTGGTCGCCTTCGTCGCGTCAGCGAGCGGGATACGTGTGATGCACGTGCCGCGCAGAGCCATCATCGTGCCGAAGTCGCCGTCCTTGACCGCGTCCACGGCGTGCAGACCGAAGCGTGTGGCGAGCCACCGGTCATACGCGCTCGGCGTGCCACCACGCTGCACGTGACCAAGAACCGTCGTGCGGGCCTCCTTCTCGGTGCGGTGCTCGACCTGCCGGGCCAGCCAGTCACCGATCCCGGACAGGCGCACGTGCCCGAACTCATCGCGCGACTCGTCCTTGACCACCATCTGCCCGGCCTTGGGAACAGCTCCCTCCGCCACGACGACAATGGGCGCGTAGTTGATCTCAAAGCGTTTCTCCACCCAGGCGCACACCTGATCGAGATCGAACTCCACTTCCGGGATGAGGATGGCGTTCGCGCCCCCGGCGACGCCTGCATGCAGAGCGATCCACCCGGAATGACGTCCCATCACTTCGACAACAAGTGTGCGCTTGTGGGACTCCGCGGTGGTGTGCAGGCGGTCGATGGCCTCAGTCGCGATGCTGACGGCAGTGTCGAAGCCGAAGGTGTAATCAGTGCCGCTCACGTCGTTGTCGATGGTCTTGGGCACGCCGACCAGGTTGACCCCGGCATCGGACAGTGCGGTTGCGACGCTGAGCGTGTCCTCACCGCCGATGACCACGAGAGCATCGATCCTGTGCGCGCCGAGAGTGTTCTTGATGCGGTCGATGCCGTCTTCAAGCCGCAGGGGGTTGGTGCGAGAGGAGCCGAGAATCGTGCCACCAAGTGGAAGGATGCCGCGCACGGCCTGGACGTCCAAGGGCATGGTCACGTCCTTG
Source organism: Streptomyces sp. NPDC025638 (assembly GCF_055558775.1). Taxonomy (NCBI): domain Bacteria; kingdom Bacillati; phylum Actinomycetota; class Actinomycetes; order Kitasatosporales; family Streptomycetaceae; genus Streptomyces; species Streptomyces sp. NPDC025638. Next base: position 282,678 of record NZ_JBVHLX010000014.1, on the reverse strand, counting down.
ACCGCACCACCCCACCCGTCGACAATCCCGACGAACTTCCAGGCGTACTCCTGTACGCCTTTGCGTACGACACTTCGGATCACCGCATTGAGACCGGGGCAGTCGCCGCCCCCGGTCAGCACTCCCACCCGCATGATTGCTCTCCCTTGCCTTCGCACATCGTGATCACACACGTCACAGCACGGTGACGTGTCAAGGTTTCCGACCACGGGCGCCGCCGGCCCGGCCTTGAGCGGAGCCAGTGCCCGTATGGAGATGTGTCTCCAGCTTGAACCCACCCGCGACGGAGCGCACGGTGCGACTTCTCCCGTCGGCTCCCGAGGATGCGGAGCCTTGTCGGCAGCCCTGCCTGAAGGTCGGCCAGGGTCGCCTGGACAGAGCGGTTGCACACCTCCCCACCCGGTGGCACCTGAATCAGGACCGCTCGCCAGAGGTTCCGCCGCCCTCGACGACGAGAAGACGTGCGTCCAGGGCGGCCCGTGCCACGCCGAAAAGGCTTGTCCGCCAAACTCCGGTGCGAACATGGTCGGTCACTTCGGCCAGTTGTACACGGCTGCGGCCCGGAGCCGGCACGGTGAACATGATGACCTGGCCGGAGGCGAAACGGTCGGGCGCTGCACCAGTACCTAGGTCGCCCAGCAGGCGCTCCGCGGTGGCCTGCCCGATCGTCTCGGCCGGACGTCCGCGGGCTCCGGCGCCGTCCGCCCCCAGCCGCCACCCGCCGGTCAGGTCCGCAAATAGCGCGAGACCGGCACCCGGCTGGAGGGCGCTGGTGTCGTCACGCTCATCGATGCGGGCTTCGTAACCGGCCCGGGCGAAGACCTCTCGAGCGCTGTCGGCCATGCCTCGGCTCACCCGGCGTTCCTGCAGATGGGCGGCGAGTGCGATTGCCCACACCGCCCGCGCCGGCCCGGGCCGCTCCGCCTCCAGAGGCGCGAGCGGGCCGTCGCGTCGAACGTCGAGTTGCAGCACACCGCCGCCGGTGGGCACGTAACCGGGCCTGACCAGCGTGACAGTGACCGCAAGCCCCATGCGGTCGAGCAGCGGAGCAAGCACGTGCTGCAGATGAAAGACGGAGGGGCCCGGTCCTGGAACAGTCCACCGATGAGCTGGACACGGACTGGCTGCCCGTGAGGGGTGGCGAGGACAGGCAGCAGCGCAAGGGACAGCGCCGTGGCCGACCCCGATGTGCCCACGTCGAACGTGTACTGGCCTCGCGGCCGGTCTCGACCAGGGCGGAAGGCCAAATCCTGTGAGCCCAGCGACGCCCCCTCGACGGTTCCGTCGACCAGCGTGCGTACGGCCTCGACCGCGCGAAGGTGCTGAGGTCTCAGCCCCGGACGTGGTCGGCGCGCCCGAACATGGCGCAGACGAACCGGAGTCCCAGTCACCGCTGCGTATGCCACGGCCGCCCGAACGATCATGCCGGATCCGGAGTAGGCAGCTCCGTCGATCTCCAAAGGAGAGTTCATCAGGGCGTACTCCACTCCTCTCACATGCCATACAGCGGCAGACGCCGAAGGGCCGCCTCGTCCACCGCTAGGGTCAGGGCCATCTGGCAGGTGTGACATCCAGCCCAGCGCCAATCGCGCCCGCGCACGGACGTGCTCATGCGTCCCTTCCCTTCTTTCCCTTCTCAACCCGGCGCCGGCATACGGGCGACAGTCCATGGATCAGTCATCCCTGAGGCGCGACTCTGCGACGAAGGACGTGCATCGCTCGACAGCGGCCGGCCGCCTCACAGCATCCGGACGACCTGCCGCACTGATCTTCGACTGCTCGGGTACGCCTCCGTACTTCCGTGCCCTGCCAGTGCGAGGTCGCCGACCGGGCGGACGTCGCTCATGATGGAGAGAGGGGGGAGTCAGATGGCTCTTCGAGTTCACATCCGCGGAGGTGAGCCGCATGACTCTGCCCGTACGACACAGGCACGGCGGCCCGGTGGAGCGGGCCTACCCCTGGCGTGAGCCGATGGCCGCCGAGTTCAACGAACTCTTCGAACGGATGAACCGGTTCCTGGAGTCCGCCGCACCGTCCTGGACCGAGCCCATGGTCTGGTCGCCGCTGGCCGACCTGAGCGAGACCGACGAGGCGTACAAGGTCGAGTGCGAAGTGCCTGGCATCAAGCGCGAGGACATCGACGTCGAGGTCAGCGGACGGGAACTGCACATCACCGGGGAGCTGAAGGAACGCGAACGCGAAGGCGTCCTGCGCCGCACCACGCGCCGCACCGGGCGATTCGAGTACCGGGTGCTGCTACCCACCGACGTGAAGGCCGAGGATGTCCACGCCGCCCTCGCCGACGGCATCCTCACCGTCACCGTCCCCAAGGCTCACGCAGCCAAGCCCCATCACATCAAGATCGAGGGCTGATCCACCGCGCCTACATGGGCACGCTCGACAGGTGCGGGTGGCCGGCCGAAGGGCGGCACGAGGACGTGGTACGACACCTGCGGTACACCGTTGCGGCACGCGACGAAGCCGCGCTCGCTTGTCATGATCGGCGGTGGCGGCGTGCATTCTCGGCCGTCTCGCCGACTCTCGGAACAACTTGTCCAGGCAGGATGGCCGATACCGGCCCCGGGCGGTCGTCGCATGGTCATCGGAGTCTTCCGCACACCGGTGATCTGCGGGTCGAAGCGTGGGCGCCGACACGTGAGGGGTGCATCGTCGAAGCGGTGCGGGGCGTGGTCGAGAGCTTTGCCGACCTGCCAGCAGGCGCCTCCGGCATTGACCGAGAGTGCGTGGTGTCAGCCGAGGACGACGGCCGGCTCCTGGTCGCCGTGCTCGAGGAAGTCATCTACCACATGGACGCTGCGGGCGAGCTGCCCACGGACGTCGCGGTGACGCCGGAGCCGGGCGGGGTGCGCGTGCGATTCACCATGGCCGATGATTCGACGGCAACGCAGACCGGAGCCGTGCCCAAGGCCGTCGCGCTGCACGGACTGAACCTGGCCCAGGACTCGCACGGGTGGGTCTGCCGGGTGACGCTGGATGTGTGACGCGCCTTCCAGGCATCCGGCGCTGGGATGCCTCGTCGAGGGGACGGCACCGAGATGGACATCAATCTGGTGGCGGACGGGCCCTGGCGGTTCCGCATAGAACAGACCGGCGCCATGCGCGTGCCCGGCGTCGTCCTCGCCCCACGCGAGCTACTGCCCGACGAGCCCGGAGACCAGGCCCTTCAGCAGGTGGCCAACGTGGCCACCCTGCCGGGCATCGTCCGCGCCTCGTACGCCATGCCCGACATCCACTGGGGCTATGGCTTCCCGATCGGCGGCGTGGCCGCGACCGACGTCGACCACAGCGGAGTCATATCGCCGGGAGGGGTGGGCTTCGACATCTCCTGCGGGGTACGCCTGCTCACCGCGCACGTGGACCGCGCTACCCTGCTGCAGAAGCTGCCCGTGCTGATGGACCGGCTGGACGGGCTGATCCCGCGCGGGCTCGGGCGCGGCGGCCTGTGGCACCTGGCGGGCCGGGCACAGTTGCACGAGATCCTGCGCGGCGGCGCCCGATACGCGGTCGAACAAGGCCACGGGGTACGTCGTGACCTGGAGCGGTGCGAGGACGGTGGAGCCGTCGGCGACGCCGATGTCACCCAGGTCGGAGACCGCGCACTGGACCGCGGCGCCGGGCAGGTCGGCAGCCTGGGGTCCGCCAATCACTTCCTGGAGGTCCAGGCGGTCGACGCGATCTACGACGAGACGTGCGCGCGGGCGTTCGGCCTGCGCCCCGACCTGGTGTGCGTCATGATCCACTGCGGCTCACGCGGCCTGGGCCACCAGATCTGCGCCGACCACGTGCGGGCGATGGACACCGTCATGCGCCGGTACGGCATCGACGTACCCGACCCGCAACTCGCATGCGCACCCGTCGACTCACCCGCCGGCCGCGCCTACCTGGGCGCGATGGCCGCGGCCGCGAACTACGCCCGCGCCAACCGCCAGCTCCTGGCCGACGCCGCCCGCGGAGTCTTCCGCGAGGCCACCGGCGAGGGGCTGGACCTGCTCTACGACGTCTCCCACAACCTCGCCAAACTGGAACGTCATACTGGCAACGGAGCAGCCCGGCCGCTGCTGTGCGTCCACCGCAAAGGCGCCACCCGGGCCCTGCCACCGGGCCACCCCGACCTGCCGGACGCCCTGCGCCCGTTCGGCCAGCCGGTGTTCGTACCCGGCACGATGGGAACCGCCTCTTACGTCATGACCGGCAGCACCGGCAACCAGGCTTTCGACTCCTGCTGCCACGGCGCGGGCCGGGTCTGGAGCCGCCACCGCGCCCACCGCGAAATGCCCACCCGGCGACTACGCCAGGAAATGGCCGGTGCCGGAGTCGCGGTGCGCCCCGTCTCCTGGCACAGCGTGACCGAGGAGGCACCCGAGGCGTACAAGGACGTCGACGCCGTCGTCCGGGCAAGCGAACACAACAACCTCGGCCACCCGGTCGCCCGCCTGGTGCCGCTGGGCGTCCTCAAAGGCTAGAACCTCCGCAACCGCGTTGAACCGACTCGGCCAGCACACTCAAGCGCACATCAGCAGCCTGTCCAGGGGCTCACTGTTGCGCAGTCGGTTGATGGCATCGGCGAGCATGGGGGCCGCTTACTCCACCCGAAGCCGCAGTCGGTGCGACCGTCGGACGGTGGGGGTGCCGGTGATGAGCAAGCGCCGGATGGAATGGCGGCCGAGTCTGTCCTGCACGGCTCCCAACAGGAGTCCGTGGGTTACGGCGATGTCGCGAGCGGCCCCGCGGTCCACCAGAATCTGTACAGCTGCTTGCGCAGTTCCGCCCGTGCTGATCATGTCTCCCACGACGACCGCAGGCCACACACCGGATCCAGCCCCGCCACCCTGGCGGACCGGATGTGGAAGGTCACTCCATCCAGGACGTATCGTCCGCGATCAGCCAGATCGCCCGGACCACCGTCCGCGACGTCGTCGGCCGCTCCCTGCTCGACCAGGTCATCACCGACACCGAGACCCTCAGCAGCCGGATCACGGACATCCTCGGCTGACTCACCCAGCAATGGGGCGTCTACGTGCTGCTCCCTTCCCGGAGGTCTGTTCACTCGCGGGACGTGGGGTCGGCATAGCGCATCAGCACGCCCACGCCCTCACACAACCACAGCTCCCGCTCGGGCACCACGACCAGTTCGGCCCTCGTGCCCACAAGGGCGCGGGCCAGAGCCGCGTCGGCCCGTTCCTCTCTGACCTCCCTTGTGCCGTAGGAGCGCAGTTCCTGTTCAGCGAGGGCTATTTGGCCTGGTTCCGGACCGACCGACAGGTGGAACGGCGACTCCGGGTGGTCATTGAGGAAAAGGGCCTTGACTCGGCCGCGTTGCAGCGCCGACACGGCGGCGGCAAGACCTTCCGCGGATGCTCCATCGCGGGCTCGCTCTGCGAGGAAGGCATCCAGAAGTGCCCGGTCGTGCGCGGCCATGCGGCCTCTGAAGAGGCCGTCGAGCTGCTGCTCCAGCAGCGCCCGCCCCGGCTCGGACTGACCGGCGCCTTCGACGGTGGTGACCTGCCCGCGCAGGGAAGCGGGAAGCCGACGGATGAGGATGCCGCGGGCCCAGACGTCCCCCGCGACGACCACCGTCTCAACATCGATACGCCGTGCGTGACCTTCCAGCTCCCGGCCGATCTCCCCGGCGGCGCGTGTCCAGTCTCCCACTGGGATCTCCTCCCCCAGACGGTGTCCCGGCGTGACCTTGGTCAGCGGCCACGTGCCCGCCTCGGCCTCGATGCGCACGGTACCGTTGGCGTCCGTGGAGTGACGGCCGCTGTAATGCACGTGCACCGCGAGGTACGGGATCCCGGGCGCGTGCTGGATGATCAGTGGCATGGTGTCCGGCAGGGTTCCGAAGTGCGCCGTGTCCCGGGCGGGCGGGGCAGGAAGCTCATCCAGCAGAGCCAGTCGTCCATGCGCGGTGAACACGGCCTGACCGTGCGTGCCGGGGACGTCCCCGTCGCTGCCTACGGTGCCCGCCACCGCGGTGATGGAGTCCCGGTCCGCTCCCTCGGACATCAGGGCGTCCCGGAGATGCCGCCAGCGCAGCTCTATGGCGGCATCGGGGTCGTCGATGGCGGCGTCGCGGGACGTGTCCAGATAGACGGACGCGAAGGGACCGGGCTGCTTGTACAGAGGTTCAAGGAAGGAAAGTCTCATGGTCGCTCCCGAGTGGGCTGTCGGCGCCACGTGCCACCACACCCGGGATGCCGCGTTACCAAGACACGTTCGGGTTCGCGTGCGGCGGCTTATCCAACTCCAGGATGCGCCCGCCTGACGAGCCGCGCCCGTCCTGCGGCAAGGGCTCGTACTGCATCCGACGCCAACCTGGTCACTGGTCACACTCCCCCACATTCGGGTGCCGTCCCAACCTGAAGCCGGACACTGTGGGCGAATCAGCAGCCGGGGCTCCGTCCCAGCGACCTCACGGCCGGGACGGAGCCCCTACGCCCCGGCAGAGTTACGTCTGTCGAAGAACGTTTTCCGCCTGCGGTCCCTTCGGCCCCTGCGTCACCGTGTACTCGACCCTGTCGCCCTCGTACAGCTCCTTGAACCCAGTGGACTGGATGGCCGAGAAGTGGACGAATACGTCCGGTCCGCCGTCATCCTGCTGGATGAACCCGAAGCCCTTATCGGCGTTGAACCACTTCACTACGCCTGTTGCCATCGGTATGTATCTCTCCTTCAACGCCGCCGCACGAGCGACACCCAGGGCCGAGGCAGCCCGCTGCTGCCTGGCTTCACCATTGAATACCCCTCATGGAGTGGATCTCCAAGCATCGGCAGACAGCGATTCGCCAACAGCGTCAGTACTGCCGGGTCACCCCCACCGATGCCCTGCCGCACTTGAGGAACGACACGTCGTCGACCACCCACACCATGCGGACCCACCGCCCCGCACAGACACTCGGCGATCCATCGCCTGACCGGCAGCGGACCCCAGGGCGACTGGTTCACGAGCTGCTGCAGGGCCTGCATGTTCCCATCCGACAAACGCTCGGCCATCGGCTGGATCGACTTACGTCGCCCGCCCAGCATCGGACCTCGCAGATATCGCCCGCCCCACCCACGCTGGTCCCGGCGCGGCAGCGAGGCGAACACATCAGCAACGAACTCCGATAACTCACCCCGGAGCCGTTCCACCTCCCCAAGCTGCATACCGCCAACATCCCGCTGGCCAGCTGAGATCGGAAGATCTGACGAAGCACGACCAGGAACTGTCCGGGCGATCACCCCCATCGCTTACTGGCCAGTACCGTCGGTTCCGGGCGAGATGGCCGGGCTGTAGGGTCCAGGAGTGAGGTGATCATGGTTGATCGCGGCTGGCACGACGACGGTGACTACCACGACGCAGCGGTCACCATCGTCGCGCTGCTGGCGACCCCGGAAGCGGCCCGTCCCTCCGTCCCCGCGGCCATCCCTGACATCGTTCCGCTGCGACGGACTCCCTGACGTCCACTGACCGTCACTGATCACCGGGCCCGCCGACCCGACGGTCGGCGGGCCCGCACCCTCTGGCCATCGAACCCAGCCGGTCCAGTTCGCTGCCGATCGCATCCCGCAGCACATCGTGCTGGGAGCCGAGCCTGAACCGTTTGTCACTCCAGCGGTCACGCGGATAGAGCCACACCGGCTTGCTCACCAGCTCGGCCGGCTCCCACTCGAACCGCGGCCAGACGTGGGCATGCAGGAACGGGTCCGTGTTGCCGAGGATTTCCAGGTTGACCCGGCGGAAGCCGGTGTCCATCCGGCGACAGGCCCGCTCAACCGCTTCTCCCAGTTGATCCATGTCGGACAGAAACGACAGTCGTTTGGCCCTCGGCAGGTCAGACAGCCGCTGAACACCCAGTTCGTCTGCGAGGAGAAGCGAGTACCCGGGCAGGAACTGAACGTCGCCGATCACCGCGAAGCCAGACTCAAGTCGCCGCAGCACAGTCGGGTTCTCGCCCCGCAGAGCAGCCCCGATCCGGTCCGTCCGCCAGTCACCGCTCATGGACCGAGCCTACCCATGAGTGATCAAGACGTGCTCTTCGCTCCCCACCCTCCCCACTCACTTCGAGGACCAACCAAGTGAGGCGACGAGCGGCCCCGGCCGGCTTCAAGAATCGCCATCAGTCCTCGACGTCCCGCTGAGCTGAACCGTCCCGGCACCGGGCGGCGGTACGCGATTCCACCTGACGACCTCACGCGCGCCGCCACCTGGCACCCGCCCAACCGGGCGAGGGGCCGTTGCCTCACTACCTGACCAGGTCTCAGTTGCCTGGCGTCTCACTGATCTTGTCGACGACTGCGGTGTCGAGCAGGGCCTCCTCGTCCGTGCCCAGGTAGCTGAGCGACTTCTTGTCGAAGACCCATACAGCTCGGTCGTCGCCGTTCTTGAAGCTCAGGCCGATACCTGGGCGGCCGGCGTAGTCTTTGACGTCCTCGACCACCGAGACGCCGGGTATCTTCGCCGCGGCGCGGTAGAGCGCCGCGTCCACCTCGGGAAGCAGCGTCGCGTCGGCGAGCATGTCGCCGATCTTCTCCAGCGCCGCGCCCCGGTTGATCGACTTCTTGTCTTTCGTGTCGGCATAGATCTTGTCGAGCAACGCGTCGGGGTCGGTGGGCAGCGCCTGCAGCTCCCGGAATGTGGTGACATTCGGGTCGGGGCTCAGCTTCATGTCCTTTGTGCCCTTGGCGTACGAGGAGAACGGGTCCCGCGGACGGGGCGGCGGGCCCGACAGCACCGTGATCCGGCGGAGTCCCGACCGCTTGCCGTCGACGGCGGTCCAGTTCGACTCGCGCAGGATCCGAATGTCGTTGTCCGAGAACTTCATGAAGCCCTTGGTCCGGACGTAGACATACTGGTCGTCGCGGACGGCCACGGCCTTCTTCGAGGCGGCGACCGCGGCGATGCGGTTCAGAAGATCGACCGCCTTCGGATCGCTTGTGGCAGTACCGGATCCGACGGCGCCGACGACGACCGTGGCAGTGACTGCGGCGACTGCCGCAACGGGCACGGCGATCATCGCGAACCGGAGGCGGGGGGCGGGCTCGGGCGCCCCGGGCGCCGTCGCGATCTCCCGGGAACCCTGGGATTCCTTGGTGAGCTCTCGCATCAGATGGTCCTTCAACAGGTCATGGCGGTCGCTCGTCAGGACCGGTTCACCCGGGCTCGGCACCAGCCTGGCCAGTTCTTCGCGCTCTTCGGGATTCATCGGTGCTTCTCCTGTGTCGACCGGGCCGTTTTGGGACGGCCACCCGATACCTGTCCGGTGCGCGGCCCGAGTCTCGAATCTTCTTTCTTCAGCGGGTCTTCCGGCTGTATGCGGGCACTTGGTGCCTGCAGGCTCTGCGGTGGCCGCCTGCCGGACGTATGCCGGGCCAACTCCGCCTCCGACAAGCGCCGTAGGCGTTGCCTTGCCCGGGAGAGCCGCGACCGTACGGTGCTGGCCGGTACGCCGAGGGCCTCACCCGCGGCGTCGTAACTCAGTCCCGACCAGACGCACAGGGCGAACACCCTCGCGCTCGGCTCGTCGGAGTCGGCCGAGCGCCGTGCGGGCAGCGGCGAGGCGTTCGGCGTTCTCCATGCGGCCGACCACTTCATCCGCGAAGTCGGGCACGCTGTCGAGGTCCGCCGGGCGGTCCGGGAGCCGGGCGAGCGCGGCGCTGTGCCGGCGGGCGGCTCGGCGGGTGTTGCGCAGGACGTTGGTGGTGATGCCGTAGAGCCAGGGACGCAGGCCATCACCGTCGGGTCTCCCGGCGTCTCCTTCGATGGCCGTGGCATCGGGTCTCAACTTCTCCCGCAGCCGCCATGCCTCCAGGAAGGTCAGGGACACCACGTCCTCGGCGGCGCCTCGGTCTCCGGTCAGCCGGGCGGCGTGGCTGTACACGGCGCGGGCATGCGCACCGAACAGCTCGGCAAAGGCCTCCGGGTCACCGGCCCGTATCCGCTCACGTAAGGAAAGCTCCACAACCAGCCCTGTCCGCTCGCTGCTTGTCGTCTCTGTGGCGGTGATCACATCCGGGTGTGGATCCTTCCGGGACGGCACGGCCGTGCCATCAGGCCGACACCCTGCCCGGGCCCCTTTGTTCGGCAACTCATTCGATCTTCGAGCGTTCGCCCCATTTCGTCGACTCGCCCTGTCGATGGTGTCCCGCCGGGGACACCGTTGGCGAATTCGGCGGTGGTCACCACATATGACCTTGCGGTGGCGGGATGATGGCTGGAGCGACGTGGGGGCGCGAGCGTGACGTGATCGTGGTGTCGCTGTGTCCGCGTCTGCCGGGCGAGGTTCCGGCCCAGATCGCCGAGGTGGCCCGGGCGTTCCCGAAGGGCTGTTTGTGCATGCGGACCCGGGAGGAGCTCGGACCGCTGTCACCGACAAGGACTTCGTGGATCTTTTCCCGCAGCGTGGTCAACCCGCCTGCCACCACATCAGTTGGCGCTCGTGTCAGTGCTGCAGTTCACGGAGGGGCTGTCGGACCGCCACGCAGCGGCTGCCCTGCACGGGCACATCGACTGGAAGCTTCTTCTGGGGCTGGAGCTGACCGATCCCGGGTTCGACTGCTCCGTGCTCGGCGAGTTCCGGGACCGACTGGTGGCTGACCGAGCGTCCCGGCGTGTGCTGGACCTGGTCCTGGATCGGCCGCGGGAGGCGGGCCTGCTGGTACGGCCCGGCGGCCAGCGCACGGATTCCACGCATGTCCTGGCCGCGGTGCGTCGGCTGAACCGGCTGAACCACGCTCGCCCTGAAGCACGTCATCCGCCCGCGGCGTCCTCGGCCTCCCAACGCAGCAGGTCGCCCGGCTGGCACTCGAGCACCTCGCAGAGCGCGGCAAGCGTAACGAAGCGCACCGCCTTGGCGCGGCCGTTCTTGAGTACCGCCAGGTTGGCGGGCGTGATCCCTACGCGGTCCGCGAGCTCGCCCACGGACATCTTCCGCCTGGCCAGCATCACGTCGATGTCGACGGCGATCGCCATCAGATCACCTCGTCCAACTCGGCCTGCATCCGCGTCGCTTCGACGTCGCGTGCGACGGCCTGGGCGAGCAGCATCCGCAGCAGGAGCACGATGAGCGCGACCCCCAGGATGGCCACGCCGATCCCGCCCATGATGAGGGTGACGCCCGGGTCGTCCCGCTGGCCTGGCGCGTTGAGGGCCGTGACCGCGAACCATACGAGGGCTGCCGCCACGATCGCGGCGATCACGCCGTCCACGTACCGGAAGGCGGCGTGGGAGAACACGGTTCCGTGTCGCACCATCGTCACCAGCCGCCATACGCAGACCAGCGCGACCTGGGCCGACACCATGCCCAGGATCGTGATCACGCGCAGCGGGGTCAGCGGAAGCGACCCGTCCTCCGGGTCGGTGGCCAATGCCCACACCATCAATGCCTGTACGAACACGGTGCCGGCTAGCACCACCACGAGCACGGCACGCAGCGCACGCACTGTCAGCTTTCCCATACCCCGTCCTTCCATCGAGTTGCGATGGGAATCTATCGAGTTTCGATAGATACAACAATGGCTGGGACGGAGGGTGGGCGGCGGTTTCGCACGGTGTCGGGACGCCGCCACCCCTCCCATGGCATAACGGTCACGCGAACCGTCTTGATCTTGTCGAAGTCGACCCCGCTTGAGCGCAAATCGGACGCCACCCGACTACGCCGAAGCCCTGGGGTCAGCAGTGCCCGGATGCCCGCAACTGGGAGATCGCCCTCAGCGGAGCCCTTATGTCGCCGAAGCGTTCCTGCTCCAGCTCCCGGGCAAGCTCCATCGCGCAGGACGGGGGCGGCCCCGAGGCCTTCGCGCACTACTCCAACATCAGCGGAAGCGGCTTCCGTGAGCTCCAGGAAGGCCGGGCCGTCACCTTAGACATCACCCAGGCCCAGGGCCGCTGCTCAGGGCAGTGGTCCAGTCGGTGACGATCGCGCGCTGCGCGGCAGTCAGGGTGTTGGGGTCGCCGCCGAGCTGCAGGCTGATCACGTGGTCGTACTCGGCATCCCCCATCCGGCCCGTGGAGCCGTAGCAGGCGGCGTTCAGCGTCTTCTCCCTGCCGGTGACGGAGGCGCGCCCGGCTGGCGCGGCCGCAGTACGGGCGAGGCCGGGCTGCCCCGTCCCGCATGGGGAAGAGCAGCCCGGTCTCGTGTCGTTGCGGGCGAACGGCCGACGCCTGCCCGGAAGCGCGAGACGTGCCGGGTCGCCCGCGGCTCGCCCAGTGACCGGGTTCGGTCAGCCGGTGAACGTGCCGGTGGTCTCGGCCTTCCAGGCACCGCCCTTGACCTTGTAGACGGTGAGCTGCTTGTTGGTGGCGTCGCCGTACTCGTCGAAGGAGACCTTGCCCATGACCCCGTCGAAGGAGACCTTCTGCAGGGCCTCGGTGACCTTGGCGCGGGCGTCGGAGGGCAGCTTTGCGTCCTTGGCCACGGCCTTCACTGCCTGGATGATCGCCCAGGCGGAGTCGTAGGAGAAGCCGCCGTAGGCGCCGTACGCCTCCTTGTACCCGGCCGCCCTGTAGTCCGCGATGAACTTCTTCGCGGAGGGCAGGCTCTCGACGGGCGCACCGACCGAGGTGGCCAGGTCGCCGTCGCCGCGCGGGCCGGTGAGCTTGAGGTACTCGTCGCTGTAGATCGCGTCGCCGCCGATGAGCGGGATCGCGGCGCCCGCCTTCTTGACCTGTGCGCTGAGCGGGCCGGCCGCCGGGTACTCACCGCCGTAGTAGACGACGTCCGCGCCCGAGTTCTTGATCTTGGTGGCGACGGCCGAGAAGTCCTTGGCGTCGGGGTTGACGTGGTCGTTGCCGACCACCGTGCCGCCGAGCTTCTTGAAGTGGGCGGAGAAGGTCGCGGCCAGGCCGGCGCCGTAGGTCTTCTTGTCGTCGACGACGAAGACCTTCTTCTTCTTGGCGGTGTTGTACAGGTACTCGGCGGCGTACGGGCCCTGGATCGCGTCCGTGGTCGCGGTGCGGAAGTACGTCTTGAACGGCCGGACCTTCTCGCCCGTGTCCCACTTGTCACCCTGGGTGAGGGCGGGGTTGGTGTTCACCGAGACCTCGGGCACCTGGGCGGCGTCGAAGACGTTCTGCATGGACTGGGCCACGGAGGAGTTCAGCGGGCCGACGACGCCGAGCACGCTCGTGTCGGCGACGAGCTTGGTGGCGTTCTGCTGGCCGGAGGACGGCTGGGCCTGGTCGTCGAGCGCCACGACCTTGAAGGTGACGCCCGGCACCTCCTTGTTCTTGTTGGCCTGGTTCACGGCGAGGTCGACCGAGTTCTTCATACCGAGGCCGAGAGCCGACAGGTCCCCGGTCAGAGGGGCGTCGAATCCGATGGTGACGACCGTGGAACCGCCGGAGGGGTCGTCGGCTGATCCTGCGTCACGGGAACCGCACGCCGTGAGCGAGAGTGCTCCAGCGGCGAACGCGGCGGTGACAGCTATGAGAGAACGCTTGCGCACGATCGGTCCTTTCCCTTCGAGGCGCATGCCGCATCGCCGGGGTCCTCCGGCGCAGCGGCTGGCGTGACCTTAGATGCCGTCCGCCGAAACCAGCAGAAGGGACGAAGCGATGTGATTCTCTTGTTATGGGCTGGTCGGGCGGGGGCTCCGCTACGCGAGCCCGACGACGGTCGCAGCACGGTACTGGAAGAACGCGACCGGGGTGTGTCGATGGCGGCCTGGCGATGGCTGCGGCGCCCCGGCCATCGGAGTCGGCGTGGCCGCGATCGGCGCCACCCACATCGACGAGACGAGCAAGTCCGTCGTGGCCTTCACGTCCTACGTCTTCGTCTGCTCTGCATGTGACTTGGACGTGGAGAACGAGGAGCTCTGGGAGCTTGTGCCGCATCAGGCAGCGTTGGCCGTGTGGAGAGTGTGGGTGGACGGTCTGATGCTGGTTCGGTGGGAACTACTTGCCGGGATGCAGCAGGGTGCGGAAGGTCACCGACACGCGTCGGCCGCGTGGGACACGGCCGGTGGTTCCGGGATCACTCTTGCGCGCGGCGATGGCATGGCGCCAGGTGTAGCGGGCCGGGCCGGTCATGACCAGCAGGCTGCCCGGTGCGAGCGGCACTGCCAGCTTCGCGCCGTCCTCGGGATTGGTGAAGTCCATGAGGCAGCCTGAGCCCAGTGAGACCGCGGCGATGACCGGACCGAAGCAGGGCAGGCAGTCGACGTGGGCGCTGATCCCCTGCCCCGGCTGGTACTCGTTGACGATCACCTGCTCCGCCTCCTGGTCCATCAGGCCCTCACGCGCGAGGCGCGCGGCTGCCTCACGGGCCCATGCGGGTAGCGGCGGCGCGGCGGCCTGCCGGTCGCCTGCGACGCTGCGACGGCCGTAGTCGTACTGGTGGCCGTAGTGCTGCACCCGCCGCTTCAACTGTGCCGACCACGCCGCGGCGTCGATGTCCGAGAGCAGTGCCTGGCAGGCGTCGGGGGTGAGCCAGTCGGCGATGTACTTGAGGCCCGGCACCGCAACGGGGGGCTGGGGTCGGGATATGGCATCGATGCCCAGGGAAAGCTGGCCGGAAGTCTCAGACATGCCCCGAACAGTAGCCAGTCCTGCGCGACGTCTTCGCGAGCGGAGGAGGCCGAACACGGCGGTTACGGCCGCGGAGCGGACGGCTCGGGGAAGCTGTGCGGATGGCTGAACGGGGGCGGGTACGGGAGATCGATGACGACGAGGGTCGGCGCCTGCTGTGGATCGTGCGCCGGGGCACCGGTTCGGTGGTGACCTTGCGGCGGGCCCAGATGGTGCTGTTATCCGCTCAGGGCAGGCCGGTGGCGAAGATCGCCGAGGTGACGTTCACCAGCCCGGACCGGGGCGGGGATGTGATCCACGACTTCAATGTCGACGGCTTCAACTCGCTCTACCCAAGTACAAAGGCGGTCGGCCCAAGACCTTCACCCTTCCCGAACGCCGCGAGATCAAGAAGATCACCAAGTCCAAGCCGATCGAGCACGGCCTGCCGTTCTCGACCTGGAGTCTGGCCAATTGGCCGGCTTCCTGGTCGCCGTGGGGGTGGTCGACGACATCAGCCACGAGGGCCTTCGGCCCCTGCTCCGCGAGGACAGCGTCTCGTTTCAACGCGTGAAGACCTGGAAGGTCTCAGGCGACCCCGATTTCAAGTTCTGCCGCTACCTGCGCGGCCTCTACCCGCCCGGGATCCGGATCGCAATCGTGCTCGACAACTTCTCCCCGCACCCGAGCACGAGGAAGGACGCCCGGGCCAGCGACTGGACCGCAGCCGACAACGTCGAATTCGCCTACACACCGACCAACAGCTCGTGGCTGAACCGGATCGAGGCCCGGTTCACCGCCCCGCGCTACTTCACCCTCGACGGCACCGACCATGCCAGCCACGAGGAGCAGAGCAGCATGATCCGCCGCTACATCATCTGCCGGAACAAGTACGCCGCAGACGAACGCCTACGCGAGATCGTGAACAGGGCGAACGTTGCCTGATACGGCACTGGACCCCGCCGTCCCAGTTGGGTAGGAATCGATGGTCACGCGTCCGTCTTGGCCGTCCGCGCTGTTTCCTACACTCACGGGATGAACAACTACACGTGCACCTATTGCGGCACCGTCGGTCTGGCCGAGGGTTTCATCGAGGACGCCGGCGAGAACTCGCGCGGGTACGCGCGCTGGATCGAGGGCGCGTTGGAGCGGGGGATTTTCGGGGGTGCCAAGCGGATGGGCCGGCCCCGGCGGCAGATAGAGGCGTTCCGCTGCCCCAAGTGCGGGCACCTCGAGCTGTTTGCCACCGGCGCGGTGTAGTTGGCCCTCGTTGTCACGACAGCCGGGTCAGAGCTGCTTGCTGTTCGCTCCTTAGACTACGAAGGCCAGGTTGGCGACGGGAACCCTTCGAGCGTCCCAAGGCCACGGCTGGCTGCAGATGGGCGCCGGTCCCCGGCCGCGGACGCCTGCGGGCCTTCGCACTGGGCGATACAACGCGCTGGACGAGCACCGCCCGCGCAATGGGACCGGTCGGGCCCTGCGGTCGGGCGGAGAGGGTCTTGGGGCCCTGGCTCTGGCTCACCTGCGGCAGCGTCACGGCACCAGCTCCAAGACGGCCTTGACGGCCTCTCGCCCGCGGGAGGACACCTGCGCGTGAACGCCCCGCGCCTCATCGACCAGTACGTCGCCCGAGTCACCGCCGGGCCGGACTGCGCGACGACCGACGAAGTCGGCGTCGTCACCGGTAACCTGACCGCTCGCCACCCCTCGGCACCGGAAGAGCCCGCCTGCCCCGCCCCTCTCACACCACCGGGACGGGGCTAAGAGAGCATCTGATCTACGTAATTGGTAGTCAGGGATGATTCTGTGAACGGCCGGTGTAGGTGGTCATTGGACGAGGTGTGAGTGCGCGTCGTCCCTACCGCAGTGATGTGTCCGATGCCCGGTGGGCTCTGATGGAACCGGTCTTCACCGCCTGGCAGGCCGGAAGGACCGGGCCGGGCACCGTGGCCCGGGTGCACGATCTGCGAGAAATCGTCAACGCGATCCTCTACGTCAACCGCACCGGCATCCCGTGGGAGTACCTGCCGCACGACTTGCCGCCGTACAAGACCGTCTACGACTACTACGCGAAGTGGGAAGCCGACGGCACCACCCAGCAGGTCCACGACCTGTTACGCGACAAGACCCGTCGCGTGCACGGCCGCAGCGTCGGGCCCACCGCGGCCGTGGTCGACGCACAGAGCGTGAAGACCTCGCCCAACATGGCCGAGACCAGCCAGGGCATCGATGCCAGCAAGAAGATCAAGGGCCGTGGACGGCATCCGATCACCGACACCCTCGGCCTCGTCCTGGCCGTCCTGGTCACCGCCGCGAACATGCACGACACCATCGGCGGCAAGCACTTGCTCGACGACCTGGCGGCAGAACATCCCGGCGTCACCAAGGTCTGGGCCGACGGCGGCCACCAGAGCAGCATCCTCAACCACGGCGCCGGATACGGCATCGACGTGGAGGTGGTGCGGCGAACCCGGGCGAAGGGGTTCGAGCCACTTCCCAAGCGTTGGGTGATCGAGCGGACCTTCGGCTGGCTGATGCAACACCGCCGCCTGGCACGGGACTACGAAGCACTGCCGCAGAGATCTCGCACGATGATCCACTGGGCCATGGCCAACAAAATGTCCCGCGAACTGACGGGAGAATCCACACCAACCTGGCGAATCGAAACGGACATCCCGATCACAACATCGTGAACAGTGATCAGATGCCCTCTAAGAGCACCTAACAGAAAGCCTGGGCGTAGCCATATCCCCTTCCTGGCTGAGTCGGCAGTGCTGCGGGAGACGCTCGGGCCCGAGCTGTACGAGTCCGTACTGGCCGTCGCCGCGCGGAGGCGGAGCTGTTCGCGATGTTCACCGACGCGGACGTCATCGAGGCCGTCCGCTGGCGGTATTGACTGGCTACTCCTCGGGCTCCCAGGCGATCAGCTGCTCGAACACCTGCTGGTCGCCGTCGATCTTCAGGTCGCTCAGCGTGAGGCGGCCCCAGACGAAGAGGAGCAGCTGCTCGGCCGTGCCCGTGGCCGAAGCGGAGGCGGGCGCGGCGTCGTCCGTGAGGGGTGCGGGCCAGGCGCCGATGCCGTCCAGCGCGAGGAGCCAGGAGCGGCCCTCGGTGGCGTGGTAGTGGATGGTGGCGGCCTCGTGCGGCCAGGCCGCCGGGGTGGAGTTGCAGGTGTCGAGAAACTCGGCCACGCCGTCGATCGCGACGTCCGCCGGCATCGGCTGCACGGCGCCTGCGGCGAGCTGGGCGTCGTAGGTGTGCACCAGCACCTCGTGCACCCGGCGCCGGGCAACGCCCCAGGCATTCGCCGGCGACACGCCGGCGCCCCACCACGCCCAGCACTCGCGCTCCGGGCCAGCCTCGCGCAGCGCACTCAGCAGCAGCTCGTTCGACTCGGCGTACCAGGCCAGCAGCGCCTCGAGCTCGCGCGGCACCTCTGCGGCATCCTTGGCCGGCGGAGCCTCGGCCGGGCC
Source organism: Streptomyces sp. NPDC025638 (assembly GCF_055558775.1). Classification (NCBI taxonomy): domain Bacteria; kingdom Bacillati; phylum Actinomycetota; class Actinomycetes; order Kitasatosporales; family Streptomycetaceae; genus Streptomyces; species Streptomyces sp. NPDC025638. The sequence goes on along the minus strand of NZ_JBVHLX010000014.1, from coordinate 264,699 downwards.
CGCGGCGACGATCGCGGCCCACCAGCGCTGGCCCGTACCCAGGTGCTGCACCAGATCGAACAACGTCCACTCGGGGCAGGACGGCACCGGCGCGTCAAGGCTGGGCGCGGCGGCAACCGCACTCCGGAACGCGGCCGACCGCTCGTCGATCATTTGCAGCAGGGCCGAATACTCAAGACTCTCTGTCACATCGCTTACCTATCACCCCAGCTCAGCCGACCGCACCCTATTTTCCAGGCCGTCAGCTGCGGGAGTTAGAGCACCTAATAGAAAGCCTGGTCGTAGCCATATCCCCTTCCTGGCTGGCTCGTTGCACGAGTCATGGGGAAGGGGAACGGTCCTCCGTGGATGGTGCCGGATGACCTGTGGGGGCGGATCGAGCCGTTGCTGCCGGTCAGGCAGCGGCGTCCGCGCATCCCGGCCGGCTGCCACTGGACGACCGTGGTTGCCTGCAGGGCATCCTGTTCGTGCATCACACCGGGATCCAGTGGGAGTGGCTGCCGCAGGAGCTCGGCTTCGGGTCCGGGATGACGAGGCCGGGGTGTGGGACCGGCTGCACCAGGTGCTGCTGACCGAGCTGCACCGTGCCGGGAAGCTGGACTGGTCCCGGGCGGTGATCGACGGCTCCCACCACCAGGCCCGTCGGGGCGGCCCAAAACCGGGCCGAGCCCGGTCGACCGTGCCCGGCCCGGCTCGAAGCACCACGTCATCACCGACGCAGGCAGCACCCGCTCGCCATCACCCTGACCGGTGGCAACCGCCACGACATCACCCAGCTGCTGCCCTTGCTCGACGCGATCCCGCGGATCCGCGGAGTGACCGGTCGCCCCCGTCACCGGCCGCGGCAGTTGTTCGCCGACCGGGGCTACGACTTCGACAAGTACCGCCGGCTCCTGTGGAAGCGCGGCATCAAGCCGGTCATCGCCCGACGCGGAGTTCCGCACAGCTCCGGCCTGGGCTCGGTCCGTTGGGTAGTCGAGCGGACGAACGCGTGGATCCACGGCTTCCGACGGCTACGGATCCGCTGGGAGATCCGCGACGACATCCACGAGGCGTTCCTGAAGCTCGCCTGCTGTGTGATCACCTACAGGCGAGTCCAGGCATTGTGTTAGCTCCTCTAAGAGCTCGTAACACAATCTTGTGGCCTCAGAGGCGGAGCACCGAAGCTCACTTCTCGGGGTCGGACCAAGTCGCCACAAGTGCTCGCCGGTCTGGAAAGCGGGGACCGGAGACTATCTCCTGGGTGGGTTCACCGTTGAGCCAGCACACTTGCTCAGGGGCGCCGTCGCCAGTGTCGAACAGACAGCACACTCCGCCGCTGTCGGCGGTGAGGTCGGTGAACACCTTCCTGATGTTGGCCGACCGTGCGAACAAGCGGCTCATCCCCGACGTCGCCGCCCAGCACTCCACCGACGTGTAGCCAGGGTGCAGGAGGGACTCGAACCGGATTGTCGCGTAGATGTACCCGATCTGGATGCGCCCGTCCGCGCCGGGTTCGGGGCCGTTCGTCTGCGCGTACTCACGCAGTGCATCATCGACGTCGAACATGAGGGACATGTCGAGCTCGAGCGTGCTGCTCGTGGAACAGTCGACCGGATCGCTCTTGAAATGGGACGTGAACGGGAGGACGAGCCGGTCACCGCCGGGCAGGGTGATCTCAAGCGGCGGCACGGCACGTGCCGGTGGCGCCAGCTCGGCCAGATTGGCCAACGCCCTGGTGACATTCCGCGGACGCAGATAGATGTCGTAACCGTAGATCAGCCCCACCCTTCCCCCCTTGTCCCGGATCGAACGGTACTTTCTCATGACCCGCCCCATGGGCGCCTGCCGGTTTAGGAGAGGTACGCCGGCCCGGTACCGCAGTGGTTTCCCGCTGCTGCCTTCCTGCGTGAGTTCTTCGAACTTCAGCTGGCCGTTTTGCCCCGCACCCGGCGTCGTTCCCATCGGACGGTGAGGCGTTTGAACTGGTGGAGCAGGGCGAAGGTCTGCTCGACGACGTAGCGGAGCTTGCCCGGGCCCTGGATGTTCGGGACGCCCTTGCGGGAGATCACCAGCACGATCCGGTGTTTGCGCAGTTCACGACGGACGGCCCGGGAGTCGTACGCCTTGTCGCACAGCAGGGCGTCGGGGCGTCGGCGGGGATGGCCCGGACGTCCGGCGACGGGCGGAATGCCGTCGACGAGGGCGAGGGTCTGGGTGATGTCGTTGACGTTCGCCGCGGTGGTGATGGCCCGGGCAGGGTACCTTTCCCGTCGCAGATCAGGTGATGTTTGCTGCCCGTCTTGCGCCGGTCGACCGGCGACGGGCCGGTCGCGGCTCCCCCCTTTTTTTCGCGCGGATGTGGGAGCCGTCCACGCAGGCGCGGGACCAGTCGAGCTCGCCGGACGCGTTCAGTTTCGCGAGCAGAATGCGGTGCAACTGGTCGAAGACTCCTCGCTGTTGCCAGCGATCCAGACGCCGCGAGCAGGTCTGTCGGGAGCCGAAGTCCAGCTCCAGGGACAGGAGTTGCCAGGCGAGGTCCTGGTGCAGGACGTACAGGATGCCCTGCAGGGACAACCGGTCCGGCACCGGTCTCGGTCCCGGCGACTGCTCGGGCCAGGGTAGCAGCAATGGTTCGATCAGCGCCCACAAGCCGTCGTCCACAATCCACGGCCGATTCGTCACACCCACCCGAACGGTCAGATCGTCACAACAGTCACGCCCGAGCGGGGCACTTCAACAAGATCCTGTTACGAGCTCCAAGCGCCTAACGGACGAGACGACACCTACCTGGCGAGGAACCTCTTGAAATATAAAGGGAAATTGGCCTACTTCAAACGCGCCCGGCGATGTGCGCGGCACGGTGGACGACCCGTTCAGCTGCGGGGCCATACCGGTCACAGGTCGATCGGGAGAGCAGTGAGCTCGGCGCGTGAGCTGACGCCCAACTTGGAGTAGCAGTTCCGCAAGTGAAACTCGACGGTGCGTGGACTGACGAACAGCTGCGCGGCCGCGTCCCTGTTTGACAGGCCCCGCCGGACCAGGGCGGCGACCTGGCACTCCTGCGGGGTCAGCTCGGTGGCGGTGGTGGCGTCGCGGCGACGACGGTCGGGCAGCCGACGCGAATCGGCGTGCGCGACGAGTGCCCGCTGGAAGTGGGTCTCGGCGTCGCCGTCGTCGGCGAGCAGGGCGCGGCCGTGCTCGCCGACCGCGGTCGCGGCCGGCAGACCGGTGCCCGCGGCGAACCGCTCCAGCTCGGTCAGCCAGACGCAGGCGAGGTCGGGGCGGTCGCTGCGGACGGCGGCGCCGAACAGGTCGAGGGCGGCCAGGCGGCGCCACGCCGGCCCTTCGATCTGTTCGAGGTGGTGCAGCGCGGTCGTCGGCTGCGCGGCCGCACGCAGCCCGCGGCCCGCGGCCCCAGAGCGCCAGGTCGGCGACGAGGCGGTCGCTGATGCCGACCGGGTGGTTCTTCCGAATCTGTCACGGCGGCGGGGACGCCGACCTCCACCACCAGCTCGGGTCCAGCCGGTCCATGGGTGTTCACCCGCGGCCGGGGCGAGCATCTCGCCGACGGTACGACCGGCGGCCTGCGGCCTGCGGCAGCGTGGTGCTGCGGCCGACGTACCGAAGACGCCCCATGGCGCCGTAGCGCCCGAGCGGCAGAGTGCCCGGGGCGGCGGGAAGCGGATGACGCTACGCCCCTGTCGCGCGGACCGTGAATCTGCTGTCGGACTGCGTGTGGACCGTGAACGTGAGGTCGGCATCCGCGAGGGAGGAAATCCAGTCTGCCGGCGCTGGAAGGGACAGGGTTGCCAACGCTTGTGGCTCGCCCGGCCGAACGGTCAGGGTCCACGCCGTCAACGCACCTGTGGCGTCGGCAGTGAGGGCGAGTGTTCCTCTCTCGTCGATCGCACAACCGGTGACGTCGCTGCGATGCGCCTGCCACTGCAGCAGGTCACCGGGGTCCGGACTGCGCCACACCAGTACGGTGCCGTCGGGTGTGCCGATGATGCCGTGGTGGCCTTCGGAGGACATCGCCATGGTCTCCGGGACGAATTGCTCGTCGAGCGCCAGCAGAGGGCGCCCCGATGTCCAGTTCCAGGACCGCAGACTCTGGGGCCAGACGGCCAGCAGAGTCTGCCCGGCTGCCAGTAGCCGTGGCATTCCCGGCAGTCCGTCCTGAAAGCGTCTGAGGACTGAGCCTGTGTCGATGTCCCAGGTGGTGAACGTGCCGTCCAACTGGACTGCGAGGCCGGTATGGGCGTCGGGAAGTACCGTGGCTCGCACCGGCGCGTTGCGACGGGTGCCTTCGTCCGCGCAGGTGTGCACTGTGTGTTCGCAGTACGAGCCGAGGTCTCTCATGAAGTCGCCGACAGTGAAGGCGGCGAACGAGTCGGGACAGGCGCTGTACCAGTGGCCGTATTCGTGATCGTAGGTGAGCACCCGCTCATGGGTCTCCGTACGCCAGCATGCTTGGCCCCGGTGGAGGATGTCCTCCTCGAACAGGGCGTAGCGCTGCTGCCCGGTGTTGGTGTCCCACACCCGTATCGCGTCTTCGGCGACTGTGATCAGGGATTCGCCGTCCGGAGTGGCTTTGAGCTCGGTTACGCCGACATCGCCGAAGTCGATGTTCCGAGCCAGTTCCGTCGTGTCGGTGTCGGTGTCGGCGGCGTCGGAGGCTGGGGTCCGCGCCCGCTGGTCGGCACCTTGGGGATCCAGGCGCCAGACTCTCGCGTCCTGGTCAGCGGACGCGGTGACAGCGCGCAGGCCGTCTTTCGTCACCGCCACCCCGCAAAGCCGACTGTAGCGGCGGGGTGAGGTTTCCAGCACCTCGATGACGGCCTGGTGATGGATGTCGACGACCGCAAGCCTGCCATCGGCGAAGCCGACAAGAACGTGGTCTTCGTCGGGGGTGACCGCCCATGCGCACAGCTCGTGGAACTCGGTGTGCTCGCCTCGCCTCGACGTTGGGATGAAGGCCGATCGTTGATACGTGTCGAGGTCCCATGCCTCGACCGTGCCCGCCGTTGATATGGACAGCGCTGTGCGGCCGTCATCGATCAGCCGGAGCGCCGCAAGGCTGAACATGTCCCCCCGCAGCTCGACCACGGGGCGCTTGCGCTGGGGATCCCAGACCCGGATGCAATGGTCGAACGAACCAGCGGTGATGATCCGTCGGCCGTCCGGATGCAGTAAGCACTCCTCGACTTCCCAGCTGTGCGCGGTATACATACCTTCAAGCCGGAACTGCCTCTCTCGGCGCGCGCCCTTCTTGCCCAGCTTCCACAAGGTGACGGTCCCGCCGTTGGTGCCGTGGACCAGACGTCCGCGGTCCCAGTCGACGTCGAGGGCGGTTACGGCTGGATCAGGATCACGTCGGCCCTTCGGGGTCGGCACGCAGTCGTAGAGTACGTCGCCCGTGTGAATGTCCCAGATGCGGATGTGGCCGTCGCTCCAGCCGGTGGTGAGGCGGCCGCGGGACTCGTCCAGGCGCAGGACTCGTGCATGTGCCGGGAGCGCGGGGGCGAACTCGTGCCGCAGCATTCCGCTTGCTATGTCCCAGAGCCGAACGACATCCTCGTCTGCGGCCGTAACCGCGAAGCGGTTGCCTGCCGTCACGTGCCAGGGAACGCCGCGGTGCTCCAAGGCTGACAACTGACGTCCGGTCAGCAGGTCCCAGACGCGGGCGGTGTGGTCCCACGACGTGGTGATCGCGTGGCGGCTGTCATCCGTCACCGCCACCGCGGTGAGGTCCTCGGTGTGTCCGACCAGGGACAGTCGGTACAACGGAGACTCGGAGGTCGTGCCGCCCAGCACCCGCAGCCCACGCCACGCACTTCCGGTGCGAAAGAAGTCGATGGCCTCGACCAGGGCGGTTTCGCCCTGCGCGGCCGCCTCCAACTGGAGCTGGGACAAGAACGTGCCGGAGTCGTCGTCGAGTTCCAGCAGCACTCCGAGCTGCCTCGACAGCACCGACTGAAGCGGGTCGAGGGTTCGGGACAGCTCGCGCGTGGCACGCGCTGCCTGTTCCACGGCCACCACCAGGCTTTCGACCCCGTGCCGTGCCACCATGGCCACCAGATACGCAGGATCCTGCAGGGTGTCCATCAGCAGACGCACCAGATCGTCGCGTGTGCGCCCGTCGCTCTGCAGGGTGATGGCCTCCACCATGTGCTCCACCGCATGCCGCAGCGTCAGTGCGTCGCACTCCTCCCATCGGCGCACCCACGGTCGGACCAGCCCTTCCACGAGGTCAACGCCGGCTTCCGCCGCGTAGAGGTCCTGATCGGTGGTGGTGAGCAGATACGTGGTGAACGAGGCGTGGAACGGGCGGAACGGCCCGTGGGGGAAGGCACCTTGCAGATAGCGCGCGCAGACGCGCAGGGTGTCGTCGACTGTGGACACCCGCAGATCCGTAGCACGGGCAATCTGTTCGCGCGTCAGTCCCTCGCCGCGACCGAGGGTGAGTGCGGCCAGTACCGGTCGCATCTGCTCCGACCACCGGGCGGGGGCCCGGTTCCGTTCGCGTTGCAGGAAGCCGGCATAGATGTGGGCGAGGTCGGCGGGCAGAGCCTCGTGTCCGGCTCGGTCGGCCGACATGCGTCCGCTGAGGATGTCGTCGATGACGTACCGGGCGTAGAGGAAGTTTCCCCCGTCCACGCGGGCAATGCGCTGCGCCAGGTCCTCGGCGTGCGCGACTCGGCCGGTGAGCCGCGCCCGCGTGTAGTCGTACACATCACTGCTGCCCTCGGGCTCGTCGGTGACGAGGTCGAAGCGGCAGACACCACCCAGTTCCTGTTCGACCCGGCCGCGGCTGCTGGTGAGGATCATGCGCAGCCCCGGTACCGGATTTTCCGCCTCCACACCCAGCAGCGCACCCAGCGACATCACGCCCAGGGAACTCGCCGCTGCCTCGGCCTCGTTCAGAGCGTCGACGAGGAGAACCACTCGCCGGCCGTGCTGTTCATGCAGCCGCGTCAGCGGCCGGCGGATGATCTCGTCGTAGGCCCGGCGTGGGTTGCGGTCACCGAAGTTGATGACCACCGCCTGGACCGACACAACCGCTCCGGGAAGCGCCCGCACCTGCTGGCGCACGGAGATGTCGCCCGTACTGCGGCCCGCTTCCGTCAGCAACTGCGCACCGTAGCCAGGGACGTTCTCCGCCAGTTGCTCACCCAGACGTTCCAACACCCGCACCGGGTCGACCGAGGCGAAGGTGCGCTGGTCACAGAAGTTGGCCGCATCGATTCGGCAGTCCGTCCGGTTGACTCGGTCAACCCGAACGGTCCCCGCCGAAACCTGTAGGAGACGCTCGGCCAGGGCCGTCTTGCCGCAGCCCGGCCCAGCTGTGATCAACAACAGGGGCGAGGCGGACGTACGCAGCCAGGCCGCAATCTTGCGCATCGCCCAGCCGCGGCCGGAAAATTCGGCCGAACGCGCGACGACGTCCGACGGCATCGGACCGCCGTGCCCGACCGGTTCATGCGTCGGCATCGTCCACGCCGATGATCTCCGCGTGACCGTCCGTGCTCCCGATGTTCTGGTCGACGCTCACATCAGCGTTTCCCGTGCGCCTGGCTCCGAGCACCCGACCCGCGTTCAAACGCCGCACCGTCTGCTTCACCGTGACTCGGCGCGGGTGATCCGAGCCCGGTGGTCCGGAGCGCACCCACTCCAGCGCGGCCCACACGGCGACCATCACACCCAGCGCGACGACAAGCGCCACGTTGACATGACTGGTGAGGATGTTGGTCACTACACCGACGCCGACGGCGAGCACTACACACGCGGCGCCCTGAGCGCCTCGATGCATCGCGCCTCCTCCCCCGCCGCACGTGTCCGCGACACCCCGAACCCTGCCATGAGAACTGTCCTTCAAGTACGGATTTTTCGCCAGCACTTCGGCCATGCCGAGGCTCGGAGAATCGGCACGCGGACACTCTCCGGTTCTGGTCCGCCGGATCACCCGCTTCATGCCTCACGGGCACGGCGGTCGGCACAGCGTGACCGACCGTGTCCCGCGACTGCCCGTTTCGTCTGTGCGAGGGAGACGTGCGCTCTACGGTGGTGTCGGCGAAGTACGAGGCGGGACGGGAAGGGCGGGGTTCGGTGGACATTCCCTTGGTGAAGGCGGTCGCCGCGGTACGCGACGAGCTGATCGAGGCGGCGGGGGTGGGCGGCAACCACCCCGACCTGGTCTTCGCGGTCGGGCCCGTGGAGATGGAGTTCGAGGTGGAGATCCGGGCGGACGCGAAGGCGAAGGCGGGCTTCCGACTCTGGGCGGTCGGCGCGGACGCCGAGGCGGGTGTCTCCCGCGGCCGCACCCACCGCGTGTCGTTCACGCTCACCCCGCGCAAGGCCACCGGCGGTGACCTGCTCGTCAGCGGCGGCATCGACCGGCCGGCCGGGCCCGGGAACACGGCGGACCGCATCCCGGACTGATCCGGATCTCAGGGCCGGTTGAGGGGCTGCCCCGCACCGCTTCTCGAAACGTCCGTCAGGGGGACCGATGCACCGTCAGCGAGTGGTGGCCGTGGAGGGTGGCGAGCGGGGCTCGGGGTACGTGATCGCGCCCGGACTGGTGCTGACCTCGGCACACGTCGTCCCGGACGCTGCGGAGATCGAGGTGTTCAGGCCGGGCGACGGGGCCAGATGCCGGGCCGCCGTGATCTGGCGCGGCACCCCGGGCGGCCGGGACGACGCCGCCCTGCTGTCCGTCACCGATCCGGCCTGGGTGCAGCCGGAGGGCGCCGCGCCCGGCTGGGGGCGGCTGGTGACCGACCGGCCCGGTACGCCCTGTGAGTTCGCCGGGACGCCGGAGGCCATCCAGCGTCCCGACCGTCCCCGCGAGGTGTGGCAGGCGACCGGCACCCTGAACCCCCTGACCGGCCGCGCCGACAACCGGCACGTCGTCACCCTGCGCGAGGTCCCCGCGCCGACGGCCGACGGCACATCGCCCTGGGGAGGCATGTCCGGGGCCGCGGTCTTCAGCGGCGGCCTGCTCACCGGGGTGATCGCCGCCGACCTCGCCGGGTTCGGACACGCCGGCCTCGGCGTCGTACCCGCCTACGTCCTCCACCACGACCCGGCCTTCAGGGCGGCCCTGGCCGAGCATGGCGCGGCCCGGGACGGCGGGGAGCCGCTGGAGCCCGTGGAGTGGCGGCATCTGGCCGACACCAACGACACCCGCCCCACGGCGGGCCTCCTGGCATCCCCCGCCGTGCTGTTGCGGGCCCGGCGCGCTGTGGTGCCGTTCCGGGGCCGGGAGGGCTTGCTGAGACGCATGCGCGCCTGGTGCGACGAGCCGGGCTTCGGCGTCTGGCTGGTGCACGGTCCGGCCGGACAGGGCAAGACCCGTCTGGCCCATCAGCTCGCCACCGGACTCGAACAGGGTGCGCCCCGGTGGGCCACGCTGTGGCTGCGCGCCGACGCCCCCGCCGCGGACCTGGCCGTACTGGCGTCGGCCGCGGTCCCCACACTGCTGGTGGTCGACTACGCCGAGACACGCCCCGGCCAAATGTCCGCTCTGCTGCGGGCATTGGCCGGCAACAGCGGCGCGGTCCGCATCAAGCTGGTCCTGCTGGCCCGGACCGCCGAGGACTGGTGGAACGACCTGCGCGACGGCACCTTCGAGGCCGAGGATCTGCTGGGTGGGGCCCCGGTGACCGCGCTGAAGCCGCTGGAGCCCGAAGTCGGCGACCGTGAGGCGGCCTACCGCGAGGCGACAAACGGCTTCGCCGCCGAGTTACGGCATGTGCGGCACTGGCAGGATCATCCCTGGTCCGCGCTGGCCGCGAGCCTGTCCGTGCCGGCGCTGGGCGGGCCCGGCCTGGCGAGCGCTCTCACCCTGCACATGACTGTCCTGGCCGACCTCCTCGACGCGGCCACCGGCACGGGCCCCGAGGCCCCGCACACCGCCGACCACCCGGACACGCCGGACGCCCGCGCCACCGCCACCGCCACCGCCACAGGCACCGGCACCGGCACCGGCACCGGCACCGAGACCGTCGAGGACCGGTTGCTGGGCCACGAGCGCCGCTACTGGACGGCCGCCGCGACCGCCCACCACCTCCACCCGCAGCTCACCATGAACACCCTCGTCGACGCCCTGGCCGCGGCGTTCCTGTTCGGGGCCGACGACGGGGACGAGGCGGACGCGCTCTTGGCGAGGGTGCCGAACCTGTCCGACCAGCCCCGCGACCGACGGGGCGCCGTGCGCGCCTGGATCCGCGCCCTGTACCCGCCGGACGACGCCCGTGTGTGGGACGGCCTCCAACCCGACCGGCTCGCCGAGCGCTTCCTCGGCCGCCATCTGCACCGCCATCCGCGTCTGCCGGAGAGTCTGCTGCCCGGCTCCGGACCGGCCCAGGCGACCCGGCTGCTCACCGTCCTCACCCGGGCAGCCGCCCAGCCGGACCTCCGCGACCGGCTCGGCTCCGATCTGACCGCGCTGTGCGCCGCGCACCCCGGTCTGCTCGCCGCGCCGGCCGTAGAGGTCGCCACCCGTACCGAGAACCCGCAGCCGCTGGTCGAGGCCCTGCGCCGTGTCGCCGACGACCCGGCCACCCCCGGCGCCCTCCTGGAGGACCTGGCCGACCGTCTGCCGCAGAATAGCCACAACCTCGCGGACGTCGCCGCCCAGTTGCTGCTGCGGCTGGTACAACACCACCGTGACCACGCCGACGGCCCCGACCGGCCGGCCGCCCTCGCGCGCGCTCTGGACCGCACCTCGTACCGGCTCGGAGCGCTGCGCCGGTACGAGGAGGGACTGAACGCCAGCCGGGAGGCCGTGGCCATCTGGCGCGAGCTGCGCGCGCGGCAGTCGCCTCCCGCGCTTGAGGACCGGGCCCACCTCGCGGAGAGCGTCAACGGCCTGAGCCTGCGCCTGTCCGCGCTGGGACAGCGGGAGGAGTCGCTGACCGCCATCCAGGAAGCCGTGGAGATCCGCGAGGAACTGGCCGCCGAACGGCCCGACCTCTACCGCGACGATCTCGCCAAGAGCCTCAACAACCTCTCGCTCCGCTTGGGGGAGCTTGCGCGGACGGCGGAGGCGCTGAGCGCGGTGCGCGAAGCGGTCGCGATCCGCCGCGAGTTGGTTGCCGTCCAGCCGGAGCGGCACCGGTTCGCTCTCTCCGTCAACCTGACCAATCTGTCGACCCGCCTGGTGTCCGCGGACTGTCACGAGGAAGCGTTGGCCGCCTCGGAGGAGGCCGTGGAGATCCGGCGCCGGCTCGCCGACAGCGTTCCGGACGCCGCTCTCCCCGCCCTGGCCTTCAGCCTCAACAACCTGGCCGTCCGACGGGGGAAGGCGAACCGCCGTGAAGAGGCCCTCGAAGCGATCACCGAGGCGGTGGCGATCCGGCGCCGCCTGGCCGCCGTCCGACCCACCGTCCACGAGCCACACCTCGCCACCTGTCTGAGCAACCTTTCGACCCGGCTGTCTGCTTTGGGCCGCGACGAGGAAGCGGTGACTGCCGTCACCGAGGCCGTCATCATCCGGCGCCGCCTGGCCGCCGACCAGCCCGGCACCTACCTCCCCGCCCTCGCCAAGGCCTTGCGCAAGCAGGCGCGCCGCCTGGCCACGCTCGGGCGCGACGAAGAGGCGGCGGCAGCAGCGGCCGAGGCAGCCGCACTCGGGTAGCCCGATGGCCTGGATCGGCAATCAGTGACTGCGGTTGGCGGGCTGGGCGCACTGCGGACGATGCGGTGCCGGCGACATGCTTCCCTCGTCGAGCAGGGCATGGAGAAGATCAGCGTCAGGGGCTGCCCTCCTCCCGCATCTGACGAAATACGTCGAGCCAGGCCATGGCCTCCCTGAATTGCCGCAAGGCGTTGTCGAACAGCGCAGGGTGCGCCTGAGCCAGCACACTGTAATGGCTGACCGCTTCCGCAATCGCGGCCGTGGCATCGTCCCACGGCCCCAGAGCACGCAGATAGTTGGGCAGGCGGTGCAACGACATGGCGAGACAGCAAGTGGGCGTCGGGACGGGCGGCGGCCAGCACACGGTAATGGCCGACCGCTTCCTTGATCGCGACCAACCCCTCCTCCCAATGCCCCACGTCACCCAGCCGGATGGAGAGGTTCAGCACCGACTGGGCAAGGTCGGGCAAGTAGGCGTCGGGATCAGCCTCAGCCAGCACACGCCGAATGCCGACCGCCTCCTCGATCGCAGCCAACCCCTCTTCCCGCCGCGCCAGCGCACCCAGCCCAATGGAGAGGTTCAGCAACGACTGGACTCCCTGTCGCCGAACGTGTCCTCGTCCTGGTAGGTGTACTCGCTGAGATCTTCGTAGAACACCCGCACATCATCGCCGCACGGTGCGTGAACTGCGTTTTGCTGAACGTCGGCAGCGACGCCGGCCCCTGCCTGCCGCCGGAATCGGCAGAGACTCCGCAGCCCGACCCACCCGGGGTCGTGGCTCATGAGCCGGCGAGGACGCAGAACTCGTGGCCCTCCGGGTCGGCCAGGCACGTCCAGGGGACGTCGCCCTGGCCGAGGTCGAGGTCGGTGGCGCCGAGGGCCCGCAGCCGGGCCACCTCCGCTGCTTTGTCGTCACCGGGGTAGGGCAGCAGGTCAAGATGGATGCGGTCCGGCACGGTCTTCACGCCCGGCGTGCGGAGGAACTCGAGATACGGGCCGACACCCTTGGCGGAGCGCAGCACCGCTTGATCATCGGTCACCTCGTGCAGGGTCCAGTCCATCGCCTCACCCCAGAACCGGGCCATGGCCCGCGGATCCGCGCAGTCGACCACCACCGCGGCGATCGGCCCGGTGTCCCGGTAGACCTCCCGAGGCTCCAGCACGCAGAACTCGTTGCCCTCCGGATCGGCGAGGACCGTCCACGGCACGTCGCCCTGGCCCACGTGGGCCGGCGTCGCACCGAGAGCCGTCAGGCGCGCGACCAGCTCCGCCTGATGGGCGGCAGAGGTGGTGGCGAGGTCGAGGTGCACACGGTTCTTCGGTGTTGTCTTGGGTTCCGGGACGGGAACGACGTCGATGCCGACGGCGACGGGGTCCGGCCAGACGAGGCCGCCGGCGGGTCCGACGTAGGTGGTCACGCCCGGACTGTAGGCACTCCAGCCGAGCGCCTGGGCCCAGAACCGGCCGACGGCCGATGGATCAAGAGCCTTGATGTTCACCATCACAGGTCGCAGTGCCATACCGGCGATCCTATGCGCCCGCTCTGCAACGACACCCGTGGCTGCAATCCGACGCGTTGAGAAGTCACGACCAGGCGCCGATGGTCCGCAACAGCAGGTGGAAGTCGTGGGCGGCCTCGGCGGTGGAGAGCGTCGCGGCGGTCAGGACGGCTGCGGTTGCCGCGGTGAGGGCCGGATGGCGCCCCAGCGGCGGCGCGAGGAGTGCGGCGACGCGACGGGGCACCGGGCCGGCAGAAGCGAGGGGGCTGCGGCGGCCGAGGATGCCGAGGGCGGCACCGGTGGTGCGGGCGCGGGCCGGGGCGCGGTGGGCGGCGAGGGCCGCCTTGCCGACGGTACGGGCGACACGGGTGCGGTCGCCGGTGGCGGTGGCCGCGTTCTCGTCGGCCCAGCGCTCGATGGTGTACGTGGCGGCGGTGGCGAGGGGGCGCAGCAGCGGGTTGGCGGCGGCGCCGAGCTGGGTGAGGGCGACGAAGGCGTAGTGGTGGGCGGTGAGGTGCGCGCGTTCGTGGGCGAGCAGGACGTCGTACTCGGACTCGTCCAGGGTGTGCAGCATGCCGGTGGAAACGACGACCCGGCCGGGCAGCCCGGGGACGGCGAAGGCGTCGGGGGTGTCGTCGTCGACGACGACCAGGCCGTCGCGTGCGGGCATGCAGGCGGCCTCCCATGCGGCGGTGGCCAGTGAGCGGGCGCGTCGCCACACCATCCGGGCGGCCATGAGCACGGCGCCGCCGAGCAGCAGGCCGGCCATCAGCGAAACGGACAGTTCGGCGGGGTCGTCGTGCCGTGCCGTCTGCGCCGACCAATGCCCCAGAGCCGCAAGTTGCGGGATGCGGACCAGGCCGGCCACGGCGAGCAGGCCCAGGGAGATGGTGGTCGCCGCGCCCAGGACCAGGGCCGAGGCGGCGAGCAGCCAGGTGGCAAGGCGGGGCTCGCAGCGTTCGGCCAGCGGGCGGGCCCCGAGCGGGGCGATGAGCGAGAGCAGCAGCGGCAGATAGACGGCGACATGCATCCGGGCGGCCCCTTCCTGTTCCTACTGTCCGGGGTGCTGGTCGGGGCCGAGCAGCTGGCGCAGCAGGTCGGCGTCCGTGTTGGACAGCCCGTCGGCGAAGCGGGCGAGGACCGCCTCGCGGTCGGGACGTTCCTCCAGAACGGTGCGCATACGGCGGGCGGCGAAGCCGGCGTCGTCGGTGACGGGGGCGTAGGCGTACGCCCTGCCGCGCGGGGCGCGGGTGAGCAGGCCCTTGGTGTGCATGCGGGTCAGGATCGTCACCACGCTGCTGTACGTCAGCTCTCCCCCGAGCCGCTCGGCGACCTCTCCGGGAGTCAGCGCTGCCTCGGCGAGCTGGAGCAGGTCGAGGATTTCCGCCTCGCGGGCACCGTTGGCCCGTTTCGGGCCGCGTTCGTGTGTGTCGGCTCCCATGGGGTTTGTCGTTCTCCCGCTCTTCTTCTACAGTCGTGTAGAACTTCTACGGCCGTGTAAATGCTGCCGTGGTCCGAGTGTGCCATGCGTCCGTGCCCGAGGACAGCACAGGCCGGAAAGGTTCCCAGGTGCAGCAAGCCCTCGATCCGCTGGATGCCACCTCACTCCTCACGGCACTCGGCACCGCGGGCGTCTTCCTGGTGCTGTTCGCCGAGACCGGGCTGCTGATCGGTTTCTTCCTGCCCGGCGACTCACTGCTGTGCACGGCCGGTCTGCTGTGCGCGACCACGCAGAACGGTGTGCATCTCTCGCTGCCCGCCGTGCCGGCCGCCGCGGCGGCCGGGGCGCTGCTCGGTGCCCAGGTCGGCCACCTGCCCGGCCGCCGCGCCGGCCGGGCGTTCGTGGCCCGCACCCGCAACCGCCACCTGGCGAACGGCGTGACGCGGGCCGAGGAGCTGTTGTCCCGGCACGGCCACGGCAAGGCGTTCGTGCTGGCCCGGTTCATCCCGGTGGTGCGCACCGTGCTCAACCCGCTCGCCGGGATCGTGGGCGTGCCCACCCGCACCCTCGCGCTGTGGCAGGTCACCGGCGGACTGGTGTGGACGCTGGGGCTGGTGCTGGGCGGATACGCCTTCGGGTCGAGCATCCCGAATGTCGACCGCTGTCTGCTGCCCCTGGCCGGGGTGATCGTCGGCGTCTCCCTGCTGCCGTCAGCCCTGGAAATCGTCAGGTCCCGCCGTCGTACCCGCACCGTCGTGGAGCCGACCCCGGGGAGCTCCGAGTGAAGATCACCTTCCTGATCCACAACGTGTACGGGATCGGCGGCACCATCCGCACCACACTCAATCTCGCCGCCGCGCTCGCCGACCGGCACGAGGTGACCGTCGTCTCGATGCTGCGTCACCGCACCCGTCCGCGGTTCGCCGTCGATCCGCGGGTGACGGTGGTGCCACTTGTCGACATACGTGACAACAGCACCGATGCGACGGACCCGCTGCTGCACCGGCCGGCCGAGGTCTTCCCCACCGCCGAGAAGCGGTACAGGCAGTACAGCCGCCTGACCGACCAGCGGGCCGAGCAGTATGTGCGGGCCTGTGACGCGGACGTGATCATCGGTACCCGGCCGGGTGTCAACGTGTACCTGGCCCGATTCGCCCCGCCCCACGCCCTGCGCATCGCGCAGGAACACCTCACCCACGACAGCCACAGCACGAAGCTGCGCGCCCAACTCGCCCGCCACTACCGGCGCCTGGACGCCGTGGTCACCACGACCGAGGCGGATGCCGCCGTCTACCGGGCGAAGATGCGCCTGCCGGGGGTCAGGGTCCTGGCGATCCCGAACGGTGTGCCCGACCTCGGCCTTCCGGCCGCGGACAGCAGTGCCAAGGTCATCGCCGCGGCCGGACGTCTGGCCCGCGGCAAGCGGTTCGACCTGCTCATCGAGGCGTTCGCCGAGGTCGCCGCCGAGCACCCGGACTGGACCCTGCGCATCTACGGCGCCGGAACCGACAAGAGCCGCCTGCAACAACTGATCGACGACCATGAGCTGGGAGGCCGGGCGGTGCTGATGGGCGTGGCCTCGCCCATCGAGGCCGAGTTCGCCAAGGCGTCCATCGTCGCCTCCGCCTCCGATGCCGAGTCCTTCGGCATGACCCTGGTCGAGGCCATGCGGTGCGGCGCCCCGGTCGTCGCCACCGACTGCCCCCTGGGCCCCGCCGAGATCATCCACGACGGCGTCGACGGCCGCCTCGTCCCCGTGGGCGACCGGCAGGCACTGGCCACCGCGCTGCTCGACCTGATCGCCGACGAGCCCGACCGCCGCCGCATGGGCCGAGCCGCCCGGCGCGCTGCTCACCGCTTCGACCCCGCGCGGATCGCCCGGCTCTACGAGGACCTGTTCGCCGACCTCACCGCCACCCGCGCCTCCCGCGGCCGGCAACGCACCAGGGCCAATTGGCGCGGCCGGGCAGGCCGGGCCCTGCGCAGACTGCGCCGCTGACGCCGCACCCGCCCGTGCCACAGCTCCGCCGCTGTGCCGATCACCGACACCTCTACCCCGCCCACCAGAGATACAGAAAAGGACCCCGATGAGTGCCATCAGCCTCGGTCAGGCCGTCGTCCTCGGCATAGTCGAGGGGGTGACCGAGTTCCTGCCCGTCTCCTCCACCGGCCATCTGAAGATCACCGAGGGGCTGATGGGCATCCCGGTCGACGACACCTCCGTGGTCGGCTTCACCGCCGTCATCCAGGTCGGCGCGATCGCCGCCGTGCTCTTCTACTTCTTCAAGGACATCGTGCGGATCGTCTCCGCATGGGGCCGCGGCATCGTCCACCGCGAGGAGCGGCATCACCACGACTACAAGTTCGCCTGGTGGGTCATCTACGCCACGATCCCGATCGTGGCCGTCGGCCTGGTGGCCAAGCCTCTCATCGAGGGCGCGCTGGCCTCGCTGTGGGTGGTCGCGGGCTCGCTGATCGTCGGGTCGGGTGTGATGTGGGCGGCCGACCAGATGGGCCGGCACAAGCGCGGCGAGGACGACACCACGCTGAAGGACGCGATGCTGGTGGGCAGTTCGCAGATCCTCGCACTGCTCTTTCCCGGCTTCTCCCGCTCCGGCGCCACGATGTCCACGGCCCTGATCCTGGACCTGGACCGCGTGGCGGCCACCCGTCTGTCGTTCTTCCTCGGCATTCCGGCTCTGACCGGCGCGGGCCTGTACGAGCTGAAGGACGCCGTGGGCGCGGGGGTCGGTGTCGCGCCGCTGGCCGTGGGCACCGCCGTGTCCTTCGTGGTGGCGTACGGCTCGATCGCCTGGTTGCTGAAGTTCGTGGCGAAGCACTCCTTCAACGCGTTCGTGGTCTACCGGATCGTGGTCGGGGTGGCGCTGCTGGGCCTGCTGGCCACCGGTGCGCTGAGCGCATGACCCCGTCGGCCGCCGCCGCGCCGCCCCCGACGGCCCGGTTCCGGGCCCCGGGCGGCGTCCCGTGGCTGGCACTGGTGGCGCTCGCCTACGCAGGGGTGCAGTTCGCGCTCGTCGTCCCGCACCTGGGGCTCGGCTGGGACGAGGCGGTGTACGTCTCCCAGGTCGACCCGCGCCACCCGGCCGCGTACTTCAGCGCACCTCGCTCACGAGGCATCAGCTTCCTCACCGCACCCGTGCTCGCCGTCACCGGATCCACCACCGCGCTCCGGATCGTGCTGGCACTGCTGTCCGCCGCCGCCCTCTACGCCGCCTACCGCACCTGGCGGCCGTTGCTCGGCCCGGGCCGGACCGCCCTGGCGGCGCTGCTGTTCGCCGGCCTGTGGACCACCGCGTTGTACGGGCCGCTGGCCATGCCCAATCTGTGGGTGGCCCTGTCGGCGGTGGCGGCGGTCGGCTGGTTCCTACGTGCCGCACCGACCGGGGCACGACGGCCGACGCTGCCCGGCCTGGGCGCCACGGTCGCGGCCGCCACTCTGTTCCGCTTCTCCGACGGCATCTGGCTCGCCCTGCCGCTCCTCGCCGCGTGTGCGCTCGTCCCGGCCTGGCGGCGTCCGTCACCCGCGCTCGCGGTGGTCGGTGGGCTCGTCGTCGGCGGGGCGGAATGGGTCGTCGAGGCATACGTCCGCTGGGGCGGCATCGGCGCCCGGCTGCACGCGGCCAGCGGCACGGAGGGCGGCATGCGGATGCAGTGGGCGGGCGGCCTGGCCTGGCGCAGCCTCAACGGCCCCTTGCTGTGCCGCCCCTGCCACGTCCCGCTCACCCGGCCCGAACTCACCCTGTGGTGGCTCGCCCTGCCCGCCCTCGCCCTCACCGCCTGCGTCGTCGCCCGGCGTACGGGCAAGGGCCGACCGACAGTCACCCTGCTGCCCGTCGCCTGCGCCGCCGCGCTGAGCGTCCCCTATCTCCTGCTCATCGGCTACTCCGCCCCGCGCTTCCTGCTGCCCACCTACGCCCTGCTCTCCCTGCCGCTCGCCACGCTCGGCGCACACGCCGTGGAAGCCCTCCACCGACCCCGCACCCGTACCCTCGCCACAGGCCTGCTCGGTGGGCTCCTCGCCCTGCACCTGTCGGCCCAGTTCGCGATCCTGCATCACCAGGCGGCCGACGCCCGTGCCCTCTCCGACCGGTACCGAGCCGCCGCCCAAGACCTGCGCCGACTCGGCCTCACCGCACCCTGCCTGGTCAGCGGCAAACACGCCCCGCCCATCGGCTACTACGCCGACTGCGCCTCGGCCAACGTCGGCGGCAACAACCGCAACACCACCGTGCGTGCCCTGGTACACCGCGCCGAGCGCGTACCCACCGCCGCGCTGGTCAGGAGAGGATCCCGCCCGCCCCACTACGCCCGCGGCTGGACGGCCCAGCCCCTGCCGGGAACGGGTCTCACCGCCTACGTTCACCCAACCGTACGAGGCCCGATGTAACGCCCGCCGCATTCCAAGAGGGCCGTTCGGCCCATGGTCAAGGCCCTTGGTGCCCATGCGCGATTTCCCTTGCGCGAGGAAGCGTGGAGGTCTCCGGAGGAGGAAGGACCTAGATGACAGACGGCTCTGTAGCAGCGGGCACCCGGCGGGCTCTGGTGGTCGACGACGAGGTGGAGCTGGGCCGCTTGGTCGGCGACTACCTGACCCGCGAAGGGTTCGCCGTGGACGTCGTACCCACCGGTGCGGACGCCTTGGCGTCGGCCCGGTCCACAGAACCCGACGTCGTGGTGCTCGACCTGATGATGCCGGGCATCGACGGTGTAGAGGTGTGCCGGCAGCTGCGCACCTTCACCGACGCATACGTGATCATGCTGACCGCCCGTGCGGACGAGGTCGACAAGCTCGTGGGCCTGTCCGTCGGCGCCGACGACTACGTGACCAAGCCGTTCAGCCCCAGGGAACTGGTCGCCCGGGTCAAGGCGATGCTGCGCCGGCCGCGGGGCGGGCAGCCGATGCCGGGGCAGGAGCCGGTTCGCCGCTTCGGCGACCTGGCCGTCGATCCGGAGGCGCGGGAGGTCACCCTCGTCGGCCGTCCGGTGGAGTTGACCCGGTTGGAGTTCGACCTGCTCGACGCGCTGTCGTCCCGCCCGCGTCTGGCGTTCAGCCGACGGCAGCTGATCGACCGGGTCTGGGGACCGGAGTGGGGTGGTGACGAGCACATCGTGGACGTCCACGTCGCGCGACTGCGCCGCAAGCTCGGAGACGACCCGGCCGTCTCACGCTTCTTGCTCACCGTGCGCGGGGTGGGCTATCGGATGGGCACCGGCTGATGACCTGGGGCCCCGGCCTCACGGCGCGGCTGGTGATGGCTCAGTTGCTCGTGGTGCTCGTCGGCCTGGCCACTCTTTCCGCCGTGGCCTTCGCCGTCGGCCCGCCCTTGCTCAGGCGCCACCTGCGCAGCGCGATGGGGGCGGTGTCTCCCCCGCTGTCCCGGCATCTGCAGGATGCGTTCCTGGCCGCGGGCGGCATCGCTCTCGGCATCGGCATCGCGGCATTCCTGGCCGCTGCCGTCGCCGCTGCCGTACTCATCACACGACGGCTGTCCCGTCCCATCCATGAGCTGGCCGACGCGGCTGACCGCGTCACCGCCGGCGACTACACCGCGCGCCTTGGACCGACGCTCCTCGGCCCTGAGTTTGAGACTCTCACCAGCGCCTTCAACACCATGGCCGACGCTCTGGAGAACACCGAGCGCACCCGGCGCCGACTGCTCGGCGATGTCGCCCACGAACTGCGCACCCCGCTCGCGACCATCGAGGCGTACCTGGAGGGCCTCGCCGACGGGGTGCGCATGCTCGACGAGCACACCCTGGATGTCCTTGGCGCGCAGGCCACCAGGCTGCACCGGCTCGTCGAGGACATCTCGCTGGTTTCCCGCGCCGAGGAACACCGGCTCGGCCTGACCCGGGCCACCCTCCCGGTGGACCGGCCGGCCGACGCAGCCGCGACCGCGGTCAGCCCCGGCTTCCAGGCCAAGGGCGTGGACCTGCGGGTCACGGTCACCCCCGGCACACCACCGGTCGACGCGGACCGGGACCGGCTGGTCCAGGTGCTGGTCAACCTGCTGACCAACGCCCTACGCCACACCCCGGCGGGCGGGCAAGTCACCCTCGCCGCCGAGCCCGCCGACCGGGGCGTCGTGATCAGCGTCGCCGACACCGGCGAGGGCATCGCTCCGAAACACCTGCCACACGTCTTTGAACGCTTCTACCGGGCCGACGCGGCCCGCGACCGGGAGCACGGCGGCACGGGCATCGGCCTGGCCATCGCTCGTGCCCTCGTCCACGCACACGGCGGCAGCATCACCGCGAGCAGCGACGGACCGGGCAAGGGGGCCGTGTTCCGTATCGGCCTTCCGGCAGCGAGCGATCGCCACGACCTTCAGGGAAGCAACGTCGAAGCTTGACGGAATCGTCATGATTCGCCGGAACCATCGGATCTGGTCGCTGAACACAGTTACGAGAGGTCAGCCCGTGAGGAAATCCCGTGTCTTTCTGACAGCCGCAGCCGTCGGCCTGTCCGCCGCCACTATCGTCCTGGTGCTACCGGAGCAGTCGCAGGGGCCCGGCCGATCGCCTGCGGCCGAACTGGCTGCCGCGCACCGGGGGATGGTGACCGGAACCGTTTGGGTGGCCAACGAGGAAGGGGCCAGTCTGACCGCGATCGACGCCTCGACGAACCGGGTGACCGCCACGGTGAAGGGAATCGCCGGTCCCCACAATGTGCAGGCCGCCCCGGACGGTCGCACCGTATGGGCGGTCAGTGAACCGGCGAACCTGGTGGTGAAGCTGGATGGCTCCCGCTACTCGCTCCTCGGCACGGCCGCGACTGGCCAAATGCCCGCCCACGTCATCCTCGGCACGAACGGCAAACAGGCCTATGTGTCCAACGCCGGAGACGGCTCGGTCTCCGTCTTCGACGCCAAGTCACTGTCCCGCGGCGGAGGAATCACCGTCGACAAGGGCCCGCACGGGATGCGGCCCAGTCCCGACGGGCGGTGGGTGTACACCGCGAACATGGTCGCCGGCACCGTCAGCGTGCTCGACACCGCCAAGGACCGCCAGGTGGCAAGCATCCCGGTGGGAGCCTCTCCGGTACAGGTTGCCTTCCAACCGGACGGCCGGTACGCCTACGTCACACTCGGAGGCGAGAACGCGGTCGCGAAGATCGATGTCGCCAAGCGCACGGTCGTGGCCAAGGTTTTCTCCGGCCCGCATCCCGCCCAGATCTACGTGAGCCCTGACGGCCGCTATCTCCTGGCCGCCAACCAGGGTACGGAGGCGCAACCGGGCAAGACGGTCTCGATCATCGACACGGCGACGTTCACCGTGGTGGCCAGGCCGACCGTGGGCAAGGGCCCGCACGGCATCACCGTCGACGCAACCAGCAGGCACGCCTTCATCACCAACGTCTACGAAGACGACGTAGCCGTGTTGGACCTCGCTGCGCTCAAGGTGGTCGCCCGCATTCCGGTCGGTGACGCCCCCAACGGCATCTCCTTCACATCGCGAGCCCCGGTCGTGCCCGAAAACCCGGAGACCACGGTGTCTCTGCCCCATGCCGCCATGTCGGAGGACGAGTCGTCCCACGGGGGCATGGCCCACCAACACTGAGACCGCCCGGCCGGCGCGGTGAGCCCTTCCTGATCTCGACCCACAAAGCCCGAGGGGCGCGGGAGGCACGCTCAGTTGTGCCTGTTGAGGCCGGCGGTCAGGCGAGCCGCAGTCGACGGTCGGTGTGATGGTCGGGGATGCCGTGCTCGTGGAGGGGCCCGACCTGCCAGCCGCGTGCCCGGCAGGCGTCGAGGATGCGGGGCACCGCGCGGAGGGTGGTGCGCCAGGAGTCGGTGGCGGAGGTGCAGTCGGAGTCGTGGAGCAGGATGGTGCCGCCGCCGCGCAGGTCCCGTAGGACGGTGTCGTGAACCGAGTGGGAAGTGGCACGCTTGCGCCAGTCCTCGCCCCAGCAGGTCCACAGCATCGAGGTCAACCCGAGGCGGCGGCAGGCCAGAGCGGGGAGCTGGAGGGCGAGGTGCTGGCGGCCCTGTGGGCGGCCGGTGAGCCGGGCGCTGGCTGGCCACCGGCAGCCCGGACGGCGAACGCCTCCAGCGAGGTCAGGTGGTGTGCGGGCGCAACCAGGCCCTGGCCGAGCAACTGCGCCAGGACGGGATCGAGCAGGCCCGGACCCACTGCCCGTCACGCGGACACCTCCTTCTGCTCGACCCCACCTCCGCCCGACAGGGCTCTCTCCGGCCGGTCCAAACTACTACGAGACGTAGAAGGGTGAAGACCGTCAGATTCGAGGCGGGGCCGCGCCGGGTCTGACGCCGGCCGGCCAGTCACCGCCTCAGTCAACCTCTGCGACTAAAGGGACATAACACTCAAAAACCCCTCGGGTCGCACCGCCCAAAGGTCCTTCACAGGGATTCGCCAATCCCTCGCGTCACCGGATGACTACTGTACGAACACACCGCGTTTGCCCACGGCCACCCGAGGAGGAATCCTGTGTCATCGCCCTGCGACCCCCAGTACGCCCCCGCCGGCGATGTGGGCGCAGCCCTCATGATGATCGACTCTCGGCTCAAAGCCGTCTACGACCACAAGACCCAGACCGACGCCGAACAACAAGCGCTGACCGACCAATTCGCCGCGTCCCTGGGTCCCGGCGGAATCGATGACATGCTGGACGGCACGTGCACACTCATCTACATGTTCATGCAGTGGCTGCGGATGGCCTACGAGGACCACGGCAAGGATGTCATCGAGTGCGTGGTGCCCAATCTCGTGGCCTCAATGCGCATGATGCCCAGGAGCGTCCATCCCGAGGCCATCCCCACCATGGCCGGCCTGCTCATCGCTGCAGGCACCGGCCTGAGCCCCAGCCTGTGGCGCAAGCAGTACGGATACTGGACCAAGGACGAGTTGACCCCCCTGGAAGCCACCACCTTCCTGCTCGCGGAGCACATCAACCGACTCACCGACGACCGCGACTTCGCCACCCGCCTGATCACCGAAGCCCTGTCCAGCGCAGACGAAGACTGACGTGCGCGCCCGTGCGCCGCTGATGGTGGGCCTGCCTGCCGGCGGCTCAGCGCGGCGGTGCCCGCGAGGTCGCCCTTACCCGCCAATACCGGAACGCGGAGACGGCGGCGTTGTTCGCCGACTCGGTGTCGTTCTCAGTCCCGCACCCGCCGGGCATTCCGTGGGTACCGGAGGTCGACTCGGCGGAGGGTATGCGGACGTTCTTCGAGCTGCTGCAGACCATGTGCAAGCCAAGGAGTTCGACCTCCGCCAAGTCATCGCCGAGGGCGACGATGCAGTGCTCAAAGGCCTACTTCGAGGACTGATCGTCCAGCACGCTCGCTCAGCTTGCCTTTCAACCTCTGGCCTCGAACGTCGCATCGCACGCGCTCACTCGTCCGGGATTCGCCGGGCCGGCGTCGCCAGAGGCGTGAGACGGGCCGCACCTCGTGATGCCGGCTCCGGGACGCGGTCCGCCTCGAGATGCTCGGCCGGATGGGACCGGACCGGGTCGAGGAGGAACTCCCCATCATCCAGGGCACGTTGATGCGTGCCACCCGCCGCGACGTCTCGTAACCTCTCGCCGGTGTGCTTGATCACTGGTGAACCGATGCGGTGAGGCGTTGCAGTGCGGCGTGGGCGGGTGGGCCCCAGGTGGGCTTGCCTCCGGGGCGGCCGTGGACGCCGGCGTGTCCGATGTGGATGCAGGAGAGGGCGCGCAGCACCGCCCAGCCGCGGGCGCGGCGTAGGGTCGCGGCGTCCGGACTTGGCTGGTAGGTCTCGTGGAAGCGGTCAACTGCGCCGTCCGGCAACAGGATCCAAGCGGCGGCGAGGTCGCAGGCCGGGTCGCCGGCGAAGAGGTCGCCGAAGTCGATCACCCCGGAGAAGGTGCCGTTCGTGGTCAGGATGTTGGCTGGATGCAGGTCGCCGTGGAGCCAGAGACGTGGGCCTGTCCAGTCCGGCGCTGCGGCGGCATCTTCCCAGACCGCGCGGACGGCGTCCGGGTCGTGAATCAGCCCCAGTTCGGTGGCCGAGGCAAGCCCTTGGGCGAAGTGTTCGGCCGTGTCGGCCAGCGGGTCACCGCGGTCCCGGCCTGCCGGCGCCCCGTCGGGGGCGGGGCGGTGAAGAGCGGTCAGGAAGTCGGCCAGGGTGACGGCTGCCTCCACGGCGCGCGTAGCGGGGGCACGGTCGGCGGGCTCGCCCGGCACCCAGGTGGTGACGAGCCAGGGCCGCGGAAACCGTTCGGAGGGCTCACCGAGACGCTGCGGGACGGGGATCCGCAGAGGAAGATGCGGGGCGAGGAGGGGCAGCCAGGCGTGTTCCTTGCGCAGCAGCGCGTCCGCGGACTGAGTCGCCCAGGGCAACCGGACGGCGAGGTCGTCGCCCAGCCGCCACACTTGATTGTCCCAGCCGAGCGCTCCGAGCTTCAGGGGGCGATCCGCCAGGTCGGGGTGCTGCTCGCGCAGCAGGTCCCGGATCAAGTCTTCGGTGATGTCCATCTCGGTGGCCGTCATGTGGAGCGACGGTAGTCGGGTAGCGGCCTGCACAGCGGATGCCCGTGAACGATCGCCCAGGTGCTCGACGAACCCTCCACCCGAGATTTTCACCAACGACGCTGAACCCCGTTGTGCGAAACGGCATTTCATGACCTGTTCCAGAGGCCGATACGGTCGGATTCATGGAGTGGAATTTTCTGACGGCCGAAGAGCTCGCGGCTGCGTTACGTGCCGGCGAAGTGACCTCGGCGGAACTGACCGACGCCGCGATCGCCCGTATTGAGCAGGACGACAAGGCGATCAACGCGATCTGCGTGCCGGACTTCGACCGTGCACGGGCCGCCGCGCGCGGTGCCGACCAGGCGCGCGCCCGCGGTGAGGACCGGCCGCTGCTCGGCATTCCGGTAACGGTCAAAGAGTCCTACAACATCGCCGGGCTACCCACGACCTGGGGCATACCGCTGCACCGGAACTACGTGCCGGCCGAGGACGCGGTGCAGGTGTCGCGGCTCAGGGCCGCAGGCGCGGTGGTGCTCGGTAAGACCAACGTGCCCTTGGGGCTGCAAGATGTGCAGAGCTTCAACGAGATCTACGGCACCACCAATAACCCATGGGATCACGCTCGCACGCCGGGTGGATCCTCCGGCGGATCAGCGGCGGCCCTCGCAGCCGGATTCGGCGCGCTGTCCATCGGCTCCGACATGGCCGGTTCGTTGCGCACCCCCGCACACTTCTGCGGTGTCTACGCACACAAGCCGACGCTCGGGCTGGCGGCGAACCGCGGCATGGTCGTGCCGAGTGCGCCGGCCTTGCCGACCGAACCTGACCTCGCCGTCGTCGGTCCGATGGCGCGCACTGCCCGCGACCTCACGCTCCTGCTCGACGTCATGGCCGGACCGGACCCGCTGACGCTCGGTGTGGCGCACGAGTTGAGGCTGCCGCCCGCGCGCCACGAGCGGCTCTGCGACTTCCGGGTCTTGGTCCTCGACATGCATCCGTTCATTGCGACCGGGTCCGCTGTGCGGGCGGGCGTGAGCCGGGTGGCCGACGCGCTCGTCGACGGCGGCGCCCGCGTCGAACGGCGCAGTCCGCTGCTGCCCGATCTGGCCGAAGCCGCGCTGATCTACACGCAGTTGCTGTTCTCGGGATCCGCCGCGCATTTTCCCGTCGAAGCGTACGAACTATTGCGGAGCCGCGCCGCCGGACTGAGCGCAGACGACCAGAGCCTCGATGCGGCACGGCTGCGCGGCATGGTGCTCAGCCACCGCGACTGGATCGAGGCGAACAGCCGTCGCGAGCTCCACCGCCACGGCTGGCGGCAGCTCTTCGCCGAGTTCGACGCCGTGGTGTGTCCGATCACGCCCACTCCCGCGTTCCCGCACGACCACAACCCCGATCCGAGGGAACGCCGGATCGACATCGACGGCGTCGAGTACCCGTACTTCGACCAACTGGTTTGGGCCGGTCTGGCCACCATGCCCGGCCTACCCGCCACCGCCATACCAGCGAGCCGGTCCCCAGAGGGTCTGCCGGTGGGAGTGCAGCTCATAGGTCCGATGTTCGAGGACCGCACCCCGCTGCGGCTGGCCGAACTGCTCGAGCAGAAGATCGGCGGCTTCCAGGCACCGAAGTAGGACGCACTACTACGAGTCGCTGACCGGCTGCGGCTTCCACGTCGCCGGCATCGACGCCGACGTGCCCGGACCTCACCGGAGCCGTCGGCGCCGGTGCCGGCGCCCCAGCAGTCCTGCCGCGGTCGTCGCATCCACGGCCCCCGGCAAGGTGTGCTCCGCCCCACCGGCCACTGCACTCCTCACGGTCCGCGTTCACCGCGTGATCCGCCGATGTGGGCGAAGCGACTCCCGATGTTATTCAATGAGGTGTGCCCGTCAGGGAGAGAGCCGCATGGACTCCACACCCTCCCCTTCGTCCTCTTCGCCGTTCGAACTGGTCAGCAGCGCTCTGGGGCGCTACATCCCGAGCGGCGGAGCGGCAGCGGCCGCGCGTCCTGCCGACGCGCAGGGCGACCGCACCACCGGCCGACGCGTACCCGACGACGCGGCAACCAGCCGTCAGGAGCAGATTCTCGGCGCGGTCAACCTGGACAGGGACCTGAGAATCACCCGCTGCAATCTGGACGCCCCCGTATTCGCGGGTCTGGACGCCGTGGTCGGGAGCGCTTTCGTCGATCTCCTGCCTCCCGGGGACATACCGACAGTCACCAGGCGGTTGCGGCAGGTCCTGGAAACCGGTGAGGCGCACGTCGCCCGGATCCAGCGCCTGCGGCGCGGCGACGGGTCGGAGCTGGTGGTCTCGCTGAGCATCCTGCCCGCCGCCGTGCCCCAGGAAGGCCTGACCGTCTCCGTGATCGCCATGGCCAGGCGGCTGCACCTGTACGCCGCCGAGACCGCGATCGGCACCTCGCTGGACATCGGCGAGACCGCGCAGTCGCTGGCGGAGTCCCTGCTGGCCTGGGGAGACGTGGCCGCCGTCGACCTCGACTTCGCCGTGTGGACGGGCGAGGGAGTCACCGAGCGGGCGCAGGGGCGCATCCGGCTACGGCGGGCGGCCCTGGTGCCCGACCGGGCATGGCCCGAGGGCTATGTGACTCCGGGCGACGATCTTCCCAGCGACGCGAGTCGCCTGCTGGCGCAGGCAGTACAGCGGGACGATGCCCCGCAGGCCATCGTCATACCCGACCGGGAGGCGGTCGAGCGGGTACTCGGCAGTCCGCGAGTGATGCGTGCCCTGGTGCCCGGTGACCGGTCGGCGGGTGTGGCATGCATACCGCTGGTCCTGGACGGCCCGCCGCCTGTCGTACTGGGCGTGGCGGAGGTCTGGCGGCGGGCGGACTCTCCCTTCCGCGACAGCGAGCTGTTCGACCTGCAGGAACTGGTGGCCAGGACCGTCCATCACGTCGACCT
Organism: Streptomyces sp. NPDC025638; assembly: GCF_055558775.1. Taxonomy (NCBI): domain Bacteria; kingdom Bacillati; phylum Actinomycetota; class Actinomycetes; order Kitasatosporales; family Streptomycetaceae; genus Streptomyces; species Streptomyces sp. NPDC025638. The sequence goes on along the minus strand of NZ_JBVHLX010000014.1, from coordinate 236,733 downwards.
GGCCCGTCAGCACCAGCGCGAGCACACGCAGGTGCTGGCGTTGCAGCGCCGGCTGCTGCCCCGGGCGGGCGGGGACACCATCGAGATCGCCAGCGTCTACCAGCCCGCCACCCCCGACAGCGCGGGCGTCGGCGGCGACTGGGTGAACAGCTTTCCGCTGCCGGACGGCCGCACCGCGCTGGTGGTCGGTGACGTCGTGGGGCACGGCCTGGGAGCCGCGGCAACCATGGGCCAGCTGAGCATGGAGGCCCGCGCGCTGCTGTCCGCGGGACTGGCGCCCGACGAGGTGCTGCAGCACCTGGACGAGACCGTGACGCTGCTGGACGACTCGGAGTCCGGGCTGGCCGCCGGTTACAGCGCCCTCGGGTCGACCTGCTGCATCGCCCTCTACGACCCGGTCAGCCACGACGTGGCGCTGTCCAGCGCCGGCCATCTCCCCCCGGTCCTGGTGTCCCCGGACGGGCACGCGGGCCCGCTCGCGGTCCGCCCTCATCCCGGGCTGGGCGCCGAGTTCGCGCTGCGGGAGCCGTTCGACGTGCACACGTTCGGCGCACCCCCGGGCTCCCTGCTCGCCCTTTACACCGACGGCCTGGTGGAGGATCCGGCCCTGTCGATCGACGAGGGCATCGGCAGGCTGGCGGACGCCGTGTCCACGGTGCACCCCTGGGACACCCTGCAGCAGGCCGCACGGCGCGTCGTCTCCACTCTGGCGCCCGTGCGTCAGCGCGACGACGTGACCCTGCTGCTCGCGCGCATGATCGGATACCGCAAGGGGGACACCGCGACCTGGCGGCTGCCCGCCCGCTACGACGCACCCGCCCGTGCCCGCGCACAGGTATCCGCGCTGCTGCGGCAATGGCGTACCAAGGACGACACCCTGGACAACGTGCTGCTGCTGATCAGCGAGCTGGTCACGAACGCGGTGCGCTTCGCCACCGGTCCCATCACCGTACGGCTGATCAGGGCCGGTCATGGCCTGCTGTGCGAGGTGGGCGACACCGGCAACGGCAGTCCACGTCTGAACCGGGGCGGCCTCCTCGACGACGGCGGTCGTGGCCTGTACATCGTGCACAGGCTCAGCACCCGGTGGGGGGTGCGGTGGACGGACACCGGCAAGGTGGTCTGGGCGGAAGTCGCCAGGTGACACGGCCGCAGGGCGGCGCGCGGCCGGCGTATGGCACCTGAAGCGCGGCGAGGGTACGGGCGGCGTGCGCGTCCGCCGGAGCCACCGACGGTACGCACGGCGCCCTCAGCTGTACAGGTGTCGTGACCTGTGATGCGGGCGACCCGTTCTGCTGGTACGGGTCGCGCGGGCTCGTACTACAGCCACTCCCCCTCCAGGGCGGTGGCGGTCAGGCCCGGTGCCGCCGCGTACAGAACGGCGCGACTGCCCGACTTCTGCCCGGCGTCGTGCGCCCGCCGCATGATGTCGAACACGGCGGCGCCTCCGCGGTTGCCGCTGGTGTAGCTGTCCCGGCTGTGGTCCAGCAGCCCCGACGGCCACGTGTCGGGCATCGTCTGCTCCATGTACTCCAGCACCCGGGTCCCGCCGGGGTGGGCGAGCAGCACGTCGGGGTGCCAGGAGTCGGGGTTGTCCTGGTAACGGACGCGCAGCCACTCCCACATCGCGGTGACCGTCTCCTGTACGGCGCGCGGCCCACGCCGGTCCATCACGAAGTGGGTGCCGTCCGACCTCGTCTCCAGGCGGTGCAGGTCGTGGGTGCCGGGCAGGGTGTGGTGCCAGGCGGCGTCCAGCCGCAGCATCGACTCGCGCCTCGGGCGGCCCGTGACCACCGCGGCGACCGCGGTGTCCGCGAACAGCAGCCGGACGATCAGGGACTCGAGGGTGTCGTCCGCGGGCTGGTAGGTCGTGCTCAGCGCCTCCGCGATCACGACGAGGACCACCCGGTCGGGGTCCGCGGCCACGAGTTCCGCCGCCAGCGCCAGGGAGCGGGTCCCCGCGATACAGGCCCACTGCGAGGCCGGCAGCAGCATCACATCGTTGCGGAGCTGAAGCTTGTTGGCCAGGGAGATGTCCAGACCCGGCAGCGCCGGGGTGGTGGAGTGACTGGTGATCAGGCAGTCGATGTCCGCGGCGTCCAGCCCGGCGATCTGCAGGGCACCGCGCGCCGCACGCTCCCCGTAGGACTGCACGGCCTCCCAGGCCGGCGCGGTGCGCTCCTGGACGGTCTGCGGCGCGGGTATCGCCTCAAGGGCGGCGATCACACGGTCCACGTCCTGCTGGCTGAACCCGTCGCGTGCCAGCGCCTCTTGGGCCGGCCCGATGCCGACAGCCTGCAGGCCGTTGCCCTTGCCCGGCGCGACGGCGGTCTCCAGCGGCAGCATCCACCCGCGGGTCTCGATGCCCGTACTGGCCGCGATGCCGTCGATCCGCGGCGCCCACGCCGCGTGCGGGTGCCGGTCGCGCACCTCCGCCACGATCTGGCTGGTCTTCACGGCGTGCTCGCCGTGTATTACGGCAGGAGGACAGAGGTAAGCGGCCATAATGTGGCACCTTTCCGGGGGAACAAGCAGGAATGTCACGAGTGCTGTGTCATGGGTCACTTTGGGACTTCGCGCCCAAGAGGTTGCCGATGGGCTCCACTTCGGGAGTCGGTAGCCGTTTCGAGCATGGACGCTAAACGGACATTTGCGCTGTGATGCATGCAACTTGGGCAGCCTTGGAATGCGTGACACGGCACACACCGCCGCAATACGGACCCTCAATCCAGTTCCGCAGGTGACTTCCCGTCAGCCAGGGAAAGCGCCTGGTCATTGCCGCCGTAGCCGGGAGACACGCCGACGCCCCTCACCTTCACGGCCGGCCGCCTTCGACGCGAGCATCACTAATCGCACGCTTGCTCTTCCCTCGGCTTGCACCGATGCCGCAGCCGCCGGAGCCGGGCGAGCCGATGAGCCCAGACTCACGGACCGCATGGGCCGAGGACAGCGACACTGAACCAGCGGGAGCTCACCCACCCACAAGCGGAGCTTGGGCCAACCCGGAAGCTGACAAGGCGGCCGGAGTCGCCCTTGCCGTTGTGGCCGTGGCCGCCGGGGTGGGCTACTGGATCGAGCACCGCTGATCCGGTGCCGGTCGGCAGCACGAGATGTGGGGTCCGGCTTTCATCGAGGCCATCCGGCTGATCTCATGTGCTCCGTTGTGACCGTGAAGCGGGCCTCCGCACATGGCCAGTGACCTGACGGATCGTCATCGCCGTGACCGCGGCCCTCACTCACTCCGTACGCAGAACCCGGGCGGTGGCCTGCCGTGCCGCCGCGCGCGCCGGAATCGCCGCGCCCAGTGCGGCGATCGCCACCCCGGCCGGCACCAGCAGCGCCATCGCCCCGGGGCGCCACACGTCCGGCATCCGGGCCGGGACGGCGAGTTGGGCAGCAGGCTCGATCATCAGGATCACCTCGTGGTACGCCGCGACTCCGAGCGACAGCCCCAGGATCCCCCGGCCGGCCCCAGCCCGGCCATCGGCAGCACCATCATCACGGTGACCCGGCATGGCGTCATGCCGATCGACGTCAGCGCTGCACGGTGAGCCGGCTGCCGGCCGAGTTGACAGGTACCGCGCCGCCCCGCTCCATGGCCGCCGCTTTCCTCTCGCCGCCCTCGTCGTCCGAGCAGTTGATCACCACCCACGGCTGCACGGTCACCGCGCCCCTCGGACCGGGCCGCGGCACGCGGATGACGCACCGGCTGCTCAGAGCCCACCACAGGGATCACGACCGGTTCCCGGCCCTGACGCCGAGCCTCGGATTGCCCCGCGGGCAAATACCCCACGGGGTATTTGACGCTCCTCGCCGGATGGCCGTACTCTCGCCGAAGAGATACCCCTGGGGGTAATTGAGGAGGCAACCAATTGGCTCGTGAAGTGACACCCGAGGCATGCGCCGCGGCCTGGGCCGACGGTGCGCTCGTGGTCGACGTACGGGAGGCGGAGGAATACGCGGCCGGGCACGTTCCCGGCGCGCGGCTGATGCCGCTCCGCACCGTGCCGGCCCGGTGCGACGAGCTGCCCGCCGACCGGCCGGTGTACGTGATCTGCGCCCGTGGCAACCGCAGCAGGACCGCCGCCGACCTGATGACCTTCCGCGGCATCGACGCCTACTCCGTGTCGGGCGGCACCGACGCCTGGGCCCGCGGCGGGCGCCCCCTCGCGGCCGGTTCGCACGAGCACGCCGCCTGACCCCCGTCCGACACCCGCACACCCGCACACCCGCACACCCGCCAGCTGGAAAGGAGAGCCGTCTTGGCCGCCACCCCCTCCCCCACCGACGCACCGATCTCCGGCCGCCACCGCGTCGCCGTCATCGGCGGCGGCAGCGCCGGCATCAGCGTCGCCGCCCGCCTGCGCCGCGCAGGCGTCAACGACATCACCCTGATCGAACCGTCCGACACCCACTGGTACCAGCCGCTGTGGACCCTGGTCGGCGGCGGCCAGGCGACCCTGGGCACCTCCCGGCGCCCCGAGGGGTCGGTGATACCGGACGGCGTGCGCTGGATCCGCCGCCGCGCCCTGGCCGTCGACCCGCAGGCCCGCACGGTGACCCTGTCCGGTGGCGGCGAACTCGCCTACGAATACCTGGTGATGGCACCGGGACTCCAGCTCGACTGGGGTGGTGTCCCCGGCCTCGGCGAGGCCGTGGGCCATGACCGGGTGAGCAGCAACTACGCACCCGAGTACGCCCCACGCACGTGGGAGCTGATCAAGCAGATGCGCTCGGGCACGGCCGTGTTCACCCATCCGGCAACCCCGCTGAAGTGCGGCGGCGCCCCGCAGAAGATCGCCTACCTGGCCGCCGATCACTGGCGCAGGCGGAAGGTCCTCGACAATATCCGGATCGTCCTCGTCATCCCCGATCCGGCCATGTTCAAGGTGCCCGCGTGGTCACAGGTACTGGAGAAGGTGGCCGACCGGTACGGCATCGAGGTGCGGCTGCGCTCCGAGATGACCGCCGTCGACGGTGACGCCCGCGAACTCACCGTCACCGACCACGCCGGCGGCACGAAGGAAATCCTCGGCTACGACTTCCTGCACGCCGTGCCGCCGCAGAGCGCGCCCGACTGGGTCAAGGCGAGTCCGCTCGCCGATCCGGCCAGCCCCCAGGGCTTCGTCGCCGCGGACAAGCACACGCTCCAGCACCCGTCGTACGACAACGTCTTCGCGCTCGGCGACGTGGCGAACCTGCCCACCTCGAAGACCGGCGCGGCCGTACGCAAGCAGGCCCCGGTGGTCGCCGCGAATCTGCTGGACGTGATGAACGGACGCTCCCTGTCGCGCCGGTACGACGGCTACACGTCCTGTCCGCTGGTGACGGCCCGCGACCGGATGCTGCTCGCCGAGTTCGACTACGACCTGAACCCCACACCCACGTTCCCGCTGCTCGACCCCTTCAAGGAGCGCCGCACGATGTGGCTGTTCAAGCGGTACGGCCTGCCGCCGGTGTATTGGCACGGCATGCTCACCGGCCGCCTCTGACCGGTCGGCCCGGGCATCCCCCGACCCGGGCCGGCCACCGCCCCCGCCCTCCGACAAGGGCGGACCAGACCCTTCCACATACCCCCCGGGGTAATTGATCGCATCCGCTATGGAGGTCACCCGACCATGTTCTTCGCCCAGTACTACCTCGACTGCCTCTCCCAGGCCTCGTACATGATCGCCGACGAGACCACGGGCAAGGCCGTCGTCATCGACCCGCGCCGCGACGTCTCCGAGTACCTCACCGACGCCGCCGCCCACGGTTTCACCATCGAGGCGGTCATCAACACCCACTTCCACGCCGACTTCCTCGCCGGCCACCTGGAGCTCGCCGACCGCACCGGCGCCTGGATCGGCTACGGGCAGCGCGCCGAGGCCGAGTACCCCATACACAAGCTGACCGACGGCGAACGCATCAGCCTCGGCGACGTCCAGCTCCAGATCCTCGAAACCCCGGGTCACACCCCGGAGTCGATCAGCGTCCTGGTGTACGAGCACGCGGACGACACGGTCCCCTACGGCGTGCTGACGGGTGACGCGCTCTTCATCGGCGACGTCGGCCGCCCCGACCTGCTGGCCTCGATCGGAGTGACCGCCGAGGAACTCGGCAAGATGCTCTACGACACCGTCCAGCACAAGCTGATGGCCCTCCCGGATGCCGTGCGGATCTTCCCCGCCCACGGCGCCGGCTCCGCCTGCGGCAAGAACCTCTCCACCCAGCGCCAGTCCACCATCGGCCAGCAGCGTGCCACCAACTACGCCTGCCGGCCGATGAGCGAGGAGCGGTTCGTGGAACTGGTGACGGCGGGGCAGCCGTCCGCGCCCGCCTACTTCGTCTACGACGCCATCCTCAACCGCAAGGAGCACGGCCTGTTCGACGCGGCCGCCGTGCCCCGGCCGCTGTCGGTGGAGGAGTTCATGGAGCGGCGTGCGGCGGGAGCGGTCGTGATCGACACCCGCTCGCCGCAGGACTTCGCTCCCGGGTATCTGCGGGGCTCCGTCAACGTGCCCGCGGACGGCCGCTTCGCCGAGCAGGCGGGCATGGTCGTCGCCCCCGAGCAGGAGGTCGTCGTGGTCGCGCCGCAGGATCGCGAGGAGGAGGTCGTCACCCGGCTCGCCCGGATCGGCTTCGACAAGGTCGGCGGGTATCTGCGCGAGCCCGAGGGCGCCTTCCCGGCCCTGGCCGACGAGATGGAGCAGGCAAGCCGCCTGTCCGCCGACGAACTGCGCCCGCTGCTGGACGGCGACGAAGCACCTCTGGTTCTGGACGTGCGCAACACCTCCGAGCGCGAAGAGGGCTTCATCGAGGGCTCGTTGCACATCCCGCTGGCCGAACTGGCCCGCCGTATCGACGAGATCCCGGCCGACCGGCCTCTGGTCGTGCACTGCGCCGGCGGTCACCGCTCCTCCATCGCCGCCAGCCTGCTGCGGCACAAGGGCCGCACGGACGTCTCCGACCTGCTCGGCGGCTACGGCGCGTGGCTCACCCTGCCCGCGTCGGCCGACGTCTGATCCACCCGCGAACCGGGCGGCGACCGGGGCACCGGACGCCGCCCGCTCCCCATAAAAAAAGACGCTTCACAGACAAAAAGAACGCCTCACGGACAACAGGGAACCCCCGATGACCCTCCATGCCGACACATCACGTCTTGATCCCGCCGCTCTGCGCGAGCTGACCCAGTCGGGCCAGGGCCCGCGTCTGCTGGACGTGCGCACGCCCGGCGAGTTCCACACCGCGCACATCCCCGGCTCCTACAACGTCCCCCTCGACACCCTGCGCGAGCACCGCGCCGAACTGCTCCACCACCTCGACGAGGACGTCGTCCTCATCTGCCGCTCCGGCGCCCGCGCCGCCCAGGCCGAACAGGCCCTCGCCGAGGCCGGGTTGCCGAACCTGCGCGTCCTTGACGGCGGCGTCATGGCATGGGAGTCCGCCGGCGGCCCGCTCAACCGAGGGCCTGAGCGCTGGGACCTGGAGCGCCAGGTCCGGCTCGTCGCCGGAAGCCTGGTGCTGGTGACGGGCGTCGCGGGCCTGTTCGTGCCCGGACTGCACCTGATCGGCACGGCCGTCGGTGCCGGGCTGGCCGTCGCCGCGCTCACCAACACCTGCGCGATGGGCATGCTGTTGTCGAAGCTGCCCTACAACCGCGGCCCGCGCACCGACCTCGACACGGTCGTCGCCGCCCTGCGGGGTGCGTCATGATCGCCGTCATCATCGCCGCTTCCCTGCTCATCGGCGTCAGCCTCGGCATCCTGGGCGGCGGCGGATCCATCCTGACCGTGCCGATTCTGGTCTACCTGGCCGGCATGGAGACCAAGGAGGCCATCGCCACCTCCCTGTTCGTCGTCGGCGTCACGAGTGCCGCCGGGGTCGTCTCGCACGCCCGTGCCGGACGCGTCCGCTGGCGTACGGGGCTGCTGTTCGGTCTGGCGGGCATGACCGGCGCCTACGCGGGCGGACGTCTGGCCGAGTTCATCCCCGGCACGGTCCTGCTCATCGCGTTCGCCCTCATGATGATCGCCACCGCGGTCGCCATGATCCGGGGGCGGAGGCAGGCGCCGAAGAAGGTCCATCACGAACTCCCCGTCCTGCACGTGCTGTTGGACGGCATCGTCGTCGGCCTGGTCACCGGACTGGTCGGCGCCGGCGGAGGCTTCCTCGTCGTGCCCGCCCTCGCGCTGCTCGGCGGCCTGCCGATGACCGTCGCGGTCGGCACCTCACTGCTGGTCATCGCCATGAAGTCCTTCGCGGGCCTGGCCGGTTACCTCGCCAGCGTGCACATCGACTGGGGCTTCGCAGCCCTCGTCACGGCGACCGCCGTGGTCGGCAGCGTGATCGGCGGTCTGCTCGCCGGACGTATCCCGCAGGACGCGCTGCGCAAGTCCTTCGGCTGGTTCGTCGCCGTCATGGGCGTGTTCGTCCTCAGCCAGCAGATCGGCACCGACCTCCGCCACACCCTGCTGACCAGCCCCTGGACATGGGCCTCCGTGGCCGCGGCCGCGGGGATCGCCTTCAGCTGGTACATGCTCAGGCGCTCCGGACGAACACCGGAGCGGACGAGCGACGCCCCGGCGATGCCGGACAACGGAAGCCCGGATCGCCTCGCCACCCGCCCGTGAACGGGAAACGCGCGCCCCGCGCCGGGGAACAATGCGGCCTCGCGTGACGCTGTTGCTTATACCCCTCCGGGTATTCAGATCGCAGACGACAGCCGAGGGGGACCGTCAGCAACCCGGCGGAGGAGCGTGAGGACCATGACGACGACAGGACGTGACCGGCCCACGACGAGCGAGGACAGCTGCGTAGTGACCACCTGCGGGCGCAGGATCGCCGTGCGGTATCTGCGGCTGGCGTCCGCGGACCGGCCCATCGGCCGGGTCACTCTGGACGTGGGCCGCGACCAGGGCGGCGAACCGGGCGTGTGGGCGGCGCTCACCGCCGACGAGGCACGTGACCTGGCCCGCCTGCTCCTTCTGCAGGCAGGCCAGGCCGAGAGCGGCGCCTGGCCCGTCGTACCGACCCGCGAGGACCCCGGTCATCTCAGGTGTAGATGATCTGGCTGCCGGCCGCACGCTCGTAGAACTCCCCGACCGTGATGATCCCCTGGACCTGCTCGACCAGGTCGTCCTTGTCGAGTTCGAAGAGGTCGACGGACGCCTTGCAGGCGTAGATGCCCGCGCCAGTGTCGGCGATCATCTCGATGAACTCGGGGATCGGCGGGATGTCGAGCTTGTCCATCTTGCGTTCCATGTACCGGGTGACCAGGTCCGGCACGCCCGGCATGCCACCCAGCAGGGTCGGCAGGTGCAGGCCCGGATTGCCCACGGTGGCCAGCTTGATGTGCTCCCAGCGCTTCTTCGTGATCGCGTCCAGGCCGAAGAAGGTGAAGAACAGGTCGGCCTCGATGCCCTCGGCGCGGGCGCCGTTGGCCATGATCAGGGCCGGGTAGATCCCTTCCAGGGATCCCTTGGAGACGATGATCGAGACCTTCTCGATCGTTGCGGTGTCGGCCATGACGGGCACCTCCTCAGATGCAGCCGCGGGGCTTGGGAATCCCGGCGATCTTCGCGGCAATCTTCGCCGGGCCCTTCGGGAAGAGCTGGTAGAGCTCCTTGACGCTCACACCGGAGGTCTTGCCGAGCACCCGCACGGTGGGGCCGGTGCCCTTGGCCGCGTACTGCTCGCGCATGAAGCGGATGACCGTCCAGTGCCGGTCGGTCAGTTCGTCGATCCCCTGCTCCCGGGCGATCTGCTCGGCCATCGGCTCGGTCCACTGCGCGGGGTCGGTGAAGAAGCCTTCGTCGTCGACGGGGACGGCGGTGTCGGCGTAGGTGGCGGTGGGCATGACGGTGTGCTCCTCTCGGTCAGGCGGACACGTGGTTCTTGCCGCGCTCGGGCATGGCCGAGCCGATGCCGGGCACTTCTCGGCCGGGCAGCAGGCTGTGCCAGTACAGCCATTCGAAGGCGAGCTTGCCGAGGTGGCTCGCGTGCGACTCCTTCAGCAGCGGCAGGCCGACGGGGCCGGGGAAGTGGCCGGGCAGTGGCTCGGTGTCGTAGTTGAAGTCGATGAGCAGGGCCTTGTGGAAGCCGGTCTCCACGAAGCAGTTCGTGTGCCCGTCGAAGGCGGCGTCCAGCGGCTGTCCGGCGAGGAAGCGCCCGATGTTGTGCACCAGCACCTCGCCCTCGAAGTGGGCCACCGAGCCCGCCTTCGACGCCGACAGGCCGGCCGCGTCGCCGATGGCGAACACCTCGGGGTGGTCCGGGTGTTGGAGGCTGTGCGGGTCGACGGGGATGAAGCCCAGCTCGTCGCCCAGTCCCTCGGAGCGGCCCACGTACTCCGCGCCGGCGTGCAGCGGCACGACCACCGCCAGATCGAAGGGCACCTCGCGCTCGTCGTACGACACCAGCCGGCCCCCGGCACCGTCGACCTCGCCGAGCGTGAACTCGGTGACCAGCTCAACTCCCTTCTCCTTGAGCAGCCCGCCCAGCGCCTTGGCCGCGACCGGCTTGGTGAAGGCCGCGTCCAGCGGGGTGACGTACGTCAGCTCGACCCGGTCCCGGATGCCTCGCCGCTGGAAGTACCAGTCGGCAAGGAACGCGAACTCCAGTGGCGCGACGGGGCACTTGACCGGCAGGTCCGCCACGTCGATGACCACGCGGCCGCCGTCGAAGCGTTCCAGCGCGTCGTGCAGACCGGTCGCGCCGGGCAGGTCGTAGAAGGTGAACACCTTCTCGCCCCAGCCGGGACCGGTCAGTCCCTCGGTCTCCTCCGGCAGCAGCGTCGCTCCGGTGGCGACCACGAGGATGTCGTACGACAGCCGGATGCCCTCGGCGAGGTGCACCGTGCGGGCGTCCAGGTCGACCCGTTCGATCCGCGCCTGCTTGTAGTCGACGGCCGTGTCCAGCTGCCGGGGACGCGACCGCACGAGGTGGCGCGGCTGGGCGAGCCCGAACGGCACGAACAGCAGGCCGGGCTGGTAGAGGTGGTCGTCGTCCTGGTCGACGACCGTGATCCGGCATTCGCGCCGGTCGTATGTGCGACACAGGCGGTTCGCCGTCATGGTGCCGGCGGTTCCGCCGCCAAGAATCACGATGTGTTTGCCCATGTCTTCACTGTCGTACGGGAGATGCCGGCCGGGCATGGGCCTCTCGTCCCCACTCGGGTACCCACCCGGGTATGTCTTCGGCCGGGACCACCGGCCCTGGGGGTCCGCTCATTCACCGCGAACCGCCTGGAAAAATACCCCACAGGGTATATCGGTGCGAGAATGGGTGCGAGGGCCGAACGGTCCTCGGCAGACCCCGTCGGCCCCTCGCCCCACCCCCGCGCTCAGTGGTCGACTGGATTCCGGAGCAGCCGACACCAGCGAGAAGGGCTCGGCCATGACCGGCAGCACACCTCACACCCTCAGCGCGAACCGCCCGCAGTCCACAGCCGTGCACCGTCTTGAGGTCACCCACGTCGAGCAGGACACCTACACGGTGGACGTCCGAGGACACCGCCTCCGGGTCGACCAGCCGCCGGAGGCGGGCGGCACGGACACCGCACCCACCCCGACCGAGCTGTTCGCGGCGTCGCTGGCCACCTGCGTCGCGTTCTACGCGGGGCGCTACCTCCACCGGCACGGACTCCCCCGCGCGGGCCTGCGCGTCCGCACGGAGTTCACCATGGCCACCGACCGCCCGGCCCGGGTCGCCTCCCTGCGGGTCGTGGTCGTCCCGCCGCCGGAGCTGCCCGAAGAGCGCCGCGCGGCGCTGCTGGCCGTGGCCTCGCACTGCACGGTCCACAACACTCTCCACCAGCCGCCCGAGATCGATATCGCGCTGGAGCCCTGAGGCCGATCCCTTCCGTCACCACTGGTCCTGGTCCGCATGGAACAAACCCGACCCTGCACCGGTTGAACCCAGCAGATACCCCACTGGGTATATATGCAGGAGGAGAGGGAGCCCCATGTCGACCGTCGAACTGACCAAGGACAACTTCGAGGAGACCGTCACCGGCTCCGACATCGTGCTGATCGACTTCTGGGCCGCCTGGTGCGGGCCGTGCAGGATGTTCGGCCCCGTCTACGAGAAGGCGGCAGAACGCCACCCGGACATCGTGTTCGGCAAGGTCGACACCGAGGCACAGCCCGAACTCGCCGCGACCTTCCAGATCTCGTCCATCCCCACGCTCATGGCGGTCCGCGACCGGACCGTGCTGTACGCCCGGCCGGGCGCCCTGCCGCCGCAGGCGCTGGAGGAGCTCATCGGCAAGATCCGGGCCGTCGACATGGAGGACGTACGCCGGCAGGCCGCCGCGGGTCAGGCGGGCGGGAACTGACGGCACAGGGCACCCACAGCGGCTGCGTGGGTGCCCTGGACCGCAGGGGTTCAGCGGTTGCGGAGAGCGGCGAGCGTGGCATCCAGGTCGGCCGCGCGCGGGCGGTTGTGCGGCAGCTTGCCGAGCATGACCGCCATGCCGCAGGTGTTCGTCAGGGCGGAGAAGACCAGGCCGCCCGCGATACCGGCCGAGATCAGCAGGAGGGCGGGGTGCACGAGCAGGCCCAGCGCGAGGCCGAGGAGAACCATGGTGCCGGCGGTGAAGCGCACCTGGCGTTCCATGCTCCAGCCGGCACGGGTGTCGCAGGCCGCCGGTGTGTGCAGGTCGTGCCCCTCGGCGGCCCAGGCGCCGGTGCCGCCGGCGAGGGTCGCCGTGGCGATGCCGTGCGCGGCCAGGAGCCGGCAGGCGTTCTCGGAACGGGCTCCGGAGGCGCACACGACGAGGACGTCACCGCGCTCGGCCGCGTCCCGGATCTCCGGCAGCGCCCGCCGGATGTGGTCCACGGGGATGTTCAGCGCGCCGGGCAGGTGGCCCGAGGCGTACTCGGCGGGCGTGCGCACATCGATGACGGTGAACTCGTGCAACCGGGTGCGGGCCTGGTCCGTGCCGAGTGTGACGGGAGCGGGGGAGTTGGTCATGGCAGCTGTGATCCTTAATGGTCGACGTCGTCCCGAACCGGGACGTACAGTACCCCTAGGGGTATCTTTCGAGGAGTGATCGTGGAACTGGAGCTTGAGGGTGCGGGCCTGAAGGCCGTGCTGAACCGGCTGCGCCGGGCACAGGGGCAGATCTCCGGTGTGATCCGAATGATCGAGGAGGGGCGCGACTGCGAGGACGTCGTCACGCAGCTCGCCGCCGCCTCGCGCGCGCTGGACCGCGCCGGTTTCGCGATCATCGCGACGGGCCTGCAGCAGTGCGTGACGGACATGGAGTCCGGCCGTAAGAACGGCGAGGACCCGGAGGCGATGCGCGCCCGCCTGGAGAAGCTGTTCCTGTCTTTGGCGTGATCATTTCTTGAGGCCCGCCTCACGCGACCGCGTCGATCAGCATGAAGCCCGCCACGGCCAGCAGCGCCAGGGCGAAGATCCGCTGAAGCGTGTGCCCGGAGACCTTCGCGGACAGCCGTCTGCCGTCCCAGGCGCCGAGGATCGCAGCCCCGATGAAGGGGCCCACGACCGCCCAGTCCAGCCCCTCGACCGTACCGGCCCGGGTCGCCAGCGCCGCCAGTGAGTTGACGGTGATGACCAGCAGGCTGGTGCCCACCGCGTTGCGCATCCGCATGCCGAGCACGCCCACCAGCGCCGGTACGGCGAGGAAGCCACCGCCGACACCGAGGATGCCGGTGACCGCGCCGAGCCCCGCACCGGCCGCCGCGGCGCGCCCCGGCCGTACCGTCACGGTGCCCTCCGCAGCCGGCCCGGAACGCAGCATACGGATGGCGGCCGCTCCCGCGACCACGGCGAACGCCGCCGTCAGTGCGGCCTCCGGGACGCGGGCGGCGAGCGCACCGCCCAGCATGGCCGGACCGATCCCGGCAGCCGCGAACAGCAGCCCCGTACGCCACCGCACATTCCCGTCGCGGGCATGCGCGATGAGCGCGGTGGCCGAGGTGAACGTGACGATGACCAGACTCGCGGTCGTCGCCCCGACCGGACTGAAGCCGAGCAGGTAGATCAGCGCGGGGACCGCCAGGACGCTGCCGCCTCCCCCGAGCGCGCCGAGCGCCAGGCCGATGACCGCTCCGGCGGCCAGGGCGAGTATGACCGCGCTCACGCGACGGTGCCGTTACGGCCGCGGTCGTCCACCACCGGCAGACCCGCTTCGGCCCAGTCCCGCATCCCGCCGATCACGTCCACGGCCCGGGAGCCGCGGGCGGCGAGCAGCTCGGCCGCCTGTCGGGAGCGGTTGCCGGAGCGGCAGATCACGACCAGGGGCCGCGCCTGCGCGTGAGCGGGCAGCTCCGCCCCGGCGGCCAGGGCGGACAGCGACAGGTGCACGGCTCGCGGCGCGTGCCCCGCCTGCCATTCGTACGGTTCGCGCACGTCCAGCAGCACGGCGTCACCGCCGTCGTCGGCCGCGCCGTGCCCGGTGCGCACGGCCGCCTCCTGCACGCTCACGCGCCCCGGGCCGCGCCGGCCTCGTCGGAAGATGCTCATCTCGGTTTCTGGCTCCTGTGTCCCATGTCGGTACGGAATTTCGGCGTCTGCGCCCTGCGCCGTCAGGCGGTCCGGACGGTGAGTCCCGCCTTCTCGGCCGCGTCGAACGAGTCGTCCACGGCGACGACGTCCCGGCCCGCGGCGTCCAGCAGGGAGGCGGCGATCGCGGCACGCATTCCGCCCGCGCAGTGCACCCACACCTCGCCCTCGGGAACCTCGTCCAGGCGGCGGGGGAGGGTGTGGATCGGGATGTGGACCGAGCCCTCGACGAACCCACTGGCCCGCTCCGACGCCCGGCGCACGTCCAGGACGACGACGTCCTCGGACCGCCCGGCGAGGTCGGCGAAGGTTCCCCTCGGGAAGGAGGCCGGCGCCTCGCCCTCGCGCATCCAGTCGGCAGGCCCGCCCGTGGCCGCGGCGGCCGGCCGGTCGATACCCACCCGCACCAGCTCACGCTGGGCGGCAGCGAGCTGCTCGGGCGACTCGGCGAGCAGGGTGACCGGCTTGCCCCAGGGGATCAGCCAGGCCAGATACGTGGCGAGCTGCCCCTCCGCCTCGAAGTTGAACGAGCCTGCGACATGCCCTTGGGCGAAGGCGACCCGGTTGCGCAGGTCCACCACCCACTCCCCCGCACCCAGCCGGGCGGCTATCTCCTCGGCGTCGGCAACGGCGGGCGGGGTCAGGTCGACGGGCGCAGGTCCGGCGGCGTTGGCCGGGCCCATGTGCGCGTAGTAGGCGGGGACGTCGTCCAGGCCGGCCAGCAGATCGGCGACGAAGGTGTCGACATCCCGGGTGAGGGCCTCGTTGGACGCCTTCTCCTTGCCGATGGTCGTGGCGCTGCCCTCGGCCTGGGAGGACGAGCAGAAGCTGCCGAACCCGTGGGTGGGCAGCACGGCCGTCTCCTCGGGCAGTTCGGCGGCCAGCCGGTGCGCGGAGGCGTGCTGGGCGCGGGCCAGGCCCTCGGTCAGCCGGGGCTCGACCAGATCGGGGCGGCCGACGGTGCCGATCAGCAGCGAGCCACCGGTGAACACCGCGGCCGCCGTGCCGTTCTCCTCCAGCACATAGGAGGTGTGGTGGGGGGTGTGCCCGGGCGTGGACAGCGCACGCAGGGTCAGGCCGGCCTCGGGGTCGACATCCGTACGGTCACCGTCGTGCACCGGTACGCGGTCGAAGGCGACGCGGGCTCCGGCGGGCACGAGGTAGGCGGCGCCCGTGACCCGGGCGAGCTCCAGTCCGCCGGTGACGTAGTCGTTGTGCACGTGCGTCTCGACGACGTGCGAGATCCGCACCCCGCGCCGAGCGGCCGCCGCGATCACCTGGTCGAGGTCGCGCGGCGGGTCGACGACCACGGCCGTGCGCTCACCGCCCGCGAGATAGCTGCGGTTGCCGAGTCCCGACACCTCGATCGTGTCGATGAAGAACACGAGGTACTCCCTTCCAGTGATGGATTACCCCAGGGGGTATACATAGGAAGGTAACATGATTACCCCATGGGGTATTTTCAAGGGCCGGAAGGCCCGGGGAAACCACCTCGTGAGCACGTCGCACGCGGCCGGACACCCGCCCCCGCCACGCGAGCCGATCAGAAGGGCAGACCACCGCCATGCGCTACGACCGCACCGTCCACCTCGACACCGACTTCGCCACCGCCGTCGCCCGCACCCGCGAGGCCCTCGCCGCCCAGGGCTTCGGCATCCTCACCGAGATAGACGTCACCGCCACACTCAAGGCCAAGCTCGACCACGACATGGAGGACTACGTCATCCTCGGCGCCTGCAACCCGCCCCTCGCCCACCGCGCCCTGGAGACCGACCGCTCCATCGGTCTGCTGCTGCCCTGCAACGTGGTGGTCCGCCGCGACGGCGACCGCACCGCCGTACAGGTCCTCGACCCGAACACGATGGTCGCCCTCACCGAACTCGACGCCCTCCGCCCGGTCGCCGAGGAAGCCACCCGCCGCCTCGACGCCGCCCTCACGGCCCTGGCGTCGACGGACACGACCGGCTGACGGCCCTCCCCGTGAGCGCGGGTGTCCGGTACCCATCTCCTCCCCCGCTGTCCCGGGCGGGCCGCTGTGTCACCGCACCGTCCACGTCAGTGAGGTGGTCGTCCGCGCCCGGACCGCTGGATCCCGTATTGCCGTCGCGTGGTCGGTCACGATGGCCGTGACTTTGTGGCCGCGGCCTCGGACGCCCAGTTCACGTGGTGTCACCGACACCTCGCCCGTCGCCCACATCACCTGCCTGCCGTCGGCGTACCAGGTCAGTTCGAGGTCGGCGAGGCCGCTCAGCGGTGCGAGACGTACCGTGATCCGGCGCCCTGGCCCGATCGGCCGGGATCGAGGGAGGGAGGAGGTCAGCGCGTCCGCGTCGGCATAGAAGCCGGCGATCATCGCCTCGCGGCCGACGACGTTGAACACCGTTGAGGCCAGGGAGCGCATGATGGACGTCTCGGTCGGACGGTAGACACCCTCCTCGTAGTACCCCCCGCCTTCGTACGTGCCCACAACCGAACCGGACGGGTCCTGCTCCCCGAGCCAGCGGTACCACTTCGTCGCGCCCGGATCGCGGCGGAGGGTGAGGTTGGCGGCGGCCGGCTCCTCGGCCGAGGGGTACGTGCCGTAGCCCGTGTATTGGTACTCGTCGGCCAAGTGACCTATGGAGTGGCCCAGTTCGTGGGCGCCTATGAGGTACGACCTGTCGTTGTCGGACGACATCGTGGCCACCCCGTGGAAGCTCGACCCCGACGGCAGGTCGGCAGCGGAGTAGCCCGCGCCGCCGTACTTGGTGGAGTTGGCGACGACGAAGACGATGTCGGCGTCCGGGGCCAGGTCGGCGTACCGCGCGACCTCATCGGTGTCGACGCACAGCAGTCGCTCGATGCCGTCGCAGAAGAAGGAGGCGTCCAGCGCGGTGTCCTTGACGACGTCGGCCCCCGGATCACCGGAGACGCCGGACTCGTTGGAGACGGTGTTGACCAACCAGATGTTGAACAGGCCGCGGTAGCTCCGGTACGGCTCGATACCGAAGATCGCGTCCAGCTTCTCCTCGGCGTCGACGGCGAACTCGCCCTGCTCGTCGGCCGTGTAGCCGTCGCCCATCACCACCAGGTCGAGCCGCCCGGACACCGGACCGGTGCGCTGGAGTGCCTTCACCGCCGAAGTGGCGCCCGCCGGTGTCGGCGTGTGGCGGGCGATCCGGCCGGGGGCGCCCGCCGGGACGGTCACCTGGCGGGGCTCGGACAGAGGCCCCGGGAAGTACTCGACGTGCTGAGTGCGGACCGGAGGGACGGCCGCCTCCGCCCGCCCTGGATTCACTCCGCCGACCAGCGCCGTCATGGCGGCCAGGACAGCCCCGACAGCGGTGACCCAACGCATACGCGGTCTTGCGCGGTACGACACGGCGACCTCGCTCAAGTATTCAGTTAAGTGGATTTAACGCCGCGCTTAATGTAGGAGACGGGGCCGCAACTGGCAAGGCTGACACCACAGTTGACCGAAGACTGAGAGCCGCTACTGCGTGACAGCGTGACCGCTGCGGCAGATCGACGTACCGGTGACGGCGGACCGCGAGGACGTACAGGTGAGCGCGGAGGGCGGCCGGGTGCCGGCGGCCACCGCCGACGGCCCGCTACAACGCCGTCGCATCCCGCCTCGATCACGGTCAAGGCAAGCCCCACGACCGTGAAGGCCGGACACACGGTCCACTTCGCCGGGCACACTACCGGCATTCGGGCCGGAGCATCGGTGATGCGGCAGATGGACAAGAACGGTAAGTGGGTTCCGCTTCACGTCAACTCCAAGATCAAGAAGGGCAACGCGTACGCCCTCGCGACCCGAGTGACCATGAAAGGCACACGGCAATTCCGTGTCGTCTCGGGCAAGACCCACTCCCCCACTGTCAACGTGACAGCGCAATAGGCCATTTCCCCACCGAGGGACGGAGCACCCTCGGTGTACGGCCGCTCCGCGTCTGACAGTGACCCTCAAGCCGGAGCGGCCGCCCTTGCGTCCGCGCCACCGCGCTTCGATCCGTCCCGCGGGTGCATCCAGCCCCGCGCGTCAATCCTGGTCATCGGGCGAGCTTCACAGACCGCCTTTCGATCATTGTGTGTCACCTGTGGAGAGACACCCCTCGGGCTGGATCCGCCCGCCTACGGTGCGGCCACGAGGGCGGGTCCCAAGCCGACGGCCCGCCGCAGCCGACAACCAAAGGGGAGGCTTCGATGACGAGTGTGGAAGTGTCACTGAAGGAGATGATGGCGGGGGTCGACGGGGCGCTGGGGGCGGCGGTCGTCGACTACACCAGCGGCATGGCCCTGGGCACCCTGGGCGGGGGCAAGGGCCTGGATCTGACGGTCGCCGCGGCCGGGAACACGGATGTCATCCGCTCCGAGGTGCGCACCATGGAGCATCTGGGTCTCAAGGGCCAGATCGAGGACATCCTGATCACCCTGGAGAAGCAGTACCACCTCATCCGGCTGGTCGCCGGTCGTAACGGCAACGGACTGTTCCTGTACCTCGTACTCGACAAGACCCGCTCCAACCTGGCGATGGCTCGCCATCAACTCAAGAAAGTGGAGGAGCAGATCGAGGTATAAGCCGTCCCAGAGCCGGGCTGACGCATGCTCATGACTTGAAGAGTTCTTCAAGTCATTACATGCACATGATCCCAATTCGTGTATGCGGACAGCGCGGCCCCGGCCGGGAAAGGCCTGGCGGGGTGGGCGCTCCGAACGGAGCTTGCACCGCCCCGCACCCTCGGCGAACCGGGCGTCGGTGAGCAGCGCGGCCGCATCCGATCTCCCGCTAAGGGAAGGTCAGTTCGGCCCAGATGGTCTTCCCGGATGCGGTGTACCGCGTGCCCCAGCGCTGGGACAACTGGGCGACGAGGAACAGGCCCCGGCCTCCCTCGTCGTCCCGACGCGCTCGCCGCAGGTGTGGTGCGGTGTGCGCGTTGTCGGACACCTCGCACAGCAGGCAGCGATCCTTGATCAGCCTCAGCATGACGGGTCCGGTGGCGTACCGCATGCCGTTGGTGACCAGCTCGCTCACCACGAGTTCAGCGTTGAACGAAAGTTCGGACAGGCCCCAGGTCTCCAACTGGCGCTCGGTCAGTGTGCGGGCATGAGCCACCATGGCCGGGTCGGGCGGCAGCTCCAGGTCCGCCACATGGTCGGCGTCGAGCCGCCGGGTGCGGATGAGCAGCAGCGTGGCATCGTCCACCTGTGGTCCGGGCGGCAAGGCCGACAGCGCCCGGTCACACAGCTCCTCCAGCGGGCATCGTTGCCAGGTGAGCACCTGGGCCAGGCGGTCGATCCCGCTGTCGATGTCAGTGCGCCGGTCCTCCACGACACCGTCGGTGAAGAACGCCACCAAGCTGCCGCTGGACAAGCTCAGGTCGACGTTCTCGTAGGGCAGGCCGCCCAGCCCCAGGGGCGGTCCCGGCGTCAGCGAGGACAAGGCCACCGAGCCGCTCGCATCGGCCACGATCGGCGGGGGATGGCCTGCGCTCGCCCAGGTGCACCGGCCGTTGACGGGGTTGTAGATCGCGTACAGGCAGGTCACCCCGAGCGCCTCGTCGCTCAGCCAGTCATTCGCGTGGGGTTCCGAGTCCTGCGCGACCAGGCCGTCCAGCCGGGTGAGCAACTCGGCCGGGTCCAGGTCCAGCAGGGCGAGGGTCCGTACGGTGGCGCGCAGCCGGCCCATGGTCGCGGCCGCGTGCACGCCGTGGCCCACCACGTCGCCGACGGTCAGGCCCACTCTGGCACCGGACAGTGGGATCAGGTCGAACCAGTCGCCGCCCACGCCCACGCGGTTGTCGGCAGGCAGATAGCGGTACGCCACGTCGACCGCGCTCTGCTCGGGCAGGTGCTGTGGCAGCAGGCTTCGCTGCAGTACCAGGGCCGCCGCATGCTGGCTGGTGTAACGGCGGGCGTTGTCGATGCCGACGGCGGCTCGCTCGGCCAGTTCCACGGCGAGCGTCTGCTCCTCGGGCCCGAAGGGGTCGGGGTTGCTGCTGCGCCGGAAGGTGGCGAGGCCCAGGACCGTATCGCGGGTGAGGAGCGGGACGAACAGACAGGAGGGCGAGGCGGCCGATCCCCTCTCGCCCGGCGCCTCGGGCGGTGAGTCGTCGACGACGGGGCGGCTGGTGGCCAGACTCAGAGCCTGCGGTGACGACGGTGCGTAGGAGATGGGACTGGTCGAGAACTCCTCCGGGGTCCGGCCGTGCAGCCGCAGCAGACTGTGCCCCGGCGCCGAGCCCGTCGGCGGCTGCCGTCCCTCGATGACCGCCGGCGGCAGATCCACCAGCACTTCGTCGGCCAGCTGCGGTACCGCCACGTCGGCGAGCTCCGCGGCCGTACGGCGCACGTCCAGCGAGGCACCGATGCGCTTTCCTGCCCGGACCAGCAGCGACAGTCGTTCCTGGGCGCGGTAGCGGTCGGTGATGTCCAAGGACTCCTCGAACAGTCCCAGCAGCTCGCCGCGGGCGTCCACCAGCCGGTGGTACGAGCAGGACCAGACGTGCTCGCGCACCGGGTCGGCGGGGGCGCGGCCGCGATAGTGCATTCCCATGATCGGTTCGCCCGTCGTCATGACGTGCTCCATGATCTGGTCCTCGTCCGGGGGGTGGTGCCGGGAGATGAATTCGCCTTCGGGAAAGAGATCCGCGGCCGGCCGGCCGATGTACCGGCCGATCCCCGCGAGCTCCAGATCGGTGGAGACGTTCCCCCAGACGACGCGCATGTCGGTGTCGAAGATGGTCAGGCCCACGGTCGACTCGGTCGCCATTCCCTGGAGCATCGCCAGCTGCGCCTCCCAGCCGCGCAGCGCCTCCAGCTCGGCCGCGACCACGACGGTCGCGGCGACACCCAGGTGTTCGAGGGGACTGAACGTCACGGCCGCGCGCAGGGTGCGTCCGTCCCGACAGCACAGGTCCAGGACGGTGCTGCGGGGCTTGTGCGTCTTGCAGAGGGCCGACAGCCGCTGCCCGGGGGCGGACGCCAGCAGTCGACCGGCCGGCTTACCGAGCACGTCCTCCGGTGAATGTCCGAGGAGGCGCTGGGCCGAGGCTCCCCACCCGGAAATGCGGCCTTCGGCGTCCAGTACTGCGGCAGCGGCCTTGGAGAGGTCCAAAGGACTATGGAAATCGACGTTGGCCGTATTCGGAAAACGATCCATGACACCGCTTCCCTCCGTGCCCCCTCAGCATCCCGTGCCGCAGGAGGGACGACAACCGCACCCACGATCAGCACCTGCTCACGCAGGGCGACCACCGATGGTCCCCACGCGGTACGGGGCTGCTCGAGAGGAAATCGCAGGCCGGTTGGCGGCGCCCAGCCTCGACGTGCAGGTGCCGACCTGCCACGAGTGGACGCTGTTCGATCTGGTGCGGCACCTGGGCGAGGGGCGCCGCCGCTGGGCCGCCATCGTCGCCGCAGGGCCTGCCTCCGCTCCCCCGGCCAAGTCCGCATCGGAGGGCGCCCCGGCTGCGCCTCGGGAGCGCGAGGCCCTGGCGGCCTGGTTGGCCGCGTCGACGCGGCAGCTACTGGACGCACTGCGGGAGGCTGGCCCGGATCGCGGCTGCTGGACGTGGTGGGGTACGTCGCAGTCGCCGCAGACCTGCGGTGCCGTGGCCCGGCACCAGCTCCAGGAGGTCGCGCTGCACACCTACGACGCCCAGATCACCGTGGGTGCCCCGCAGCCGCTGCCGGACGAGGTGGCCCTCGACGGTGTCGACGAGTTCCTGTCCACCTGCTGCGCAACGACGAGCGCCTGGCCGCACCAGCCCGCTGTCGTCGATTACCACACCACCGAGGGCCACTCCTGGCGCCTCTCGCTCTCCGCCGACGGCGCACGGACCACCCGTCTCCCCGCGCCCGGCGCAATGCCCGCCGCCTCTGTCGGCGCGGACGCGGCCGACGCCTCCGCCCTGGGTTCGGCCGGTGAGTTGGTCCTGGCCCTGTACGGCCGTATTGCGGTGGACTCCTTGAAGCTCGACGGCGACCGACGTCTCTTCGACCTGCTCCAGGCCTGGGAGCCGGAGGAGTAGGCGGTTCAAGTTCAGGAGTGTTTCTCGAATCGGCTCGGCACGGGGAAGTAGGCGTCGAGGAAAGACCTCAGGAGCCGGTTGCACCGGTCGAAGTCTGCCTCCGTCGAGCAGGTGTCGTTGAGGCAGAACACCTTCTTGTCGCGCTTCAGCAGCAACTGGTCGAGTCGATTCGCCGAGTTGGGCAACGACACGTCGACGTAGACATAGGAGAGTTCCGAGGGCAGCGCCCGCTGTGTGTGGAACGCGTAGTAGTGGTACAGCGACGATGGCACAGCCAGGTCGTCCGGCCCCCGGAAGCGGGTGCCGGCCGTCAGCTGATGCTGTTCGGGGAAGTCCTTCTCGATCTCGTCGAGAATGGTGCGCCGCAGGGGGTGCGGGACGTGGCGCATCTTCTGTACGAGCAGCCTGCCGAACCGGTCCTGGACGATGGCCCTGTTGTTCTTGCCCGCGAGGGAAACCGGTGGGTCCTCGGTGAGGCGGGGCCCGAGGGGCACCAGCGCGGGTGAAGGGAAGAACTTGCTCAGGCCGTTGGCGAGGAAGAAGTCTTCGGGAAGGACCTCGTTGCCCAGGAAGACGTCGTCGTTGAAGTAGAGGAACTGCTCGGACAGGCCCTCGATGTGGTGGAGTTGGCTTTCGATCGCGTGCGAGTTGAACGTGGGAAGGTACTCCTGCCGACTGAATATCTCGCGGTGGCTGACCACGGTGATGCCGGGCTGGGCGGTGTCCAGCCACCCTGGCGTCTGGTCATCGGTGACGAGGTAGATGTTGCGGATCCACGGGGCGTGCATGGCCAGCGAACGAAGCGAGTATCGCAGTTCGTCGTGGTCCGCATACCGGCCCGCGTTGGCCGCCTCCTCATGCAGTCCCTCGCTCGACACCGCCGCCCGGCGGCGCAGCCACGCCGGATCGTTGCCGTCGACCCAGGTGTAGACCGCATCCACGGGAAAGTCGACGTCTCCTGGGAGGAGGGCTGTGAAGGCCTTGTGGGTGCGCACCATTGCGGTGGAAGTGGCATGGAGCCCGGCCGGAGCCGTGAAGTCCGAAAGGGGAGACCGCACTTCGGGCTCGTCAAGAGGTACGGACTCGGTGACCGCGTTGCGTCGCGGTGCGCGGAGCATGCCGTCTTCCGGCGCCCAGAACTCGATCTCGCAGGCATGTTCGGGCCCCAGTACCAGTTGTTCACTGGGCTCGGTGTGGAACCAGAACAGGCTCAGCGTCGACGCACCCGAACCCGCCCGCCACGCGCGCGCCCGGTGGGCGGGAACGACACGAGGGCCGCGGGCTCCTCGGCGCACGAGATACCCCGGAACCTCATGACACAGCTTGCGCAGGGAGTTCACGGCCCGCTGCCGGTCGCCGAGAGGCACCGCAACGATCGTGGAGTGCCTCTCCTGACCGCGTATGCAGAAGTAGTCGACGCCGGACCGCTCCAGGGCGGCTGTCACTCTGGACAGGTTGCCTGCCCGGGCCACATGCGGCGCAAGGTTCACCTCACTGAACGCGATACGCGCACGGCCATGGGCCCACGTGACCACGGCACCGGTGGCCGCAATCCGTGAACGACACAGCACGGCAAGCACCGACAGCGTCGCGCGGCGCACTGCGGCTGTCACGAACGCACCACTCACCAAGGCCTTGAGTTTTCTTCGTGACTCGGGAGAGTAACGGCGGGCGATGGTTCGGCGCAGCCGGTGAGGCATCAACGCGCGGTAGGCCCTGACGAGAGCGGCTCCTTCGGCATTGACCGAGCGGCTGTTGGTGGATCGGGGTTCAGTTGGGGACGTTGGGGACCGCGTCGGTGACTGCGGCAGTTCTTGTTCGGCGGCGGTTGGGTCCATGGTGAGCCTTACCTTTCCCGGCCTCTCCAGGGCTGCCGGGCATAGCGCCGGCAGAGCAAGAGACCTTCGCCTCGGTGAGGATGCCGCCGAAAACTGACAGGTTCACTGTCACGGCCGTAACACGGATCACAGACTCAGGTGGGAACGAACGGTGGCCGGGAGCGGTCCTGCTGGCCAACAAGTGTGCGTCCACTCTTGTGTTCCGCCGTCAAGCGCAAGCAGAGGTAATCGGGTGTCATGAACCAAGCTCTGTTGTCCCATGCCGTGACCCTTGCGGCGCGGGCCCGCCGTACGGTGAGACGGGCCCGTGGCAGCATGGAGCAGATCAGAACTGTGCCCGCCTTCGGTGGTCCGGGGCGTGGCCAGTCGGTACTGCGCCCGGTTCACCTGTCGGTGCTCGGTGGTGGGACGCTCAACGTGGCTGTGCCTGCTCCCGTTGGTCATGACGAACTCGCGTCCGCATTCCTGCACATGGAGCGGCGCACGGAGTCACATCGCGTTGCCTTGGATCCGGAGGAGGAGCAGGACGGATCCACTCTGCTGACAGCCACCACCGCGTTGTGCCATCCACACCATGACGATCCGCAGCAGCCAGGTCTCAGACTCGGGGACGGGCTGTGGCGGCTGACTGTCGTTGTCGCATACCGCTCGGGTTCCACCGCACGGTTCGCTGTGACGGCGCCGCCCACGCCCGCCGGGGACGGTCCTACCCGCCCGTCCAGCCCAAGTGCTGCTTCCGGCACGGTATTTCGGCTGGTGCGCTCCATCGAGGGGCACGTGATGCTCAAAGTCGTCGCCCCACGCCGGCAAGCCGAACTCATCGGCTACTCCGTGCGCTGGGACCGCATCACCGTCCACGGTCGGCTGATCGCGCCAGGCCTCCCGCCCTCACACTTCACTGCGGAAGCGGTGCCGCGCACCGTGGGCAGCATCGTGCCGATCCGCCCCGAGTGGCAGGGCGACCGGTTCACGTTCGATGTACCGCTCGCCGCCATGTCCGCGGGAGCAAAGACAGGGCATCTGTGGGACCTGCGTCTGCGATGCGGCCGTACGAAGGTCAAGATCGGTCGACGACTGACCGACGTCCGGCATCCCGGCAAGGTCTTCCGTACTCCGTTCCGCACCGTCGCACTGCCCAACGGCACGCTGCTGCGGGTGCACGCCCATGTCTCCGGAGCCGGAAGGGCCGCGGTGAGCTGCACCATCATTCCCACACCCGAGGACCGCACCCGATGAAGATCACTTTCCTGCTCACCTGGGCCGACGGCATGGGCGGCACAGAGATGGCTGTCTACACCCAAGCCGCACACCTCGCACAACGCCATGAAGTGGAAGTGCTCAGCGTCTTCAAGACCCTTGAGGAACCCTTCTTCGAGGCGGG
Organism: Streptomyces sp. NPDC025638; assembly: GCF_055558775.1. Lineage (NCBI taxonomy): Bacteria > Bacillati > Actinomycetota > Actinomycetes > Kitasatosporales > Streptomycetaceae > Streptomyces > Streptomyces sp. NPDC025638. Next base: position 210,991 of record NZ_JBVHLX010000014.1, on the reverse strand, counting down.
CCGTGGGGTGACACGACGCTATCTCGTCGACCGCACCGGACACATCGGCCGGCCGGTGCGCGCCAGCACGCTCGACGAGGGGACGTGCCGCTTCCTCACCTCGCTCCCCAGCGAGATCATCAAGCCTGACTGGGAACCCACGTTCGACCGGCTCTCCGACATCGAGCTGACGGCAGCGCTCTCCGCCCTGGACACCGACGTGCTGATCACCACGACTCCGGCTCTGCTGGCAGCCGCAGCGGAGCTGGTGCCCTGGAACGTCATCACCATCCACCAGGAACACCGCGCCTCCCAGCTGCGCGGGGTCACCGGCGAACCACTGCTGATGTACGCACCCGCGATCGACGCGCTCGTCTCACTCACCGAACGCACCAGCGAGTGGTTCGCCGACTCCCTCGGCCCGGCCGCACCGGTCCTGGCTGCCATACCCAATGCCGTGCCGGACGGCTTTCGGCCCCGTTCGGACCTCACGAACAAGACGATTGTCCTGGCCGCCCGGATGACGCCCGAGAAGCAGCTCGACCATGCCATCGAAGCGTTCGGATCCCTCGCCGACGAGCACCCCGAATGGACCATGCGTATCTTCGGGGACGGCCCGCAGGAAGTTCGTCTCCGACGGATGATCGACGGGTTGAACCTCCACGACCGCGTCCAACTCCTCGGCCAGTCCCCCCAGATGGAAAGCGAGTGGGCCAAGGCGGGCATGGCTCTGCTGCCTTCCCGCAACGAGGCGTTCCCGCTGGTCCTGCTGGAGATGATGGCTGCAGGCCTGCCCGTCATCGCCTACGACATCGTCACCGGCCCCGCCGAGATCATCCGCCATGGAATCGACGGCCTGCTCGTCCCCGCGGCGGACAAGGAAGCCCTGGCCGACGCGATGTCCACGCTGATGGCCGATGACGCGCTGCGCCGGTCGTACGGCGCAGCCGGCCGCGCCGGTGTGCGGGAGCGATTCTCGGCGCAGCGCATCACTTCTCAGTGGGAAGAACTCTTCACCCGCCTGACAGCCCGCCGGACCACGGCTTCCCGTACCGCCGACCGCGCGGACCGCATGGCCCGCCGGGTCGCCACCGGCGGAAGCCGCCACTTCAACATCGCCGCCCCCGTCAGCACACTGGCGGCTTCCACGGACGAACAAAAGGCCAGAGAGGTCATGCTCCAGGCCAAGGACCGTACGGGGAATCTCGTCAGAAGCGCCGGCCGTCTCGCCGAGGTACGAGACGACATCTCCGCAGCACGCATGGCTGAGTGGAATCTCGAACTCGTGGCCGAGGCGCTCACCACACACCATGTCCCCTACCTCATGGTGCGCGACGGCACTCCTACCCATCGCCTCGCCGTCGAGATCGAACACCGCGAGCAGGTTCTCCACGCACTCGCCACCGCGCTGAACGCCCAACCCGTCTACGCGGAGCTGATCACTCCCAAGGGAGTGGCGCCCGGTGCGGTTCTGGCCGAGCGGCTGCGGGCGGTCGGGGACGTCATGGGCCTGCGCGTCTTCAAACCGGTGACCACAGAGAGCCGCACACTGCGCTATGGCCCCGCGTACGGCTGCCAGGTCGAATTCTGGGCCGAGAACGACGAGGGCGAGGAGCTGCCCGGCTGGCGCAAGGCTCCCCGTGGATCCACCCTGGTCGGGCCCTGTCTGCCCGATCTGAAACCCACCGCACGGCTGCGCATCGGCGAGCGCGACTATCCCACCACGACGGCGTTCACCGACCGCCTCATGGGGGACATCGACTTCCCCATCGACGCCGTCTACACCTGGGTCGACGACACGGACCCCGAGTGGCGCGAACGGCGCGACGCGGCAAGGAAGGCCGCAGGCATCGCCGACGAAGAAGCGGACAGCGGGGATGTGCGGTTCCGCAACCGCGACGAACTACGCTACTCCCTGCGGTCGTTGGCCATGTACGCCCCCTGGATCCGCAACATCTACCTCGTCACCGACGGCCAGGTCCCGCACTGGCTGGACACGTCCCAGCCCGGCGTCACGATCATCAGCCACCGGGACATCTTCACCAAGGCGGACTGGCTGCCCACCTTCAACTCGCACGCCATCGAGAGCCAGCTCCACCACATCAGCGGTCTGTCGGAGCACTTTCTCTACTTCAACGACGACGTCTTCCTGGGCCGCCCCCTCACCCCGCAGTCGTTCTTCACCAGCAACGGCCACACGCGCCTCTTCTGGTCACCCAGCGCGGTTCCTCCCGTGCCGCTGTCCCAGGAGGACGAGGGCTACTTCGCCGCTGCCAAGAACAACCGGGCCCTGCTCCAGCGGGACTTCCAACGGACCGCGACACAGGGTTTTCTGCACACCCCCCACCCGCTCCGACGCAGCGTACTCACGGAGATCGAGGAGACGTACCCGAGCGAGATCGCCACCACCGCGTCCAGCGCCTTCCGGGCGAGGACGGACCTGTCCATCCCCTCCTCACTGCACCACCACTACAGCTATCTGACCGGCCGGTCGCACCCCTCCACCCTTTCCAGCTCATTCATCAACGCCGGTCGCTACGACCACCACACCCGTCTGAGCCGCCTGCTCGCCACACGCAGCCACAGCGTGTTCTGCATCGGCGAATCTCCGAACGCAGAAGTCCCGGTCGACGAACAGGACCGCGTCCTGCGTGCCTTCCTCACCGCCTACTTTCCCGTGCCGTCGCGGTTCGAAAGGAGCTGACCGCACACGCGCTCCGGCGACGTACTTCACATTCCCCACAGGAGAGACAAGGCCGTGTTCGATCAAGTCAGCCGCGCGCGCAGTTCACCACCGCGGGAGAGCAGGGACGCCACGCAAGCCGGTGACCGCCCCCAGCGACTCTATGTATTGGACGCGCTGCGACTCATGGCCGCGCTCGCCGTGATGGCCTATCACTACCTGGCCCGTGGCGGCGGCTGGCACACAGACGTGAAGGCGATGTTTCCCTCAGCCTTCCCTGTTGCCGCATACGGCTGGCTCGGCGTCCAACTCTTCTTCCTGATCAGCGGCTTTGTCATCTGCATGAGCTGCTGGGACAAGTCGCTGCGGGAGTTCTTCGTCTCGCGTGTGGTGAGGCTCTACCCGGCCTACTGGTTCGCGGTCGTCGCCACCACGGTGACCGTCGCGGCGATCCCCGGTGGCGCGCGCCCACTGCCGTGGAGCGATGTGCTGACCAATCTGACGATGCTTCAAGAGGCCCTGGGTGTCCCGCATGTAGACGGCGCGTACTGGACGCTCTTCGTGGAGCTGAGGTTCTATCTGCTGTTCGCGTTCGTCGCGTGGTGGGGACTGACGTACCGCCGTGTTCTGCTCTTCTGCTGCGTCTGGGCCGCGGCGAGCGCACTCTACGCCCGGGCGCCGGTGAACGACCCGGTACGGCTCCTGCTCATGCCGGACAGCAGTTGGTACTTCATCGCCGGCATGGCGCTCTATCTCATGTACCGGTACCGCCCGAATCTGATGCTGTCCGGCATTGTCCTGCTGTGCTTCTGCGCGTCACTCCCCTTCGCGCTGAACACATGGAAGAACACGGGCACATACATGGGGCACACGGTGCCGTCATGGCCAGTGATCGTCATCATTGCGGCGAGCTTCGGCATCATGACGCTCGTCGCCACGACGGAACTCTCCTGGATGTCGTGGCGATGGCTCACCGGCGCGGGCGCCCTCACCTACCCGGTGTACCTGCTCCATCAGGACATCGGCCGGGAGCTGTTCAGCCTGCTGTCTCCCCGCGCACCGTCCGGCGCGCTGCTCTGTCTCGTGGTCGCAGCCATGCTGATTCTCGCCTGGCTGGTGCACCGATACGTCGAGCGCCCTGTCGGACGCCGCCTGAAGCGAGGCCTTGCCCAACTCTGATCACCAGGAAGGTTCTCCACACCATGCGTCTGCTGAATCCCTTCTCCGCCGTCGCGTCGTCAGGCAAGCGCACGTCCACTGTCGTGGCGCCCCACGTACAGATCTGTGCCCACACGGACGACGATCTGTACTTCATGACGCCAGACCTGTGGCAGTGCGTACGTTCCGGAGTACCCCAGGTCAACGTCTACCTGACGACGGGCGAAGCCGACGGCATCAACCTCGCCATGGACGACGCCGCCCGCAAGACCGCCACGCCTGATTTCCCTGCCTACACGGCCGCCCGCCAGCATGGCATCCGGGCCGCCTACGCTTTCATGGTCACCGGCAGCCGCCGAGCCCCCTGGCAGCGCTCCGCCATGAAGATCCGGGGAGTCACAGCAGAGATCAACCACCTTGACGAGGGCGGCATCACACTCGTCTTCCTCAACCTGCGCACCGGCCGGGGCGCGCAGAACGCGAACCTCCTCGATCTGTGGCAGCAGACCAGTAAGAAGCTCGGGACGCTGCGCCCGACATCCAGCCCCATCCCTTCCAGATGCGATGGGCAGTCGCTGACCCGAGATGCCCTCATCGGCACACTCACCGAGATTCTGCAGGGATATTCCCCCGCTGTCGTTCGCATCATGAACCCTGATCCTCAATGGACCGTGATCGACAAGAAGACAGGCGGCATCACCTATTGCGACAACTCCGACCACACGGCGGCGGCCCTCTTCGCCATGGCAGCACTTGAGAAGTACGAACGAACCGGCCGACAGCGGCCCGCCGCCGTTGAAAGCTACGTCGGGTACTGCAACAAGCTGCGCCCCCGCAATCTCAGCCCCCGGCAGGCCGCCCGCAAGTTCGCCTACCTGGAGGTCTACGGCGGCGAGGACGGCCATGACTGCGAGCAACCGCCAGGCCTGTGCGGGGACAGGCCCCTCGGCAATCGTGCGTACAACCGCTTCTACGGGCAGAGCACGAACCATCGCTGGCATTCCAGCACCAACTGGCTCCAACTGCGGTCCGACGGACGACTCGCCGCCTTCGCCGTGCTCGGCGGCCGACCGGTCATGTGGACCCAGGACCGGCCCGGCGGTGACTCGTGGTCGGGACCGGCACCACTGGGCCACTTGCCGGCCGGCAGCGGACGCGTCGTTGCGCGTCTCGACGCGACGCGCGACGCCGGCGGCCGCGTCCACGTCATCGCGGTCAGGGCTGCGGTGGGCCCCTCCCCCGAACAGCAGCAGCGCAACCTCCTGCACATCGCCGAGGACCCCGTGACCGGCGAGTTCGGTGCCTGGAGCGACCTGGGCAGCCCGTACGGCACGTCGGCCGAACATGAACCGCACCGTCGGGCCCTGGGCATGCCGGTAGTCGTTGCGTCCGGTGACGGCGTTCAGGTCGCGGTACGCAATTTCGGCACCGGTCTCAGCTCCCGTCTCCTGACCGAGAAGGGATGGGAGCCCTGGAGCGACCTGAAAGGCAGTGTTCTGGAAGGCATGGCTGCCGTCGCCAAGAGCGAAGGCACCGTCGAGTTCTATGCCACCAGCGGCACAAGCGGCATGGGCGTCCTACGTTGGTACCAAACCACCCCTGGCGGTACCTTCACCCGCGACTACGGCACCCAACTCGCCCAGCCCGCCGCCCCCATGACCCTCATCGAGCAGCCGGACGGCAGCCTCCTGATGTACTCGAGGCAGCCCGGGACCGGGTGGCTCGTCGCCAACCGTCAGCACCGTCCGAACGGCACATGGAACACCCAGCCCGACATCGCCACCACTACTCCTGGCTTCGGTCCCCTCGCCCACACCGTACTGGCCGCGGGGAAAGCCGCGGCCCTGGTTCAACGCACCGACGAACACGGACTGAGCCTCTGCGTTCAACCCCTCGACGGCAGCCCGATACGGCAGGAGTGGACGCCGCTCGGCGGCGGCCCGTTCATCCACACCCCGGCCACTTCCCTGGACGGCCGGGACCGACTGGTCATCGCCTACATCGACGCCCAGGCCTGCCTCAACACACTCACGCTCGACCTGTCCAACGACCGAGAACTCAGCACCCTCCCGTCATGGAGCACCCATCACATACCGGGTTGCCGGCCGACGAGTCGTCGACAGCGGTGAACGAGAGCCATCAGCGCTGGTTCTGTGGGACGTCCTTGACGAACACGATCGCATCGCTGTCCGCCAGGTGTGCCGGGTCGAGCGGGGCGTAGCCGAACCAGGGCGAGACGCGGGGCGCCGGGAGCGTATCGCCCAGGGCGGTGGCCAGTCGCGGGGCGTCGATGACATAGCGGTCCTCCGGGAGCACGTACAGGAGTCCTTCGACGGTGTCCGGCGGCGGCGTGTCCACCCCCTGGTGCCGGATGGTGCCGAGGGCCGTGGCCACGAAGGCGTACTCCTCGCCGAGCCGGGCGCTCACCAGCGCACCGGCGCTCCACCACTCCACCGGCCCCTCCCACAACTGCATCGAGCTCTTCACCCGCTGGAGGTGGGAGTTGTGGGCGTGGATGAGTGCCGGACCCCGTTCGGCAAGGGCGAGGAGGTTGTGGGCCATCATCTGGTCCCGCACGCCCACCAGTCGGGTCATGCGGGCCGGTGAGGTGTCGGCCATCCAGTAGTGGTAGCGCAGCAGACCGGTGGCGGTGCGTCCGTACAGGCGTGCCCGGTCCCAGTCGTCCCGCGAGGTTGCCGTGATCAGGTGTGGCGTCTGCTCGTCGAACAGGGCCACCAGGTCGTCGGCGAGCAGCCGCAGCTCACCGGCCTCGGCCGACCGCCCCACGGACCGGGCCGGGTCCATCATCGCGGCGGGATCGGTCCACCGGTCGTCGGTGCCGAGCAGGCGGTCGAGTGTTTCCGCCGTGCAGGCGAGCAGGTTCGCGTTCACCCGGGCCGAGAGGTAGCGGTGGAGCGCGGTGAGGGCCTGCCGGGGGCTCGCGGCGCCGGTGATTTCCAGCGGGCCGTCGAAACCGGCGAAGCGGAGCTGTTCGGACGCGGGCCGGCCGTCGTTGTAGGCACGCATCCAGCGCACGAGTTCGCTGTTGGCCGCGGAGGTGCCCCAGCCATGACTGAATCCGTGCTCCATGACCTCGTCGAGGGTGCCCGTGCCCGAGGTGACGTAGCCGTCCACAACCAGGCCCATCATGCAGTCGCTCTCGATCGCGATCGTCCGATAGCCCTCCTGCTCGACGAGCTGCCGGACGAGGTCGTTGCGCAGCTCCAGCAGCATGTCCTCGCCGTGGGTGGGCTCGCCCAGGGCGAGCAGCCGGGGCCGGACCGGGAGCAGCCTCATGAGGGCGGCAGCCTCGACGGCCTGGGCGGTGTCCTTGATGTCGGTAGCCATGCCTTAAACGGTATCGTTGAACCCTCGATTGAAACTTTGCCGCGATATTGTCGGCCCCATGGGGCGAAACCTTCAAAACGCTGTACGGCTCAGGCCGATTGATCTGGCGCGCGGGCACGGTCTGTCCACGCAGGCGGTCAGGAACTACGAGGAGGCCGGCATCCTTCCGGCTGCCGGTCGCACACCCCACGGCTACCGCACCTATACGCCGCTGCACGCGCGAGCCCTGCGCACCTTCCTCGCCCTGGTGCCCGGCCACGGTCACCCGACGGCGACGTCGATCATGCGGGCGGTGAACGAGGGCGCGGTCGACGAGGCGTTCCGTCTCATCGACGAGAGCCACGCCCAGCTCCTCGACGACCGCCGGACCCTCCAGGCGGTGGAGCGTGCCCTGCGCGATCTGGAGCCCACCACGGCGTCCCACCCCGACAGCGCGTCCGGGCCCGGCACGTTCATCGGGCCGCTGGCGGAGAAGCTCGGAATCCGTCCCGCGACGCTGCGCAAATGGGAGCGCGCCGGACTGATGCGCCCGCGCCGCGACCCGCTGACCGGGTACCGCGTCTACGACGAGTCCGACGTGCGGGACGCCCGGCTGGCCCACCAGCTACGGCGCGGCGGCTACCTGCTGGAGCAGATCGCCCCGCTGATCGCCCAGGTACGCGCGGCCGGCGGGCTGGAGCCGCTGGAGGCCGCACTGGGCGACTGGCGCGGCCGGCTGTCCGCCCGGGGGCGCGCGCTGCTGGCCGGGGCCGCCGAGCTGGAGGCGTACCTCCGCGAGCGCGGATGAGACTTCGGCGGTCGGCCGAAACCTGCTACGCCCGCCATCCAACGCTCAGCCCCGGCCGTCAGACCGTCTGACCACCCGACACGTCTTCACGGGAGATGGCCAGGTAACCCACGAAGGACACGATCGCCACCGTCCAGGCGAGCGTGACCGGACCCAGGCCCAGTCCGAGCCCGCCCCGGGCGTGGCCGAGGGCCATCCAGTCGGCAAGAGAGGCGCCGAGGGGACGGGTGATCACGTAGGCGGTCCAGAAAGCGGTCACGACGTTCAGGCCGGCGAAGCGATGGGCAACTGCGGGCACGCAGATCGCGGCGGCGAAGAGGGCGACAGAGCCGAGGTATCCGAAGCCGACGGTGGCGGTCAGGTCTCCGGCCGCCGTGCCGAGGGCGAACGTGGCAAGAACGGCCGCCCAGTAGAAGATCTCGCGGCGGCGGGTGCGGATGCTGAGGATCGACAGGGTCCGCTCGCCGGCGTACCAAAGGGCGAACACGGCGACCAGTGCGGTGAGGAAGAGCGGTGTGGACACCGTGTAGGAGATGCCGAGGCCGACGTGCAGGACGTCGGCCGCCATCGTGCCGAACACGCTGACCATGACGACAGCGGTCCAGTAGACCCATGCGACGTACCGGCGGACAGCGAGCTGAACGGCCAGGGAAGCCACGAGGGCCAGACCACCGAGCGCGACTGCTGGTACCGGGCCGAGCAAACGGGCCAGCAAGTCCGACGCCGTCTCGCCCATTCCCGTGGTCAGTACTTTGATGATCCAGAAGTAGACAGTCACTTCCGGCACCTTGTTGGCCATGGCACGGAGGGGGACGAGGGGGCGGTCATCGAGAAGGTGCTCTGTGGTCATGAAGGGCACGATGACACGGTGAAGTCCCGGTGCTACAGGTGCCTTTGCCATTGCTTTGGGGCTTCTAATGCATGAGTTTCAAAACCGTACGGGCAGCCTGACCGCAACCTGAACACTTTGACGAAATCCCTGGTCAGGCTGGTTGAGTCGTGAAAGATCGCCCCGCATCGCGTAGTACCGCGGTACCACCGAAGCGCCCGGGTTCAGCCTTCGGTACCACCGATCCGGGCGATTCCGAACTTAGGTTGTGGGTGTGGCGTCAGACCCGACGGACGCCGAGCCCGAGAGAAAGAGCGCCAATGATCGACGCACGGCAGCTGACCAAGAGGTACGGGGAGAAGACAGCCGTCGACGGCCTGGAGTTTGTCGTGAAGCCGGGTACGGTGACCGGCTTCCTGGGCCCCAATGGAGCGGGTAAGTCCACGACGATGCGCATGATCGTCGGGCTGGACGCCCCCACGAGCGGCTCCGTCACGGTGAACGGCCGCCACTACGCCCGGCACCGTGCACCTTTGCAGGAGGTCGGCGCGCTCCTGGAGGCCAAGTCGATTCACCCGGGCCGCTCGGCCTACAACCACCTCAGGGCATTGGCGCTGACCCATGGCATCCCACGCCGCCGAGTGGACGAAGTCATCGACCTCGCCGGCCTGGGCAGCGTGGCCAAGAAGCGCGCCGGCGCCTTCTCCCTGGGAATGGGCCAGCGGCTCGGCATCGCTGCGGCACTCCTGGGCGACCCGCAGACGGTGATGCTCGACGAACCCGTCAACGGACTGGATCCCGAAGGAGTGCTCTGGATCCGCAACCTGCTGACGTCGCTCGCCGAGGACGGGCGCACGGTGTTCGTGTCGTCGCATCTGATGAGCGAGGTTGCGCTGGTGGCGGACCACCTGATCATCGTCGGGCGCGGTCGGCTGCTGGCCGACACGACCGTGCGGGACCTGGTCCGCGAGGCGGGTGGCGACACCGTGCGGGTGGCTACGCAGGACCCGGCGCGGTTGAGGGACGTCCTGGCGGGGCCGGGCGTCGACATCACCGGGCACATCGGTTCAGAGGAGTTGCAGGTGACCGGGCTGACCTCGCGCGAGATCGGCCTGAAGGCCGCCGAGCACGGGATCGCGCTGTTCGAACTGAGCACGCGCCAGGTGCCGCTCGAGGAGGCGTTCATGAACCTGACCCGCGCTGCCGTGGAGTATCACGGCTCCACGACCGGCACCGAGACCGTCGAGGCCCTCGGGAGGCCGGCATGAGCACCCTCACTGCGACCACGGAAGCACCTCCGACCGAGACCGCTCGCCCTGCCTACCGGGTGACCGGTCGGCGTGTGCTCGCCTCGGAATGGGCCAAGCTCTGGTCGCTGCGGTCGACCTGGATCACGCTGGGACTCGGGCTGCTGTTCCTCGTCGCGTTCGGGCTGATCGCCGCGAGCCGCTACAAGTCGGGGATCGGCTCCGCCCGCATGGACCGGGACTTCGCTCGTTCGACCGCCGTGAGCCTGTCGCTCTTCGGTACGAACTTCGCCCAGCTGGCCCTGGGTGTCCTCGGCGTGCTGATCACAGCGGGTGAGTATTCGACCGGCATGATCCGATCCACCCTGGCGGCGGTGCCACGCCGGCTCCCGGTGCTGTGGTCGAAGGCGGCCGTATTCGGCCTGGTGTCGCTGGTCACCGGAACGCTCGGCGTGTTCACCGCCTTCCTGTTCGGCAGCCGGATCGTCTCCGGCACGCCCGCGGCCATGGACTTCTCGCATGCCGGAGTCGTACGGAGCCTGCTGGGAGCCGCACTCTACCTCGCCCTGGTCGGCGTGATCGGCACGGCCTTGGGCGCTCTGCTGCGCTCGGTGGCCGGCGGCATTTCGGTGCTGGTCGCCATGCTGATGCTGATTCCCGGGCTGGTCTCCCTGCTGCCCAGCTCATGGCAGGACGACATCAGCCCCTATCTGCCGAGCAACGCGGGCGAATCGATGTTCGCGCTGGCCCACGACGCCACCAGCCTGTCCCCTGGGGCCGGGCTGCTGGTCTTCCTCGGCTGGACTGCGCTCGCACTGTCCGGGGCGGCATACAGGCTGCTGCGCAGCGACGCCTGACACCCTGCATGATGATCAGATGACCACCGTGACCTCCGTGCCCTCCGAGGCCACCGCGTCCACCGAAGATCTCGACGGGATGGGACCGCTGGTCGCCCGCCTCTCCCGGGCCGGCCAGCGGCTGCGGCAGGCCGACCAGGCACATCCGTGGGTACTCGACACCACGGTGGTGGCACTGGTCTTCGTGATGTTCTGCCTGCCGGACCTGCTGCACACCGGGAGCGGCGACGGCGACGGGCCGCGACGCTTCCGCCTCGCGTTCACCCGGCTTCCCGTCGTAGGGATGCTGGCGCTGCAGACCGGGCTCGTAGTGCCCCTGCTGTGGCGTCGCCGCGCGCCGGCGGTCGCCTTCGGCGCCGTCACGGCCGTCTTCGTCCTCCAGTGGTCGCTGGGTGCCGCGCTGCGCGCGGACATCGCCCTGTTCATCGCCTTGTACAGTCTCGCCCTGCACGGACGGATCCGGCAGCTGCCCTGGGCCTGCGGGGTCATGGCAGCGGCCATGATGCTGGTCGCGGTGCGGGTATCGGTGGCTGTCTCCGTCTGGGACGCGCTGTTCTTCCTGCTGAGCACGGCAACCGCAGCCCTCGCGCTCGGCCTCGTGGTGCGCATTCGGCGGGCCCAGCTCGCCGGGCTGCGGGACCGGGCGGCCCGCCTGGAGATCGAACGCGACCAGCGCAGCCGGCTCGCCGCCGCGGCCGAACGAGCCCGAGTGGCCCGCGAGATGCACGACATCGTGGGCCACAACCTGTCCGTCATCATCACCCTTGCCGACGCGGGGGCCTACGCCACCGTCGTCGCTCCGGAACGGGGCAGGGAAGCCCTTCTCCTCGTCGGCGACACGGGGCGGCAGGCTCTCGGCGAACTGAGACGCGTGCTCAGCGTCCTGCGGGAGGCGTCGGACGGCCCGCAGGACGGGCCCGAGCTCAGCCCGCAACCCGGCGTCAGGGACATCGACGCACTCTGCGAAGGGGTGCGCGCCGCGGGTCTGGCGGTCGTCTACCGGACCGCCGGGGACGTGGACGCTCTCGACAGCGGGGTACAACTGACGGTCTACCGCATCGTTCAGGAAGCCCTGACGAACACGCTGAAGCACTCCGGAGCCGGGACCCGGGTGAACCTGTCGATCGTCGTGAAGGACACTCGGCTGACCGTCAGGGTGCAGGACACCGGTCCGGCCGATGCCACGTCCGGCCGTCCGGGCCCGGCGAACGAGGAAGGACACGGTCTGGTGGGCATGCGAGAACGTACGGCTCTGTACGGCGGGACCCTGAGCGCGGGTCCCGCCGGCCGCGGATGGACAGTACAGGCCACCCTCAACCTCGTATCCCCAGGCGGTGCTCAGTGACCACCGTACTCATCGTGGACGACCAGCCGCTGCAACGTTACGGCTTTCGCATGCTGCTCGACTCGGTCCCCGAGACAGAGGTCGTCGGTGAGGCCGCCCATGGCGCGGAAGCGGTCCGTATGGCGGCCGAGCTCCGCCCCGACGTCGTCCTCATGGACGTCCGTATGCCCGGCATGGACGGTATCGAGGCCACCCGCCGGATCACCGCCGCGGGCGACCGATCCCGCGTCCTCGTGCTCACCACGTTCGACCTCGACGAATACGTGCACGCAGCCCTGCGCGCCGGAGCGAGTGGCTTCCTCCTCAAGGACGTCCGCCCGGAAGAGCTTCTCTCCGGCATCCGTGCCGTTTCCGTCGGCGATGCTGTGATCGCTCCCGCGCTCACCCGCCGCCTGCTGCACGAGTTCGCCCAGCTTGTGCCCCGTTCGGGTGACCTCACCGAAGATCCGAGACTGGGCAGCCTCACCGACCGGGAACGCGAGATCCTCGTCGCCATCGGGAAGGGCTGGACCAACAGCGAGATCGCCTCGAACTTCGTCCTGTCCGAGTCCACCGTGAAAACCCACGTCGGCCGGGTCCTGGCCAAGATCGGCGCACGCGACCGCATCCAGGCCGTGATCTTCTCTTACGACCACGGCCTGGCCCGGCCTCATGCCGGGAGTACCGACTGAGACTTCGCGATGTGACGCCAAGTGCGCCGGTGTCGCGCCGCCCCCGTCACGAGCTTCAACGGATGCCGGAGTCGAAGGGGATGACGATCGTGGTGAACCGCCCGCCGACGACGGTGACCGACACCGGTGGGGCGATCGGGGCGACGGCGCCGGTGAGGTTGGCGGGGCGGATGGTGTAGGTGCCCGGCGGCAGCGAAATGCGGAAGTGGCCCCCGGCATCGCTGGTGGCTTCGGCGATCGTCCGTGCGGGATCGCCGCTGGTGATGGTCAGCCGGGCGCGCAGGGGCCGGTCGGGGCACGGGCTGTGCTCACGGATCACCGGGCAGCCGCCGTCGACCATGGTGCGGCCCTTGATCCCGGAGTCGGACGCGTCCGGCGATCCGGCTCCGTGAGAGTCCCCGCATCCGGCGGCCGAGACCGCGGCGGCGAGCGCCAGCGCCAGGACGGCGAGCGCTGTCCGAAGATGGCTCTTCATAAGGCTTGGACTTCCCACGGTGCCGGTCGGTTCCTGTGCGGGCATGGCCCGGGGGCCGGGCGGAGACGGCAGGCCGCCCGGGCCCCGGATTGCTTGCGCCTCGAGTGGACGGTGGAGTGATCAGCGCCGGAGGGGCAGGGGCCCCGAGCCGGCGGACCTGTGCGGTGCGGCAACGGCCGCACCGCCGTGGGTCGTGGAGGGTGTGCTGCCGCCGGTGACGGTGAGCGGGCCGGCGGTGTAGAGGGCCTCATCGAAGGCTTGCCCGTTGGTCGGGGTCTTGCCTACGGCGAATACGGATACCGCCCTGCCGCCGATGACGGAGGTGGACAGGTAGTCGCCGACCATACGGCCCTGGGTGGAGTCGGCGATCTGGGAGAGGGACATGGGTCCGGCGACGGTGGTCGGCGTGCTCCAGGTGCTGCCGCCGTTGGCGGAGGAGATGTAGCCGACCTCCAGCCGGCAGGTGGACGCGGTGCAGTTGGCCGTCGGGTAGAAGTAGTAGTAGAGGCCGATCTTCGCCGTGCTGCCGGAGGTGGCGGGATCGATGCCGATGCCGGGGATGAAGTGGTCGACGCCGCTGGTGGTGGCGTCGATCGGGACGCGGGTCACCGACGACCAGCTGGTGCCGTTGGTCGACGTGGCGTAGACGATGTCGTTGGCCGGGCAGCCGGAGCGGAAGCGGCAGTCCTGCCAGGCGACGTAGATCTTCCCGGATCCGTCGGTCTCGGCGGAGGGCAGTCCCTCACCGTCGCGCAGGTTCCCGGCCACGCCGTGGCTGGAGACGTTGGCGATCAGCGTGCTGGAGGACCAGCTGGAGCCGCCGTTGGTCGAGTTGAAGGCTCGGACGGAGGAGCCGTTGGCGGAGTAGGGCACCACGACGGTGCCGTTCGGCTGGACCAGAGGCTGGCCGCCGAGCCCGCTGGGATTCCCGGACGGGGACACTGGAGCCGACCAGGTGGCGCCGCCGTCGGTGGAACGGCTCATGACGACGCGGTTGCCCGAGGAGGTGAGGTCGACCTCGATGTAGCAGGTGCCGTAGTACGGGCTGGAGGTCGTGTCGTCGCAGACGATCCATTCCTTGTCGTAGCCCTGGCCGTCGTTGCCGACCGCCATGACGGGGTTCTGCCAGGTCGTGCCGTTGGCGGAGCGGCTGACGGTCACGCCCGCGCCGTTGACGTTGGAGTCGATGACCAGCCCGGCGACCATCCAGGTGCCGTGCTTGGCGTCGTAGGCGACTGCGGGGTCGGACACACGGGCCCAACTGCCGCCCTGGTAGGTGGTGATGCCGGGGAGCATGCCGTGCTGCCAGGTGGTGCCGCCGTCGGTGGAGGTGTTCCAGCCGATGTCGGAGCCACCGCCGTCGGTGAACCGGCCGACCTGGGAGGAGGCGACGACCGTGTTGCCGTACGCGAAGGTGTCGGGTTCGAGTTCGGTGGCGTGCTGGCTGGAGGTGTTGGTGAAGGGGTCGGTGCTGACCTGGGTCGGGCCGGGCGGCGGGGTGGCGGTGGTGAAGGCGACGTCGTCGTAGAGCGTGTAGGTGGCGTCGCCGGTGTAGTTGTCGTCGTGGCTGACGAGTTTGAGGGTGTAGCTGTGCCCGGCGACCACGGACGGCGCGGCCTGCTTCCAGCCCTGGCCGCTGGTGCACGTCCTGGCCAGCACGGTCGTTGTCGTGCCGGCGGTGGTGTCGGTGAGGGTGGCTGTGGCCCAGTCGTAGGTGACCGTGTCCGGGCAGGTGACGCTGTACCAGAACGACAGCTGGGTGGCGCCGGTCGGCGCGGTGAAGGTCTGGGCGATCGATGAGTCACCGTTGGTCGGTGACGTCCCGCCGACGCGGGCGGCGTAGGTGCCGCTGTGCGCGCCGGAGTTGAGCACGGAGGCTGTGCCTGTGCTCGTCCAGCCGGTCAGGCTGCCGGACTCGAAGCCACCGTTGCCGACGTCGGCGAGCGCCGGATGCGAGGCGAGCAGAAGGCCGCCCAGCGAGACCAGGACGGTGGTGGCGGTGGCGACGGATCTGCGGAATAAGGTGCGCGACATGAGGAGACCCCTTGTCGTCGAGGGGGGGTGCGCCCCGGGCGGGGTGCCTGAGAGGGGGTGGACCGCCGGAGGACACCCGGCGATCCACCTCGAGGACGACGCTTGGGAACCGACCTCTGTCCTGATGCGGGTCAGGACACGGTCACGTCGTCGTAGCGGGTGTACGTGGCGTCACCCGTGTAGTTGTCGTCGTGGCTGATGAGCGTGAGCGTGTAGCTGTGCCCGGCGGTGACCGAGGCGGTCTTGTTGACCCAGCCGGAGGACGACACACAGGTCTTGGCGAGCACCGTGGTGGTCGTGCCCGTGGTGTTGTCCTTGAGCGTGGCCCTGGCCCAGTCGTAGGTGACCGTGTCCGGGCAGGTCACGTTGTAGGAGAAGCCGAGCGTGCTGGTCCCGGTCGGCACCGTGAAGGTCTGGGCGATCGACGAGTCGCCGTTGGTCGGTGAGGTGCCGCCGACCCGTGCCGCGTAGGTGCCGCTGTGGGCCCCGGAGTTCACCACCGTCGTGGTGCCCGCCGAGGTCCAGCCGGTCAGACTGCCCGCTTCGAAGCCGCCGTTGGTGATCCCACCGCCGCTGCCGGAGCTGACCGTCAGGGTGTAGGTGGCGGTGTGTGTGGCCGAGGGGCCCGTGCCGGTGACGGTGATGTTGTAGGTCCCCGCCGGTGTCGAGGACGACGTGGCCACGGTCAGCGTGGATGAGTTGCCTGCGGTGACCGAGGTCGGGTTGAAGGTGGCGGTCGCCCCGCTGGGCAGGCCGGACGCCGACAGACTCACCGACTGCGCCGAACCGGACGTCACCGCCGTCGACACCGTCGTGGTCGCCGACGACCCGGCGGTCACGCTGGAGGAAGCGGGGCTGACGGAGATCGAGAAGTCGTTCGTCGCCGTGGAGCCGCAGTTGGGAAGGGTGAACGAGGCCAGCCTGGTGTGCCAGTTGAAGTTGCCGTTGGACGGGATGTACTCGTTCGTGTACCAGAACGTGCAGTCGTCGGCCGGGTCCACGACCATCGAGGTGTAGTCGCCCCAGCGGCTGTAACCGGTCTGCGACCCACCGCCGGTGATCGCGGTGACCTCACCCTGCGTCATCGTGCCGAGGGTGTCGCCGGCCAGCCGTCCCGTGTAGCGGATCGACGGGTGTACGGAGGAGGAGGACTGGGAGTATCCGAGCGCGATGTTGCCGACCTTGTCCTCGGCGATCGAGCCCATCCAGCGGTAGGTGGAGTCCGGGGCGTAGGTGCCCTGCTGGTAGACGGTCGGATTGCCGCCCGACAGCCGCAGCTCGTACCACCGGACGCCCACCGAACTGCCCGCCGTGACCGCGTGGTTGACCACCAGCGACTCATGGTCGCCGAAGTTGCGGTAGGCCAGCCGGAACATCAAGCGGTCCGAGAGCGAGTCGAGTTGCGTACTGGTCCCGCTTTGCGGGATACAGGTGCCCGAGCTGCCGCAGGCGGTGGTGTACGACGCGACGGTCAGCGTCGACGGACCGGTGAAGGTCGAGTTGGACGTGGTGGTCCAGTCGACGTGGAACTTCCAGTACGCCAGGGTGGTGCTGGTCGTACCCAGGCCCACCATCAGCTCCGGCTCGCCGGCCGGCGGCGCGGTCGAGCCGTCCAGGTCCCCGCCCAGCAGACCGCCGTAGGAGGACGAGGTGGTGAAGCACTGCTGGGTGGCACTCGCGCCGGTCAGCATGGCGGACCGGTTGAGCGCGCAGGCCTCGGCGTTCAGGAAGCTGCCGGAGGCGGTGAACATGTTGTAGGTGATGTAGTACGCATCCGGCCACACCGAAAGCTTCGGGTAGTCCGGGAAGTTGGCGTACTGGAACGAGTAGCGGTAATAGCTGCCTGTCGCGTCAGCACCGGTGGAGACGGCCACGCACTCGTAGTACGGGCCCGAGGACGAGGAGACGTTCGCGAACTGGGTCACCACCCAGCGGCCGGCCAGGGTGTCCCAGCGGGCCACCGCGTCACCGTCGTTGGTGCTCTGACAGGAGCCGCCGAAGCCGGACCACAGGGTGCTGGTGTCGGTCGGGGCGAGGACGGTGGTCCCGGACTTGGAGTACACCGCGTAGGCGGTGTTCACGGTCTCGACGATCTGGCTGGAGCCGACGGCGGCGTTCGGGTCCGGCGGGACGCCGGTGATCGAGTAGTTGCCGGCGCCGATGCCCTCGAAGTTGGTGCCCGTCGAGGGGGCGGAGGGTCCGCCGGGGCTGGACTGGACGACCGGGTCGGGGATGGGAGAGGCGGGCGGGTGCGGCAGCCGCTCCTCGCCGGGATCGTCGTCCTGCTCCTTCTTGCCGTGGTGGCCGTGATGCCGGGCATGGGCGGCCATGGAGCGCAGGGTGGGGGAGGTGTCGTGCCGCACGGCGGGGCCGGTGTCGGCCGAACGGTGCGCGGCGGGAGCGGCGGTGGGCTCGGGGGCCGCATGGGCCGCCGGAGCGGAGAGCCAGAGCGCGGGAACGGCGGTGAGGATCGCGGTGAGCGCGGCTGTGCGGCCGCGTCTGGGTCTGCTTCGCAACACTGAACATCCTTTCGTGCAGCCGGGATTGCCCCGGCATGTGGGGAGAGAAGGACGTTCACGCCGATAGAGCGCGTGTTCGCAGTCCGGGATGCTTGCACCGGACATGTCACGCAACAAGAGGAGCGGCGGCTGTATCGCGCCAAGCAACCGAGAATTTACGGAGTACAGTCAACTCACAGTAAAAACATAGGGTTTTCCCTGTATCGGCCCGGCAGTTGACACTCGCTGTCGTTCCGTAGCCCGCACCCGACGCCCGCTACGGATCAACATGCACGTGCAGTCGCCACAGCCGGGTCTGCGGCCCGAACCGATCCCCCCGGAATGACGACGCCGAACGCAACTCCGCCTGCCCGGGAGCGGTGGCCCGCACAGCGGCCCGGGCGGTTCCCGCGACCGCTGCCGTCTCGATCAGCGTCAGGGGGCCGCCGACGGCCTCGACCGGGGTCCAGCCGTAGGCCGGCGAGCCGTGCAGAGTGACCGAGACCTCGTCCCCCACCCGCAGTCGCAGCTGCGAGCTCTGTGGATCCCCCGGGCGGTAAGTGATCTCCACGCGTCCCGGACCGTTGTCGGACATGGCGTGAGCCTAGCGGGGCGCCCCAGTCGCAGCTGCGGCAACGTCCCCGGTCACACTCCCCCGCACACGGGTGCGCCCCGACCGGAGGCCGGTCGGGGCGCACATGTACCTCTGCGGTTGACGCTATCGGTTCGTCCTCACAGGGCCGAGCACTGACCTGCTCGGCTTCCCAACACCGTGTTGGGGGTACCGCGGTTCGTCGGCGGTGGGATGTTGCCGACGCAGGAGAGCGAGCCTTGAACGGTGTTGCCCACGATGGCGGCACGATCGTCCACCGGGAACGGCCCGGTTCCCGTCGTACCGTTCACCTGCACCGAGCCGCCGATGTCATTGCCGACGAGTTCGGCGCCCGAATGGTTGTCGGTGAGCTGAACGCCGCGGAGGTGGTTGCCCGGGCAGTGGTCGTCCCCCGGGTCGCCGATGACAACGAAGCCCGAGGCACGGCTGACCTGAACCGATCCGACGACCGTGCTGCCGCACATCCCGAACAGGGTGCCGCCCGAGGACTGGACGCCGCCCCCGATGGTCGAGTTGCTGATGAACAGTGCGGCGTTCGTCCCGCCGAAGACCGCGCCACGCACGGTGGCATCGATGATGCAGGTGCTGTCACCGGTCGCGATGACCGCGCTGTTGACCTGGCCGGTGATGGTCCGCGTGCAGCTGACCGTCTGCGCGAGTGTCTCGGTACCGGCCGCCAGATAGTTGGCGTCGCCGCCGTAGTCGGCAGTGAGGGTGTGCGGGCCGGGCAGCAGGTTGGACGTGGTGACGTGGACCTGGCTGCAGTGGGGTCCGCCGCCCGGGGTGAGGGTCGGTGTGCCGAGCACGGTGGTGCCGTCCTTGACCGTGACGGTTCCGGTCGGTGGCGCGGCCGGGTCTGTGCTCGCACCGCTCGGGCAGATCGTGTCGGTGAAGGTCACCGGGGTGCCGAAGCCGGACGGGTTCGCGCTGGAGGACAGCGTCGTGGCGACCGGCGCCTTGCTCACCGTCTGGATCAGAGGGGGAGCCGTGCTCGGGTGGAAGTTGTCGTTGCCGCTGAAGGCGGCGTTCACGGTGTGTGTTCCTGGGCTCAGCGTCGAGATCGCCGCCGAAGTCGCCTCACCGGTCGTCGTGTTGACCGGGACCGACGCGCCCAGGGCGCTTCCGTCGGCCTCGAAGCTCACCGTGCCGCCGTCCGGGACCGGGGCGACGGTGGCGGTG
This sequence comes from Streptomyces sp. NPDC025638, assembly GCF_055558775.1. NCBI lineage: Bacteria > Bacillati > Actinomycetota > Actinomycetes > Kitasatosporales > Streptomycetaceae > Streptomyces > Streptomyces sp. NPDC025638. The sequence goes on along the minus strand of NZ_JBVHLX010000014.1, from coordinate 191,288 downwards.
AACGTCACCGGCTGGCCGTACACCGACGGGTTGGCCGACGAGGCGAGCGATGTCTGCGACTTCTGCGGCACAGTGAAGAACATCGCGTGCATCGGCGGGGTCGTCGTCGGGTTGGCGCCGTTGGTGTTTCCGGTGAATGTGCCGTAGAAGGTGTGGCCGACCGCCTTGAGCTGCTGATAGTCACCGAGCACACGCTGCCGCGCACAGTCGAGGTCGGGCAGGTTGGGGTTGGGCGGCTGCGGCGTGGTGTTGCAGCCGGTCTGGTCCTGCTCGGGCGAGGCGAAGGTCTGCAGCACCGTGTCGGTGAAGGTGGCGCCGTGGTCCTTGCTGCGAGCGAGGTGCGCGGTGAAGGTGGGGAAACCCGCGGTGTTGTTGCCGTCGAAGGTGTCGTACAGAACCCCGATGGTTCCGTCGCTGAGCACCGCCACCGAAGGAAGCGCCGCGTTCGTCGACGTGGAGACATTGACCGCGGCTCCGACATTGAGACCGCCGGAGCCGTTGTCGGTGAGCCGACGGATCCTGAGCTGGTTGTTCCCCGACACATCCGCCCCGTAGACGACGTAGACGTCGCCGTTGCCGGGGTCGACGGCCGCATGGTCCACACCGCCGAGCAGCGCGTTCACACCGCCGAACTTGTACCCGAGGCCCTGGTCGCTGTCTTCGGTGGCCACGACGATGCCGTCGTTGTCGTTGTTCAGCCTCCAGTGCGCCCCGCCGTCGTCCGAGCGGTTGAGCCGGTAGGTGACTTTGACCGGCTGGTTCCGCAGGACGCTGTTGGGCTGGAGTTTGCCCGTCGACTGCTGGTAGAGCGCGTACATCGTGCCATTGCGCGGGTCCTTGGCCGGCCGCAGGCCGCCGTTGGTGGTGAGCGGGCTCATCGTGCCCGCGACGTTGTCCGCGGTGATGTTGACGGGATTGGCGCCGTAGGAGACGCCCACCCGGGCGTCCGGGGTGCCGGCCAAGTCCTGGTAGGCGGCGTAGACGTTGTCCTGGGCCGCCGTCGTCGTGTCCCGGTTGACCAGGACCCATGGCTGATCGACGCCGGTGCGGGTGCCGCTGGTGACTTGGGCCCCGTTCCAACTCCAGGACGCGGCATTGGTGGGGTCGGTCGTCGAACCGGTCACCACATGCTTGGTGTTGCACTCCGGGACGGACGGAGGCCCTGCGGTCGGGGCGTTGCACGCGAGGAACGTACCGTAGAGCCTGCCGTCACGGCCGTAGTCGATGGTCTGGTCGTACGGGCCGTTCGGCGTGTCGGTCAGGCCCGGCGTCGGGATGGTGTGGTTCTCCGTCCAGTGGGCCCCGCCGTCGTCGGAGTAGAGCAGATCCGCGTTGCCGTTCTGCCAGAACTGAAAGTTGAACCGCGTGATCGCGATCTCGTCGGGGTTGGCCGGGTTGATCGCAATGGACGGTTCGCCACGGCCACCGCCCGTGCTCGTGCTGGCGGAGGCGTCCGCGTCGATGACGAACGCCCCGGCCGCCCCGGGCAGTTGCCGCGGGCGCACCGACCGCGGGCGTGCGGTTCCCGCGGGCACGGTGAGATCCGGCGGGCTGCTGCTGAGGTATTGCTGTTCGTACGCCGAAGGCGCCGGCGGCTGAGTGGCGGCCCGGGCCTGGACGGGCAGGCTCACCGAAGCGACGGTCAGCCCCATCGTGCAGGCAGCGACGAGTACATTTTTGAATACGGATGGTGACCGCCCGGTCGCGGGCGAAGGTGGAACGGCGTCCACGTGCGAATCCCCTCGTTGAGAGATACGAGCGATCAGCAGCGTGGCCGTGAGCCCGTGGGTCCGCGGCAGGAGCGACACGGGCAGGGCGGGTACCACTCATATGCCGAAGGAACTCCATCCCCCCGGCCGAACAGGCGCGCCGTCCGGGAATCCGGATTTCAGTGCGCGCTGGGGATGGTCAGCGTCACCGAGACCGTCGAGCCGCCGCGCAGCTCGACCTGCCGGCCGATGCCGAAGATGTCCTCGGTGATCCGGTACGACCCGGGCGACAGGGTGAAGGAGAACGACCCGTCCGGCGGCGCGGTGACCGTGCTCGCCACCACGTGTCCGCGTTCGTCATGCGCCCGCACCGGATCGCCGTTCACCGGCACGTACGTGCCGCTCCCGCCGCCGGCGCCGGACCGCGGGTCCTGCCCCGGCGGCCGTACGACCACACCTCGCACCACCCCGTGCAGCGCCTCAGGCCCGTACAGCGGTGATGCCGCCACGACCACCATCAGCCCGGCCAGTGCCAGCCCGCACAGCGCCACCGAGGGGGCCCTGCTCGTCCATCCGGCCATCGGTCGAACACCTCCGACTCCAGCGTGGTCCCTGCACCGCGGAAAGTCGGAGCCGCGGCCTGCCCGGCCTGCGCGCGGGCGTCGGCAAGCCGGGCGCGAGTCTGTCACCGTGTCGAACTGTCCGAGGGGGTGCGCAGGGCGAGCACGGCCACATCGTCGTCGAACACCTGCGGGCTTCGGCTGATCAGAGCGTCGCACAGTTCCTCCAGTGGGGAGGTGGCCAGGCGGGCGGCCTGTTCGGCCAGGTCGCTCAGTCCGGTGTCGATGTCCTGGTCGCGGCGTTCGACCAGCCCGTCAGTGAACAGCAGCAGGGTGCTGCCGGGCGGGAAGGGGTGTTCGTGGCTGAACCGGGGCACGGACGGATCGATGCCCACCGGGATCCCGTGCCGGGTGGGTGCCAGGTAGAGCGTGCCGCCGTCCGCGTCGACCAGCAGCGGCGGCAGATGCCCGGCATTGCTCCAGCCGAAGGTGTACTCCCCGCCCTCTCCACGCTCGATGCGGCCGAACACCAGCGTGGCCGTGGGCGGGTCCTCGAACATCGTCAGGGCGTGGTCCAGCCGGGAAACGACCTGGCCGGGCGGCCCGCAGCGGTCGAGGGCGATCGCCCGCAGCATGCTGCGGAGCTGCCCCATCAGCGGGGCGGCCTCCACGTCGTGGCCGGTCACGTCGCCCACCACCACACAGGTGGCGCCATCGGGCAGGACCATGGCGTCGTACCAGTCCCCGCCCAGTCTGAGCAGCTCGGAGGCGGGCTCGTAACGGGCGGCGGCCTCAAGGGGAGTGAGGTCGGGAAGAACGGGGAGCATACGCCGCTGAAAGTGCTCGGCGGCGCGTTTGAGGCGCTCGTACAGGCGGGCGTTTTCGAGGCTGACGCCCGCGGCACTCGCCAACGCCGTCAGCAGGCTCTCGTCGTCGTCATCGAAAGGCGTGCCGTCCATCTTGTCGGCGACGTAGAGGTCGCCGTAGAGCGTGCCGCGCACCATGAGGGGAACGCCCAGCAGAGTCCGCATGACCGGATGTCCGGGCGGAAAGCCGGCCGACCGAGGGTGCCCGTCCACGTCCGCCACCCGCAACGGCGCCCGGTCGTCCAGCATGGTGTGCAGCAGGCCATGGCCTTGCGGCAGGCCCAGGGCGGCGCACAGTTGCGGGTCGTCGATGCCCACGGTGATCAGGTCGATGACTTTGCCGTTTTCCGAGAGCACGCCCAGTGCCCCGTAGTGCGCGGCGAGGAGGTCGGTGGCCGCTTCCACGATGCGTTGCAGCACGGTGCGGGTATCCACATTGACGCTGACGGCCACGACACCGTCCAGCAGGTGCCGCAGTTGGTGCCTATCCAGAGCACGCTGCGGCGGTCGCGCGGCCACGCCGTCCCGGGCCTGGCCCCGTCCCCGCTGGAGCCACGGGTTGTGCGCCATGGTGCTTCCTCCCGGCGCCGTCGGGCACCGTCATCATGTCGCCCTGCCTTGTCACACTACGCGCTCGCCTGGTCCGAAGCAGGCCACAGCGGCGCGGCGCCCCTGGGAGAGGGGCGGGCTACTGCGCGAGCAGGCTGATCCCCAGCACCGTCAGGGTGATGACCTTGGTGATCTCGAAGGCCACGTAGTACACGTGCCCACGCGAGCGGGGCAGGTCCTCCCCGGCAAGAACCCGGTCCGACCTACGGTTCAACCGTGGGCGGACCACCCCCAACTGCATGGTGAGCACCACCGCCACGACGGCAGTGAGCACCACGATGACCGCGGGAGGGCCGCCGACGGCCACCGCCACGATGACGACGGCGGCCAGGGCGGCCTCGACGAGGTTCAGCGCACGGAAGACCAGGCGGCCGATACCCAGCCCGATGGGGATGGTCACCCCGGGGGCGCGGAACTTCAGCGGCGCCTCCAGGAAGGAGATCGCCAGCACCATTCCGAGCCAGAGGAAGGTGACCGCGCCCGCGGTCGCAGCCGACATGGTGTTCATCGATGCGTTGCCTTTCTGTCGTGTCGAAGGACGGCTGTGGGCGTGTGGTGGATCAGGCCTGCGGCCAGGAGGCCAGCCGGTCGGCGAACTCCGGTGGCGAGACCACGACCATGAGGGAGGCGGGCTCCGCACCGGGGTTGGCCAGGCTGACGCGCTCGCCGACGCCGATGTGGGCGACGGCCGTACCGGCCGTCGGCGTCCGGGCCCGGCCGTCGTGGTGCACCTCGACGGCCCCGGCCAGGGGGATCAGCACGACCCGCGAGGCGCCGTGCTCGTGTTCGGGCATGGTGGTGCCCGGGGCCAGTTCCACGTGGAGGACGGCGACCTGGTCGGAGGTCTCCGCGGTGGTGAGCACGGCCGCGGTCGGGCCGCCGGGCACGGGCGCACGGCGGCGGGGAAAGGTGGCGATCTCGGCGACGAACATGACGTTCCTTCATCGCTTCGGTATACGGGTAGTGCGGCCTTCGGTATGCGGGGCGGCTCCTGGCCCTCTCACTCTCCCTGCGGCGGCAGCGCGGCGATCAGCGGATGGTCACGCTCGATCAACCCCAGCTTGGCCGCACCGCCGGGCGACCCGAGAGGGTCGAAGAACTCGGCGTTCGCCCGGGTGTACTCACTCCACTCGGCCGGCACGTCCTCCTCATAGAAGATCGCCTCGACCGGGCAGACCGGCTCGCACGCCCCGCAGTCCACGCATTCGTCCGGGTGGATGTACAGCGACCGTTCACCCTCGTAGATGCAGTCCACAGGGCACTCCTCGACGCACGCCTTGTCCTTCACATCCACACAAGGCTGCGCGATCACATAGGTCATCGGCGCACCTCCTCTCTTCGGCAGAGGTTTCCAGCACGAGGTTTCTACAAATAATACATGTAATAATTGGCTGCGTCCGTTCGGGCGAGGCAGGAGAAGGGGCAGAGCCATGACGCTGACGTCCGAGGTCTTCATACAGGCAACCGAGGCCGACCCGGCCATCCAGGCCCGGGCAGTGATCCGCAGCGGCCAGCGGCGGCTGCTCGCCGCGCTGCGGCCGAAGGTCGCGCTGCTGACCGAACTGGAACTGGGCACCGACGCCCGGGAGGCCGCCCTGGCGACCCTGACCGACTTCTGCACCGGCCCGGTACGCCGCTACCTGAACGCCACCGACCGGGCCCTGTACACCCCCGCAGCGGGTTCCCCGGAAACCCGCCTGCTCATCCGAGCCCTGCGCACCGCCGCGACCGCACTCGTCCAGGACATCGACACCCTCGCCCGCACCGACGACGCGCACCGCGCGAAGGCCGTCGCCCAGAGCATCGAGGCGCACCTGACCACCCACCTCGCGGTCGAGCAGGCCGTACTCCTACCCGCCCTCGCCGATGTGTCCGGCGGTGAACTCGCCGTCCTGGCCGCACATTTCACGACCCTCGTCGACGGCGGAAGCCTCGCCCAGCACCGCATCGGACGGGTCGCCCCTGATGACTGACGCACCCACCACCACGAACGCCCTCAACAGTCGCCCTTCCGACGGTACTTGGGGTGCCCCCGAACCGAGTCTGCTGTGTGACACGCGGGCCCTCACCGTCCTCGCCGCGGCACCGGCCGGGGAACTGTGGAGACTGTCCGCGCCCGGACGCGAACTCGACGCCGGCATCACCCACCTGCTGCCTGGGCAACACGTGAATACGCACACCGAGGAGGACCCGGACGTTCTCCTGCTGATCCTGGCCGGAGACGCCACCGTCCCCACCCCGGACGGACCCCAACATCTGACCGAGGGAACGCTGCTGTGGCTACCACGCGGGTCCGCCGCCGGCCTCACAGCAGGCGAGAACGGCCTGTCCTGCCTGAGGGTCCACCGAAGCCCTTCCGGCACACCGACTCGTACACAGCAGACTCCACGACCACTTCCCGGCACATCCCCAGCCCCACCGGACGGCACGACGCAGCCCGATTGGCTCAAGTGGCTCTGCTAGCAGAGCGTTTGACCACCGCCTGAGGGTGAGGAGGGACAGAACACGACTCTCTTTCGATGACGCCCACCACCCGCCGTTTTCACGAAGAAGCACGTAATAATTGGCGGCGGCTCCAGGGGCAACTCGCCCCAGCCAGAAGAAGGAGGATCACATATGCCACCCGCTGCAGAGGTGTACCCGCAGGCGACCGGCGCCGACCCGGACATGCGGGCACAGGCCGTCGTCGAGATCCGCCTCACACGGGTGGCCGACGATGCCTGAGACGCCGACCGCCGGACAGCCGGAAGAGGCGGCCGTGGCACGCCTGCTGTGCGACGTACAAGCCCTCACCGGCCAACTCCCCGAATCCGCCGGCGTCCTGTGGAAACTGGCCGAGTCCGGCCGCCAGCTCGACGCCAACCTGGTCCGGCTGCCCGCCGGCGAGCACATCGGCACCCACGCCGAGCCCGACCTGGACGTCCTGGTCCTCGTCGTCACCGGCGACGGCGTGATGGACACCCCCGACGGTGCGCTGCCACTGGCCGAGGGAGGGCTCCTGTGGCTGCCGCACGGCTCGACGCGCAGCATCACCGCGGGGCCCGACGGCCTGGCCTACGTGACCGTCCACCGCCGCCGCCCCGGCATGCAGATCCGCCGACGGTGAGATACAGGTGACAGATTTCTCTCGTTTCTACGACACGCATTGGGTAAAATTGGCGAAATGAGCGAGCAGACGTTGCATGATCCGACCGATCCTCCCGCCGTGGGCGAGAGCCGGGCCCATGTGCTCGACGTCCTGCGCACCACGCCTGAAGCAGTGGGCGTACGGGAGATGGCCGAGCAGACGGGCCTGCACTCCAACACGGCCCGGTTCCACCTCGACACGCTGGTCAAGGAAGGGCTTGCCGAGCGCAGTACCGAGGGGCGCGGCCGGCCGGGCAGGCCCCGCACCGTCTACCGCGCCGCCGCCTCCTCCCAGGTTCCGGCAGGCCGCCGCAGTTACCAGTTGCTGGCCCAGATGCTCACCGGCCTCGTCACCGAGGCACTGCCGCAACCGGCGCAGGCCGCGGTCAACGCCGGCGAGGCATGGGGCCGCTACCTCGCCGACACCCCCTCCCCCACCCAGCGCGTCGACACCGAGGAGGCCATCCGGCGACTGACCCAAGTGCTCGCGGACGTCGGCTTCGCCCCCGGTCCCGTCCAGGACCGGCCGGACCCGGTCGTCCCGCTGCGCCACTGCCCGTTCCGGGAAATCGCGGAGGAACACCGCGACGTGGTGTGCTCCCTGCACCTGGGCCTCATGCGCGGCGCCCTGAAGGAAGTACGCGCCCCGCTGGGCGTCGACCGGCTGGAGCCGTTCGTCGAGCCCTCACTGTGCCTCGCTCACCTCACGCCCCCGGAACAGCACCGGGCAGACGGCGCTGCCTGAGGCCGCACTGTTCCATCCGGCACTGCCTCCGAGTCCGCGTTCGAGAACCCCGGTCGGCAGACGAACTGCGATAAAATAAGCCAAATCGGTGGCCTGGCTTCCAGGCCTGGGCTGCCGCTCGGCCTGTGTGACCTTGGGGCGCGGCATGGAGGCGAGGTCTCCTGAGGTACGCAAAGTCCCGCGCAGTACTGGTGCGCGGGGCAGGTTGTTGCCCGTTCTGCCTGCTCTTCTGCTGGTCATCGGCCTGGTCGTCGGCCTCTTGACACCCCGCGCGATCAGGCCGGATGCCTTCCTCGCCACGGCCATGGTCGCTGCCGCCGCGTTGCTGTCCCTATGGGGGACCGTGCTCACCGCAGTGGCCGCGTGCGCCATCTTTGTCGGCCTGATGGCGGACTTCGATGCGCTCCAGGATGCGACCGCCTACTCCGAGCTGGCCACCCTCGTGGCGATCGGGGCATTTGCCGTCATCTTCAACCGGCTGCTGGGCCGACGCGCCCATCAGCTGGTTCAGGTCCGCTCAGTGGCCGAGACCGCCCAGATGGCAGTGCTGCATCCGATACCGCGACACCTCGGGCACGTCACGCTCGAGAGCCTCTACGTGGCCGCCGCAGCGGAAGCCCGGATCGGCGGCGATCTGTACGAGGCGATACACACCCCGTACGGCGTACGACTGCTCATCGGTGACGTACGCGGCAAGGGCCTGCTCGCGATGCAGACGGCCGCGATGCTGCTCAGCGCCTTCCGCGAGGCCGCCCACGACGCGCCCGACCTGCCCCACCTCGCACGCCGCCTGGAGACGAGCGTGAGCCGCAACGCCTCCCAGTACCCGGAGGTCCCGGGCTCGGACATCGCCGAACGTTTCATCACCGCGCTGCTCGCCGAGGTCCCGGACGATGAACCGGTCGTCCGGACCGTCACCTGCGGCCACCCGTCCCCGCTGCTGCTGCACCGCGGCGAGGTCCGGGAGTTGCAGCCCGCCGCTCCCTCGCCGCCGCTCAACCTGGGCGACATGGCGAGCGACGGATACCACGTCGACCTCGCGCCCTTCCACCCCGGAGACCAACTCCTGCTGTACACCGACGGGGTCACGGAGACCCGCGATCGCTCCGGCGCGTTCTACCCCCTCGCCGACCGCATCAGCTCATGGGGCGACGAGGCGCCCCACCAGCTCCTCGACCATCTCCACCGCGACCTGATCGCCTACAGCGGCGGCGAACTCGACGACGACGTCGCTGCCCTCGTCGCGCGGCGGCGCCCGACCCTCGGAGCCTGAGACGAGCCTTTGACCAACGCAGGTTTCAGTCGCCGGAAGGCGCAACCGGCACACCTGCCGAGGCGCGTTGGACGCCCGCCGGTCCCCCGTCACGTCCTCGGGCATACGGCGGTGGCGTCGCGAGTGTCACCCGGTTCAGCTTGACGGCGCTCCAGGGCCACCCGCCTCGGCGACCGACCGCCACAGACGTGCGGCCGTCGCCCCGCACAGGACAGGACACCAGGGAGAGAGCAGGGGGCCCTCACGAAGTACGAGGCCTCCGAAGCCCACCGGCGCAGCTCGCACAACCGCGACGCCAACCTCGCCTACCACCACGTCCCGTCGGCGAACCAGCATTCGATGTCCGGGCCCAGCGGCATGTAGCCGAGGACCACCCGCGGGCCGGGACGGCTACGGCCAAGGGAAAACGTGCGTGCGTACGAGTCCTCGGCCGTGCCAGGATGCCGTCGGGAAGCGAGGTCTCGTGGACGAGTTGAGGCGATTCCGCCAGGCGCTGGTCGCGTGGGCGGCCGGCGGAGCCGAGGCCGGTGCGGCCGCCGTGGTGGCGCGGGAGCTGGCCGGCGGCGGAGTGCGGACGATCGTGCTCGTCGAGGGGAGCAGTGATCAGGTCGCGCTCGAAGCGCTGGCCACGCGCTACGGGCGCGACCTCGGGACAGAGGGCGTCGCGGTAGTACCGCTCGGAGGTGCGACGAACATCGGGCGTTTCCTGGACGTGTGCGGTCCTCCGGGGCTCGGCCTCCCGTTGGCAGGCCTCTGCGACATCGGCGAGGAGCGGCATTTCCGGCGTCATCTTGAGCGGGTCGGGCTCGGGTCGAGTCTCACGCAGGCCGAACTGGAGACATTCGGGTTCCATGTGTGCGTCGCCGACCTGGAGGACGAGCTGATCCGCGCCGTCGGGGCCGAAGGCGTGCAGCAGGTGATCAAGGCCCAGGGCGAGATGCGCCCCTTCCACACCTTCCAGGGCCAGCCGGCGCAGCGGGAACGGCCCGTGGAACACCAACTGCGGCGCTTCATGGGAACGCACAGCGGTCGCAAGGCGCTCTACGCGCAGGCGCTGGTCGCGCACTTGGACCTGGAGCGCGTTCCCCGGCCGCTGGAGCGCCTTCTCACACACGTCTGACGCGGCGAGCGCCAGCGGGAACACACCGCGCAGCCGGCCGGATGAGGGTTCCTGCGCAGGCATCCCCGTACCTCCCCCTGTTCTCCTCTCAAAAGCGCGAGCGCACTTCTGAGCCGTCATGATCTCAAAGCGCCCAAAATCTCAGAATTGTCTGCATGTGAAGGGCGTGATGGGCTTCAATCGAGCCATGAGCTTCAGAGCAGGGCCTGGGCGAGGGGCAAGATCCTTCTTGTTGAGGCTGGGACTCGCTGCCTTCATCGGCATTCTCGCGTTCGTGACGGTATGGACCATCGAGGTGGGGCAGGGGTCGAAGGATCCCTCACTCATAGCATCGCTCTGGAGCATCTTCCTGAGCGTGGCAGCAATTGTCATCACCCTGATTCAAATGCTCATTGCAGCTCGACCGGACCTCAGTGCCGAGGGCGTGAAACGTGCCGCAGACAACCTGGCCGCACAAGTGGGAAAGCTGGAGGGCGAACAACGATCACGTTGGCTCGGTGGAGATGTCATCCCGATCGACGTAGAATTCGTTCTGGCCCATGACATGGGCCGCCGGCTCAGCAACGCAGGCCCTTCTGGAACACTGGAAACCGTCTACACGTACTATCGGAATCTGACTCCTCGGCGGTTGCTCATCACAGGTGCCGGCGGCTCAGGAAAGACAGTCCTCGCGGTTGACCTCCTTCTCCTCATGCTCGACGAGCGGGCCGCAGAGGATGCGGTACCGGTGCGATTCTCCCTGTCGGACTGGTACGGGACCGAAGCTTTGGGTGATTGGATCTCCAGCAGAATATCCAGCGATTTCAAGGTCAATTTATCCGTTGCAAGGAAACTCGTCGAGATGGGCCTGATTCTGCCCATTCTGGACGGTCTCGACGAGATGTCTTCGGAAGGCGCCGAATCAACTCGGGCCGTGTCCGCGATCACTTCTATCAACAGGTTCAGGATCGGACGACAGAGTGCGCCACTTGTAGTCACCTGTCGCAAGGATTTTCTCGACGAGTTGGCGACGAACTACGGAGTGCACATCCTGGATGTTGCGCCGGTTGTCGTGCAGCCGCTGACCGCGAGCCAGGCCGCAAGCTACCTCCACCGGAGATTCAATCACTGCCTGGGAAAATGGCACGACGTGATCCAGCGCCTGACGACCGACCCTCACGGCGTCCTGGCGCAGTCCCTCTCCACCCCATGGCGACTCACCCTCGCGTCAACGGCATACACAGAGAGCGCCGACAAGAACCCCGATGAATTGCTTTGGGAGACAACGGACGAAGACATAGGGCGCCATCTGATGGCCCGCTACGTCGACGCTGTCACCAGCATCCACGAAAGAAGCAAGGGAGTCGCTTACCAGCCCCGCAAAGTCATCACTTGGCTGGGGAACATTGCGGTGCATCTCAACAACACAGGCACCTCCGACATCAGGCTGCACGAATTATGGAAGATCACAGGTCGCCGGGCACCACTCGCGGCCGAATCCGTAATCGTTTCCGTTCCAATTATCGCCCTGGCATACTTGGCCTGCGTAATTTTTGAAATCGCCGTGCCGATCTGGGGAGTCCTCCTGGCCTGCGCGGGATTGATAGCCCTGACATACAGGTCAATGGATTCCAGTACGATCGAGCCGCAGCATGCCACATGGAGACAGTTGCGACACCGATACGGAAGTCGACAAGCTTCACTGATTGCAGCCGCGATATTCCTTCTCGTTTTCGCAGCAGAACTCCTACTGACCAAGAACATGACATCTTTCCCTTTCACAGCAGGCATCAAATACCAGTCTTACGACCTGCTTGCCTGCGCCACGATCCTGGCGCTTCTCGTTGCGGCATTGACGCCTCTGTTCCATGCCTCCTTCACGGATGAGTGGAACGTCGAGGTCGCGGATCCCACGACTCCGATCAAGGCAGAGCTTCGACAAAACCTCTTGATCGGGTTCATGGCGGGTGTCTACGCTGCTCTATTCATAAGATTGCCGCACGATTTCGTGCGGACCTTGATCGAAATTTCCGGTCGGCTCAGGCAGGAGCACGCCAAGAATCTTCATGCCGACAACTACACCCTCAAAGGTCTTGCCTCGGTGATCGAGGAGCGAAGTGCAGACTTCCTCGACAAGTACGCCATTCCACACCTCGCTCGCTTTCCGGGTGGATTTCCCTCACGATGGCCAGGAATCGCGATCTGGTTCATTCTCGCAGGAATTATTACAGCATTTCTCGTCACTTACGCCGGCCGCCGCTATGTTGCCATGCGCCTGGTGGGGTGGAGGATTCTTCCCACCCGACTCTCACCATTTCTCTCGTGGAGCTATGACGCTGGGCTACTACGTAGAGCAGGTGGCGCGTTTCAGTTCAGACATCGGGAACTTCAGGAGTGGTTCGCGCACCAGTCTCACAACCCCTGTCGTTGAGCGAGAGGACGAGAAGACGTGGATGTGTATGAGGCCGTGGACAGTCGCCGGGCCGTGCGGGCGTTCAGCGACGAACCGGTGCCCAAAGCGATCCTAGAGCGAGTGCTGGCCGCAGCGACGCGGGCTCCGTCGAGTGGGAACCTCCAGCCGTGGCATGCGTACGTCGTGACCGGCGAGCCCTTGGCCGAGCTGAAGAGGCGCGCAACGGCCAGGGCGCTGGCGGGAGATCCGGGTGATGAGCGGGAGTATCCGATGTACCCGGCCGAACTGACCTCGCCGTATCTGGACCGCCTTTCCGCCGCGGCCGCCCAGCGCTACAACGCGCTGGGAATCGAGCGCGACGACCTCGAACGGCCCAGAAAGATCGCTGCCTTGAACTCGGAGGCGTTCGGTGCGCCGGTCGTACTGTTCTGCTACCTCGACCGGGCGATGGGGCCCGGACAGTGGGGGGATGCGGGGATGTACCTGCAGACGGTCATGCTGTTGCTCAGGGCAGAAGGGCTGCACAGCTGCCCCCAGGTGATGTGGACGATGTATCGCAGGACTGTCAGCCAGATGGTCGGTGCCGATGACGGGCTCGTCCTCTTCTGCGGTGTCGCGGTGGGATTCGAGAAGGAAGGCGTGCCACGGCTGCGTACCGGGCGGGCGGACATGACAGAAACCGTGAGCTTCATCGGAATGTGACCGCACGAGCGCACCATGTGCCCCTGCGCGCGAGGCGACGATGACGCGCCCCTCATCGTCGCCGATCCGACGGTGCGACGGTGCACACCGAGTTTTGAGACACGCTTTACGCGACGCATGCAACTGCGGCCCCCACTTTCACTGTCTGACAGAGAGTCGGGCCCGTGAGGGCCGGGGAACGAGAGAGCGGGGCAGGGCGTGGGACGGCGCAACGGCAGCATAGGGATCGCACTGGTCACGGGTGCGATGCTGGTGGGCGCGAGTGCCTGCGGCGCGGGCGGCAGTGACAAGGCGAGCGGGGACGACTCAAAGGCGTCGGGCAAGCCGAGTGCGAGCGCCTCTCCGTCACCGACGAAGCCCGCGGGCCCGCCGATGCTGCTGGAGACGATCACTCCGCAGACGGGAACCACGGTCGGCGTGGCCATGCCGATCTCGGTGGTCTTCACGAACCCGGTGTCGGCAAAGGCACGGGCCACGGTGGAGAAGCACATGAAGGTGAGCGCCTCGCAGCCGGTGGCCGGCGCCTGGCACTGGTTCGGCGACAGGCGCGCCGACTGGCGACCGAAGGCGTACTGGCCCTCCGGCACGACGGTGAAGATCGACGCTGACATGAAGGGCGTCAGCAACGGCAACGGGCGCTACGGCGTGCGCACTTACACGCACACCTTCAAGGTCGGCGACGACGTGCGCGCGGATGTCTCGGTGACCGGCCACACCATGAAGGTGACCCGCAACGGCAAGCAGTTGCGCACCCTGTCGATCAATGCGGGCAGCCCTCAGTATCCGACGTGGAACGGCACGATGGCCGTCATCGACAAGCAGGAGAAGGTCCACATGACCTCCTGCAGCGTTGGCATCAGCTGCGACAAGGGCAGCCCCAACTACTACGACCTCACGCTGCCCTGGGACGTCCACCTGACCCAGTCCGGCACGTACGTGCACTATTCGACCGGCGACCCCAATCCGGGCAGCGGCAGCGCCCGCGGCTCGCACGGCTGCGTCCATCTGTCCATGTCGGACGCCAAGTGGTTCTACGGCCAGGTCAAGCAGGGCGACCCCGTCACCATCACCGGTTCGTCCCGTGCCAAAGCCCCGGCCGACAACGGCTACGCCGACTTCAACCTCGGCTGGGACCAGTGGCTCGCGGGCAGCGCGTCCGGGGAGGGGACGACCGCGACGCTGTGATGCGGTGCGGTGGCTGCGCGGGTCAGCACTCGATGTCGTCGACCCTTGTGAAGCATGCGGCTCGGCTCCGGTGAGCCTCGCGCGAGCACGTCTGCCATCCCAAGTCAGTCGTGCGGCGGCGGTGTCTGCGCCGTGGTCAGTTGCGTCGCAATGGCTGTGAGGCGTTCGGCCAGTGCACTGGGGTCGGCTCTCGTCATGGCCGTGAGCTCGATGGTCGCCGTCGCGTGACGGAGCGGTCGGAAACGGACGGCGGGGCGTGACGTGGACGCTGCGGCGGGCACGACGGTGACCCCGAGCCCGCACTCGACCATGGCGATCTGCGAGGTCACCGACCGTGCCCAGTGGGCCGGGACAGGGCTGAATCCGGCTGCCCGGCACATGGTCGCCATGGCGTCGTGGTAGTCGGGCGAGATGTGGCGATGCAGCCACACCCATGGGCTGCTGGAGAGGTCCGCCAGGTCCAGCGGGCCGGAGGCATCGGCGGCGGGGTGGTGCAAGGGCAGGGCCCCGACGAACCGGTCGGCGTAGAGCGAGGTCGCCGTGGTGCCGCGCACCGGAGCGGTCTGGCGCACGATCGCCCAGTCGCAGCGGCACGGCATCTGGGTCATCAGCGACGACATCTACCGGGCGTTCGACTACACCGGTACCTACCGGTCGATCCTGCGGGTGGCTCCGCAAGCGCGCGGCCGTACCGTCGTGGTGGGCGGGGTGTCCAAGGAACACGCCATGACCGGCTGGCGCGTCGGCTGGCTCGCGGCCCCGCCGGAGATCATCGCCTCAGCGCGGCCGCACGTGTCCCGCACCATCACCCATGTCCCGACCGTCAACCAGCGGGCCGCCCTCGCTGCCCTGAGCGACACCGGCGCGCGCTGCTCGTGGTGGCACTGAACCGCATCGACGGCATCGACTGCCTGCTGCCCGACGGCGGCATGTTCGTCTTCCCCGACGTCAGCTCGCTCCTACAAGGTCCGTGCCGGAGCGGTCAGGCCCATCTTCGAGTCCATGGCCGACCTCTCCGACCACGGCGAGCTGCTCGACCGGTTCCTCGGACTCCCCGTACCGGAGATGTTCATGTACGGGGAGCAGAACGACGCCCTGTCCTCTCTCCCCGACCTGGCCGAAGGCGGCGTCGAACTCGCCCGGATCGAGCACTGCGGCCACTTCCCGATGTATTCCAGCCCGCAGCAGATGTGGGCCCGCATCGCCGACCTCGTCTCACGCGCCGACGCCGGCTCCTGACGGCTCGGGCAGCAGGACCGATTCCGTCCCAGTGGTAGCTGGGATGCGGGGTCGGCCGGTCCGCTACCGGCGGGCGGTGATTCCCGTGAGGATGAGATCGATGCCGGCGAGGAACTCTGCTCGGTCGTCGTGCTTGCGCAGTTGTTCGGCGACACTTCGGGTGAACGCGTACTGGTCGGGATCGAGTTCTGTCCATGCGGTCGCCACGGCGTCGAGGAACTCGGTCCGGTTCGTGTCCGGCTGGTGCGCTCGGGCGTTGGCGGCATTCTGGCCCGCCACTCCGAGGATGTAGCTCATCAGCGCGGACGCCGCGGTGAACTGGGCGGCTTCGGGCACTTGAAGTGCCTGGACCTGGCGACCGATGCCTTCGAAGACTTGGAGCATCGGCGGCTGCGAGGGCGCGCGGGCGAGCTGCGTGCCGACCCATGGATGGGCGTCGATCGCGTCGAACAGGCCCAACGCGAGCCCACGAATCGCTTCCTGCGGCGTCGCGTCGGTGTCGGCGGCGGCGATGGAGGTGGTGACAACAGCGTCGGTGGCCGCAGCGAGGAGTTCGGTCTTGCCCGTGACGTGCCAGTAGATCGCCCCAGGGCCGGTCGCGAGCCGTTCGGCCAGTGCGCGGAACGTGAGACCACCCTCGCCCACCGTGTCGAGGAGTTCCACCGCAGCGCGGACGATGCGCTCCCGGGAGAGCGGTTCCTGCCGTCGTTCCGGACGACGCGCCCTGGTTGCCATGCCTCCATTCTAGCCATCCTGGAACATCGTTCCGGCTTGACAATGCATGGAACGCCGTTCCACTCTAAACGCGCTGGAACGATGTTCCAGGATTCCCCGCCGGGTGTCCGCCCAGCGGTCCGCGATCAGGAAGGAAGCACCATGACCACTCCGGTCACGATCATCGGCGCGGGGCTCGGAGGGCTGACGCTCGCCCGTGTCCTCCACGTCCACGGCATCCGTGCCACGGTCTACGAAGCGGAGACATCGCCGGCGGATCGCACCCAGGGCGGCCTGCTCGACATCCACGACTCCAACGGGCAGCTCGCGCTCAAGGCGGCAGGGCTGTTCGAGGAGTTCCTCGGCATCGTCCACGAGGGTGCCGAGGCGTCGCGGGTACTCGACAAGGACGGAACGGTCCTGCTGGACGAGCCCGACGACGGCACCGGCGGGCGTCCGGAGGTGCCCCGCGGCGCTCTGCGGCAGATCCTGCTCGACTCGCTGCCCGCCGACACGATCCAGTGGGGACGCAAGGTCACCACAGTCCGGCCCCTCGGGGGCGGCAAGCACGAGGTGACGTTCGCGGACGGAGCGACCGTGACGAGCAGCCTGCTCGTCGGCGCGGACGGAGCATGGTCGCGGGTCCGTCCGCTGCTGTCCGACGCCAAGCCCGAGTACGTCGGCACATCCCTGATCGAGACCTACCTGTTCGACTGCGAGAACCGCCACCCGGCCAGCACCCGAGTCGTCGGCGACGGCTCCCTCTTCGCGCTCGCCCCCGGCAAGGGGATCTCCGCCCACCGCGAGCCGGACGGCGTCCTGCACACCTACGTGACGCTCAGCAAACCGAAGGAGTGGATGGACGCCATCGACTTCACCGACGCCGGCACGGCCACGGCCCGCATCGCCGCGGAGTTCAACGACTGGGCCCCGGAACTCAGCGCCCTGATCACGGATGGCGAGACCGCCCCGGTCCCACGCACCATCAACGCCCTGCCGATCGAGCACCGTTGGGGCCGCGTACCAGGCGTGACACTGCTCGGCGACGCCGCCCACCTGATGGCCCCGTCCGGTGAGGGAGCCAATCTCGCCATGTACGACGGCGCCGAACTCGGCAACGCCCTCGCCGCGCAACCGGACGACGTCGAGGCCGCGCTCACCGCGTACGAGGAGGATCTCTTCCCGCGCAGTGCCGCCGCTGCCGCCGAGGCTCTCCAGGTCCACCAGCTGTGTCTCGACGACAATGCCCCGCACAGCCTCGTCAGTTTCTTCACCAACTACGGGCAGGCCGGGTGAACCACAGCCGCTCCTGCACGGACCCATCAACCGGGCCTGACGCCCGCAGCACGCCGGGGTGCCCGCCCGGGCAGCGGCCACAAGGTAATTCGCAGGCAGTGCGCCCGGCGCCCGTTCTATCGTGTCCGCTGCCGTCCATGCCGGGACGGGTTCGATGGGAGGGGCGACGGAGTGCCGGACGTGTACAAGATCATGCTGGATGCCGAGTTGACCAAGGCATTCGACGTGTGGTCCGGCTATCTCGACGCCCGCACCGGCGAGGATCCTCAGGCTCGTACCCGGCTTCGCTCCGCCCTGGAGGCGGCCCGCGCGGCCGCCGCCGAAGACGATCCCGCCTCCGCACGCGCCTCGGTCGCGGACATGTACGACGACGCCCGAGAAGTCGGCCTTCCCTGGGCACCCATGGCGCCGAGCCCCTGCGAGGCGGACAAGCAGGCGCGCGACTACACCAAGGACGAACTTCGGCAGGTGCTGCCCGTGCACGTGCGCGAGGAACTCGAGACCATCGCGATCTTCCTGAGCGTCACCGGCCGCCGCCTCCAGTCCGCCCCCGGCCTCGACTGCAGCACCCGCCAGGGCATCCTCTACATCACCGCCCGCGCCGGGATGGCCCTCGATCTCGCACACCCGACCGCAGCGCGACGCGAACTCGAACGCCTTGAGGCCATTGCACGACGCTGGGGCGTTGAGCGTCGAGAACCGAGTGACAGCGCCGTCGCGCACAAGGGCAACTGCATAGCGGCATAGGGCCGGTCAGGAGCAGCAGCGGCCATCGCCTTGTGCGCGGCTCGGGTCAGGGCAGCGACGGCCGGCAACACTGCTCGACGAGGCGCCAGACTTCCTCGGGGGTTTCGCGGGTGAGGGCGACGGCGGCCAGGGAGGCGCAGGTGTCGTGGCGGAGGCGGCGGATGCGGGCCCGGACCTCGTCGAGGGCTGCGGGGGCGACCGAGAGGCTGTCGCAGCCGATGCCGATGAGGACGGGTGTCACGAGGGGGTGTGCGGCGGCGTCACCGCAGACGGAGACCTGACGACCGTGGCGGTGGGCGGCGGTGACGACGCGGGCGATGGCGTCGAGGACGGCGGGGTGTGCCGCCATGGCGGGGGTGGCGGTGGGGTCGCGCCGGTCCAGGCCCAGGATCTGGCAGGTGAGGTCGTTGCTGCCGATGGAGAGGAAGGCAGCTTCGCGAGCGAGGTCGTCGACCGCGGCAACGGCTTCGGGGAGTTCCACCATGATGCCCAGCGATGGCATCGGGACGCCGACTTCGGAAGCTGCCGCCTTGAGGAGGCGTCGGCAGGCGTGCAGTTCGTCGACGCTCGCGACCATGGGGATCATGATGCGCAGGTCGGTGTCGGCTCCGGCGCCCAGCAGGCTGCGGAACTGGTCGGCGAAGGCGTCCGGTTGGGCGAGCATGAGGGGGAGGCCGCGGCCGATCCGCGCACCCTGGCCGGGGGCGAGGAAGGGCGGGAGCTTGTCGTCGGCGAAGTCGAGCGTGCGGGCCGTGACGACCTGCCCGGTGAGAGCGCGCAGGACGGGGACGAGGGTGGCCGCGTGCTGATCGCGGGTGGGCCAGGCGCGATGGTTGAGGAAGGGCAGCTCGGTGCGGAGGAGGCCGATGCCTTCGGCGCCCGTGGTCAGGGCCGCGCGGGCCTCGGCCGGGGTGGCCACGTTGGCCCGCAGAACGATGCGGTGCTGGTCGAGTGTCTCGGCGGGCAGGTGACGCTCTTCGGCGAGGGCGAGTCTGCGGGTTCGGGCGGTCTCCATTGCGTGCAGGACCCTGGCGCGTTCGTCGTCGTCGGGGTGGGCGACCGCGCTGGCCTGATCGGCGTCGAGCAGGATCTCCTGTCCGTCCGGCAGTTCGAGCAGTTGGGGGTCTACGGCCAGGAGGAAGGGTATGCCGAGCGAGCGGGCGACGATCGCAGCGTGGGAGTTCGGGCCGCCGGTCACGGAGATGGCCGCTGTCACCGTCTGGCCGGGTTCCAGCAGGTCGGCTGCGCCGATCTCGTGCGCGACCAGTACGAGGGGCTGGTCGGGGGCGGGGCTGGTGTCGCCGTGGAGGTGGGCCAGGACACGGCGGCCGACCTGCCGGACGTCTGCGGCGCGTTCGGCGAGGGTGGGGTCGTCCAGGGCGGCGATGGTTCCTGCGTACGCGTCGATGGCCTGCCGCACGGCGACGGGTACCGGCTGGCCACCGTCCGCTCGTTTGACGGCCTGGTCGCGCAGATCCTGGTCCTGGGCGATGTAACTGTTGACCTCCATGATGTCGGCCTGCTCGTCCTTGCCCTGTTCGCGCAGCGAGGCGGACAGGTCGAGCAGGCGGGTGGCGACGGCGTCGAAGGCGTCGGTGATCTGCCGCGTGGGGTTGCCGCTGGTGCGGTGGGGCAGCGCCGTTCGGGTGGGCGGCCGGTCGGTGCGGTGGATGAAGCCCAGGGCTGTGCCGGGTGCGGCGGCGTGCCCGGTGTAGGTGCGACGGTCGGTCATCGGTCCCCCAGCGTCTCGGCGAGGGCGCGGAAGACGAGGGCGGTGGAGGTGGCTCCCGGGTCCTGGTGGCCGATGCTGCGGGCGCCGAGGTAGGAGGCACGGCCCTTGCGGGCCTGCATCGGGGTGGTGGCGCGCATGCCCTCTTCGGCGGCGTCGGCGGCGGCCAGGGCCGCGGCGGCCATGTCGGCTCCGGCGTCGGCCTGTTGCTGGAAGGCGGCCAGTGCGGGGGCGTAGGCGTCGATCATGGTCTTGTCGCCGGGCGCGGCGGCGCCGAGCTTCTGGATGCTCGCAAGGCCGGCAGCCAGTGCGGCAGTCAACTGCTGTGTGTCGGCGGCGGGGATGTCCAGGGCCTTGCCCATGGCGCGGAAGGCGCCGCCGTAGAGCGGACCGGAGGCGCCACCGACGGTGGAGATGAGGGTGGTACCGGCCTTGACCAGTACGGCCCCGACGGTGTCCGGCTCGTAGTCGGCCAAGGCCGTGACGGCGGCGGAGAAGCCGCGGTGCATGTTGGTGCCGTGGTCGGCGTCGCCGATGCCCGAGTCGAGCTGGGTGAGGTGGTCCTTGTGCTTGTCCACGGCGGCTGCGATGGCCTGCACCCACGTGCGGGCGAGGTCGGTGTCCACGGAGTCTCCGTTCGTGGTCGGTACGGGGTCGGTTGGCGGTGGAGTGAGCCGGGGGCGGGGCAGGGGCGCGAGGGGTGCGGTCCGGGCGGGCGGCCGGCAGCGGGAACGCTCCGGCCCGGCCCTCGCGTGTGGCGCGGCCCCGCCCCCGGCTCGGTTCAGATGCCCCAGCGCAGGGCCGGGGTGTTCACGGGAGCGTCCCACAGGGACAGCATGTCGGCATCGGCCTTGCACACGGTGAGGGAAACGCCCGCCATGTCCAGGCTGGTCACATAGTTGCCGACGAGGGTGCGGGCGACGAGCACACCCTTGTCGGCGAGTACGGCGGCAACCTCGTTGAAGACCACGTACAACTCGATGAGCGGCGTGCCGCCCAGGCCGTTGACCATGACGATGGTCTCGTCGCCGGTCGTCAGTGGCTGATCGGTGAGGATCGCGTCCAGCGCGGTCGCCACGATCTCCTTGGCGGACCGGAGCTTCTCGCGGCGGCGGCCGGGTTCGCCGTGGATGCCGACGCCGACCTCCATCTCGTCCTCGGGCAGGTCGAAACCGGGCTTGCCGGAGGCCGGGGTGGTACAGGCGGTCAGTGCGACGGCGAAGGACCGGGAGGCGGCGTTCACCCGCTTGGCCATCTCCGCCACGGCGGCGAGGTCGGCGCCCTGCTCGGCGAGCGCGCCGGCGATCTTCTCGACGAAGACGGTGGCTCCGGTGCCGCGGCGCCCGGCGGTCCAGGTGGAGTCCTGGACGGCGACGTCGTCGTCGACCAGGACGGTCTCCACGGTGATGCCTTCCTCGGCGGCCAGTTCGGCGGCCATCTGGAAGTTGAGGACGTCGCCGGTGTAGTTCTTCACGACGAACAGCACGCCCGCGCCGCCGTCGACGGCCTGGGCCGCGGCCACCATCTGGCCGGGCACGGGCGAGGTGAAGACCTCGCCGGGGCAGGCGGCGTCGAGCATGCCCAGTCCGACGAAGCCGCCGTGCAGGGGTTCGTGCCCGGAACCGCCGCCGGAGACCAGGGCCACCTTCCTGCTGCTGCCGACGTCGCCGCGGGAGATCACCCTGTTCTCCGCGTCGACCTTGAGTCCGGGGTGGGCGGAGGCGATCCCGGACAGTGCCTCGGCCAGCACCGCCTCAGGGGCGTTGATGAACTTCTTCATGACAGGGCTCCTTCGGCTGAAGCGGGTTCGGCCACCTGGTTCCGGGCCGCGCCTGCGGTGGTGGCCGTGCGGTGGGAGTTGAGGGCGGTGTAGAGGGTGCCTGCGGCAACCGCGCCGAGCACTTCGGCGGCCAGGTAGACCGGCAGTTGGTCCCAGTGGACCGTGCCCCCGAACAGCCGGCCGGTGATCATCGGACCGAGCGTCCTGGCAGGGTTGATGGACGCCGCCGTGGCCGGCGCCACCGGGATGATGATCGCGAACACGCCGAGGCCGATGGCCAGACCGGCGAAGCCGCCCGACGCGCGGCGGTCGATGGCCCCGAAGACGATGAAGGCGAGCATGAAGGTGCCTACGGCTTCGGCGAAGAACGCTTGGCCGGCGCCGACTCCACTGCCGTAGGCGGCGATGCCGAGGCCGACGTCGACCGCCTTCTTCCCCAGCACCCCGACGATGGCCAGTGCGCCCAGCACCGCGCCGGCCACCTGGGCCGCGACGTAGCCGGGTACGTCCCGCCAGGGCATCTTCCTTGTCGCGGCCAGTGCCAGGGTGATGGCCGGGTTGATCTGGCAGCCGGATACATGGCCGATCGCATAGACCATCGCGATGACCACGGTGGCGAACGCCAGCGAGATCATGCCCAGGTCGGCGAAGGTGAACGGGGCCTTGCCGTTGACGATGAGTGTTGCGGGGACCGAACCGACGCCGATGAACACCAGCATCGCGGTGCCCAGCATCTCGGCCACAAGCTTTTGTGGGTAGGTGTTTTCTTCCATGAAAGGCGCCCAGCGCCGAAGCGGCGGCTCGGGCGTCTCACCTCCTCCGCGTGGGGCGGGCTGTGAAGGGAGGTGGCCGCCAGGTGGTCGGGGTCGGGCAGCCTGGCGGCCGCTCAGGGGGAAGCCGGACAGCTTTGAGCATCCGGCGGCGGGTTGTTCACTGGCGGGTTGTTCACTATGGATGAACGTTGTTCCGGAAATTAAGGGGGCGTTTCCGGCCTGTCAAGAGGTTCGGCAGCCCCCGCGCCCGTCAACAACAGGAAGAAGGCCCCACGGCGGCGAGCCGAGGGGCCTCGATCAGGGGCGGCGTACGGGACGGAGCACGACCGCCACCCGGCGCATCCAGCTGGTCAGGTCATCGTGGTGCGTGCGGCCGCGCCACGAGGGGCACCCAGGTCACGGGAGAGGTTGCGGGCAGTCTCCCGGACGGCGACCGCAAGCTCCTGACGTGCCGATTCGGCCAGCAGCCGCTCGACGGGGCCGATGATGCCGAGAGCTCCGACCACCTCGCCGGAACGGTCGAAGACAGGAGAGGCGATGCCCGCGTCCCCGATGGCCGACTCCTGGTCCTCGACCGCATACCCGGTCCTGAGGACCTCCTTCAACTGACCCGCCAGCACCTCCGGGTCGGTGATGCTGGCGCCGGTGAGCACGGCCGGCTCGGCCGCGAGCAGCCGCTGCCGCTCGTCAGCCGGAACGAAGGCCACGATGGCCTTGCCCAGGGCACACGTGCTCCACGGAATACTGGCGCCCACCTCAAGGATCTGCACCGCGCCCTCGGGCCGGAAGGCATGGTGCACCACCAGGACGTGGTCACCGTTGAGCACGGCCACCCAGACCGCCTCGTTCGCCCGGTTCGCAAGCTGGTCCGCCCAGGTCAGCGAGCGGGTGCGCAACTCCTGCGTGTCCAGGTAGGCGTTGCCGAGCTGCACCAGGTCCGGGCCGAGCTGGTACTTCGAGCTGTGCCGGTCCTGCACCACCAGCCCCTCGGCCTCCAGCGTGCGCAGCAGCGCATGCACGGTCGGCTTGGCCACGCCCAGGCGGTCCGCCAGCTCGGTCACGCCCAGCCGGGGCCCGGTGGACGCGAGCTCACGCAGGATCTGCACCGCCCGCTGTACCGCCTGCACCATCGAAAAATTCTCCTTGATTCAGCATTGATGAACAGCGTTCCGAGATTTAAGGTAACTGTTCATGAGCGCATCTGTCGGCATCGTACTCGTGTCCCACAGCGCCGAGCTCGCCTCGGGCCTTCGCCTGCTGGTGCAGCAGATCGGCTCCGACACCGTCCCCCTCGCCACGGCCGGAGGCACCGACGACGGCCGCATCGGCACCAGCTACGACCTCGTCCTCGCCGCCATCCGCAGCGTCGACCACGGCCAGGGCGTCGTCGTCCTGCCCGACCTCGGCAGCTCCGTGCTGACCGCCCGCACCGTCCTGGAAGACCACCCCCGCCCCGACGTGCTGATCGTCGACGCCCCCTTCGTCGAAGGAGCCGTCGCAGCCGTCGTCACCGCCGCATCCGGTGCCGACCTGAAGACCGTCACCGAGGCCGCCAAGGAGGCCCGCCATGTCCACAAGCTCTGACTCCACAACCACTGGCGCCACGACCGCGTCCCAGCACGAGACGGCTGTCATCCTGCCCGCCAACCTCCATGCCCGACCCGCAGGCCAACTCGCCCGGGCCGCGGCCGCATTCACCAGTGCCATACAGCTGGAGTATGCCGACCGGACGGTCAATCCGACCGGTGTCCTCGCCGTCATGGGTCTGGGCGCCACGGTCGGCAGCACCGTGACCGTCCGCGCCGAAGGCCTCGACGCCGAACAGGCCGTTACGGCATTGGCCGAGATCCTCGCCGGCGCCGAGTAACCCGACGCCACCAACGGCAATAGACCCGCCGCCGCTTCCGACGTGCGCGTGCCCACCCCGACAGTCGACGACGCCCTCAGGACAGTCACTCTGTCCGAAGGACACCTGCGGACGCGTCGTGATCGAGTATGCAGGCCGCCGACACTCTCGCCACGGACCTCAAGGACGTCGGCCGATGGACGCGGTTCCCGGCGCTGCGCTCTTCTTGGGGTGGTGCCGGGGCACCACGTCCTGGGGGAAGGTCAGCTGCCGGCTCATCCACTGCAGGGTGCCGGGCATCTCCCGTACCCAGGTCGGGAAGTTGTGACTGCCCTGGTCGGGTTGGATCGACGCGACGCGCATGGGTGCCTTGACGGCCTTGATGAAGGCCAGCGTCTGCGGGTAACCCCGCTCGCCGTGTTTGCTCTCGGCGACCAGGACGGAGACCTGCGGTGCGGGCAGGTGCTTCAGCCGCCACATCAGATCGTGCTCGTTGACCCGGTTGACGCGACCCGGCCCACTGCCGAAGAGGTTGCCGGTCGTGGGGTCGTCCTTGACCTTGTAGTCGGGCGACAGGGCGCCGGCCGTTGTGTACACACCAGGATTGCGCATCGTCAGCTGCAGGGCGCAACTGCCGCCGGACGAATAGCCCATGACACCCCAGGCACTGGCGTCGTGGCCCACCCGGTAGGCGGACTTCAGTGCCTCCGGGAGGTCCCTGGCCAGGAAGGTCTCGGTCTGCGGTCCACCCGGCACATCGACGCACTCCGTATCACGCGGCGGAGCGATCGTCGGCCGGATCATCACCATGATCGTCGGCTGCATCCGGCCGCTCTTCTGCAGCTCCCCGGCGGTCTGTGACACCCGCAGGTGCTCGGCGAGATTGAAGATGCTGCCGGGGTAACCGCTGAGCGTCACGATCACCGGGAAGCGCTGCCTGGCGTACGCCTTCTGAAAGTACTGCGGTGGCAGGTAGACGAACGCGGGGTCGACCACGCCCGTGCGGCGGCCGATGACCTTCACGGAATCCACCCGGCCGTTCACCGCGGCAGGACCGGTGGGCAGTCCGCTGACCCGGTTCAACTGCTCGCTGGTGGCGGGCTGCACCAGCGCCCCCTTCGCCGTGGGGCCGTTCCCCGTGCCGTGGCCGATGGACGCCTGCGTCACGCCGACGGGTGCCGTCTCGGTGTCGCCGAAGAGCTCGCCCCACGATCCGAAGAACTGGTACGACGAGTTCAGCCAGCAGGCGAAGGCCGCGATGATCACCGTCTGAGTCACTCCGATGGCCGCCAGCCGTCCAAGCACGTGCCGCAGCCCGCGGCCGGCAAGCTGTGGCCACAGCCAGACCAGCAGAGCCACACAGACGACGGCCACGGCCGCCGTGACGTACACGGTCGCTTCGCTGGTCAAACCCATGCCACTCGATCCCTGGTGTTCTTGCCTGTGCTGTTTCCTTCACCCAGAAGGAGGGCTACAGACACGTCCACGTTCCTCAACGAGGGCAAAGCTCTGCGGTTCCACACGGAAGCCCTATTGCCCGTCAAACCCCCTGAGGGAGTGGAGCGGTGACAGAGACCCATGTCGCGCCGGTCCTCGGCGCTCTCAGGTGACGTCTGCGCTCAGTAGCAGCCGAACCGAAAACGGGCCGGCATGTGACCACGATCTCCGTTTCGCCGGGAACCGAAATCGGCAATGTCCCGTCCGCAGCTCCGAAGCTCTTCACCTGAATGGCGAGTTGGCAAGCGGCGTCCGAATAGTGAGATACGCTGGCGCCACATCGGCTGATGAAATGGTTCTCCGAACTGCCGGAGCGGACCCATCCGCCGCACCCCGTCGTGCCTTTTCGCATGCCGGCGATTCACATCTTCAAGCAGGAATTGATGCCCGTTCAACCATTGGCGGAGCTCATACGCTTCGCACGCCACAACTCGCCGTTCTACCAGCACCTTTACTCGCGCCTCCCCGACGATGTGGCGCACCTCACGGATCTTCCGATAGTGCCCCAGGCGGATTTCTGGCGGGCCAACTCGCCCCGTGACAACAGGCTGCTGACGGCTCCCCTGCACGAGGCGGTCGTATTCCGCAGCGGCGGCACCACGGGGTCCCCCAAGTTCTCCTACTACACTCGCACGGAATGGCGGGAATTCACCGCCGCATTCGGGGCCGGACTCGTCAACGCGGGCCTTCGACAGGGCCACCGAGTGGCCGACCTGTTCTACGCGGGTGACCTCTACGCGAGTTTCAGCTTCGTCCTCGACTCACTGCACCGCTCCCCCGTGGCCAACGTGCGTCTGCCTCTGGGCGGCGCGGCGCCCTGGGAATCCATCGTGACCACGCTGGAGGAGTTCCGCGTTCAGGTGGTCGCCTCGACGCCGACCACACTGTGCTCGCTCGCCGAGCGCCTCACCGCCGCCGGCCTGACGCTGCCCGACGTGGAACTGCTCTTCTTCGGCGGAGAGTGTCTCTTCGGCGACCAGCTTCCGCTCCTGAGGGCCGCGTTCCCGAACGCCGAGCCCCGCTCGCTCGGCTATGCCAGCGTGGACGCGGGCCTGCTCGGCGAGGCCGTGCCCGGCGGCGACCCCCGGGTCCACCGCGCGTTCGCCCCGTACACCATCGTCGAGCTCGTCGACGACGACACCGAGCTGCCCGTCGAGAGGGCCGGGGTGCCGGGGCGGCTCGTCGTCACCGATCTGCGCCGGCGGTTGATGCCCGTACTGCGCTATCCGGCCGGCGACCGGGCGGAGTGGGTGGACCCCGACGCCGGAGTCTTCCGCATCCTCGGCCGTGCCGAGGAGGGAGTTCGGGTCGGTCCCGTCTCCCTCCACACCGAGGATGTCCACGCCATCGTGCGCGCCGCCGACACGGACGGCGAGGTGACCGGTCTGCAGCTCGTGGTACGCCGCCGCGACGGCCGGGACGGTCTCGTACTGCGGCTGGCGACCGGCGAACCCAAGGACACACACGGCGCGTTGGGGGCTGCCGTCGCCGCGGCCGTGCTCGCGCAACGCCCGGCCTACGGGGATGCGACCGCGGCGGGGCACGTCAATCCGCTCACCGTCGAATGGGTGCGGCACCGCGATCTCGCCGTCAACTCCCGTTCCGGCAAGCTGGTGCGCGTCGTCGACGAGCGGCCGTGCGCATGAACGCGGCCGAGCCACGCGGCAGGCGTCTGCCGCTCGTGCTGCGCAACTCGTCCTTCGGCAGGGTCTGGACCGCTCAGCTCCTCACCCAGGCCGCCGGCCGGATGTTCCAGGTCGGCGCGGTCTGGTGGCTCGTCGGCTTCGCCGCCGACGGCGATCAACGCGGTCTGGAATCAGGTCTGTTCCTCACGGTGAGCACCCTTCCCGCCGTCGCGCTCGCCCCCGTCGTCGCCCGCGTCGTCGCCCGCCACCCGCACCGCACGGTGCTGGCCGGCGCTGCGGCCGTCGCGGGCACTGTCGCCGCGGCGGCCGCACTCGCGGCGTACACCGGGGAACTGCCCATGGCCGCGGTGTACGCGGTGGGTCTGGCGCTGGCTTCCTGTCAGGCGCTGTTCGACCCGTGTCTGACCACATCGGTGCCCGAACTGGTCGAGGACGCCGACATCGAGGCGGCCACCGGATTCGAGCTGTCCACCCAGTCGATGGCCGGGCTCGGCGGTGGTCTGCTGGGACCGCTCGCGGTCGACGCGGGTGGCCTCGCGGGAGTCGTGGCCACCTGCGGCCTTGCCCATCTGCTCGCCGCGGTGCTGGTCGTCTCGGCCCGCTTCGCGAATGCCGGGACGACCAACGACGGCCCCGGGAGCACACGCGTCGGCCCCGGCGCGGCGCACGGCACGGCGCCCGCGCGCCGAACGCTGCGCCAGGTCCTGGCCGGTCTCCCCTTCATTCGCCGGGTGCTGGTCTGCTTCGCCGCCGCCAACCTGTTCACCACCGCCGTCTACGTCGTCATGCCCCTCTACACGCGCGGGGTGCTGCACTCCTCCGGCTCGACCGTCGCCGCGCTGGAGGCGGCGCTCGGCGCGGGCACGCTCGTCGGGTCCTTCACCGGGGCCCGTGTCCCCGGACGGCCGACGACCGTCGGCAGCGTCTGCCTGGCCGTGATGGCCATGGCGCTGTGCCTGCCGGGCCTGGTCGCCACGCACACGGTGGCCCTCGGCTCGATGACCGTCGCGGGCTGGTGCGTCGGTGTGATCGGTGTCCGGTTCGTCGGGCTGTTCCAGCGGCTCGTTCCCGCCGCCGACAAGCCGGGCTTCTTCGCCGTCATGCAGGCGCTGCTCGGCGCCACGTTCCCCGTGTCCTCTTTCGTCTTCGGCGCGCTCGGCGACCATCTGACGGCTCGTACGCTCTGCCTCGCTCAGGGCGCCGGTCTGCTCCCCGTCGCGGCAGCCCTGTGGTGGCTCGGCAGCCGGACGGGACCCGACGGACGGCGCACGTCCCCCGGCATCGCGGCAGCGCACCCGGCCCCGATGGGAGAGGCGCCGTGAGCGCGACCATCGCCGCAGCCGGGGTCCGGGACATCGCGGAACTGCGGCAGCTGTACTTCGACGTGTACGGGCACGGCTACCCGGTGCCGCTGGGCAGCGACCCGGTCGTGATGCGCCGACTGCTCACCGACGGCACCGCCCACTGGCTCACCGCCCGCACGCCCGGCGGGGACATCGTCGGGTCGGCCGTCGTGCAGACCGACCCGGGCAGCCGTATCGGCAAACTGGTCGGACTCGCCGTACACCCTGGCCACCGGGGCGGCGGACTGGCCTCACGGCTCACCGGCGCGGTCTGCGACGCGGCGTTCGCCGCCGGCCTGCTCGACTCGGTGTTCGCCACCGTGCGCGTCGTCACCGAGGGCCCGCAGCACGTCGTCGTGCGCAACGGATTCCGGCCGCTGGGCCTGCTGCCCAATGCGGTCGAGGTCGATGGCTGCGAGAGTCTCGCGCTCTTCGCCCGGTACGCCGACGGCGTGTTGCAGCGACGGGCCCTCGTGGAGCACGTACCCGAACCTCTGGCGGGGCTGCTGGCAGCCGCGTCCACCGGTATCGGCATCGACTGCGCCGGCACGGGTCGCGTTCCTGTGCGGGGCGGGTCGCGTACGGCGGCCGGTTCCGGGCCGATCGAGGTGATCGCCGCCCCGGCGTTCGTACGCCGACGTTTCCTGGAACGCTTCCCCCACCCCGGCGACCGCTTCTTCCCTCTGCACACCCCCAACACGGTCCTGGTCGCCGCCGACGGCGGATTCGAGGCGTACGCCGATCTCGACCCGGTGGCGGGCAGCTGCGCCCTGGTCGCCGTCCATCCGCGTGCGTCCGCGCTGACCGGCGCGCTGGAGGCGCTGATGACCGCGGTCACCCAGGCGGGCGCGGACTACGTAGAAACCCTCCTGCCCTTGGCCGACACCGAGGCCCTGGAGATCTTCCTCGCCTCCGGATTCGTACCGAGTGCGGTCTACCCGGCGATGCGCCGCGTCCAGGACCGCCTCCACGACTATGTGGTGCTCTCCCGCACCAGCCGTCAGATCGACTTCCGGAGGGCGGCCGTCAGCCCGCTGCTCCAGCCCTACCTCAGCGCCTATCTCAGCGCCTGGGCCTCCACCTATCTGCCCCTTCACGAGGTGTCCCGATGAACCCCCATCTCGCTCCCGTCGAGGTCCCCGACCCGGTGGCGCTCGGCCAGGTGCAGCGGCTGTGCGACCTGCCCGAGCCGTACGCCACCGGCGCCCACGCCGACGAACTGTTCGCCGCCGCCATGGCCGAGTCCAACGCCTGGCACGCCGAGCGCTCCCCGTTCTTCGCCGCCCTCCTCCAGGACCCCCCGGAGACGCCCGCGCCCACCGTCGGACTCGGCGTGCGCACGCCGCTGGTGCCCGCCGCCTTCTTCAAGCGCCACGAGGTGCTCTCTGTCCCCCGTGACGAGGTGTTCCTGCATCTGACCTCTTCGGGAACGACGGGCCAGAAGTCCCAGATGTTCTTCGACCGGTGGACGATCCGGTCGGCTCAGCGCATGGTGGCCCGGATCTTCGATCACTACGGCTGGATCACCCCCGATCGACCGGTCAACTACCTGCTCTACAGCTACGAGCCCGCACCGTCGCTGAAGCTGGGCACGTCGTTCACCGACAACTACCTGTGCGACTTCGCCCCCGCACGGCACACCACACACGCACTGCGGCACACCGGATCCGGGCACGAGTTCGACGTGCACGGCTGCATCGCGGCGCTCCAGCGCTACGCCGAGGACGACATCCCGGTCCGCATCCTCGGCTTTCCGGCCTTCCTCCACTTCACCCTGGAGCGGATGAGGGCGATGGGGCTGCCGCCGCTGCGGCTGCCCGAGGGATCGCTGGTGGTCCTCGGCGGCGGCTGGAAGGGCCACGCGGACCGCCAAATCGGCAAGGACGACTTCCGTGCCGAAGTCACCGAACGCCTCGGCATCCCGGGCGGGCGGATCCGCGACACCTTCGGTTCCGTGGAGCACTGCGTGCCGTACGTCGAGTGCGCACACCACCGCCTGCACGTACCCGTGTGGTCCCGCGCGGCGGTCCGCGACCCGGCCACGCTGCGCCCCCTGCCGTACGGGGAACGCGGCTTCCTGCACCTGGTCAGCCCGTACATCACCTCGGTTCCGGCGCACAGCGTCGTGATGGGCGACGTCGCCTCGCTGCATCCGGGCGAGGAATGCCCCTGCCCGCTGTCCACCGACTGGTTCACCGTGCACGGCCGTGCCGGGGTGAGCCGCAACCGCAGCTGCGCGGTCGCCGCCGCCGAGCTGATGAAGGGAAAGTCATGACCACTATCTCCACACTCCACCTCTGGCAGGGCGAGTTCGTCGACGACGCCGAGGCCGCCCGGCGGATGGACGGGCTGTCCGAGTCGGCCGGGCGCATCCTGGCGCGCCCGCTGCCCACGGAGGTCGTGCTCGATGCCTGCGCCGCAGTCGGCGAAGAACTGGGCGACCCGGGCTCCGCCCTGTACCGCCGCCTCGCCGGGCAACTGCCCGCCGACGAGGTCACGGCCACCCTCGCCGAGCTGGCGACCGCCCTCATCCGGCAGGCGCTGGAACGCAAACTGCGCCGGGAACTGGGCGGCCCGCGCCCGGAACGGCTGACCCGGCCGGACGCCCGCGAGACGGTCTACGAAGCCTGGGCACCCGTCGGCCTGCTGGTACACATCGCCCCCGGCAATGCGGCCTCCGTGGCCCCGCTGAGCGTCGTCGAGGGCCTGCTGGCCGGAAACCTCAACATCCTCAAGACGAGCACCTCCGACACGGCGCTCGCCCTCGACCTGCTCGCTGCCCTCGGCGCCGCCGACCCGACCGGGCTGATCTCCGAGCGGGTCATCGCCCTGCGCTTCCCGTCGTCACGCCGGGAGTGGCTCACGACCCTGTGCGACCAGGCCGACGCGATCGCGGTCTGGGGCGGCGACGACGCCGTGAGCGCGGTGCGCGAACTCGCGCCCCCGGGCTGCCGGGTCGTCGCATGGGGCCACCGGATCTCCTTCGCCTATCTGACCCGGGACGCGGCGCACGACGACGCTCTGCTCGACGCACTGGCAGCGGACGTCTGCCGCCTCGAACAGCAGGCCTGCTCCAGCCCGCAAGTGGTGTATCTCGACACCGAGGACACCGACGAGGCCTTCGCCTTCGCGGGCCGCTTCGCCGAGCGGCTCGCGAAGGTCTCCGCGGCCCTGCCCGCACCGCCGCCCGGCCCGGCCGAGCAGGCGGAGATCACCACCGTGCAGCGGCTCGCCGAGCTCGAACAACACCTCGGTCTCACCCGTGTGTTCGCCGCCGAGGACGGTACCTGGCGCGTGCTGGCGGACGCCCGCCCCGCGCTCGACGCCTCTCCCCTGCACCGCAGCGTCCGGGTGAAACCCCTGCCCCGGCACCGGATCACCACGGTGCTGCGGCCGATGCGCCGCTATCTGCAGACCGCCGCGATCGGTGGCGACCGGGCGGACGTGGCCGCACTGTCGCGTGCGATGTTCGCCGCCGGCGTCACCCGGGTCACTCCGGTCGGTGCCATGCTGGAGGGCTACGACGGTGAGCCCCACGACGGTGTCTACGCCCTGCAGCGCTACAGCCGCCGGGTGAGCCTGCGCGCGCCGGGCACGGACTTCGGCACCGTGGCATGCCTGGACGACCTGGTCGAACCCCCGGTTCTGCCCGCGGCGCCCAGCGGGCCGTTGCTCGGCAAGGAGGAAGTGCAGCGCACGCTCGCCTCGCTGGAGTCGCGTCACGCGCACCTGTACTTCCGCAGCGGCGGCTCCACGGGGGCGCCGGCGCTGTCCGTGTTCACCTGCGACGACTACGACAACCAGATGCGCGCCGCGGCCGACGGACTGATCGCTGCGGGCTTCGACCCGGCCAGCGACCGGGCGGCCAACCTGTTCTACTGCGGCGGGATGTACGGCAGTTTCATCAGCTTCTTCTCCATCCTGGAGCGGCTGAACGCCACCCAGCTCCCCATCGCGGCGGGGCCGGACCACGCCGCGGTCGCGGAGGCGCTGGTCGCCCACCGGGCCGACACCCTCTTCGGCATGCCGTCCTACCTGTGGCAGCTGTTCCACGCCGAGGGCGACCGGCTGCGTGCCTACGGCGGCATCCGGACGGTGTTCTACGGCGGTGAGCACTTCACCACCGAGCAACGCCGCGTGCTGACACGGGAGTTCGGCGTCGAGGTGATCCGGTCCGCCGCCTACGGCAGTACCGATCTGGGCCCGCTGGGCTACCAGTGCGCCACCTGCGACGGCTCGGTCCACCATGTGCTGACCGACCTGCACACGCTGGAGATCCTCGATCCGGACACCGACCGGCCGGTTCCGCCGGGCGAGCCGGGACGCCTGGTGTTCACCTCCCGCGCACGCGCGGGACAGCGACTGGAGCGCTATGAGATCGGCGACCTGGGACGCGCCGTGGACGGTCCCTGCGGCTGCGGCAGCCACGTGCCCCGGCTCGAACTCCTCGGACGTTACGGCGACGTCGTACGCATCGGCACGTACTTCGTCAATTACCGGCGCATTCTGCGAGCGGCCCAGGAACGCCTCGCCTACCCCGGCGAGGTCCAGCTCCTCGCCGAATCCGGCGCCGACCGGGAACGGCTGACCGTCCGGCTCGACGAGCAGTACGCGGACGACCCCGAGGCGGCGAGGGAGGCTCTGGTGGCCGAGGTGCCCGAACTGGCCTCGGCACTGGCGGAGGACCTCCTGGCCTTCACCGTCCAGACCGTACCCACGGAGACGTTCGAGCGCACGCCCACCAGCGGGAAACTGCGCACGGTCATCGACCTGCGGTCGGCGTAGCCGGCGAGGCGCTGGGCGGCCATACATCGCACGAGGCGTGATGGTGGCCGCCCTCCTCATCTGGTCAGCCAGTCCGAACGGACACCTATGGCCTGTCGGGCCGATCATGGACGCAGGCGGTCAGGCATGATGCCTCAGTGAGCATCATCGTCGAGTTCTTCGTGGCGCCGGATGACGCGTCTGCGGCTTTGGCTCTTCAGACAGGGCCAGGACGTGCCGAGTCGCTCTCCTTCGGCAACTTCGATCCCGAAGGGTCTGTGGTCGAGTGGGAGTGCCTTCTTGCAGGCGGCAGCTTCGAGGAACTCGTCGAAGCCGGCGAGCCTCGTATCGTCGCCGACCAGGACAATGACGGGTGCGTCGTCTTCGCGATCTCGCCTCGCCCGGCTGCCGCACTCGCCGATGCCGAGCGGTCCAAGTTGCGGGATGTCGCCGTCTCGTGGGCCGCGCAGCGCGCGGAGGACGGCGAGGTCATCGACACGGAGATCGCCGAAGTGATCCTGAGCGATCTGGCCGCTCTCGTCATCAGTGCCCGACGCCAGGGCCAGAATGTCTACGGCTGGGTCGCGTAGGCGCTCACGTTCGGAGCCAGATCGCGGCAGACGCCGCGGTAGCGGTGCCGAGGAAAACGTAGCCGCGCTTGTCGACCGCCGCCTGTGCGTTGGAGAAGCCGCAGCCGTTCTCCCACACGATGACGGCACCCGCCGTCTTCAGGCCCTCGAACTTGTCGGCCTCGTCGGCCCAGGCACGCCAAGCGGCCCGGTACGCGGCGTCGTCCTCGAACGCCTCGGCCTGTGGCTCGCGCGCCATCAGCTCGTCGTCGGCCTCGGTATAGGGGTCGTAGCCGCACAGGCAGGAGGACGTTGCCGTCACGTCTCGACTCAGGCCAGGGCGCAGGCCATGTATTGACACCGGCTCCTCGGCCTGAAAGCCTCCATGCGGGAAATCTGACAACGTTGTCCCCAGACTGGTGACAACGTTGTCAAGACCGCGCTGCTCTGCCCCGGAGCACCCCGAAGCTGCCGGCGGGCCGAACGAAGGAGTTCTGATGAGTCAAGGCCGTGGCGGGCTCCGCACCGCGGAGTCCTGCTCATGACCCAGGCACCGCCCTTGCTGGAGATGCGGGGGATCACCAAGACGTTCCCCGGTGTGAAGGCGCTCGCCGACGTCAACCTGGTCGTGCGGGAGGGCGAGATCCATGCGCTCTGCGGGGAGAACGGCGCCGGCAAGTCCACGCTGATGAAGGTGCTGAGCGGCGTGCACCCGTACGGCAGCTACACCGGCGAGATCCGCTACCGGGGTAGCGAGGTCCGCTTCCAGGACATCCGGGCCAGTGAGCAGGCCGGCATTGCGATCATCCACCAGGAGCTGGCGCTGGTGCCCGGCATGTCGATCACCGAGAACATCTTCCTCGGCAACGAGCCGCGCAGACGCGGTGCGATCGACTGGAAGGCCGCTCAGCGCCGGGCGCTGGAGCTGATGGAGCGTGTCGGGCTCCAGGAGGACCCCGACACGCTGATCAAGGACATCGGCGTCGGCAAGCAGCAACTCGTGGAAATCGCCAAGGCGTTCGCGAAGGACGTGCGACTGCTCATCCTCGACGAGCCGACCGCCGCTCTCAACGAGACCGACTCCCAGCACCTGCTCGATCTGCTGCGCGGCTTCCGGGAGCGGGGCATCACCTCGATCATCATCTCGCACAAGCTGAACGAGATCGAGGCGGTCGCCGACACCATCACGATCCTGCGCGACGGCCGCACCATCGAGAGCCTCGACGTCAAGGCCGACGGCGTCGACGAGGACCGTATCGTGCGCGGGATGGTCGGCCGTGAGCTCAGCAGCCGGTTCCCCGACCACGTGCCCGGTATCGGTGAGGTGTTCTTCGAGGTCCGCGACTGGACCGTGCGGCACCCGAGTTCGGACGACCGGCTCGTGTGCAAGGCTTCGTCCTTCAACGTCCGGCGCGGCGAGATCGTCGGCTTCGCCGGCCTGATGGGTGCGGGTCGTACCGAGCTCGCGATGAGCCTGTTCGGCCGTTCGTACGGCACTTACCTGTCCGGCCGGGTCTTCAAGAACGGCAAGGAGATCCAGCTGAAGTCGGTGGCGTCCGCCATCCGGCACGGCCTCGCCTATGTCAGTGAGGACCGCAAGTCGATCGGGCTCAATCTGCTGGACGACATCAAGACCTCGATGGTGTCCGCCAAGCTGTCGAAGATCGCCAGGCGCGGGGTCATCGATCCGGTGCGCGAACATCGCATCGCCGAGGAGTACCGCGGGAGTCTGAGGATCAAGACCCCGAGCATCGACGAAGGTGTCGTGAAGCTCTCCGGCGGCAACCAGCAGAAGGTCGTCCTGGCGAAGTGGATGTTCACCGATCCGGACCTGCTCATTCTCGACGAGCCGACACGCGGCATCGACGTCGGGGCCAAGTACGAGATCTACGGGATCATCCAGCGGCTCGTCGGCCAGGGAAAGGGCGTCGTCGTCATCTCCTCGGAGCTGCCGGAGCTCATCGGTCTGTGCGACCGCATCTACACGGTGTTCGAAGGCACCATCACCGGCGAGGTGGACCGCCGTGATGCCGACCCGGAACTCCTGATGAAGCAGATGACCGCTACGAAGAAGAGCCCAACCTCATGAGCCGAATCAAAGAGCTGCAGAAGAACCTCTTCGGAGGCACGACCTCCAACGCCCGCCAG
Source organism: Streptomyces sp. NPDC025638 (assembly GCF_055558775.1). Lineage (NCBI taxonomy): Bacteria > Bacillati > Actinomycetota > Actinomycetes > Kitasatosporales > Streptomycetaceae > Streptomyces > Streptomyces sp. NPDC025638. Next base: position 154,910 of record NZ_JBVHLX010000014.1, on the reverse strand, counting down.
TTCGGGATGATCTTCACTCTCGTGGCGATCGTCCTGCTGTTCCAGATCTGGACCGGAGGCCTGACCCTGACCTCCGGCAACCTCATCGCGGTGGTCAGCCAGTACTCCTACATCCTGATCCTGGCCATCGGCATGCTGATGGTGATCGTCGCCGGGCACATCGACCTCTCGGTCGGCTCCGTTGCGGCATTCACCGGCATCGTCGTCGCCAAGGCGATGCAGGAGCACTCGCTGCCGTGGCCGGTGGGCATCCTGCTCGGCCTGCTCGTCGGCGCGCTGATCGGCGCGTGGCAGGGGTTCTGGGTCGCGTACGTGGGAGTGCCGGCGTTCATCGTGACCCTGGCCGGGATGATGCTGTTCCGCGGCGGCAACCAGTACATCGGCAACGCCGACACGGTGCCGGTGCCCGCCGGGTTCCGCAAGATCGGTGCCGGCTTCCTGCCCGAGGTCGGACCGGACACCGGATACAACAACCTGACGCTGCTGCTCGGTCTGGCCGCCTGCGCCGGCATGGTGTGGCGCGAGTGGAGGGCGCGTCAGACCCGGCGTGAGATGAAGGCGGACGTCGCGCCGCTGTGGATCACGGTGGTCCGCCTGGTCGTGATGCTGGGTGTCATCGTCTTCGCCACGCTGCGCTTCGCCGGCGGCCGCATCGGCACCAGCCTGCCGATCTCCGGCATCATCCTGATCGTCCTGGTGCTCGCCTACTCGTACTACACCCGCAACACCATCGGCGGACGGCACATCTACGCCGTGGGCGGCAACGCCCGTGCGGCCGAGCTGTCGGGCGTGAAGCTCAAGCGGGTCAACTTCCTCGTCATGATGAACATGTCCGTCCTGGCCGCCCTGGCCGGCATGATCTTCGTGGCACGGTCCGCGGCTTCCGGCCCGCAGGACGGTCTGAGCTGGGAACTCGACGCCATCGCGGCCGTCTTCATCGGCGGCGCGGCGGTCTCCGGCGGCCTCGGTACGATCAGCGGCTCGATCGTCGGTGGTCTCGTCATGGCCCTGCTCAACAACGGTCTGCAACTGGAGGGCGTCGGCTCCGACATGGTCCAGATCATCAAGGGCCTGGTCCTCCTCCTCGCCGTCGCGTTCGACGTGTACAGCAAGCGTCAGGGACGTTTCTCGATCATTGGATCGCTCATGGGTCCGTTCCGGAAGGAGGAGCCGGCCACCCCGGTCGAACCACCGGCTCCGAGCTCCGATCCGGACAAGGCTCCGGTCGCCGGCTGACCGTCAGGCCACCACCGAAGGCGCCGGACACCACGGCGCCCGACCTCCGCACCACTGCAAGCTCGACCTCCGCACCACTGTAAGAAGGGCTCATCTCACCATGCGCAGAATCATCACCAGAGGCATCGCCGCGGCCGGCGCCGTCGCGTTGCTCGCCCTGGGCACGGCATGCTCCAACGAGCGTGAGGGCTCCGGCAGCTCCGGCGGCAATCACGCCAAGGGCTTCGCGCAGGACTCCCTCATCGGTGTCGCGCTTCCGGCCAAGACGTCGGAGAACTGGGTGCTCGCCGGTGACCTGTTCACCGACGGCCTCAAGAAGGCGGGCTTCAAGACCGACGTACAGTACGCGGGCGCCTCGACCACCGTCGCCGATCAGCAGTCGCAGATCTCCTCCATGGTCACCAAGGGCGCGAAGGTGATCGTCATCGGAGCGACCGACGCCTCGCAGCTCGCCACTCAGGTCGCGCAGGCCAAGCAGGCCGGAGCGACCGTCATCGCCTATGACCGGCTCATCACCAACACCCCCGACGTCGACTACTACGTCGCGTTCGACAACTTCAAGGTCGGTCAGTTGCAGGGACAGGCCCTCGTCGACGGCATGAAGGCGAAGAAGCCGAAGGGGCCGTGGACGATCGAGATGTTCTCCGGGTCGCCGGACGACAACAACTCCAAGGTCTTCTTCGATGGTGCGATGAGCGTGCTCAAGCCCTACATCGACAAGGGCGACATCGTTGTCGGCTCGGGGCAGAAGGGCATCAAGCAGACCGCCATCCAGGGCTGGAAGGCCGAGAACGCGCAGCAGCGCATGGACTCGCTGCTGACCTCGACCTACAACGGCGGCAAGAAGCTCGACGGCGTTCTGTCGCCGAACGACACCCTCGCCCGCGCGATCATCACCTCGGTGAAGGGCGCGGGCAAGCCGGTCCCGGTCGTCACGGGTCAGGACTCCGAGGTCGAGTCGGTCAAGTCGATCATGGCCGGTGAGCAGTACTCGACCATCAACAAGGACACCCGCAAGCTCGTCGCCGAGACCGTCGGCATGGTCGAGTCCCTGCAGAAGGGCGACAAGCCGAAGATCAACGACACCAAGTCGTACAACAACGGCACCAAGGTCGTCCCGGCCTACCTCCTCCCGCCGGTCATCGTGACCAAGGAGAACGCGGCCGAGGCCTACGCCGGCGACCCCAAGTTGGCTCCCCTCACCAAGTAGAGGCGGGGCGAACACCCGCACGCGCCCCGGAGGACGAATCCGGGGCGCGGTGTCGCATGCCCCTCCTCCCCCTTCCCCCGGAAACCGACCGAGGCCGCCCGAGCCTCACATCGTCCGGTTTCTGCCTTTGTCGACCGCCGGCCAATCCGGTTCGCTCGCTGCGGAGTTGAGTACGTCCGCATTCGGCGCGACGTCGCGCCATGAGCCGGAGGTGTTGATGCGCAGGTACGCGGTCGCCGCCATGGCTGCCCTGGCACTGCTTGCGGCCGTGCTGCTTCCCGGCCCCGCGCACGCGGGTTCCGTCGAGCCGACGCCCGCGACCAGGCTGACCGATGACCGGGGAAGAGTGCTCACCCTGCGGGGCTGGAACGTCGGGGACAAGGCACACCGCGGTGCCGACGCGCTGTCCGCGATCACCGAGCGGCACTTCCGCGACATGGCGGCGCAGGGCTTCGACTTCGCCCGGCTGCTGGTGTTCTGGGACGACCTCGAACCGGAACCCGGCCGCTACAGCCGACAGTACCTGGGCAAGATCGAGCAGATTCTGGACTGGGCCCACCAGTACCGGATCCATGTGGTGATCGATGCCCACCAAGACGTGTTCGGGCCCCGTTTCGGACATCGCGGAATCCCCGAGTGGGCGACGCGCACGGACGGCCTGCCGTTCACACCGCACCCGGACGACTGGTTCTCCGAGTACTTCGAGCCGGCGGTGCAGGCCGCGTTCCAGCACCTCTACCAAGACGCCAACCTGAGGAGGGCGCAGGCCCGTATGTGGCGGTTGCTTGCCGAACGGTTCGGCGGGCACCCTGCGGTTCTCGGCTACGACCTGATCAACGAGCCGATGGGTCGCAGCAACGCGGGCGAGGACCTGCCGACCGCCGCGAGGCGCATCGAGTCACGACAACTCACCCCGATGTACAACCGCATCGCCGACGCCGTCCGGCAGGTCGACACGGACGGCTGGCTGTTCGTGGAGCCGACGCCGATCGTGGGCGAGGGCGTGCCGACAGGTCTGGGCCGGATCGACGACCCGAAGGTGGTGTACGCCCCTCACCTGTACAACGCGGCCATGGAGGCGGGCGGGGACTACGACCCGGACAGTGGCTGGCTGGAGGCGTACGAGACCGCCGTGGTCGACTATCCGCACGAGCACGGTATCCCGGTCGTCGTCGGTGAGTGGGGGCCGTTGAACGGCGACCTGCCCCACATGGGCCGCTTCTATGACGAGGCCCTGGCGTCCATGGACCGCTACAGCGGCGGCTGGGCAGGTTGGGAGTGGTGTTACGGCGGGGGGTACTGCGCGATGGACGTGAACGGCCGGCTGCGCCCCAACAAGGAGCGAACCGTACGTCCGTACGCCCGTGCTGTTGCGGGCGAGGTCCACGTCGACAGCTACAGCCCGGCCACACACACCTACCGGCTCAGCTACGAACCACAGCGCGGCAGCACGACCGAACTGTCCCTGCCCTCAGCTCCGATGGGCCGGCGGGTCGTGGTCATCGGCCCGGCGACTGCCCGGCCCGCCGTCGTGCCGGCGGGCAAGGCCGCGACGGTCCGGGTCACCGCGCGGGCTGCCGAGGAAAGTTGCGTGACGGTGGTTGTCACACCCACGCGGACTTCGTCGTCGTCCGAGCGTGGGCCGGGTCAGTACGCAGAGTTGACGTTGTCGATGGAACCGTAGCGCTGAGCGGCGTAGTTGGCGGCGGCGGTGATGTTCGCCACCGGGTCGGTGACGCTCTGAGCGGTGCCGGCGACGTGGTAGGCGTTGAAGGTGGGCTGGATCACCTGCAGGAGGCCCTTGGACGGGGTGCCGTTCTGCGCGTTGACGTCCCAGTCGTTCTGGGCGTTGGGGTTGCCGCCGGACTCACGCATGATGTTGCGGTGCAGGCCGTCGTAGCTGCCGGGGATGCCCTTCTCCTTCATGATGGCCAGCGACTGCTTGATCCAGTTGTCGAGGTTCCCCGCGGTGCCGGTGGTGCCCTTGGGATCGGTGTTGCTGTCGCGAGAGGGAGCCGTGACGCTGTGGGCGGCCTGCGGTGCTTCGGCGGCCTGCGCGGAGGCCGGCATCAGCGTGAGAGCGGCGGCCGCGGCGCCGGTGGTGGCGAGGCCGGTCAGGGCGAGGGTGCGCAGGCGGGCAAAGCGGCGGGGGGCGGTGATCGCGGTCATGAGAAGGGACTCTCCTGTAGGACGTCTTAGAGGCGCCGGCCGGTATCGGTCGCGGCCTGTAGGGCGTCGGGGCGAGGGCCCCGTGCTGCCGTGCAAGCGTTGGCCGGCCCGGCGGTGTACATCCGGTCCGTCCCGCTGCTTGCGGCGACGACAGACATGGTTAGCGGCGGGCGGAAGCGGGCGCAAGAATGTGACGTACTACCCGACTAAGGAGAAATGTCCCGAAATTGGCCATTCTGGCGGCTTTAGATCCTGCTCATGGCGGGGCGACTCTACGATGCCGGGTAGGACGTGATCTGGGTCCTATGGGTGGCATCACGCTCCAGGCGCTCCTCCGGCACTCTCCAGGCCCCTGACCGGGCCGGCCCGAGAGCAGCGACGACGTCACGCTGCGTCGGCGCCCACCGTCAGCGCGTGTCCGTTGGTGAAGTTCGCCGTCAGCGTGCCGACCTTCGCGGGGAAGCCGTTGTTCAGCCGTGCTCGGCGAAGGCTGCGGTGATTGCCTCGCGATCGGCCCCGCCGGCCAGCATGAGCCGGAGGAGGATCCGGGCCTTGTACGGGTCGAGAAGGCCGCCGTTGATGAGGCCGCGGCGTTGCAGGTCGGTCTCCGAGCCGATGGCGCCATAGGTGTGCCGCAGAACGGATCCGCTGCCGGTGCGGGAGGTGAGCACGACGGGCATGCGTTCGGCCAGAGTTCCCAGGAGATCGGCGAGTTTGCTCGGAACATGCCCGACACCGAAGCCGGCGATGACCAGTCCATGGCATGCCCCGGCGATGGCGGTGAGGATGTCCGCGTCCTCATCGAGGGTGACGGTGTGCAGCGCGACCCGAGTCTTGTCCAGCGCTTCAGGCCGCGCGTACGGCGCGCAGCGGCGTGCGGGGGCCATGAGTACTCGGGCATGGCCTTCGATGACATGACCGATCGGGCCGGTGTTGGGCGAGGCGAAGGTGGCGGTGCTGGTGCTGTGGGTTTTGCGCACCCAGCGGGCCGCGTGGATCTCGTCGTTGAAGACGACCAGTGCTCCCAGGCCCTGGCTCGCGGGAGAGACGGCGGTTCGGGCGGCGGCGAGCAGGTTCGCTGGACCGTCATGTCCCGCAAGTGTCGGGTTGCGCATGGCCCCGGTCAGCACGAATGGCTTGGCGTGCGGCCAGACCAGGTCGATGAGGAACGCGGTCTCTTCCAAAGTGTCGGTCCCCTGGGTGACCACCACCCCGCAGGCCCCGGCCCGGACCGCCTGCGACGCGGATTCCACCAGGGTCAGGACATGAGCGAACGTCAGATTCGCACTGGGGACTGACTCGATGTCGTGGATGTCCAGGGGCGTTCCGAGCTGGTCGAGCCCGGGCACGGCCGCGGCGAGGTCGGCTCCGTTCAACCGGCTGACCACCGGTCCGCCTTCGACGCCCGGGGTGTGGCCAGTCATCGATATCGTGCCGCCGAGCGTGAACAGTGCGACGCCCATACCCCTGTGCCTTCCGCTCGCATGCGGGCAACGGCTGATTCCTGCCCTCGGCAGCCTATCGGGAGAGGATCACGCTTGCCGATCTTGTGACAAAGCGTCAGGCACTGCAGCTCCGGGGGCTGTGCCGGTGTCACGGTCACCGGCCAGCCGTAGTGTCACAAGGGCCGCGATCCCGGCCGTGATGCCGAAGGTGAGAGCGGCCGGGACGCCGACGCCGAGCTTTGAGAACACATACACGGGCCCCCACACGGCGGCGGTGTCGTCCATCGCCATGTGCAGCACTTGGCTTGCCAGCAGACCCAGCACGGTTGCGCACACCGCGCCCACCGCCATCGCCGGCACCGTAATTCGGGTGAGCAGGCCGGGCAGCAGCCGCAGCGCCCACCATACCACGGCCAGCATGACCACGTCGGCGACCCGGTACAGCAGCCAGTCGCCGAGCGGCGTCGTCGCCGGGCCCGTCCAGCCGCCGAGCAGCAGCCACTCACGCAGCAGGTCGCCGGGCTCGGACCACAACCCTGCGCCGCCGAACGAGGTCTGGATCCAGGCCGCCACCGATTGGTACGAAAGGACCACCAGCGACACCGCGATCACACCGGTCCCCACACTCGCGGCCAGTCGGGCGGCGCGCGGCGGCACACTGCGACGGGGCATCGGCTCCGCACCCCTGGCGGCCATACTCGCCACAAGCACCGTGAGCGGGGCGGTCAACAGCGATACGAACACCACGACCGGCCCGCTCGACGCGATCACACCCGCAAGCTGCGGCAGGAACCGATAGCTGCCGTGCCCCCGGGACGCGATCAGCCACGGCGCGGAGACCGTCACGGCCAGCGTTCCGGCCACCGGGCCCCAGGCCCACAGCGCGAGCAGCGTGGCCGGCGTACGGCCCTGCGTCGGCGGAATCCTGTGGACCAGGAGCAGCGCGCCGGCCAGGAAGAACACGAAGACGGCCACGAATCTGATCTGCATCGCGGTGCTGTACAGACCGGCGTACCGGGTGCCGCCGCTCAAGGCCGTGCCCCCGCCCGTGCCCGCGTCCACAGGCCCGTCGGACAGCAGCGTCATCGGGGGGTCGTACGACCAGGGCGCAAGCCATCGCCGGAGTTCGCTCGCGGACTGCACATCGAACACGCGCGTGCTGCCGCGCAGTTGCAGTGCCAGATCACTCGCCCCCGCCCACCACAGCAACAGCGTGATGAGCAGGCCGCCGACCAGTGCCGGTATCAGCGCGCGCCGATATGCCATGTGCCGTCCCCCGCCTTGGCCCTGAATCCGTGGATGTTTCGACGAGCCGAACAACCGAAGCGTAGCGAGGGCCGTTCGCCGTCTGTCCGCCAGGATGAGGTCCCGACAACACGCGGGCGGGCAGGCGCACCACCGGCACAACTCGCCGTCCCGCACAGAGAACGCAGAGATGGAAGAGGGACCCCTTGACCGCATACCTGTTGCGCCCGATCGGTCACGTCGAGTCGCCGCTCAAGGACCGGGCGGCCGCACCGCGCCAAGCCGATGAGGGAGCACCCGACGCCTGGCTCGTCCTGGGCGACGAGTACGCCGCCGCCGTGGACGGCCTCGCCCCGGGCACCGACGTACTGCTGCTCACCTGGCTCGACCGTGCCGACCGCGACACGCTCGCCGTCCGCCCGCGCGGCGACACCAACCGCCCGATCACCGGCGTCTTCGCCACCCGCTCACCCGACCGTCCCAACCCGATCGGCCTGCACACCGTCCACATCCTGTCCATTGCCGGCCCACGCATCCACGTCCGCAACCTCGAGGCTCTCGACGGGACCCCGGTCCTGGACATCAAGCCGGTTCTCACCCCCGATCGCTGACCCATCGTCCCGCCGGCTCGAACCGGACCCGATTACGAGCACGCTGCTCATCAGCGCGTGTCCTGGGCCGCCGACGGGTGCCGCCGTGCACACGTACCTCTTCGTCGATGGCCTCGACGTGGTGGCGCGGAGGCCCGCTTCCGGCTGGAGCGGTACCTGGGCGAGGTCGAGCGAGCATACGCGGCTTTGAAGGGCGCGTAGAACCGCCTGGCGTCCGCGATCCACGGTCCCCGTGGGAAGCCTGCGATTGGGAAATTCAGAACCGGGACCGACCAGCACGGATGCGCGACAGATGCCGGTGCTCCGGCGCTCTCGAGCCGGCGCCGGGGCTGTCGGTCGCACAGCGGCCGTCTCGGAACCACACTAGTCAGTGGGGCGCCCCGTTGGACGCGTGTGACTACGAGGGAAGGACAGACCCATGACCATGGACACGTCCCCCGGCCCCCTGCGGGTCCTGGTCTTCGGCGCGGCGTTGCGGGCCGATTCGGCCAACGCCCGCCTCGCCTCCCTCGTGGCCCGGCTCATCGCCGACACCGGTGCCACCGACGACCTCGCCACCATGCGCGACTTCGACATGCCCTTGTACGACGGTGACGTGGAAGCCACCGAAGGGCTGCCGCCCGGCGCCCTCGCCCTGCGCGACCGGCTCGAACAGAGCGACGCCGTCGTCATCTCCTCGCCGGAGTACAACGCCTCCCTGCCGGGAGTGCTGAAGAACGCGATCGACTGGGTCTCGCGTGTCCGGCCGCAGCCGTTCAAGACCAAGCAGGCGATGCTCGTCTCCGCCTCGCCGTCCCTGGTCGGCGGGAACCGCGGGCTGTGGGCCCTGAGGATTCCCCTGGAACACCTGGGCACCCGCGTCTACCCGGACATGTTCAGCCTGGCCGACAGCTACCAGGCCTTCGCCGAGGACGGAACGCTGGCCGACCCGGGGCTGCAGCAGCGTCTCAGCGAGACCGTGTCGGGATTCCTCAGCCTCGTCGAAGCGGACGTGCGCTATGTCTGCCTGGAACGCCGGTGGTACGAATTCCTGGGAGACCGCACCGAGGCAGCCATCACCCAACGGGCAGAGGCCTGACGCCGGGACACCACGAGGCGCTGCGACAGCTTCCCGAATTACGCAGTTGCTCCGACGCCCTGCCAAGTCTCTCCCCTCCCATGTCACAGATCGCCGGGCTGTCTTGTCTCAGGTAGCGAAGGCAGACGCTTACGGCTGATGGTCATGCGGGTGTTCGTGGCGGGCGGGAGCGGAGTTCTGGGGCGGCGGTTGGTGCCGCAACTCCTGGCCCGCGGCCACCAGGTGACGGCTACGACCACGAGCGCGGCGAAGCTGGGAGAGCTGGCGCAGCTGGGCGCGGACGGTGTGGTGATGGACGGCTTGGATGCGGCGTCGGTCGGTGAGGCGGTGGCCAAGGCCCGGCCGGAGGTGATCGTGCACCAGATGACCGCGATCTCCATGGCGCACGCCGGCAAGCCCGATATCAAGCATCCGGACCGGTGGTTCGCCGCGACCAACCGGTTGCGCACCGAGGGTACGGATCACCTGATGGCGGCGGCCGAGGCGACGGGTGTGTCCCATGTCGTCGCGCAGGGCTACGCCTCGTGGAACGGGATCCGCGAGGGCGGCTGGGTGAAGACCGAGCAGGACCCGCTGGACCTGCTTGAGGGAACTGCGGCGCATGTGGGGTTGAAGGCGTTGCTTCATGTCGAGGACGTGGTCCTCAAGGCCGGCGGTGCGGTCCTGCGGTACGGCGCCTTTTACGGCCCGGGGGCCATCGACGACCAGGTCGAGCTGGTGCGCAAGCGGCAGTACCCGCTCGTGGGGCGCGGCACCGGCTACAGCTCGTGGGTGCATCTCGATGACGCGGCGAGCGCCACTGTTCTGGCCGTGGAGCAGAAGGCGAGGGGGGTGTTCAACATCGTCGACGACGAACCGGCTCCGGCGAGCGAGTGGCTGCCCCACCTGGCGGCGTGCGCGGGGGCGAAGCGGCCGATGCGGGTCCCGGTCTGGCTGGCCCGGCTGCTGGCTGGGGATCAGGCGGTGGTGATGATGACCGAAGGGCGCGGGTTCTCCAACTCCAAGGCCAAGCACGAACTGGGCTGGCAACTGCACTACCCCTCCTGGCGCCAGGGTTTCCAGGCAGAGCTGGCGTGAACCGGGCCGAGGAGTTCCAGGAGCTGCGGCCCCTGTTGTTCTCGATCGCCTACCGAATTCTGGGCAGCGTGAGCGAGGCGGAAGACGCCGTGCAGGAAGCCTGGTTGCGCTACGAGGCTTCCCCGACGCCCCCCATCTCTGCCAAAGCGTACCTGTCCGCCGTGGTCACCCGAATCTCGATCAACACGCTGCGCTCGGCACGCGTCCGACGCGAAGAATACGTCGGGCCGTGGTTCCCCGAGCCGCTGCTGACCGACCCCTACGAGGACCCCGAGCGGTCGGCCCAGCTCGCCGACTCGGTGTCGATGGCGGCCCTGCTCCTGCTCGAACGGCTCACCCCGCTCGAACGCGCGGTGTTCGTGCTGCGGGAGGTGTTCGAGTTCGGCTTCCCGGACATCGCCTCGGCGGTGGGCCGCTCGGAGGCGGCCTGCCGTCAGCTGGTGGTGCGGGCGCGCCGTCACATGAACGCAGGGCGGCCCCGGTTCGAGGCCGACCGGCGCGAGCGTGACGAACTCGCGCTGCGGTTCTTCGACGCCTTCGCGAAAGGGGATGTCGAGGCGCTGCGGGAATGGCTCGCCGCCGACGTGCGGATGGTCGCGGACAGCGGTGGCAAGGCCCCGCAGTGGGCCAGGGGCTTCTACGGCGTCGACCATGTGTCCCGGGTACTCGCCACGCTCCTGCCACCGTTCGTGCGGATCGGCGGCGTGGTGGAACCACACCAGGTGAACGGCCAGCCCGGCGCGATCTTCCGCGACCGGGACGGCAAGGTCCTCAACACCTGGACGCTGGACATCCTCGACGGGCGGATCCAGACGTTCCGCACGGTCAGCAACCCCGACAAGCTCGGGCACGTGGGCCCCGTGGCGGATGCCTGGGCGGTCCTGCGCGAAACACAGCGGGCACGCATCCCGGACACCACACAGCCAACTCACTTACGTATCACATGACATCCGTGCAAAATCATGGGAGCGGCCAGTCGGCGATCACCGTCGGGGGGAGTCGGTCTTGCGGGTAGTCCTGTCCTTCTGGGACGGCGGGGAAGGTCATCTGGCTCGGGTGGCCCATCTGGCCACGCTCCTGCAAGAACGCGGCGACCGCTGTCTGATCATCTCCAGCAGGGCGAAGGCCGTCCGGGTTCGCGCGCTCGCTCCTGAGGTCGACATCGCCGAGGTGGACAACCGGCCGGGTGGGCGCCGGCCTTCCAAGCCCCTGCCGGTGTATTCGCACGCCTTCCGGCACGCGCAGCGGCGCCTCGCTCTGGGCTTCGACGACCAGGACTTCGTCACCGCCAACACCGGCCAAGTGCTGGAGGTTCTGCGAGCGTTCCGTCCCGATGTGGTGATCAACGACTACCACGACACCCTCCGGACCGCAGCGGACGCGGCCTGCGTTCCGGTCGTCTCGCTGGCGATGGCGCACGGTCTGCGTTCAGGGCCGACGCTCGGTGCGTGGAAGCTGGACGAGTTGGGTGACCGTCCGCTTCCGGACTGTCTGCGGAGCTTCAACCACAGCCGTGCGCAGTGGGGTCTGCCTCCCTACCAGGACGAGCGGGAGACCTTCGAGGGAGACCTCAACATCATACCGAGCTGCCCTGTGCTGGACCCGCTTCGGCAGCGCACGAACGACGTCTATACAGGCCCCGTCATGACGCCGCCGACGCCGCCGACACCACCGAGCCGTCGACCGCGTCGTAAGCCGCTCGTCGTTTCCTACCTGGCGGAGGGGAACAACCGGCCGGAGTCGACCTACCCACGGGCACTCGCGGCGGTGGTGAGGGCCGAGCGCAACGTCGAGTTCGCCGTTCTGGGGGGCACGCGGTACTCCCGCTACTTCCGTAGCGGTGACGCGTTCCTCGGCATGGTTCCGGCCCAGCGGTATCTGGCTCTGCTGGACGAGGCGGATCTGGTGATCACGCATGGGGGCACCACATTGGTGCACGCGTTGGAGCGGTCCGTTCCCGTGTTGTGCCTGCCCTGGACGTCGTCCGAGGCCGCCTGGGCGGTACGGGCCGAACAGCACGGTGCGGGGATGCTCCACCCCGCCTACCGCCGTCCGCTCGAATGGCGGATAGACGACGCCGTCCATCCGTCGACAGCGCTTGCCGGGCACTGGTCCTTGCAGATCACCGCGGCGGGGCTGCTGAACGGCGTGCGGCAGATCCTGGAGGAGCCGGGGTACCGGCGCGCCGCGGCCGATCTGGGGGAGCAACTGTCGGCCGCCCGGCGCCGCTTCGATCTCGTCGACCTCGTGCGGAGCGCCGGCCGTTAGGACGAGTTGTCACAGGCCACTCGGTCGTCGGGCCGTGGGGAAACGGGGGTGTCTCGCGTGCTTCGCTCTTGTGGGGAACTGTCTGTTCTGGCAGGGCGGCTGCGGGAGCAGGCGCACCAGCCCGTCCCTGGAGGGGAATCCTCGCTGGCCGAAATGCTGGGTGACCGGCTGTTGTTGGCACTGCGTTCGCACAACACACCATCGACCCTCTACTACGTTCACGCCGACGGCGAGACGTACGTGGTGAAGGTGGAGTTCGGGCGCGCGCAGACGATGCGGGACGAGATCCGGTGGTACCGCGACGCGGCGCGAAGAGGTCTGCCGAGACCTCTGTTCATCACCGGGCACAGTGGCCCGGGCCTGTCGTTCCTGCTGCTGAAGTGCTTCGGTGACGGCTCCACGGTGGACGATCTCGCGCTGGCCGGCGCGTCGGCCGGTGAGCTCGGGCGTCACGTCGCGCGCGCCCTGGACAGCGACATCGAGCTGTTCCACCTCACCCAGCGTCACGCCGGCCCGGCGCAGGTGCACCGACTGGCTGAGCGGCGTCTTGCGCGGCGTCGTCGGCAGGCACAGGCGTTTCCGTTTCTAAGGACGCTGTTGGACGCGGCTGTCGTCACGATCAACGGGGAGGCGATGCCGGGTGTGGCACGGTGTCTGAGCCGCGTCTTCGAAGATCCTCGCCTGGTGGCCCACTTGACGCCCGACCGGGTCGGGGTGACGTTCGGAGATCTGCACTGTGGCAACATCCTCGTCGATGGCGGATCCAGCGAGGTGGTCGATCCCCGAGGCGGCCCCCTGCTGCCGATCACCTATGACTACGGCAAGCTCGTGCAGTCCCTCGAAGGAGGGTACGGCGCTGTCATGGCGGGGCGGTATGTGCTGCGCCGGACAGGCGAAACGGAGTACGAGTTCGCCACGGAGGACGTGCCGGGTTACGCGGATCTCGGTGTGCTTCTGGCGGCGCGCTGCGACGAGCGCCTGTATCTGCAGTCCCTGTATCAGGCTGCATTGCACTTTGTGGCCATGCTGCCCCACCACGCCTCGGCGGAGGAGGAGACCACGGCCCTGTACCTGTGTGGCGTCTCGCTGTTCGACAAGTTGCTCGCGCAACTTGTTTAGTACAACGTCGGACTGGAGCTCCTCAGGCCTGTTCTTCGCGCTGCCGCAGCCGGCCCAGTGCGGTGCGGACCGCCCGGGTGTCGGGGTGGTTGTCTCCCAGCACCCGGGACCGGCCGGCCGCGGCACTCTCCAGCGCTGACACCGCTCCGGCGACATCACCCGCCTCCGCTCGCCACCGGCCCAGTTCCGCATGGCTGACGAGGGTGTGCGGATGCTCCGTGCCCAGCACACGCAGCCGGTCCGCCAGCACGGCCGCCAATCCTGTCAGGGCTGCCTCCAGGTCGCCGGCCTCCGCCTGCCAACGGGCGAGCTCATGGCGGGTCGCGAGGGTGTCGGGATGATCGGCGCCGAGGATACGGATACGGTCCGGCAGCACGTCTTCGAGGCCCCGCACCGCCGCCTCGGGATCTCCTCCGTGTCCGCTCCACCTCGCGACCTCATGCCTCGTGGTGAGCGTATCCGGATGCTCCGGACCCAGGACCCTCAGCCGGTCGATGAGAAGCGCCTTGAAGCCGGCAGCCGTGTCGAGCGTTCCGTCGGCCTCGCCGCTCCAACGCGCCAGGTTCGCCCGGGTGTCGAGCACGTCCGGGTGATCGGGCCCGAGCACCTTGATCCGGTCGCGCAACAGGTCGCTGAACGCTGCGGCGGCACCGCTGGCGTCCCCGGCCTTGCCCCGCCAGTACGCGAGGTTGCTTCGGGTGGCGAGGGTGTGCGGATGGTCGGCACCCAGGATCCGGGTCCGGTCGACCAGGAGCTGATCGAGGGCTCGTGCCGCGCCCGCGCTGTCGCCCGCTTCCCCCCGCCAGTAGGCCACGTTGTTGCGGGTGTTGAGCGTATCGGGATGGTCCGGGCCGAGGACCCTGAGACGATCCTCCAGAAGTGCCTCCAGCGCCTGTGCCGCCCCCGCCGCGTCTCCGGCCTCTCCACGCCAGTAACCGAGGTTGTTGCGGGCCTTGAGCGTGGCGGGATGATCGGCACCCAGCGCCCCCAGCATGTCCTCGAAAACCTCTTCGAGGCCTTGTGCCGCCGCGGTGGCGTCACCCGTTTCGCCGCGCCAGCGGGCGAGTGTCGCACGGCTCGCCAGGGTGTCGGGGTGCAACCGGCCCAGTACGCGTTGTCGTATGGCAAGAACCTCCTGTGTCGCGGTGAGCGCGCCACCCGCGTCGCCGGCGTGGCCCCGCCATCGGGCCAGATCCTGCAGACTGGCCAAGGTACTGGGATGTTCCGTGCCGAGCAGTCGGGATTGTTCCGCCGCCACCTGTCGCAATGTGTGCACGGCGGCTGCGGGGTCTCCGGCGTGGCCCTGGGCCCGCCCGATCCTGGCCCGGGCTGCCAGCATCTCGGGATGGTCGGGGCCGAGGAGGCGTGAGGCGGATGCGGCCATCTCCGTCCAGTAGCCGATCGCCGCGGCCTGCAAGCCGGCGTCGAACAGGCTGTCACCGGCGCGGTACAGCAGGCGATACCGGTCCGATGTCCACAGATGGTCCCCCGCCGACCGCGACAGCGCGTCGACATTGGCACGCAGCACGGCCACCAGATCGGCGTCGAGATAGGTGTGGGCCGGCCAGATTTCGGCAAGCGCGTCTGCCGCCGCGTCCGCGGCCTGCGCGAGATCGCGCGGCTCCGCGGATTCCCGTACCGCGCGGGCGGTCACGGCGTGGACGCCCACGGCGCGTGGGCCGCCCGCCGAGTCGATGTGCAGCAGGCCGTAGGAATGCAACGCCAGACATGCCTCCCAGACGTCGTCCGGAGACGGCATCGAGACGGCTTCGCCGGCAGGGTTGGCTCGTGCCGCATGTGCCGCTGCCGCGCCGGTGTCCCACACCCGCACCGGATGACCCGCCGGATCGAGGTGGGCGGCCATCTGCATGACTTTACGGGCGGCGCCTTCGGGAGGCAGCGCGGCGGCAGCTTCCAGACCGAGCGTGAGGGTGATCGCCACGGGACGCCCGTAGGCCTCGGTGTCCGCCCACCCGGGCAGCAATTCCGCCAGGGACACCGACTGCTCCACATAGCGCTCGAGGTAGTCGGAGCAGGTGAAGCGCTGTTTGCGGATCAGGTAGGCGGCGGCGTGGGAAAGCGCCAGCGGCAACTGCCCGAGCGCCTCGGCGAGATCGTCGACCGAGCCGTCCAGTAGATGGCCGAAGCCTGCGGAGGACAGCCGCTGACGCAGATAGGCCGCCGACTCCTCCGGCCGGAACGTCCTCACGTCGATCACGCTCCTGCCTCCGCCGCTCAGCGCGGGATGCTTGCGCCGGGTCGTGGCAACCACGTGCCCCCTGCCGCCGGGCCCGCGCGGCCAGAGGTCGTCCACGTCGTGCATGTCGGCGATGTCGTCGAGAACGACGAGCCACGATTTCGTCCCGGCGGTCAGCCAGGACAGCAGGACTTCGGCGTCGTGCACCACATCGTCCCCCGTGGTGCCAGGGATCGCCAGGCGACGTGCCGCCTCCGCGTAGGTCAGCTGGATGGTCTCGCGCGCTACGGCGGTCACCCAGATGACGACGTCCCTCCTGTCACCCTGCGGATCGAGCGCCCGATAGGCGAATGAGGCGGCGAGCTGGGACTTGCCGGTGCCGCCTCCCCCGACCAGCACCTGGGTCGGTACCACGCCGGTGGCCGTCGATGGCCCGGAGACCAGCTGGTCACGTAACCGCGCACGGGGCTGGAACGCCGAAGCCAGGGCCGGAAGAGCGCCGATGACGACGGGCCAGGGATCCGCGGGCGAGCGAACGCCGTGAATGTTGATCTGGGTGTTCCCGCCCGAGCTGTTGACCTGGGAACCATGGGCGGTGTCCGCGGTGAAGGCATGCGCCGCAAAAGCCGGCGGACCGGGGGCCGATGCCGCGCGGTCACCGTCGGAGGAACCCGGGCGGGCCCTGCTCGTTCCAGACGCCATGCTCGTCGAGCCTTCGACACTCGGATGTCCGTGGTACCGCTGCCGGTTTCCCGTTTCCCGGCGTACATCGGGGCGGCAACGCTACTCGCCGGTGAGTGCGGGCCACAAGGGCACGCGCAGGCGCACGGCGATTCGATGGCAGTGACGTTCCCGATCCGCATGCCTCACCGCCCGGGCTCGATCCCAATAACATGGCGTCCGGGACTTGGCGTTGCGTCAACCGGGAGGCCGGCATGGAACTTGAAGCGGCGTCAGTGGTGGTCGGAGCGCTCGCGGCCGGAGGCGCTCAAGGGCTGCAGGATGCGGCGAGTGCGGCGGTGCGGGACGCCTACACCCGCCTGCGTGACCTGGTGGCGGGGCGGTTCCGGGGGCACCGCCGGGCGGAGGCCGTGCTCGACGACTATGTCTCGGACCCCGAAACGTGGCGCACACCGCTCGAAGTCTTCCTGCGGGAGACCGGAGCGCTGAGCGATCCAGCGGTTCTGGAAGCCGCGCAGCAGCTCATGGCACTGCTTGATCCGGCAGGCACCGCAAAGGGTCAGTACACCGTCAACATCCACAACTCGTCGGGCCTTCAGGTGAACCACCAGGGCGGAAACGTGCAGGTGAACAACTTCAACGGCTGACGGCCTGCGATGGGCGGCACGGTGGCCGTCGTGGGTGCCGGCTTGTCGGGTGCGGCGGCGGCATGGCTCTTGACGCGGCGGGGGTTCACTGTCGAGGTCTATGAAGAGGCGCACGTGGTGGGTGGTCATGTGCGCACGGAGTGGTTCCGGGGTATCCCCTACGAGCCCCATGGGGCCCACATCTTCCACACCGACCACCGCCGCGTGTGGAACATCGTGTCGCGCGCCGTCGAATTCGCTCCGTATCGGCATCGTGTTCGCACCCGGCTTCGCGGTCGCCTGGTCTCCTGGCCACCGCAGAAGGCCGAGCTGTGCGCGCTGGCGGATTTCGCCGACATCGCACGGGAGTTGGCGAATCGGCCCGGCACCGTGGATGCGTCCGACTTCGAGTCGTACTGCATCTCCGTGCTTGGACCGACGCTGTATGCAGAGAGTGTTCGCGACTACACCGAAAAGCAGTGGGGGCGACATCCTCGTACCCTCTCGGTAACCGTTGCCAAGGGGCGCGTGGAGCTTCGGGACGACGGTTGCGTCGACTTCTTTCGGGACTCCTACCAGGGTTGGCCGCGCAGGGGATACGGGGAACTCGTCGAGGCACTCCTCGGCCGGGCGGTCGTACACCTCGGGTGCAAAATCACCGTGGCCGACCTTCCGGGGATGACACGCGCGGGCCAACCGGTCATCGTCACCTCGGCGTTGGACGACTTCCTCGGCGAACCCGGCGCTCTTCAGTGGCGAGGGGTGCGGCTGCAACCGGTGTACATGCCCGAGACCACCCTGGCGCAGGGCGCGATGGTCATCAACGAACCCGCCGCAGCCATCCCATGGACACGGTCCATAGAGACGAAGTGGGCGCTCAGGGAACTGCACGACCGACCGGGCACCGTCGTGCTGCGGGAATATCCAGGTGCGCCTGCCAAACACTATCCGGTGCTCGACTCGGCGGGCGAGAACCGGCGGACGCAGCAGGAGTTGGAACATCGGCTGCGCGGCCTGTCCAGGAACCCGATCCATCCAGCCGGCCGGTTGGCCACCTACTCTTACATCAACATGGATGCCGCCATTCTCAGCGGATTGCGGGTCGCGGAGAAAATCGCAGCCCAGGAAACCGGTTAGAAGAGCGCTTTGCCCCGCCGCCAAGGGCGAAACGGCCAACTGGCGGCTGTCACCGCCGGTCGGTTCCCACCCGCGGCAACGGGTCGAGAAGCACACCGGGGTTCAGGATCCCCGCCGGGTCGAGTGCACCTTTCGCGGCACGAAGTGCGAGAGCGAACGGCTCCGGACGCTGGCGGTCATAGCCCGGCCGGTGGTCACGGCCGACCGCGTGATGGTGGGTGACGGTCGCACCGAGGTTGCCAAGGATCTCCATCGCGGCTGTCTTGATCCGGTCCCACATCGCGACTTCCTCACCGCGCCGCCCCGGTGCGATGACGGTGAAGTACGGCGCGGGCCCGTCCGGATAGACATGGGTGAAGCGGCAGTTGATCGTGCCCTCGTGGCCCGTCACCTCTTTGACGACGTCGGCCAGTTGCCCACGCACCGACTCGTACAACTGCGGCACACGGTCCCAGGTGCAGGCTGTTTCGAACGTCTCGGTGACCACACTCATACGGGCGAGCGCATCACGGAGATACGGCATTCTCAGGAACGCCGAACGCCACGTGTGCGCTGCGGCGTCCGCGGAGCCCGGCACCGTCGGCGCGGGCGAACCACCATGGTCGCGGGCCAGGGTGACGAGTTCCGCCAGACGTCCCTCGACAGGGACATGGGCCGATTCCACGCCGAGGACAAGCGCACTGTGGCCGTCCCGTGCGACACCGGCCAGGGCGGCCTCCCCGGGGTCGAGCAACCGGCAGTTGGCCGGATGCAGACCCGACTGCGCAACGGCTCGTACGGCGTCCATGGCCTTGTGGACGTCATCGAACAGCACTGTGACCGACGCCTTGTGGCGCGGACGCTCCTGCAGCCGCATCCAGGCCTCGGTGATGACACCGAGCGTGCCCTCGGAGCCCAGGAACAGCCGGTCGGGGGACGGACCGGCTCCCGAACCGGGCAGGCGCAGCGACTGATTGACCCCGACGGGCGTCACCACGCGCAGCGACTCCACGAGGTCGTCGATGTGGGTGTACAGCGTGGCGTAGTGGCCGCCGGCCCGTGTCGCGAGCCAGCCACCCAGGGTGGAGAACTCAAAGCTCTGCGGGAAGTGGCGCAAAGTGAGTCCGTGCGGCCGCAGTTGGGCCTCCAGACCGGGGCCGAGAGCACCGGTCTGGATCCGGGCGGCCCGGCTGACCCGGTCGATCTCCAGCACCTGGTCGAGGGAGGAGAGATCCAGGGACACCACGCCGCGATGCCGGTCCGCGCGGTACTCGACGCCACCGACGACCGAACTGCCCGCACCGTAGGGGACGACGGCCACGTGCGCGTTCGCCGCCCAGTCGAGGACGTCGATGACCTCCTGCTCACTTCGGGGACGGGCGACCAGGTCGGGCGCTGCGGCGAGGTCGCCGCTCAGGGCGCGGATCACATCGCGGTACGCCTTGCCGTATGTGTGCGAGGCCCGGTCCCGGGGCGCGGACGACATCACGAGGGCGAGTGCGCGGGGCGGGTCGATGCGCACCTTCGGGAGTGCGAGGGCGGAGACATCGAGCACGGGCAGCGGGCTCTGTGCCGCACCGGGAACCAGCGCTCCGAGGGCGACGCAGTCCGCATCGGGCAGTGCCTGGTCCGCAGCGCCCCAGCCCCACCAGGAGCGGAGCGGGGACGAGTCATGGGTGGACGCGGGTGGTGTGCTTCGGTCGGCCATACGAATTGACCCCTCAGTAATTTACCGCTCGGTAATTTCCGTAACGTATAGTCCGCGCATGACGACTGCAAGGGCCTCGGCCGCGCCGGATCCGGTCGGCAGTTCGGAAGGGGGCCGAAGCAGAAGCCGCGGCGCCGGGACCAAGGGCGTCCCGCGCGCCCGGCGGGAGGAGCAGATCCTCGGCGCGGCCCTCGAGGAGTTCGGACGGCACGGACACGGCGGGGCATCGATGGCCGAGATCGCCCGCCGCGTGGGCGTCACCAAGCCGATGCTCTACACCTACTTCGGCTCCAAGGACGGCCTGCATGTGGCCTGCCTCGACCACATCGGCCCCCTTCTCCTCGCAGCGATGCGCGGAGCCGTGGCGGCGAGCCCGTCGAAGGACCGGCTCGCCGTCGCCGTACTCACAGCGGTCTTCGAGGCTCTGGAAGGCCGGCGGCACGCATGGTTCGTCCTCTACGACCGGACGCTGCCGCACGATTCCGAACC
This sequence comes from Streptomyces sp. NPDC025638, assembly GCF_055558775.1. Taxonomy (NCBI): domain Bacteria; kingdom Bacillati; phylum Actinomycetota; class Actinomycetes; order Kitasatosporales; family Streptomycetaceae; genus Streptomyces; species Streptomyces sp. NPDC025638. The sequence goes on along the minus strand of NZ_JBVHLX010000014.1, from coordinate 134,635 downwards.
ATGGCGCGCGGCCCGACGTCACCGTGAGGCCATCGACGAACTGGCGATCTCCGGCACTGCCGGACTGCTGCACGACCAAGGCAACGTCGACCCCTTGGACGCGGACGCCCTCAAACATGTGTGGACGGGTACGGTCAGCGCGCTGGTCGGTTGGTGGGTCTCCCACCCCGAGCTGTCGGCACAGGACATGGGCGCGCGCTGCGAACGGCTGCTGTCCGCCATCCGGAACCACGTCTGAGACGGACCCCCAAAGGGTTGATGGTCCGGCGCGCCCGGGAGACATCTCGTTTGACATCCGACGCCTCCCGACAGCAATGTATCTGCGTGACGCAGATAATGTGTCGCGAAGATGCCGGCGGCAGCATCGAAAGGCCCATCTCTCGCCGCCTACCGAACATCCTGAAAGGACTGGCCGAAATGACCGTTCTCGTCACCGGAAGCCGCGGCGCTGTCGCCCAGGCCCTCATCCGCCTGCTGCGTGAGCGCGGACTTCCCGTCCGGGCCGCCTCCCGCACACCGGACGGCCCGGACGTCGTTCACTGCGACCTGAGCGACCCGTCCACCTTCGCCACCGCCCTCAAAGGCACGACCTCCGTCTTTCTCTATGCCGAGCCGTCGCGGATCGGCGAGTTCACCGAGGAGGCCACGGCCGCGGGCGTCGAGCACGTCGTACTGCTGTCCTCCTCGGCCGTGCTCTCCCCGGACGCCGAGAGCAGCCCGGTCGCCAAGTCCCACCTCGACGTGGAGAAGGCGCTCGACGCCTCCTGCCTGCACACGACCGCGCTGCGTCCCGGAACGTTCGCGGGCAACGCGCTCACCTGGAGCCGGGACCTGCGGTCGGGGCGGCCGATCAGCCTGCCCTGTCCCGGTTCCCACAGCGACCCGATTCACGAGGCCGATATCGCCGAGTCCGCCCTCGCCGTACTCACCGAACCCGCCCTGGGCGGACGCCCGTACACCCTGACCGGCCCGGAGTCACTCACCTTCACCCAGCAGATCGGCATCCTGAGCCGGGTGACGGGCCGCTCCGTCCCCGTGCGGGCAGTGACCCGCGAGGAGTGGAAGCAGGAGACCGCCGGGCACATCCCGGCCGCGTTCGCCGACTCGCTGCTGGACTGGTGGCAGTCCACCGACGGCCGCCCGGTCGAACTCACGGCGGCCGTGGAACAGTTGACCGGACATGAGGCCCGAACCTTCGAGACCTGGGCACGGGACCACGTCGGCGACTTCAGGGCGTAACGGGAAGAGATGGCGCTTCCCCCCTCCCGGCTGCCCCTGCTCACACGGGACCGACAGGACCCTGGTCCTGCACCCTCTCCGAGGCCGGTTCCACAGGGGACATCGCGGCCGGGCTCGGCCCTGACAGGGTGCGTCGCCGGCCGATCCAGGCGGCGACCGGTTCGGTGTAGCGGGCGGTGAGCGGGCCCAGAACCACGAGAATCAGCACGTAGGCGGTGGCGAGCGGGCCGAGCCTGGGTTCGCTGCCGGCGGTGACGGCGAGTCCGACGATGACGATGGAGAACTCGCCACGGGCGACCAGGGTGCCGCCTGCGCGCCAACGGCCCTTGGCCGAGATTCCGGCTCGCTTGGCCGCCCAGTAGCCGGTGGCGATCTTCGTCAGACCGGTGACGACCGCCAGCAGGAGGGCGGGCAGCAGGACCGGCGGGATCTCGGCGGGGTCGGTGTGCAGCCCGAAGAAGACGAAGAACACGGCGGCAAACAGGTCCCGCAACGGTGCCAGCAGGTGGTGGGCGCCCTCGGCGACCTCGCCGGACAGGGCGATACCGACGAGGAAGGCACCGACGGCGGCGGAGACCTGGAGCTGCTGGGCGAGCCCGGCGACGAGGAGGGTGAGGCCGAGGACGACCAGCAGGAGCTTTTCGGGGTCGTCGCTGGAGACGAAGCGGGAGATGTGGCGTCCGTAGCGCACCGCGGTGAGCAGGACGAGTCCGGCGACACCGAGGGCAACGGCCAGCGTGAGGCTGCCCGCCGCGAGTCCGGCCCCGGCGAGCAGGGCGGTGATGATGGGCAGGTAGACGGCCATGGAGAGGTCTTCGAGGACCAGGATGCTGAGGATGACCGGGGTTTCGCGGTTGCCGAGGCGTCCGAGGTCGCCCAGGACCTTGGCGATGACGCCGGAGGAGGAGATCCAGGTGACGCCGGCCAGTACGACGGCGGCGACCGGGCCCCAGCCGAGCAGCAGGGCCATGGCGGCGCCGGGCAGGGCGTTGAGCGCGGCGTCGACGAGGCCGGCCGGGTACTGCGTCTTGAGGTTGGAGACCAGGTCGCTGGCGGTGTACTCCAGGCCGAGCATGAGCAGCAGCAGGATCACGCCGATCTCGGCGCCGATCGCGACGACCTCCTCGCTGGTGCCCAGCGGGAGCAGACCGCCCTCGCCGAAGGCGAGCCCGGCCAGGAGGTAGAGGGGGATGGGAGAGAACTGCAGGCGTCCGGCGAGCCGGCTGAGCAGCCCCAACGCCAGGATGATCGTGCCGAACTCGATCAGGAAGATGGCGGAGGAGTGCACGCGCCTCAGTCCCGTCCGAGTATCGCGGCGGCTGCCTGCACACCCTCGCGGGTGCCGATCACGATCAGGGTGTCCCCGCCGGCCAGCCGGAAGTCCGGCGGCGGCGAGGGGATCGCCTGTGCCCGCCTCAGCACGGCCACGATGGAGGCGCCGGTGTCGGTACGCATCCGGGTCTCGCCGAGGACACGCCCGTTCCAGTACGAGGCCGCCGACAGCTCGATCCGCTCCGCCACCAGCCCCAGGTCGGTCGTGGAGAGCAGGTTGGGGCTGTGATGGGCCGGTGCCAGCGCGTTGATCAGCGAGGCCGCCTCCGACTCGGTCAGATGCAGCGACTGCGCGCACGCGTCCGGGTCGTCGACCCGGTAGACGTTCACCGTTCCACCGAACTCGTCCTCTACCGCATCGCCCAGGAGGGGCTCACCAACACCGCTCGCCATGCCCGTGCCACTCGCGTGGAGGTCCGACTGAGCCCTCTGCCGGACGCCGGAGTGGCACTCCTGGTCCGCGACAACGGTACGGGCATCGGGAAGGCGCCCGAAGGCGCCGGCATCGCGGGATGCGGGAACGCGCCCTCCTCGTCGGCGCCGAGCTCGACATCGGCCAAGGCCCCCAGGGCGGGACCGAGATACGCCTCCGAGTAACCGGCAACACAGCTGACGACCGCATCCAGGAGCACGTGCGATGACTGCACCGGCCCGCATCCTGCTCGCCGACGACCACGCCCTGGTCCGCGGTGGCGTCCGCCTCATCCTCGATGCCGAGCCCGATCTGGCCGTCGTGGCCGAAGCCGCCGACGGCGCCGAGGCCGTCGCCCAGGCGCGGGGCACCGGCATCGACCTGGCCATCCTCGACATCGCCATGCCTCGCCAGACCGGTCTGCAGGCCGCCCGTGAGCTCTCCCGGATCCTCCCCGACCTGCGCATCCTGATGCTGACCATGTACGACAACGAGCAGTACTTCTTCGAAGCGCTCAAGGCGGGCGCCTCCGGGTACGTGCCGAAGTCCGTCGCCGACCGAGACCTCGTCGAAGCGTGCCGTGCGGCCCTGCGGGACGAGTCGTTCATCCACCCCGGCGCCGAGTCCGCCCTCATCCGCACCTACCTCGACCGTGCCAGAAGCGGCGACCGGCTCCCCGCGCGCCCCATCACCGAACGCGAAGAGGAGATCCTCAAACTCGTCGCCGAGGGACACACGTCCAAGGAGATCGCCCAACTCCTCGTGATCAGCGTCAAGACAGTGGAACGGCACCGCGCCAACCTCCTCCAGAAACTCGGCATGCGCGACCGCCTGGAACTCACCCGCTACGCGATCCGCGTCGGCCTCATCGAGCCCTAGAAGCGACCCACATGCTGCTACCGCTCGCCCTGCTCATCGTGCTCTTCGCACTCGCCCTGCGATACACGCTCAAGGCAGCCCGCCTGCCGGACATCCCGCCCTGGCGCAGGTTTCCGCCCGTGGCCCTTCTCCTGGCCGCGGCCGGAGCCAGCCTGCTGCGAGCCGTCGACGTCCCCGAACCCGCCCGCCTGTTCGCCTTCCCCTGCAACATCGCCGCCATCGCCCTGGCCGGACGAGAGATCCGCAAGCACCGCGCCCGCGCCTCCGCAGCAGACTGAACCGCAGGCGGGCTACAGGTCGTTGCCCGCGTACGACAGGTTGAAGCTCTTGTTGGTCAGGGGGAAGTCCGGGACGATCGTGTCCGCCAACGCAACTGGTAGCGCGGGCCAGTTGAAGAAGGACGGGTCGACCGGCTTGACCCGGGCAAGGGTGGCGTCCGGGGCGAGTTCGACTCGGGTGGCGATGGTGCCGCGCCAGCCCTCGACCAGGCCCACTCCGGTGCCGGGGCCCGCACCGGGTGGCGGCTGGGCGGCGAGCATCGCCCTGGGGGCGGTCAGTCCGTCGGCGAACTGCTCGATCAGGGCGAGAGAGGTCTCGATCTCCTCGGCGCGGACGAGGAAGCGGGCCAGGACGTCACCACCGTCATGGACGGGTACGCCGAACTGCGTGCCGTATGCGGTGAAGGGGTGCGCCACGCGGGCGTCGTCGGCGATGCCGCTGGCCCGGGCGACATAGCCGAGGCAGCCGATCTCACGGGCGGCGGCGGTGTGCAGGATGGCCGTTCCGGTGAAGCGGTCACGGACGGTGGAGTGGCCGAGGGCGAGGTCGGCGATCTCCCGGATGTCCTTGCCGATCGCCTTCAGCTGGGCTGGATCGGGCAGGGCGAGCAGGGCCGCACCGCCGGGTACGACGCCGCCGCGCAGCAACCGGTGGCCGGTGATCTCCCGGTTGAGGCGCAGGAGTTGTTCGCGCACTCGCTGGGCATGGGCGTTGAGGATGCCGTGGCCGACGTCGTTGCAGAGCATGCCGAGGTCGGCGACGTGGTTGTGGATGCGCTCCAGCTCCAGGAGCATCGCGCGAGCGCGTTGTGCCGCGTCCGGCACCTCGGTGCCGGTGGCCTCCTCGACGGCCAGACAGTAGGCGAGCGAGTGGCCGACTGCCGTGTCGCCGCTGATGCGCTCGGCCAGCGGGAGGCCGGCGGCGATCGACCGGCCCTGGAAGAGTTTCTCGATGCCCTTGTGGACGAACCAGAGGCGGGCCTTGAGCTTGAGGATGGTCTCGCCGACGACGGAGAAGCGGAAGTGACCGGGCTCGATCAGGCCGGCGTGCACGGGACCGACGGGGATCTCGTACACACCGTCGCCTTCGACCTCCAGGAAGGGATACGGCCCTTCCTGTTCGCTGAAGGTCGGCGCCGGTCCGGCGTCGGGACGCATGGGGTACCAGCCGCGCGGCCAGTGGAAGTGGCGGACGAGACGGCGGGGCAGTGGATGGTCGCGGGGGACGATGCCGAACAGGTCGCGCATCTCGCGCTCGAACCGGCCTGCCGGGAAGGAGAGAGGGGCAAGCGTCGGGACTTCGGGGTGGTCGGGGTGGAGGCGGACGTGGAGTTCGGTGCGGGTGTCGGGCGGGCCGGAGGTGAACAGATACACCACGCGTGGCCCGGTCTCGTCGATGTGCGCGGAGACCAGGGCGAGTCGGTGGTTCTTGCTGAGCAGGTCCTCGGCGTGCCGGGGCAGTGCGGAGGGGCTCACTTGGTACGTCGTACGCATCGCTTCAGTGGCCTCCGATCACTTGGGCGGCGGCATCCAGCAGGTCGGTGAGCGGGCCGGTGGCCACACCCAGGGCGGCGCAGGCGGCCAGGCCCAGCAGCAGTGGCCCCACGGCGGACGGATTCTCCTCGGCCGGAGTTCCCGGTCCGAGCAGCATCCGGGCCGTGCGGGCGGCGAGCGCGGCGAAGGCGACCAGCACGAACAGCAGGGCCGCCGCCATGGCCCAGCGCAGACCCGCCCCCGCGGCGAAGCCGGCCCGGGCGATGCCCAGTTCGGAGGCGAAGAGACTGAACGGCGGGAAGGCCATCAGCGCCACCACCGCAAGCCCGAACGCTCCGGCCGTCCGGGGCACTTGGGCGATCAGCCCGCGCACGCGGCCGATCCGTGCCGTGCCCGTCACCTGCAGAATGCTTCCGGAGGCGCAGAAGGCGACGGACTTGGCGAGCCCGTGGCCGGCGATGTGCAGGAGCGCGGCGGACAGGGCGAGCGGGCTGCCGATCGCCGCGGCCAGGGAGATCAGGCTCATGTGCTCCATGGACGAGTAGGCGAGCATCCGCTTGTAGTCGCGCTGAGCGAGCAGGAGTCCGGCTGCCAGGGCGAGGGTGAGCAGGGCGATCCCGGCGAGCAGGACGCGGGTGAAGTCCGGGCCGAGGGCCACGTCCGCGATGACCCGGTAGCGCAGGACCGCGGCGAACGCCACTGACAGCAGGACCCCGGACATCAGCGCGGAGACCGGCGCCGGGGCCTGGCTGTGGGCGTCGGGCAGCCAGGCGTGCAGCGGGACCAGGCCGGCTTTGGCGCCGAAGCCGAGGACGACGAGCGTGATGCCGAGCCGGGTCACCGCCGGGTCGAGGCGGTCGGCACGGGAGACGAGGGTGGGCCAGTCGAGCGCCCATGCCTCGGCGATGCCCGCCTGTCTGGCCGCGTAGTAGATCAGCACGGTGCCGAGGAACGCGAGCGCGATGCCGGCCGAGCAGATCACCACGTACTTCCAGGCGGCCTCCACGGAGGCGCGGGTGTGACGGTGGCCGACGAGGAAGGCGGTGACGATGGTGGTGGCCTCGACCGCGACCCACAGCACGCCGAGGTTCGCGGTGACGAGGGCCAGGCACATCGCGGCCAGGAACGCCTGCACGAGAACGTGGTAGCGCCACGCGGCCTCGTCACTCGTCCGTCCGGCGGCCCGCTCGCCTCTCAGATACGCGGGGGCAGAACCGCAGGCGATCAGTGCGACGGCTCCGACCACCAACAGCATCCACGCGGTCAGCGCGTCCGCGCGCAGCAGACCGGAGTACGCCGACCTCGGTCCTTCCGCGACGACGTCCGCCGCGAGCACGCTGCCGCACGCGAGGATCACGGCGGGCGAGACGAGCCCGACCCAGTCCAGCGGGTGGCGCTTCGAAGCCTTGCCGGGCCGCGGCGCCTCCGCGACCAGTACGGTGCCCCGTGCGGACGCTCGTTGCAGGGTTGCGGGGAGTGCCGGGGAGGTCGAGCGGATGCGCAGTCCGGCAAGTGCGTACGCGCCGGCCACGACCAGTGGCACGGTGGCGGGCGCGGTGAGGAGCAGCGCGGAAGCAGTAGGGCTCATCAGTCGTGCAGCTCCCGCAGGTCGTCGATGTCGGTGGTGCCGAACGCCGCCCGCATCCTGGTGGTGAGGATCTGCAGCACCAGCACCGCCAGGAGTACGTCGAAGGAGACGCCGAGTTCGACGATCAGCGGCACCCCGGAGGTGGCCAGGAACGCCGTGGCGGTGATGCCGTTGTCCAGCAGCAGGAACCCGACCACCTGGGCGAGCGCCCGGCGCCGCGTGACCAGGACGAAGAAGCCGATCAGAACGACGGCGAGGCCGACCGGCAGGGCGCGGGTGGCGGGTGTCGGGTTCAGCTCGGTCAGCGGTCGGGCCACCGCGTAGGCCAGCAGTGTCAGCAGGGCGGCGGTCAACAGGGAGGCTGCGACGTTGACGAGGGGCTGTGTCTCGCGTGCCTCCGCTCCCCCGTCGCCGTGCCACTGCCGGTCCTGGGTGAGCGCGGCCAGGGCGCGCCGCATGAGATACGGCAGGAGGCCCGCCCTGAGGGCGCCGATGCCGAGTCCCACGGCGATCAGGTCCCAGCGTTCCTCGTGCGCGCCGAGCAGGACGGCGATCGCGGCGAGCGCGATGCCCTGCAGAGCGAAGACGCGGACGATCGAGGCCAGCTCGCGTCGCCACAGCACGATCACGGCGGCCAGCAGGAAGGCGCCGCAGGCCAGATCGAGGAGCTGGGTGTAGAGGCTGCTGCTCATGACGCTCCGCTCAGGAAGTACGAGACGGTCACCGCGAGCAGGGCCAGCAGGAAGGAGCCGGCGAGCAGTTCGGGCACGCGGAACAGCCGGACCTTGGCCCAGAACACCTCGGCCGCCGCGAGCACCGCGCCCAGCACACAGACCTTCACCACGAACAGCACCAGCGCCACGGCGAGGGCCGCCCAGGAGGCGTGGGTGGCGATGCCCCAGGGCACGAACAGGGCGGAGAGCAGGCCGAGCAGCAGGGTGAGCCGCATCTGGGCGCCGAGTTCGACCAGCGCCAGATCCGGACCGGCGTACTCCAGCACCATCGCCTCGTGGATCATGGTCAGTTCGAGGTGGGTGGAGGGGTTGTCCACCGGGATCCGCCCGGTCTCGGCAAGCACGGCGACCGCGAGGGCGGCGGTGGCCAGCAGCCCGGCCGGGGAGGCGAGGCGGGCCGGTTCATGGACCGCGCCGGTGACGATGGCGGGGATGTTGGTCGTCCCGGCCGGTATCGACAGGGCGAACACCGAGAGCAGGAGGGTCGGCTCGACCAGCGCGGCGACGGTCATTTCCCGGGAGGCGCCCATACCGCCGAAGGCGGTGCCGGTGTCCAGCCCGGCCAGGGCGAGGGCCATGGTGCCCAGCGCGATCAGTGCCACCACCAGGATGAGGTCCGCGTGGGAGCTGACCGGGGTGTCGGTGGACAGCAGCGGTACGAGGGCGGTGGCCACGACGGTGGTGGCGACCAGCAGCGCGGGGGCCGCACGGAAGGCGGGCCCGGTCCCCACGGGGGTGATGGGCTCCTTGCGCAGCAGCTTGCGGGCGTCCCGCCAGGGCTGGAGCATCCCCGCACCGGCCCGGCCCTCCAGGCGGGCCCGAACCTGCCGCATCCACCCGGTCACCAGGGGCGCCCCGGCGCCGACCACGAGGATCTGACCGGCCACAGCAGCGTATCCGACAGCACTCATCTGTTCGCTCTCACCAGCCCACCACCAACGCCACCAGCAGGACGACCAGGCCGGCGAAGCCGTAGCCGAGATAGAGGTGGACACTGCCGCTCGCCAGCCGCCGGGCCGCTTGTCCGGTGCCCGCCAGGGCGGACAACACCGGTTCGTACAGCCGGTGTTCGATCCGGTCGGGCACCCGGCGCTGGAAACGCACCCGTTCCACCAGGTAGGCCGACTCGCGCACCGGCGTGACGTTCAGGTCCTGCTCGGGGGCGAGGACGTCGTCGAAGACCCGTTGCAGCGGTTCGGCGAACGAGGTCGCGGTGTATGCCATGCGCGCCGTCGGCGCCCCGCCACCGCAGTCCCACAACCGGGCGTTCGCCCGGCGCCGACGGCGTCCGTAGAGCCGGGGCAGTCCCGCGGCCAGCATGAGCGCGGCGCCGAGGGCGGCCACGACCCACACCGGTGACAGGGAAGCGGAGATGTCCGCGAGCCGCACCCGCACTCCGCCGCCCGACACCGCGCCGGTGCCCGGCAGCCCGACCGCGCTCACGGCCCGGTCGAGGCCGTCGCCCAGCAGCCCCGGCACCAGGGCGAGCATCACGCACGCGGCGGCGAGCAGTCCCATCCCGGCGATCATCAGGGGCGGCGCCTCCCGCGCGTCCTGCGCCGATGAGCTGCGCGGCCGGGCGAAGAAGCCCACTCCGAGCGCCTTGACGAACGCGACGGCAGCGACGCCGGCCGACAGTGCGATCAGCGCCACCGACAGGGGCAGCACGACCGCCACCGCAACGCCCGGGACCTTCAGTCCGTGGATCAGGGATTGCAGCAGCAGCCACTCGCTGATGAACCCGTTGCCCGGCGGCAGCGCCATCGCTCCGAGTGCGGCCAGCGCGAACAGTCCGGCCGTGGCCGGCATCCGCGAGCGCAGACCGCCCAGCTGGTCGAGGTCCCGCCGGCCGGTGGCGCGCAGCACGGATCCGGCCGCGCAGAACAACAGGGCCTTGAACGCCGCATGGTTGACCACGTGCAGCAGCGCCGCCGCCAGCGCCAGCGCGGCCAGCGGCTGATTGCCATAGGCGGCGAACAGCCCGCAAGCCCCGACTCCGATCAGGACCAGGCCCATGTTCTCGCTCGTCGAGTACGCCAGCAGCACCTTCAGATCGGAGGCGATCGCCGCCTGCAGGATCCCGTACACCGCGCTGGCCCCGCCGACCGCCAGCACTGCCAGCCACCACCAGGCCGGACCGCCGCCGAGCAGGTCGAGGCCAGTGCGGACGAGGCCGTAGACGCCGAGATTGACCATGGCTGCGCTCATGAGCGCCGAGACGGGGCTGGGCGCTTCGGGATGGGCCCGGGGCAGCCAGGCGTGCAGCGGCAACGCGCCCGCCTTCGACGTGAACGCCAGGCCGACCAGCACGAAGACCAGCCCTCGCATCGCCGGCGACACGGCATGTGCGCCCGCTCGCAGTGCGGTGAAGGTCTCGCCGCCCGCCTCGGCGGCGAACAGCGCGAGCCCGGCGAGCAGCAGCACCAGGCCGAGGTGTGTCATCACCGCGTACCAGACGGCGGCCTGCCGCACCGAGGCCCGCTCGCGGTGTTCGGCGAGGACCAGCACCAGCGAGGCGACCGCCATCAGCTCCCACAGCAGCAGGAACGTGGACACCGACGCGGCCACGGGCACCAGCACCAGGGTGAGCGCGAACAGCGGCAGCACCGCCTGCGCCGTCCGCGAGCCGAGCCCGTGCGGACCGTGCCCGGCCGCGTAGCCGATGCCGTACACCGCGACCGCGGCCACGACGGCCCCCGCCACCGCCATGAACAGGCCCGCCAGCGCATCCACCGCCGCATACGACCCGGCCAGCGGCAGCAGCCCGGGAAAGGCGGCCGACCAGCGGCTGCCGCCCAGAGCAGCCACACCCGCCGTACCACCACCGACCCCCACGCCCGCGGTCAGCACTCCCACGACCGGCACGCGCAGCCGATACGGCAGCCCGAACCCGGCCAGTGCGCCCGTGCCGCCCAGTGCCGTGGCCGTCGCCAGGGCGGCCGGGATCACGCTCACCTTCCCGTCACTCTGCGCAGCGCCGCCACGATCTCGCCCGGCTCCGGCGGGCACCCGGGCACGGCAAGGTCCACCGGTACGACATCGGCGACGGCGCCCTCGACGCCGTAGCCGCCCGCGAACTCCCCGCAGTTGATCGCGCAGTCCCCCACCGCGATCGTCAGCCGCGGCTCGCCCATCGCGGCCACCGTGCGCCGCAGCGGCTCTGCCATGTTCCGGGTCACGGGCCCGGTCACCAGCGCCACGTCCGCGTGCCGGGGCGAGGCCACCAGCCGGGCCCCGTAGCGCTCGGCGTCGTACACCGGGTTGAAGGCCGCGGCGATCTCGATCTCGCAGCCGTTGCAGGAGCCCGCGTCCACGCACCGCACCTGCACCGATCCGCCGAACGCCCGTGCCTGGTCCGGGACTTCACCCTCCGGGGGCGGCGGTGCGGGCTCAGCCACCCGACCGGTGGTGCGGATCTTGCGCAACAGGCCCATGAGCCCCTCCCTGACACGGTGAGGACTTGTCTGCGAGTGACCAACGCGCCATCCCGCGTGTGAAGTTACGGTGCTTTGCCGTGGTTTTGCGTCCTTGGTCGAACTCGTACGGGTTCGGGAGGAGGCCGTGGCTACGGCGGCGGTTTTCCTTCGCCCTGCGCGGCCTGCAGATGGGCGAGGAGTTCGGCCTGGTCGGCCAGTACTCCGGACAGGATCGTGCGGGCCACTCGAAGCAGGTCGGCAATGTGCGGGCTGGCCAGCGAGTAGTAGACGCTCAAGCCCTCCTTGCGGGTCCTGACCAGGTTCGCCCGCCGCAGCACGGCCAGTTGCTGCGAGAGATGGGCGGGCTCGATGCCCACTTCGGGAAGCATCTCCGACACCGCGTGCTCGCGCTCGCTCAGCAGCTCCAGGACACGGATGCGGGCCGGGTGGCCGAGGGTTTTGAAGAACTCGGCCTTGAGCTGATACAGCGGCGTACTCACCGCGCCTTCACCTCCCCGGTGCAGCAGCTCGGCCCCATCGGCCGGGCCTCGGCGCATCCCATCCACCCATTCGTCAACAACATGCGGCCCATCCTCGCGTGCGCCCCCGGCCGGGCCGAACCCACACTGAGCAGGAGAGCCACAATCCAGCGGTGACGACCTCAGCAATTGCTAAGATTAGCAACTGCTGAGGTCGTATGAGGGAGGTTTGCGTGAGGATCACCCCGCTGCGCGGCACCGGCGTCGTCTGGCACAAGTGCCCCGCCTGCCGTCTCGAGTGCCGGCCCGCCGCCCTGGCCCCGGGCGGCGCCTGCCCCCGCTGCGGCAACGCCCGGCTGCTGAAGCTGTCCCTGGGTGGCCACCCCGGCCGGTCGGCCTCCCACCGCAACGGCGACTGAACCACGCACGGCGGGCCGACCAGGGAGGGGCACGATGGGGGACTGGGACATCCAGCGCGGCACCGGAGTCCGCTTCGAATGGGGACCCGCAGGCGCACGTCGTCTCGCCTCCGAGGCCGCGTGCCTGGTCGCCGTCGACGTACTCTCGTTCACCACCGCAGTGAGCGTCGCCGTGGAGAAGGGAATTCGTGTCCTGCCCTTCTGGTGGCCGGGCGGGCCGGCGACCGAGGTGGAACGGACCGGCGCCGCGCAGGCCGCCGCCGCGTACGCCCGCCAGTCCGGCGCCAGGCTGGCCGCCCACCGCCACACCATCACCCCCGAGACGCCGTGGTCCCTGTCCCCCGCCCATCTGCGCGCCGCCCCCTTCGTGGCCCGCCTGGTGCTGCCGTCGCCGAACGGCGCGTCCATCGCGGCCGCAGCACCACGCGGCGTGCGGGTGATAGCCGCCTGTCTGCGCAATGTCTCCGCGGTCAGCAGCTGGATCGTCGCCCGCGGCTACGGCACCCCCGAGCATCCGATCGCCGTGATAGCCGCGGGTGAGCGGTGGTCGGACGGGAGCCTGCGTCCCGCCCTGGAAGACCTGCTGGGCGCCGGGGCCCTGATCTCCGAGCTCTGCTCCCAGGGTGCGGGCCCGCTCTCCGTGGAGGCCGCGGCCGCGAAGGCAGGCTACGAGGGCACCGCCGACCTTGCCCACGCGGTCGGCACCAGCGCGTCCGGTCGCCGGCTGGCCGCCCTGGGATTCGTCGAGGACGTGGCCATCGCCACCGAGGAAGACGTCTGCACCGTCGTGCCCGTACGGGACGGCGACGGCGCCTTCGCCCGGGGCTGAGCCGGAGAGGTCACTCGCCTGCCTGTTGTCCGGCCGGCCATCCGGTGGTGCGCCACTCGTGGCGCCCCTCCGCTTGTTCCGCGCGCTCCGGGCCGTGAACCGCCAGCGCGGCGGCCAGGTCGGCGTGGACCGGGATCGGCGGGCCGTCCCCGGTGGGGACGAGCGAACCGTCGGCTGGAATCGCGGCCAGCTCCAGGCTGCGGCCCGCGTCCTTGAGGCGCCGGGCGGCCTCGGTGATCGCCAGCTGCCCCTCGGCCGACCAGCTGCGCAGCTCGGTCAGGTCGACGACGACCGGGCCGGTGCCGCGCGCCAGCGCCCAGCCGACCGCGCCGGTGAAGCGCCGGACGGCGTCGGGGCCCAGGTATCCGGCGACGGACAGGATGCCGAAGTTGTCCTCGACGGTGTAGCGCCAGTCGATGGTCATGGTGGTGAACTTCCTTGCGCGGGTGGGCAGTGGACGTCCGCTGTCCGGGGTCAGAGGGGGAGGGTGATCCAGATGCTCTTGCCGCCGCCGTCGGCATCCGCGCGGACCACCGCGGTGCCGCCCAGGGCGAGCGTGAGCTCCATGACGGTCGCCAGACCGCCGGTGCCCGTTCCGGTGCCGGTGCCGGTGCCCGTGCCGGTGACCGACCCGTACAACGGGGGCTGGTACGGGTGGCGGTCGTGGACGGCCAGGGCCAGGCAGTCCTGGCCCGCCGCGTAGATCACCGTCAACTGCGGGGAGACCAGGGCGGCGTGCCGCACGCTGTTGGTGACCAGCTCGGCGAGGATCAGCAGGGCCGGGTCCACCGTGGGGTGACGCAGCCCGATCCCCCACTCGACCAGCGCCTGCTCAGCGGTCTCGCGGGCCATCCGTACAGCTGAGGGTTCGGCGGGCAGGGTGAGCACGTGCCGGTAGGGCAGGGCTTCCAGCTGTGTCGACATCACTCACGCCTCCCCGCGGGCGAGACGGAAGCCCGTGACCGTCTTGGGGTGCAGGCGCAGCAGGGTGTCATGCGGGCCGTGTGCCCAGCCGGACAGACTGCGCCGGTAGTGGGCGGCCTCATCGGGGTCCGTGACCACCTCGGCCGCTCCGGAGACGGTGACCGTCCAGCCGGTGCCGGACACGGCGCGGATGTCGTCCACCTGGTACGTCGCCGCCGTCGACACCGCCGCGGCGGGGGCGGGTGCACGGACGACCAGGCGGCCGTACTCCCATACGTGCCGAGCCGGCCGGATCACGGTCAGGTCCCGCTGCGCATACACCAGCCGCCCCAGACTGCTGCCCTCCAGCAGCCACAGGGCCTCCGCACCGGAGAGCTCGACCATACGAAGGTTGGCGGGAAGAGTGCTCATCGCAGGGCTTCCTCGCTGGGGGTTCGGGGGTTCGGTACGGGAAGGACGGGCAGGACGCCGGAGCACTCCAGGTGGTCACGGGCGGCCCGGATCGCGTCGGGGGTGGAGGCGTACTCGCGGCCCTCGGCGCTCAGCGACTCCAGCGCGCCGACGGAGTCGAGGACCTGGCGCTGACCGGGTCGTATGCCCGACGCCAGGACGACGATGCCGCGGCGGTGCAGCTTCTCCACCGCGTCCTTGAGGACCAGGGCGCCGGTGGCGTCCATGGTGGAGATCCGGGACATGCGCAGGATGACGACGCGGACGTCGGCGACCTCGGTCAGCTCCAGCAGGAAGCGGTGGGCGGCGGCGAAGAACAGCGGGCCGTCGATGCGGTACGCCACGATGTGCTCGGCCAGGAGCGCGTGCTCCTCGGCACTGTGGTCGCCCCGGTCGAGCGGCACCTGATCGAAGCGCGCCTGCTTGGCCACCGCACGCAGGGCGAGGGCGCCGGCCACGACGAGGCCGATGATCACGGCATACACGAGGTCCAGGGCCAGCGTCGCCACGGCGGTCAGGACGAGGATGAGAGCGTCGGAGCGGGTCGCCTTCGCCATGGCCTTCAGTGAGCCGACCTCGACCATGCGGATCGCGGTGGCCAGCAGGACACCGGCGAGCGCGGCCAGCGGGATCCGGGAGACGAGAGGCGCCGCCGCGAAGACGATCACGGCGAGAACGGCGGCGTGGGTGAGGGAGGCGAGGCGGGAGCCCGCGCCCGTGCGGACATTGACCGCGGTGCGCGCGATGGCGCCGGTCGCGGGCACGCCCCCGAACAGCGGGGCGGCGATGTTGGCCAGTCCTTGCCCGAACAGTTCCCGGTCCGGGTCGTGCTTCTGCCCCACCGTCATACCGTCCGCGACCGAGGCGGACAGCAGGGACTCCAGGGCGGCGAGGGCCGCGACCGCCACGGCGGGAGCGATCAGGGTCCCCACCGAGCCGAGGTCGAGGAAGGACAAGGACGGCACGGGCAGTCCCGCCGGAAGGTCGCCGATCGGCCTGGCCGCGTCCAGGTGGGCCAGCTGTGCCACGATCGTCGCCGCAACCACGGCGACGATCGAGAACGGCACGGCCGGCCGCCACCGGGCACCGAGCAGCATGATCGCGGCCACCGCGACGGCGAAGCCGACCGCCGTCCAGTTCGGAGCCTTCGCGAACTCCTCCACCGCGCGCCAGGTCACCACCAGCACCCGGTCGCCCTCCGGCTTGGGCACACCCAGTGCGTTCGGGATCTGCTGCAGGCCTATCACGCAGGCGATCCCGAGGGTGAAGCCCTCGACCACCGGGGCGGGCACATACTGCATGTACTTCCCGGCCCGCAGTACCGCCAGGCCGACGAGCAGCACGCCCGCCATCAGCCCGACGGTCAGCACTCCGCCCGGCCCGTACTCACCGACGATCGGCACCAGCACGACCGTCATGGCACCGGTCGGGCCGGAGACCTGCAGGTTGGATCCGCCGAACACCGCGGCGAGCGCCCCCGCGACCACGGCGGTCGCCAGGCCCGCCTCGGCGCCCAGCCCGGAGGAGACGCCGAAGCCGAGCGCGAGGGGCAGCGCGACGATCGCCACGGTCAGACCGGCGAGCAGGTCCCGGCGCGGGTCGCGCCGGATCTCCGCGAGGTCGGAGCGGTTCGGCAGCAGCACCATGATCCGGGCCCACGCCCGGCCGAAGGCCCAGGTCACTGCGCGACGACCTCGGCTTCCCGCAGCTCGGCCAGCAGCTCGCTCCGGCCCGCCAGCATCTCGGTGAGGATCCGCCGCGCGGCCTTCATGAGATCGGCGACATCGCCGCCGGCCAGTTCGTAGACGACCGTCGAGCCCTCGCGCGTCGAGGTGACGATGCCCGAGCGGCGCAGCACGGCCAGCTGCTGCGACAGGCCCGAAGCCTCGACCTCGATGGCGGCCAGCAGGTCCCGTACCGGCATCGGCCCGTCCTGCAGCAGCTCCAGCACTCGTATCCGCACGGGATGCCCCAGCATCCGGAAGAACTCGGCCTTGGCCTGGTACAGCGGAACGGACACGACTCCTCGGCTTCCCCTACGAGGCCCCACTGAGGGGGCAGACGCGAAACGCTGCGCCCGCGGCTACCTGCGAACACAGCAAACACAGCATCTAACTAATTGCGAACTTTTGCAATTCCGCATCCTGTGGCGCCCCGGGTGAAACCCGCCAGGGACCCCTGCTCGGGAGGGTCAGGCCTTCTTGACCACGCTCGACTTGAGCTGCATCGCTCCGAAACCGTCGACCTTGCAGTCGATGTCGTGGCCGTCGACCCCGTCGACCAGTCGGATGTTGCGCACCTTGGTCCCGGCCTTGATCCCGGAGGGGCTGCCCTTGACCTTGAGCGCCTTCACCACGACCACGGTGTCGCCGTCCTGGAGCACATTGCCGACGGCGTCCTTGACGACGCGCTCTCCGGCGAGGTCGCCGCCCTCGGCACCGGCCTCGGCGGGAACCCATTCGTGGCCGCACTCGGGGCACACCACCAGGGCGTTCATCTCGTAGGTGTACTCGCACGAGCACTTCGGACAGGGGGGAAGATTCTCGATCATCCCTCCAGCGTATCCGGCCTGGTACCTCGATCATTCCACTCGGCCGGGGCACGGACCGAGCGCCTACGCTCGGTGCCCGTCATTTCACCACGCGCCGATTGGTCATGGGCACGGCGGCTGGTACGGGAGGTTCCCCAGGTGGTTCCTCCACCGCTGCCGGTCAAGGGCGTTGCCGGTCATGGCACAGATGTGGCGCACGGCCTCGTCGACATCCAGGTCCCACAGGCGTGCCGTGCCGTCGTCGGCGCCCGTTGCCAAAGTGCGGCTTGCGGGGCCGAAGACCGCTGACCGCACGGCGTCGGAGTGGCCGACCAGCGCATCACCCGTGGCGGAGGGGTGCACGGGGTCGGTGACGTCCCACAGCCTGATCAGGCCGTCCGTGGTGCCGGTGGCGAGTGTGCGTGCGTCGGGGCCGAAGGCGAGCGCGGAGACGGAACCGGAGGCGTCGATCGAGGAGCTGAGCGGCCTTGGACGCGCCGCGTCCGAAACGGTCCACAGGCGCAGGGTTCCGTCCCTGGAGGCCACCGCAAGCGTGTGTCCGTGCGGGGCGAAGTCGACCGACTCTCCGGTGAGGGTCCGGGCAGCGCGGACCGGATGGGAGAAGTCGTGGGTGTCCCAGAACCTGACCCTCCGCGTGGAGCCCGCGAGGGCAAGCGTGTGTCCGTCGGGGCTCAGCGCGAGGGACGGGGCTGTGTCGAAGACGTCTTCCTCGGGAGACTCAGCGGTTCCGAGGAGGCGAGGACGGCCGGGACTGCCCACGTCCCACAACCGGACCCGGCCGCCGCCGTCGTCGGCCTGCCCATCTCCCCAGCCCTGTGCGGCACTTCCGCTGGACGCTTTGCTTCCGGCGTCGACGATGGGCTGCGCCACGACCTGGGGCTCCTCGTACTCGGCCATCGTGCGGCCGTCGGCGCTGAAGGACAGGGCGGCGATCATGTGCTCGCGCCTGGCCGACGTACGGCCCAGCCGGCGGGGACGCGCCGGATCGCTGACGTCCCACAGTCGCGTACCACCGTCCGGCTCCGCCACCGCGAGAAGGCGACCACGGGGCGCGAATACGGCGGAGGTGCCGGGAAGAGCGCCCAGACGCTTGGGGTTTCCGGTGTCCGCCGTGTCCCACAACCTCACTTGCTCCGGACCGCAGGTGGTGACCAGGCTCCGGCCGTCGGGGCTCATCCCGCTCACCGAAACATCGGAGCAGTCCGTCAGCACGGGCGGCAGGCTCCATACCCGGATGACCTGGTCGTCGGTGACCAGGCTGCGGCTGTCGCGGCCGAAGACGAGGGCAATGCCGCCATAGGACGTCTGGCCCAACGGTTCGCCCAGTTGCGTCGGTTCGTCATCGTTCGCGGTGCTCCACAGTTGGACTCCATTGTCCCCGGCCACGGCGAGCGTGCGGCCGTCGGGGCTGAAGGCCACCGCGGCGACTTCGGATCCGTCCGCATTCTCGAGCGGCGGGGAGAGAAGTTCCGGGCGTCGGGGGTCCGCGATGCCCCAGAGCCAGACCTGCGTATCGCCGTCGTCCGCGGCCAGGGTCCGCCCGTCCGGGCCGAACACCACGTCTTGTGTTCCGCCGGAACCAAGGTGCAGGACGCCCAGTGTCCGGAGGTGCATCGGATCGGCTGTGTTCCACAACTGTGTGTCGCCGCTCCGACTGCTCGCCGCGGCCAGGAGGTGTCCGTGCGGGCTGAAGGCGGGGAGGTCACCGGGCAGGGAGTGGCCCAGCCGTGCGGGGTGCCTGCGGTCACGCATGTCCCACAGGTAGACCCTCTGTCCGCCCGCCGCGAGCAGGCGTCCGTCGGGGCTCAGCGCAACGGTGTTGCCGATGGTGTCGCCGGGCAGGCCGAAAGTGGTGAGGTCGGCAGGGTGGCTGGGGTCGGAGGTGTCCCACAGCCGAATCCTCCCGTCGGTGTCGTCTTCGGCGGCCAGCAGGCTTCCGTCCCCGCTGAGCGCCACCACCGATCCGCGCAGGGCACGGCCCACGCGCCGGGGGTGGGTGACATCACGGATGTCCCACAGCCGGATGACGCGGTCGGGCCCGGCGAGAGCCAGCAGCCGGCGTGACGCGTCGGCGGGCACCCGGCCGTTGCCGATGTCGTTCGCATCGCCCGAGCTGCGGCTCTGGTCGGGAGTCTCGGAGAACAGCGTCGAATTGGCGGCGCTGAGCAGACTCGTGTATGTGCGAGCAGACCGGCGCATCCGGTACGACGCGATGTCGAGCTGGGCCGCCAGCGAGGCGTTCTGCACCTGTGCCGGGAGATGGATGCCACGGAGCTGGTCCGCCTCGGCGGCGATCTGCCGGGACATGGCAACCGTGCGCTGGGCGCGGGCTGTGGCACGCTGCTGGAAGGCGACGGTCGCCGCGGTTGCGGCCACGAGGACCAGGGCCGTCAGACCGGCGACCAGAGAACGCAAGCGCCGCGTGGTGCGCACAGCCGCCCGCTGTTCGCCGGCCCGGGCCTCCAGGCTCGCGGTCAGGAACGCGCCCTCCAGCCCGGTCAGGTCGTCCCGAACGGTGAAGGTCTCCTCGGCGGCGGCCAGGCGGGTGCCGCGGTAGAGCGCGCCGGGATCCCGGTCCAGCGCGTCCCAGGCCTGCGCCGCCTCGGTGAGCCGACGGTGCGCGCGCAGCCGTTCGCGGTCGCTGTCGATCCAGCCGCGCAGTCGGGGCCAGGCGGTGATGAGTGCCTCGTGCGCCAGGTCGACGGTGTCGTGGTCCAGGGTGATCAGCCGGGCGCGGGCCAGCCGCTCCAGGACGGTCGCCACGTCGCCGGGGTCGTTCGCGCCGAGTTCGGCGCGGGTGACGGGGCGGCGCGTGTCCTGTGTGCCGTCGCCCGGGGTGACGAGCCGTAGGAGGATGCGGCGGGCCAACTCGGCCTGGCCGGGCGTCAGTCGGGTGAAGACGCTCTCGGCGGTGCGGGCGACCGCACCGTGCAGGCCACCGGCCGCGTCGTACGCCTCCTCGGTCAGTGCGCGGCCCTTGCGGCGGTGCCAGGTCTCCAGCAGAGCGTGCGACATCAGCGGCAGGGCGCCGGGTTCGCCCTCGACCTCGTCGAGGATGCGGGCGGTCAGGGAACGCTCCACGATCAGCCCGCCGACCTGGGCGGGTCTGACCACTGCCGCACGCAGCTCATCGCGGCTCATGGGCCCGACCAGCAGGCTGCCGTCCTGCAGGGCGGCGGTCAGCCCGGGGTGTTCGGCGCAGCGGCCGAGGAAGTCGGCACGCACGGCGATGACGACACGCAGCCGAGCCGCGGGATCGGTGGCCGTCAGCAGGCGGTCGATGAACTGATCACGCTCCGCGGGGTCGGCGCAAAGGGTATAGATCTCTTCAAACTGATCGACGATCAGCCACGTGTCACCGTCGCCGTCCTTGGGTGTCAGGCGCGCGGCATGGGTGCGCAGCGGGTGCTCACCGGGGGTGAGGACGCGCAGCGCGGCGGGCTGCGGACCGGTCGGGCCCGGAGTGCGGAGGCGGGGGATGAGGCCGGCGCGCAGGAGCGAGGACTTACCGCTGCCCGAAGGGCCGAACACCGCGGTGAATCGGCGGGACGACGCGAGTTCGAGCAGCCGGCCGGTGGGCTCGTCCCGGCCGAAGAACAACTCGGCGTCGGCGGGTTCGAAGCGGGCCAGGCCCCGGTAGGGCGGCTCAGCGTCCTCGTCCTCGATGCGCGGCTCGGCCGCCGCTTCCTCGGCCGCCTCACGCCACCGCACCTCCCACTCCCCCGGATCTCCGCCGCAGGCACGGACGTAGGCCAGCGTCACCGGCAGTGTCGGCAGCCGCTCCCCCGCGGCCGCCTGCGACAAGGTGCTCGCGCCTTGCCCCGCGCCCTTCGCCATCGTCCGGTAGGTGGGACTGCCGGCTTCCGCCCGCAACTTGCGTAACTCGGCAGCAAACCGGGCCACCGGCCCGTGGCTCGGATCGAGCGGACTTTCCGGACGCCCCGCCACCGGCAGCGCCCCCTCCCGTTCTCGGCCGCTTCCCCCGTGGACGCGACGCAAGGCCGGACAAGGTACGTAGCCGAGGGGAGGAAGGCAACCCGAGGGTGCCCAGTTTGGCCAAGAAACCTCTCAACGCCGCCTGTGCGGGCCAAGATTGAGCAGCACCGTGCCGAGATGGGCGGAGGTGAGGGCCGGTCCGGGCAGAGGGGGCGTGGCCGGGCGGGCGCGAAGGCCGTCGAGGAGCAGGGTGAGCGGGCGGACCCAGGCGTCCGGGGCGACCGTGGTGAGCGCGGGAACGGCCCGGCCCAGTGCCGCAAGGGCGAAGAGCAGATCCTCGGTGATGAGGTCCCGGCGGATCGTGCCCTGTTCCTGACCGCGCCGGATCAGCCCGTCGATGGTTGTGCGGTTGTGGGCGTGGATCGCCTCCAGGGAAGTGACGCCTTCCAGGTTCGTGGTCATGAGGTCGTTGGTGCCGCGGTCTGCCGCCAAGCCCGCGAACACGGCTCGTAGGTACTGCGTCAGTCCCGTCCATGCGTCTTCGGCGGTTCGTGCTCGCTCCCCCGCCGCTGTGGTCTCGGTGAGCGCATCCCGGAAGACCTCATCGACGAGCGCGGCACGGGTCGGGAAATGGCGATAGAGGGTCGCGTTGCCCACGCCCGCCCGCCGGGCGATTTCATCGAGCGGGGCGTCCAGGCCCTGTTCGGCGAAGACCTCACGGGCCTTGTCCGTCAGCAGCTTCCGGTTGCGCACCGCATCACGGCGTCCTGCCGGCGGGCGGTCGCCCATCGTGTCTCCCTCGTCTCACCCCGCGTACCGGGGAGTGCTCCCCGGTACGGATGCTATCGTCAACCGGGCAACCGGGGACCATTCCCCGTTTTGCCTCCCATGGACGGGACGCTCGCGGCCGTACACGGGGATGCCGTTCACGAGGAAGGGGGAAACTTGTCCGACACCGCACTCGTGCTCGGCGGCGGCGGACCGGTGGGCGGGGCCTGGTTGACCGGAGTGCTCGCAGGGCTCACCGGAGCCGGGATCGATCTCCGCAGCGCCGACGTCGTGATCGGTACCTCCGCCGGTGCCGTCTTCGGATCCCGACTCCTGGCAGGCGTCCCGGCTGCGGATCTGTACGAGCGCCAACTGTCTGGAGCGGACGCGGTCCAACTGCCGGTGACAGCGCGCCAGACGGCGCGCTTCCTCTGGGCGGCGCTCGGCTCCCGCGACCCCCAGCGGTCCATCGAACGCCTCGCCCGGGCAGCGCTACGCACCCGGACCGCCCCGGAGTCGGAGGTCTTCGATACGGTCGGCGCGCTCCTGGGCGAGGTACGCGACTGGCCCGAGCGCAAGCTGCGGATCACCGCAATCGACGTGCAGACCGGACAACTTGAGGTGTTCGACTCGCGCTCTGGAGTGGCACTCCTCGAAGCGGTCGCGGCGAGCTGCGCCGTGCCCGTCGTATGGCCACCCGTTGCCGTGGCCGGCCGACGCTGGATGGATGGCGGCAGTCGTGCGACCGCCAACCTTCAGCTGGCACGCGGGTACCGCCGGGTGCTGGCGGTCGTGCCGATCCCCCAGGCGGTCGGGCCGCATCCGAGCGCCTCGCAACAGGCCGCGGAACTGTCCGACGACGGGGCGCATGTCGTCCTGCTGACCCCGGACCACACAGCGCGCCGTGTCATGGGCCGCAACATGACGGATGACAGGCGTCGGCCGGCCGCCGCCCGCGCGGGCCACACCCAGGCCAGTGCCCTGGCCCCTTCGGTGGCGGACGTCTGGCAGGGGTGACGTGGCGTCACGGTGTGAATCAGTCCCCAGCGGTTGCAGGAGGTGGCGGCGTCGCGGAGGCCCCGGAGCCTGGTTGGTGTGAGGTGGCGGTGTCGCTCATGGCCGTGTGGGCCCCGTATGGGTGGCCGTGAGGTGGTCGTCGTGGGCCGTGGAGGACTCGACGTACCCGGGATTCGGGCGGTGGAGTTCCACGAAGGGGCGGCCGGCGACCGTCCACCGACCGGTGAGAGCCCAGCCGGAAGCGTCGGCGGCATCCAGCAGCGCGGTCGTACCGACGCGGGCCCAGGCGAACGGCCGCCCGTGGCGCCCGTGAGCGTCCTCGACGCGGACAGTGAGGCGCTCGTCGACGTCATCGCCGGCCGCCTCGACCAGCAGACGGCCACCGGGGCGGACCACGCTCCGCATGCGGACGAGCAGGGCGACCGGGTCGCCGCCGATCCCCACGTTGCCGTCCATCAGCAGAGCGGTGCCCCAGCGGCCCTCTCTCGGCAGGCGGTCGAAGACGGACCGCCGCAGGGCAACTCCGCCGTGACGCCGGGTCCTGGCGATGGCGGCCGGGCTGATGTCCACGCCCAGCGCCGGTACGCCGCGCGCGGCCAGGGCGGCCACCAGGCGTCCCGGTCCGCAGCCGACGTCCAGGACGGGACCGGTGCAGCGGCGCAGCACGCCGGTGTCGGCGGTATCGGGGGCGGCGCACCACCGCTCCACGTCCAGCGGGAGCAGTTCTGCCGCCCCGGGCGTGCAGGGTGTCATGCGGCGCAGGTACAGCGGACCGCGGCCGGTGCGCAGGGCACGGGCGTAGGGATCGTCCGTCCAGGGCTCACCGGGCTCCGCGGGCGCGAGCCGATCGGCGGGCGGTGCCGGCGCAACGAGGTGTGCGGGCAACGGAATCACGACCTGCGCGAATGCGGTCAGGACCGCGGCGTAACGCGAGCCGGGTCGGCAGAGGCCGGCCACTGGAGCGGCGTCGGCTCCGGTGTCGACGTCCCGGAGCAGCGGCAGCGCCGCGGCCTCGTCGAGTCGGGGCAGTACGACGGCCACACGGAAGGAGGATGTCTCAATCACCCCACTCACCCTACGAACGCAAAGCAGACATAAGGGGTTTGGTGTTCTTACCGATCGCTGACATCGCCATTCCTTACGGATCGCTGACGTCGCCACCGGGACCGGGCCTGGGCGAACACCCGCACGGGAACCAAGAGGGTCGTCACTGCGGCCACGGCCACCAGCGCGATGAGCCAGTTGCGCGGATAGTCCAGGGGGAGCACCGAGGCGTTGGCCCGCGGCCCCGGGCGCAGCAGAACCGGCAGCGCCACCACCGTCAACGCGCCCGCGGCCAGCAGCGCCCCGCGGACCGGCCCGCGAGCGCCGCCACGGACCAGCACCAGCCCTGCCAGCAGCACCAACGGCGCGATCAACGCGTCGTGCAGAACGATCGCCCCGCCCAGCCAGAGCAGTACGTCCGTCAAGTCACGGACGTCGACCAGCAGGGACGCGCCGACGCTCATGAGCGCAACGCCGAGCCCACCCGCGAGGTAACGCGTCACCTTCA
Organism: Streptomyces sp. NPDC025638; assembly: GCF_055558775.1. Lineage (NCBI taxonomy): Bacteria > Bacillati > Actinomycetota > Actinomycetes > Kitasatosporales > Streptomycetaceae > Streptomyces > Streptomyces sp. NPDC025638. Next base: position 110,338 of record NZ_JBVHLX010000014.1, on the reverse strand, counting down.
TGCCAGCACCTCCAGCCGGCCCACCCACTTGGTCTGCAGCACGCCCGGACGGTTGGGGGCGATGAGCCGCGCCGGGTAACCGTGGTCGGGGTCGAGTTCTTCTCCGTTCAGGCGCAGGGCGAGCAGGGTCAGCGGGTCGCGGGCGTGTTCGTGCCCCATCTCCGACACCCGGTAGCCGCCGCGCAGTTGCAACGACACCACCCTCACCCGCGCATGCGGCGGAGCGCCCGCCCGCTCCAGCAGGTCCACGATCCGCACGCCCGTCCAGTGCGCCGACTTGCTCCAGCCCTCCACGCAGGCCATCGGCAACTCCACCACGTGCTGGGGCAGAGCACGCAGTTCGTCCAGCGTCAGGGTGTACGGCCGCGGCCCGGCCACCACCAGGCGGTACTCCTCGTCGGCGATCCGGCCGACTCCGGCCGCCGCAGCGGTCCGGTTGACGGGCAGGGCCTGCGGGCCGTGGTCCGGATGGCGGGGCGCGATCAGGATGAAGTCCTTCAGAGGAGTGAAGGACTGGCCCACCGTGGTCAGCGTGACGGCCCCGACGGCCGCGCCCACCGCGGTCAGCAGCGACCGCCGGTCGGGACCGTCCTGCGCGGGCAGGGCGAGAGTCCCGGGCGACCGTCGGCTCCAGTGCGCCCGGATCTCGGGTGCCTTGACCGCGATGTGCAGGACCAGCGCCCCGACCACCAGCCACGCCACCGCGTAGTGCACCGGCACGAACGAGAACGGCCACGGGTACCACTGGGCCGTGTTCAGCAGCCCGGTGGCCAGTTCGAAGACGGCCCCGGCGACCAGCACCGCGACCGACAGCCGCTCGAGCGCGTGCCGGACCGACCGCAGCGGCGGCCACTCGAACAAGCGCGGATACACGGTCCACAACTTGGCCAGCAACAGCGGAATCGCCGCGATACCGGAGGCGACATGCAGGCCCTGGGTGACCCGATAGCCCCATGCCGGACGGCTCGGGATGTCGATGGCCGGCCAACTCGACGGATGTTGCATGAAGTGGCTGATCAGACCGGTGACGAAGCACACGCCGAACGCCGCACCCAGCCAGCGACCGATCGAGGTCGCCGTGCGGGCATCGTGCAGCCTGCCCTTGAACACCGGTGGAGAGACACGCAGTTTCATGCCCTCCATCCCACTCGCCACGAGGCCGTTTCGGAGCATGTGAACCCTTACGGAACAGGGACGTCTCCGGCCTCCGGTAGTCGCTGTCGGCCCGGGCAGAGGCCGGACCGCGTCGGCGGCCCGTGGGCCTCGTCAGGACGGGAGGGCGCCGAGCCGGCGGAGCTGCGCGAGGACGTCGACGATGCCGCGGATCTCGGTGATCAGCCCGTCGGTGAAGCGGAAGATGAAGATCTCGTCGTAGGTGACGGTCTTTCCGGTGGGCGGCAGGCCCTGGTACTCACCCCGGTGGGTCCCGGTCACCGTGTTCCTGGAGACGACCTTGTCGCCCTCCGTGATCGTCTCCTCGATGGCGACGTGGATGTCGGGGAACGCGCGCAGGAGTACCTCCCACACCCGCTTCAGGGCCTCCGCTCCCGTCGCGCCCATCGGTACCGGGGCGTGGAAGAGCACGTCCGGTGCGACGAACTCGTCGATGGCCTTCGCGACCGCTTCCGGGTCGCCACTGTTCATGGCGGAGTGGAAGCGGTGGAGCGTCGCTGTGTTGAGTGGTGCTCCGGCTGCCGGCATGCGGCCTCTCCTCTGCTCTGTGCTGCACGGTGTCTCAGCAGTAGGACGAGGCAGCCGCCGGGAATGTGACACGAAGCGCGGACGAGGACCTGGAGCCGCTGAAAGGTGAGATCAGGAGCTCATGGAACAACCTAGGAGCCTGTGATCGCAGCCCCGGCATCATGCTGTGACTGCCAACCGTGGATCAGTAGGTCGAACACCGTCTCCACAGCCGCGCGCGGATCGTGTCGGCCCTTGGCCAAGGTCGGGATTTCCAGGACGAACCGCGCAAGTGCCGAGCATGCGAGATCGTCGGCTTCTCGGCCGAGCTCCTCCGCGATTGCGGCGCTGAGCGTGCCCGCGTGCCGCATCCACATACGCTCCGCGTACTCACGGAGCGCGGGCGTGTGATCCACCAGTGCGGTCAGCCTGGCCAGACGCGGATCCGAGGCGATGGGCACCCAGGACTTCAGCACGTGCGCGCGGAGTGCCTCGACCACGTCTTGGCCCGCGGGCCGTTCGCGGACGGCGGCGGCCAACTGTGCATCGACGTCCTCCTCGCGGTCGAAGACCAGCGCTTCCTTGCTCGGGAAGTGCGCGAAGAGGGTCGTAGTCGATACATCGGCTCGTTCGGCGATGTCGCGGACGCCCACGCGTTCGAACCCGTGCTCCAGGAAGAGCTCCAGTGCGGCATCGGCGATGGCTTGCCTCGTCGCGGCCTTCTTGCGCTCGCGACGGCCAACGGTCGGGGAGTCGGACATGGCGTCACTGTACCTCACCACTGGAACGAAGCAGAAACTGTAATGGTTGCACTTATGGACTCGATTCTGCTTTGGTGGAGCCCCACCGACGAAAGGAATCCACCGTGAACTCTCCGACCCCCGCAAACGCACGGATCAGCATCATCGGCGCCGGCCCGGGAGGCCTCACGTGCGCACGCATCCTGCAGCGGCACGGCATTGCGGTGACGGTGTACGACCGCGATCCCGACGCGCACTCCCGCAACCAGGGAGGCTCACTCGACCTGCACGAGGACGACGGCCAGCCGGCACTCCGTGAAGCGGGCCTGCTGGACGAGTTCTTCGCGCTCGCCAGGTTCGAGAGCCAAGAAATGCGCCGCATGGACCCGGCAGGACGTCTTCTTGCCCACCACCTGCCGGGCGAGGGCGAAACCGCCAGCCCCGAGATCGACCGTGGACAGCTTCGCGACCTCCTGCTGCGGTCACTCGCTGCGGGGACGGTTCAGTGGGGACGCACTCTCGCATCGGTGAGCGGACCGGCCGACGGGCCGCGAACGCTGACGTTCACCGACGGGACGTCCCTTGAGACGGATCTCGTGATCGGTGCGGACGGCGCCAACTCCCGCGTCCGCGCTGCCGTGTCGCCCGCGACACCGCGCTACACCGGGGTCAGCTTCCTGGAAGCGTGGTTCGACGACATGGAGACCACGCACCCCGAGCTTTCCGAACTGGTCGGGAAGGGCAACGCCCACATCGCCGACGGCGCACGCGGCCTCTTCGCACAGCGCAACGGCGGCGGCCACATGCGTGTCTACATCATGCGGCGCGTCCCTGCGGGCTGGATCATGACGAACGGGCTTCACCCCGAGGACACCGAAAGCATCCGCGCGCAACTGCTGAGCGAGTTCACGGACTGGTCTCCGCGGATACTCCGGATGATCACCGACAACGACGGCGCATACGTCGATCGTCCGCTCTTCGCCCTGCCGGTGCCGCACACTTGGGAGCACTCACCCAGCGTCGCGCTGCTGGGAGATGCCGCCCACCTCATGCCACCGCTCGGCGTCGGCGTCAACCTCGCCATGCTCGACGCCTGCGAACTCGCGCTCGCACTCGCCCACTCCCCCACCATCGACGAAGCTGTGCACCGCTACGAGGAGTCGATGTTCCCGCGCTCGACCGAAATTGCCCAGATGCTCGAAGGCGGCGCTGATTCTCTTCTGTCCGTGCCTGACGCCGATGAACTCGAACGATTCGGTCAGGCCCAGCGCTGACGATCCTCCCTCCGGAGGGCGAGACGGTTGCACGGATCTCCTTCCCAGGTCGGCTTGGACGTCCAGGTCCCGGGGACGACGTTGCGGGAGCGGCACGTCGGGAGGATGGGCGCATGACCAGCACGCAGTTCCGCTCCGCCGCTTCGTCCCCGCCTCGCTGGGCGTGCGGGCCGCCCACGTCACGGCACTGCTCACGCTCGGCTTGGTCCGGCCGTGGGGAGAAATTCCGCCGTACTGGATCCCGCTGCTCGGCGGCCGCCGTGTCCACCCGCTCACAGCCGTCGTACCGGCCGGCCTCGGAGCCATCGCACTGACTTCTTGTGGGCCCCGTTCGCGCTCTGGTGGACCTTGCCCCACCACGGCCTGACCGCCCTCGGCAGGGCCATCGTCGAGTGCCTCTACCTCCCCCGGTCGCCTGGGGGACCACTGCTGGGCGTCATCACCACGCGGCCGCACTCGGCGACGGCGTGTTCCTGTTCGTGCCCGCACTGCACGGCTCCTCTGTGGTGACGGTTCCCGCGCTCCTTGCGGTCAACTTCGCCTTCGGGACCTTCAGCCAGCTGGTGAATGTCACGGTCATGGCCGTCCGGCAGACCGTCACTCCGGACGGCATGCAAGGGCGCGCGGCCGCGACGATCAACTTTGTCGGCATGGGGCTGACCCCGCTCGGGTCGCTGCTCGGCGGCTTTCTCGCGGAAGTATGGGGGACGCGCACCAGCCTCCTGGTAACAGCCGCAGGCATGTTGCTGTCGCCGGCACTGATGGCCCTGTCCCCCCTCGCCCGCCTGGGGCGGACGCTTCCCGGTCCGCCGGAGACTCCCCACCCTGGAGAGGACGTTGCCGCTGCGCGGCTCCGAGACACCCGCGCCTGAACGTCTCGCGGGGCGTGAGCAGCCCTGTGATTGACTACCACCGTGTTGCCCGAAACCGTCTTCACCACCCAGGATCTTCCGGCGAGCGACCGCTTCGAGGCTTGGACGGAGCAACTGGGCCGCACCCACGCGCCGATGCAGCTGAGCAGCGAGCGCACCGCGGACTACCGGGGACACCAGCGCGTGATCGGGCTGGGCGACGTGACGCTGTGGCCCGCGACCTTCGACCACCTGGTCTTCCGCCGGACGCCCAGGCTCGTGCGCCGGTCCGACCCGGAGGTGTTCCACCTGTCCCTGCTGCGGCACGGCGACGGCGCGGCAAGTTGGGGCCGGCAGCAGGTGGCGTACCGGATCGACGACTTCCACGTGAACTACTCGTCCCGGTCCTACGAGATATCCACCGGACCGGACCCCGTCACCATCGTCGGGGTCGAGATCCCGCGCGCCGCCCTGAATCTCCCGGCCGACCGGGCCGACCAGGTGGTCGGACGCCGGATATCCGGCCGGGAGGGCATGGGTGCGTTGCTCGCGGGGATGCTCGTGCAACTGACCTCGGACACCTCTCCCTACCGGGCAGCCGACGCGGAGCGGCTGGGCATGGTCGTCACCGATCTCGTCACTGCCGTTTTCGCTCATGCCCTCGACGCGGAGCCGGAATTGCCGCCCGAGACTTACGCCCGCACCCTGACCCTGCGCATCAAGTCCTTCATCCGGCGGCATCTGGCCGATCCGGAGCTGACCCCCACGAACATCGCCGCGGCCCACCACATCTCGCGCAGCTACCTCTACCGCCTCTTCCAGGACGAGGGCCTGACTGTGGCCTCGTACATTCGCGACCAGCGGCTGACCAACGCCCGCCGGGACCTCACCGACCCCGACCTGCGCACGCTCCCCGTCCACGCCGTGGCCACCCGTTGGGGCTACTCCCGCCCCGGCGACTTCACCAGGGCCTTCCGTGCCGCACATGGCATGGCACCCAGTGAACTGCGGGACCAGGCGCTGAACCGAACAGCCGTGGACGGTGTGCACACGGCCGTGGACGCTGTGCGAACGACAACCCTCGACGCACTCGCACATCATTGATTCCGGCCGCTCAACAGGCTCACGTGCCCGATGGCGTGCCAGGGCCACGGGGGTGCCCTGGCACGCCCAGTGCACAACAGCGCCTCGGCCCGTCGGCGTCGGTCCGTCCGTGGACCGACGCCGACGGACAGAGGACGCACCGCGCGAGGCAGGCGCCGAACCCACCACCTGCGGGCCCCAGGTCCGGGATCACGCCGACTCAGCGATCGCTCTCAGAGGTCCGGCTCGCCATGGCTCACGAAGAAGTGTCCGGAGGCGTGGCTCATGGAGTGTCCCAGCTGCACATCTGTCAGCATGCGCAGGATGAACTCGCCGGCCCCGCAATCGAATCGCTGATCGTCGCCGTCATGTGACTGCGTGACCACGGTCCACGAGTCGGGATCGGTCGCGCCCGTCATCCACATGAGGAGCTCGTATTCGGACCAGCCAAAAGGCAGGAGTCCGCCGCGCGCCGGGTCGAATCCGTCGCTCTTCCACGGATTTCGGCCGGCGCCGGAATCACGGGGCACGGCAAGCTCGAAGTACTCGTCGAAGCTGCCCGCGCCGAACAGATCGACGATCTCCTTGTAGTCGCTGGGCAGCCGCGTGCCGAGGTCGGCCTCGATGGTGGGCCAGTCGATGCGGGGCCGGAGTATCGGTTCCCAGCCCGTGACCATGCGCAGTTTCTCGGCCCAGGACGCGCTCTCGGGGAAACCTGCGAATGCCGGGTCCTCACGGTGGGCGATCACAGCGACCGTACGGGGCCCTTGCGGGGAGGCCATCATGCCGCACCCGACCCAGCGGTTCCGGTAGCCCCAGCCCCGCATCTCGAACAACTCCCCTGCCCCAAAAGGCTCGACCAGCGGCAGGCCGGTACGTTCGGTCAGCGACGGATCGACGAACGCGCCCGCTGCCAGATTCCGGTGCTGCCCTGCCCACGAACCGATCTCCGCAACAAGTTCTTGGAGGTCCGTGCCCTGCGGAGCCTCCATGATGACGGGTTGGTCGCGATCAGGGGGATTCCCCTCGATGCCACGCCAGACGCTGTCGACGAATGCGCTGATTCCCATGGCGGACAGTCAAGCCCATGCCACTGACATCCCCCGCAGTGGAAGGCAGGCATCATGGCGGGCACGCGTCTCAACAGCGCCGCGAGGATGAGCAAGGAGACTTCATGCCAGAGATCAGCGGGTTCGCCCCGGGTCTACGAACTCGGTTGGCCGGCGCCGTGCGGAAACACCCCGTGCTCTCGATCGCCCTCGCGCTGAAGCTGACGACCGCCGTGGCCCTGGGCGTGGTGTGGCAAACCAAGATCCGCCGCTCTGGAGACCTCGACGACTACCGAGACCTTCTCGTGGACGATCCCGGTGCACCGGACAAAGCCTCGGTCAAGGTGACCTCGCTCGGCACCACCATGATGCTCGTCGATGACGGCACCACCCAGATTCTCATCGACGCGTTCATCACCCCGGCCGCACTTCTCGACGCCGCGCTCGGGCGACCGGTCTGCACGGACCGCAACGCAGTGGACGCCGCGCTCGACAAGGTGGGGGCGGATCGCGTGCGCGCCATCTTCATCTCTCACTCCCACCATGACCACGCGCTGGACGTCGCGTACATCGCAACCCGTACGGGAGCGACCGTCCACGGCTCACCGTCCACGCTGAACATCGCCAGGGGCGGCAACGTCCCCGAGGATCGCTTGGCACTCCTGGACCCAGAGAATCCAGTCGAGGTGGGCAACTTCACGGTACGCACCATCGTCTCCAAACACTCCCCCAACCCGATGGGCGGTGAGGGTACGACCATTGACAAGCCCCTGCTGCAACCTGCGCCCATCAGCGCATACAAGGAGGGCGGAACCTACGACTTCCTCGTGGCGACACCAGAGACGAGCATCCTGTTCAAAGGTTCGGCGAACTGGATCCCCGGCGCGCTCACCGGAGTTCACGCCGATGCACTGTTCCTCGGCATCGGCGGTCTCGGACGCGCCGGACAACGCTTCAGCGAGGGCTTCCTCAACGCAACCATCGGCGCCGTTCAACCCGCCCTTGTCATCCCCACCCACTGGAACGACTTCTTCTGCCCGGCACGCGAGAGCCTTTTGCTGCACCGCAAACTGATCGACAACACCCCCGCCGCGTTCGACACCGTGCTCACCCGCGCCAAAGCTGACGGCATCGACGTCCGCCTGCTGGACGCGTTCGGCAGCATCACGGTCCGCTAGCACCGCGATCTCGCAGCGTGCGACAGCTCCTCGCGAGCGGCAACGCGACCTGGGAATGCTGAAATCGGTCCGGATGACGCCACGACAGGTCACGGTGATGCGCGTGGTGTCCATGGCCGGGCTCGGTCTGGTCGGCGGGATCCTGGGGCTGCGCCCCTGCGCTCCGGACGAGGGCGTCCGCCAGGTCCTCAGCGGCCGGGCGGGCGGCCAAGTCCACGGCCAAAGGGTGTCGCGGAACGATCCTGCAACGCGGCGGTCAGGCGACCGTCGGCCTGCTGAGGCGGCAAGGCCACGTTGGCTGCCCAGTTCGTCAGCGAGGCAAAATCACCGGCCCCCAGCCCGGACCGGGGGTCGACTCGGTGCAACAGCGCGGGACCACGGTGATGGGCCTCCATCCGCGAGGCCTCCGGTCAGGGCGCCGACGAGTACACCCACGAGTACTCCCACGAGCATCACTGTCTGAGCGACCATGGTCGGGACCGTAACTCCGATGCAACCCTCGCGCTCTCCCCCGTTAACATGTTCGAACTCACGATGATCGCCCTTGCCCGCTCTTCACCGGAAAACCATGCCATCCGGCATGACAAGACCCCTAGTTGCCAACTTCTAACAAACCGGCCAAAAAGTTGATATCGATAGCATCCCGGGTGTTTTCGCAAATAAAGAGCAGAATTCCGTTCGCCTCGTGGCGTCAACCACGGGCGATTCTGTGGGCCGGCGCGGGTGCGGTGGCCCTCGGATTCCTCATCGCTCTGGAGATCGCCGCACGCCGCTACGGCCTACCGGGGCCGATGACCAATCAGGCGCGAGAGGTGATATTCCCGCCCAAGTCGGGGTTCCTGTTGTACGCCAGTTTGGCGTTGATGATGGTGGTGCTCCCCCGGCGGCAGCGGTTCATCGCGGCGGGTGTCGCGATCGGCATCGACGTCGTCTTCTTGTTGGTGCGGTGGGCGGTCGGTGCCAAGGTGACCGAGGGCCATCCGTTCGGCAACGGCGCGCTGTGGGTGATTCTGGGATATGCGGTCATCGCCATCACTCTCCGCACCGGCCAGGAACGTGTCCTGCTGCTGAAGGGCGTCGGGCTGGCGCTGCTGCTGGTGGCCGGCCGTAAGACCGGCGATACCTGGCTGCTCATCACGTCGAAGACCCGCCCGGCGGTGCTCGATCAGTACGTGGCCATCGCCGATCACGCACTGGGCAATCCGTCGTGGCTGGTGGGCCGGTTTGTCAGGGCCACCGGTCCGATCGGCGCCCATGTGCTCGACTACGTCTACGTCCAGCTCGCCGTGGCCGCTGTCATCGTCGCGCTGTACCAGCTGCGCAACGTGGCGGCCGAGCGCCGGTTCCCGCGCCATCATCTGGTGCGCACCTTTCTGGCGATCGGCCTCCTCGGGCCGGGCATCTACATGATCTTCCCGGTGGTCGGGCCGGTCTTCGCCTACGGCGCCGACGGCGGGCACTGGGCGTTGGCCAACCTGTGGCCGGACGCGCCGCCGCCGGTCAATGCCCCGCATCCGATGCCATTCGACGAGATCACCCCACGCAACTGCATGCCGAGCCTGCACACCGCGTGGGCGACCACGATCTTCATTCATTCCCGCCAGGCCCCACGGATTCTGCGATTCGCAGGCACGTTCTGGCTGATTGCCACGCTCGGCGCCACGCTGGGCTTCGGCTACCACTACGGTGCGGATCTCGTTGCCGGCGTGGTGTTCACGGTCACGATCGAGTCAGCGCTGCGCTTGCAGGCGCGTGGCTGGGACCGGTCGGGAATCCAGCTGGTCGCCTACGGCGCGACGGTCTTCGCCGCGCTCCTGCTGTCGTATCGCTATCTGCCGATGGAGATGGCCAAACATCCGTTGGTGTTCGGCCCGCTTCTCATTCTGGCGATGACTTCGGTGGTTTACGGCTACATACGGACCACCAGACTGTGGGAACCGAAGGCCGTAACAGCGCGCCAAACGGAACTGCAACCCGAACTCGGGGCTGTTCCGTAACCGCCCTCCGCCGCTTGTGCCGGCGAACCCTCGGCTGCGTGCCCCGGCCGTTTGAGCGGGGGCACGCAGCCGGGGAGTCAGCCTTGCGGCTCCTGTGGCTTGACGTCGAGCTCGCGCAGACCTTGATCCTTGAGCTCGGTACGGGCCTCCGTTCGGTGGCCACGGGCGATGTAGTCCCGCACGACCGCCTCGACCGCGTCCTGGGGCGAGCCGATCCCAGCCAGGACCATCACTTCCACCACGAGTTCGGCGTCGAGACTGATATTGACCTTGGCCACAGTGCCCCCTCATCGCGCGTCGAACAGCACTCTAATCGCGCAAGGTTCCCGACAGCCCCTGTTGGACAGGTGAACGGCTACACGGCGAGCCAGACTGCCTCGTCGGGCGCGAGCAGGCCGCCCTCCACGGTGCCGCTGGCGAGCAGGACCCTGGTGTGGTCGGGGAGCCGGTAGGGCGTGGATGCCAGGTTTACCGCGGCGACGAAGCCCGGTTCGCGTCGGAAGGTGAGGACTCCGGTGGGGGCGTCCAGCCACGTCAAGCCGCCGTCGCCGAGAGCGGGGTGTGCGCGGCGCAGGCGCAGGGCTGTGCGGTACAGCTCCAGCATGGACGTCTCGTCCCCGGTCTGTGCCGCCACACTCCGCTCCCCCCAGCCCGCCGGCTGCGGCAGCCAGGGGGCGGCCGAAGTGCCCTCGGGGCTGAAGCCGAACGGGGCGCTGTGGCCGGTCCAGGGGATCGGTACCCGGCAGCCGTCGCGTCCGCGGTCGGAGTGTCCGGACCGTTCCCAGATCGGGTCCTGCAGCACCGCCTCGGGCAGGTCCTCGACCTCGGGCAGGCCGAGTTCCTCCCCCTGATAGATGTATGCGCCGCCGGGCAGGGCGAGCATCAGCAGGGCGGCGGCGCGGGCGCGCCGGGTGCCCAGTTCCAGGTCCAGGGGGCCTTCGGGCCGGTAGGGCTCGTTGGCGACCCACTGCTTGACGGTTTTACGGCCGTAGCGGCTGGGGTGGCGCATGACGTCGTGGTTGGACAGTACCCAGGTGGCCGGTGCACCCACCGCGCCGAGCATGGCAAGGGAGTCGTCGATGACGGCGCGCAGGTCCTTCGCGTTCCAACCAGACATCAGGAAGTCGAAGTTGAAGGCGGTGTGCAGGCCGTCATGGCGGACGTAGGCGGCGAGTCGCTCGGGGGTGTCGGCCCAGGCCTCGGCGACGAAGGACCGGTCGCCAAGGAACTCGTCGGCCACCGTGCGCCAGGCGCGGTAAATGTCGTGCACCTCGTCGCGGTCCCAGTGGGGATGGTCGACGTGCTGCCGGGGCTGCTCCCGCGCGGGATCGCGGGAGACGAGCGGACCCAGCCGGGCCGGCTCCTGGCGGGGCGGCAGGTCGGGAAGTTCGGGGTCCTTGACGAGTCCGTGGGCCACGTCGATTCGGAACCCGTCGACGCCCCGGCTGAACCAGAACCGCAGTACCGACTCGAACTCGGCCCGCACCTCGGGGTGTTCCCAGTTGAGGTCCGGCTGCTCGGGGGCGAACAGGTGCAGGTACCAGTCGCCGTCGGGCAGTCGGGTCCAGGCCGGGCCGCCGAAGCACGAAACCCAGTCGTTGGGTGGTTCGGCGCCGTCGGGTCCGCGGCCGGGCCGGAATATGTAGCGCTCCCGCTCGGAACTGCCCGGTCCGGCGGTCAGAGCCGCCTGGAACCATGCGTGCCGGTCGGAGGTGTGGTTGGGCACGATGTCGGGGATGACGCGGATTCCGTGCCGGTGCGCCTCCTCGATGAGTTGCTCGGCCTCGGCCAGGGTGCCGAACAGCGGGTCGATCTCGCGGTAGTCGGCGACGTCGTAACCGTGGTCCGCCATCGGCGACTTGTACCACGGGTTGATCCAGATGGCGTCGATGCCAAGGGACTTGAGATAGGGCAGGCGGGAGCGGATGCCGGCGATGTCACCGACGCCGTCGCCGTTTCCGTCGGCGAAACTGCGGATGTAGACCTGGTAGATGACGGCGCTGCGCCACCACGGTGCGGTACCGGACATACGGCTGCGTTACTCCTTGGAGGAAGAGGGCAGGACTGCGTGCCGCCCGGTGTCTACTTCGCTGCGCCGGCGGTGAGCCCGGCGACGATGCGGCGCTGGAAGAGCAGCACCATGACCACCAGAGGGACGGTGACCAGGACTCCTGCTGCCATCTGGCTGCCGAACGGGGTCTCGAACTGGGTGGCGCCGGAGAACTTGGAGATGGAGACGGGCGCCGTCTGCATGACGGGCTTGTTCGTCATCGACAGGGCGATGAGGAATTCGTTCCAGGCGGCGATGAAGGTGATGATGGCCGTGGTGAAGATACCCGGTGCGGCCAGCGGAATGATGATCTTGCGGAAGGCCTGGCCCCGGGTGCAGCCGTCGATCATTGCGGCGTGCTCCAGCTCGTCCGGCATCTGCCGGAAGAACGTGGTCAGGTTCCACACCGCCAGCGGGAGCGCGAACGACATGCTCGGCACGATCATGGCCTGATAGGTGTTGATCCAGCCGATGTCCGTGAACAGCTTCAGCAGCGGGACCACGATCGACACCACCGGGAACATCGAGGTGGCGATGATCAGCGTGAGGATCAGCCGCTTGAAACGGAACTCCAGCCGAGCCATCGCATAGGCGGTGAACGTGGCCAGCAGCAACGCCAGTGCGGTGGTGATTCCGGCGACGATCAGGCTGTTGAGCAGCGCGCGTGTGAACCCCTGGGACGGGTCGAACACCGCCCGGTAGTTCTCGAGCGACGGCCGGGAGGGAAGCAGCGAGGTGTCGAAGATGTCCGAGGTGCGCCGCAGGCTGGAGACCAGCATCCAGTAGAACGGGGCCAGGCAGTAGGCCACCACCGCGGCAACACCCCCGTACAGCAGCCGGCTTCGCCATTTCGCTGTGATGGTCATGCCGTCACCTCCGCGCGGCGCGGCGCCGCGATACGCAGCCGCCTGTTCCTGCCTTCGCTGCCGCGTGCGGCGCCGCCGCCGACGAGGTCGGCGCCGAGCAGCCGGACGAAGGCGAGCGCGATGAGGAAGACGTAGAGGAAGAGGAGCACCGCGTAGGCGGAGGCCGGTCCGAAGCGGACGTTGGAGGCCTCGTTCTGCGCGAGCATGGACAGGGTCTCCACCGAGTTCTTCTGTGCACCGATGAGGATGTACGGCAGGTCGAACATCCGCAGCGCGTCCAGGCACCGGAACAGCACCGCCACCAGCAGCGCGGGCTTCACCAGGGGCAGGGTGATGTGCCAGAACTGACGCAGGGCGCTTGCCCCGTCGATCCGGGCCGCCTCATAGACCTCCTTGGGAATCACCTGGAGGCCGGCCAGGACCAGCAGCCCGATGAAGGGGGCGGTCTTCCACACCTCGGCGATGATCACCGCGACCTTGGCATGGAAGCCTTCGGTGGTCCACAGGATCTGGTGGCCGATGACGGCGTTGGCGATGCCGTTGCTGTTGAAGATCCAGCGCCACAGCAGGGCCGAGATGGCCGTGGGGACCGCCCAGGGCACGAGGATGCCGGCCCGTACCAGGGCCCGGCCCCGGAACGCCTTGTGCATGATCAATGCCATGGCCACACCGATCACCGTCTCCAGCCCCACCGTGACGACGCTGAAGAAGGTGGTGTTCCAGAAGGCGTTCCAGAACCGGTCCCCGGCTGCGCCGAAGACCTCGGTGTAGTTCTTCAGCCCGACGAACGGCTCGCTGGTGCGGATGAAGCCGGTCTTCGGGTCCAGCCCCTTGGTCCCGTACAGCGACTCCTTCAGCGCCATCACCGTCGGATAGAGCACGACGATCGACAGCACCAGGAGCGTCGGGGACACCAGCAGTGCCGCCATCCGCCCCGAGCCCGCGGTCGCCCTGGTCCGCGTGCGCCGACGGCTCGTCGGCGGCTTGCCGGACTGTCCTGAACAGCTGTCAGCCGCGCCGCCGGGCTCGCCCGCGGCAGTGTCGGGCGGGGACTTCGTATCGGCCATGGCCCCGCTCCTCACTGCGCCGTGGACTTCTGCAGCTCGCTCTGCAGGTCCTTCAGCGCCTGTGCGCTGCTCTTGCTGCCGGTCAGGGCCGCGTAGGCCTCCTGCTGGATCGCCGATGTCACATCGCCGTACTGCACCACCCGCGGACGCGGCACGGCCCGCAGGATGGACTCCTTCAGGACGGGCAGATACGGGTACTGCTTGACCAGCGACGGGTCGTCGTAAAGGTCCGCGTACGGCGGGGCCAGGGAGGCGTCCTTGAGGAACGTGCTCGCGCTGTCCTCACTGCTGAAGAACTTCATGAAGTCCAGGGCCGTGGCCTTGTTCTTGGCGAAGGACGACAGGGCCAGGTTGTGCCCGCCCAGGCTGGAGGAGCCGGGTCCGTTCAGGCCGGGCAGGGGTGCGACCGCGAACTTGCCCGCCACCTTGGCCTTTTGGGCCAGGGAGTACATGTACGGCCAGTTGCGCAGGAATATCAGCTTCCCGGACTGGAACGCCTGACGGCCGTCCTCCTCCTGGTAGGTGATGGCCTCCTTGGGGATCGTGCCGTCCTTGACGGAGCCGGCGAGGAAGTCCAGGCCCTTCTTCGCCTCGGGGGTGTCGACGTCGGGCTTGCCGTTCGCGTCGGTGACGACACCGCCCGCCGAGTTCACGGCCTCGGCGAAGTTCACCGTCAGGCCCTCGTACTTCTGGAACTGGCCGGCGTAGCAGGACATGCCCTTGGCCTCGGGCAGCTTCTTCACCTTGGCGCAGTCGGCCGTCATCTCCGACCACGTGGTCGGAGGCTTGCTGACTCCGGCCTTCTTCAGCAGGTCGGTGCGGTAGTACAGAACTCCGCCGTCCGAACTCGCCGGGGCCGCATACAGGTTGCCGCGGTACTTCGCCGTCTCCACCACCGGCTTCAGCATGTTCCGCAGCGGGAACTGCTTCTCGGGCAGGGGGGCGATCCACTGGTGGGCGGCGAACTCCGACGTCCACACGACGTCGAGGGAGAGCACCGTGTAGGCGTCGGACTTCGTCTCCGCGTTCTGGATCATCTGCTGGCGCTGCGAGTCCGCGTCCGTCGGCAGCTGGATGAAGGTGACCTTCTCCTTCGGGTGCAGCTCGTTCCAGCGGGCGATGACCTTCGGGACGACGCCGGAGGTGTCCTTGCCGGCCACGTACGTGATGGGGCCACGGCCCTGGAACGACGTGCTCCCTGCCTGCTCCCCGGAGCCACTGCCCCCGGACGAGCCGCAGGCGCTGAGGAGCAGTCCGGCGGTGGCGAGCGTTGCCGAACACTGAAGGGTTCTGGTGGTCCTGGTCTTCACTGTCTTTCTCCTGGTCGTGCGAAACCGAAGCAGCGGCTGACAGTGCTGTCACGACGTTGCGGGAAGGAAAAGAGCTGGTCAATGAGCCAGCGCATGGCTACCCGGAAACGAGATCGATCCCGTCGAGACAACGCTTGCACGCTAGGAGGGCACCTACGGGAAGTCAATGCGTAACTTGCCGGTAATACAGACGGATTTAGATGAGCCGCACACCTTATTGAGGGAGTAAATCGGGACAAAGAGTGCGTATTAAACCTCGTGACAGCGCTGTCACGAGACAGTGAACAGACAAGCGGATCTGTGCTAACTTCCGCTCATGTCATCCGCTCAACGGCTCCCCACGATGGCCGACGTCGCCGAACGGGCAGGGGTTTCCCCATCCACCGTCTCGCGCACCCTGCGCGGCCTGCCCACCGTCTCGCCGGAGGTCCGTGCCCGGGTCGAAGAGGCCGCTCGTGAGCTGAACTTCGCGGTCTCGCGACAGGCCGCGAGTCTGGTCACGGGCAAGACCGGGGTCGTGGCGGCGCTCGTACCCACGCTCAACTCGTGGTTCATGGGGTCGGCGCTGTCCAGCCTGGGTCCGCTGCTGCGCGCGGCCGGCATGGAGCTGTCCGTCTATGTGATACCCGACATGACCGAGCGCACCGCGTTCTTCGAGCGCCTCCCGGCCCGGCGGAACGCCGACGCACTGGTGGTGTTCGGGTTCGACCTCACCGAAGAGGAGACCTTGCGGCTGGACGACCTCGGCATGCCGGTCATCTACGTCAGCCAGCACGCCGAAGGCCGCCCGAGCGTGTACGTCGACGACGTGGCCGGAGCCTGCAAGGCCACCCGGCACCTGCTCAACCTCGGGCACCGCCGGATCGCCTTCGCACCGACCCTGGGCGCCAGCGGCTTCTGCTTCAGCTCGCGCGAGCGGCTGCTCGGCTACCGGCAGGCCCTCACCGAGGCGGGCATCCCACTGGACGACGACCTGGTGGTCACCATGTCGTTCGAGGACAAGCGGGGCATCACGGAGGGGGTCGGCAAGCTGCTGAGCCTGAGGGAGCCGCCCACTGCGATCTTCGCCGAGATGGACGAACTGGCCATCGCCATCATCCACTTCCTGCGCCAGACCCGGATCCAGGTGCCCGAGCGAATCTCCGTCATAGGTTTCGACGACCACCAGATAGCCCAGTGGACAGACCTGTCCACGGTCGCCCAGTCACCCTCGGACATGGGCCGCCTCGCCGGCGAGCTGGCCTTGAAACTCATCCATGAATCCGACGCGGACCACAAGCAACACATCGTCCTCCCCACGCACTTGATCCCCCGGGCCACCACAGCCCCGCCCCCCACCCCTCGGAACGAGCACGAGGGCGCTTCTTCCGACGGTCGGCACGTCTGAGAGCCAGTCACAGGCCAAGGAGGACACATGGGTCAGCACCACAGGGTTCCCTGGCACGAGGCCACCTGGCTCAACGAGCCCCAGCGCATGGAGACCGACGGACCCGACCTTCTGGTCACCGCCCGTGCTCGCAGCGATTTCTGGCGCACCACCAGCTACGGCTTCATACGCGACGACGGACACGCCCTGCTCCACGACTTCCCGCAGGACAGCGCAACCGAAGTCACCTTCTTTGCCGACTTCGAGACGCTCTACGACCAAGCGGGCCTGATGGTGCGCGTCGACGCCGAGACATGGATCAAGGCGGGGGTCGAGGCGTCCGACGGCGTGCCCCAGCTGGGTGCGGTCGTCACCCGAGGTGTCTCGGACTGGTCGCTGGCCCCGGTTCCCGACTGGCACAAGCGCCGCGTCACCGTGCGGGCCAGCCGCCGTGGGGACGCGGTGACCGTCCGCGCCCGCTGCGAGGACGGTCCCTGGCGCACGGTCCGGCTGGCCCCGCTGCCTGCGGAAGCCTCAGCGACAGCAGGGCCTTTCTGCTGCTCGCCCGAGCGGGACGGCCTGGAGGTCCGCTTCACGCGTTTCACCCAGGGACCGGCCGACACCGCGCTGCATCAGCCGACGGATGCGTGAGCGGGTCTGCCCGAACCTCCGCCGAACTGCACATCCGGCAGGGCGAGTTCACGCCGATCCTGCCGTTTCACGCAGCACGTCGCCGTCACGCCCCGCCCTGGCGGTCGCTCACGCGCGCAGGATCGCGTTGACAGCCGCGGCCGTGCCGGGTCCGAACGCATCGGGGCAGGGCACCCCCAACCGCTCGGCCACCTCCCTCAGATGGAGGTCCACCGCACCCTCGACGAGCGTGGCGAGAACGTCGGCGGCGTCGCGGGCGCGGCGCAGAGACACCGGCATCAGTACCGCGGCCGGTACCGCCGCGGGGTACCAACCCGTACCGAACGCGAGGGCCGCGTAGCCCCAGCCCCAGGCCATCAGCCGGGCCGCGGCGGCTGTGTTGTCCCGAACCGTCTGGATGTCGGCGCGTGACTCGCCGCCGGCCACGGACCATATGTGCGGCCAGACCTCCGCGAGTTCCAGGCCGTAGCGGCGGCGCACACGATCCGTCACCTCCGCCATCCGCTGGGCCGGCCAGGTCGGGTGGGTGGGACGGGTCGCGGCGATCCGGTCGCGCCGGACCTGTCGGCGCACTACCTCCGGAAAGGTCCGCGTCGTGGTCACGCGCAGCAGTCGGTCCCGGGCCACGGTCCTGCTCGCCTGGGTCACGGCGCGAGTGAGTGAGGTGTCGGCGCTGTCCCAGCGCCAGGCACGCCAGCGGGTCAGGACGGTCGCGTACCGCGAAGGGTGTTCGGGGAACAGGCATCGCTCGACGAACCGGCCGGCCGAGGCCGCGAGCAGTCCCGCAAGCGCCACGCCGAGCAGGAACAGACCCACGCTCACCAGCAGGTTCGCCGGCTCCCGGTTGGCCTTGTCCGTCCCGATGTCCTTCACGTACGAGCGCAGCGCGTCGAGATCGAGGGGATGGCTGAAGCCCTGATGGTGTGCGACGAGCCCACAGACCACGAAGATCAGCCCCGGCCCGAGGAGGACAGTGGCCCAGCGTTCGGCGGCCTTCTTGGACAGTTCCTGGAGCAGCGTGCTCACAGTCGCCCAAACCCCGGTCCACCCAGCGGCAGTTCCTGCAGCCGCCGGTCCGCCAGTGCGCAGCGGCCCTGCACGGCCTCGCCCCGAGTGCACCGGGAGAGCGGACAGACGTAGCCGGACGGCGGCTGTCCGGGAACCCGGACGCCGGGCAGCGGGCTGTAGGCCCGGTCCGGCCGGGTCAGACCGTGCACGCCCTGCGCCGCCAGTTCCCGCTCGATCCGGTCGAGTGTCTCCCGCATGCGCTGTGGGTCGTATGCGGAGGAGGTGATCAGTGCAACCGCTTCGTCGAGGAGGCCCGCGGCGCCCGCCTCCTCCAACAGCGCCGTCAGCTGTCCGTCTCGGCCCTGTTCCCGGCACAGGCGTTCCACCCGCTCGGCGAGCTCGACCAGGGCTTGTGGGGTGAGGGCGGAACGCGTGCTGTCTGCCACTCCGGCAGTTTAGGGTGACGTCCCCGTCCGGGAGGGATTTTCCCGGACATCCGGGCATACAGTCTGCAGGGCGATACCGTGGGCTGCGGTCCGCTGGGGGATCGGGGGATGCCAGGCATGCGCAAGCGGTTGCTGGGACGTGTGAGTGCGAGGATCAGGAGCGCGGAACTCGGCCTCGATGGCGGGGATGTGCTGTCGCGGGAGGCGCTGAGCGAGACGGTGGCGCTCCTGGCACATCGCAGGCCTGGGGGCGTCGATGCGGAGGTGCTCAGGACCGCGGGGTTCCTGTTCTTCCACCGGGCCGCGCGCCGACCGCCGGAGCGTCACCTGATGGAGGTGGCGGCGGCCGCGCAGCTGCTCGGCCCGGTCTATGCCCACGATCCGCATCAGGTGCCCGAGCGCATCCGGGTCTTCTACGCGGCCGGCAACGATCCGTGGCGGTACTTCTCCACGGAGACCGGGTTCACCACGGATCCGTATGTGTGGTGGGAGCTGCACAAGGAACCGGCGGCCCGCCATCTGCGCTCGGACGACCCGGCCGACCTCGCGCTCGCCCTGGATCTGCTACGGCTCGCACGGCAGTCCGCCGCCCCGTCCGATCCTCGTCTCCCGCAGGTCCTGGCCGACCTGGCGATTCTGCTCAGCCTTCACCGCGTCGCCATCGCGGACTTGGCGGTGTGCCGTGAGGCAGTGGAGGTGGGGCAGGCCGCCCTGCGCGTGCTGCCGCCCGACGCCCCGGTACGCGCGCTCACCCTCACCAACACCGGCCTGGCCGCGATGGAGCTGGCCCGGCGGCTGCAGGACTGCTCCGCGGCCGCCCTGGCCGTCGGCTGGTTCCGCGAGGCGCTGTCCCTGGAGGACGACGAGGAAGGCGGCCACATGATCAATCTCGGGGCCGCCCTCGCCGTCCTGGGCGGACTGCTGACCGATCCCGAGCCGGTGTTCGAAGCGTTACCGCTGCTCCATGTGGCCGCGGGACGGCCCGGAACGGCGGGGAAGGCCGCGGCGGACAACTTCGGCTCGGCGCTCGGCATGCTGCTGAGCGGGCCCGCCCCGTCGTACGGGCGTCTGGCCGCGTTCTGCACGTCGGTCGTGGACCACCCCGGCCCGGACCGGCCCGTCGACATCCCGGCTCTGCGCGTGCTCGCCATCCTCCGGCAGCATCAGGGTGAGGCGGGCTCCGACCTCACCGCTTGGCGCGAGTGCGTCGCCCTGTGCCGCAGGATGCTCGCCGCGTCCGAGGATCCGGAGGTCATGGGCGAGGCCGCCAACAACGCCGCCGGCGCCCTGCGCCAGATCGCCCAGGTCACCCATGACGCCTCCGCGGCCCGAGAGGCGATCGCGCTGGCCCGTACCTCGCTGGCGCACACCGCGCACGCCGAAACACCGGACGAGGCCACCGCCCGTGCCAACTTGGCCGCGGCCCACAACGTGCTGTTCGACATCACCGGGGACCAGGAGTGCCAGCGAGAGGCGGTGCACGCCAGCAGGCGGGCCCTCGCGGACTTCGCCGCGGAAGGCGACGCCGAACAGGCCGGGCTCATCGTGTTGCACGCGATGATCCTCCATCGTTACGCGGCACGGACGGACGACGCCGGGCTGCTGCGGGAGGCACTCGATGCCCAGCGAAGCGTCGCCGCTCAGCCCGACCTCTGGTCCGGCGAGACGCGGCAGGTGACCGACACGAGACCCAACCGGGTGACCGTGCTGTGCGGCCTGCTCTCCATGCTCGCGGACGCCTACACGCTGTTCCCCCAGGAACCGCTGAGCACGCTGGAGGAGGCCGTACACGTGGGTGAGGCCGCCCTGGCCCTGGTGACGGCCGGCGAATACCGGGAGTCCTTCGTCCTGGATGAATACGCCCGTGCCCAACGGTTGCTCGGCGCAGCCGAGTCCGACCGCGACAGGCTGAGCGCCGCCGTGGCCCTGTCGGACCGGCTGCTGGCACTCGGCGAGCAGGCGGTGCCCGCCGCCGTGATCTCCACGGAGATCCAGCGCGCCCAGGCGCTGTACCACCTGGCCGTCCTGGAGACGGACCCGAGCACGGCCACCGCGCTGCGAACCGAGGCCTCCGCTGGGTTCGTCCGCGCCCGGGACGCACCGGCCGGCCGGGCGGACGTGCGCATGCGCGCGGCCCTGCTCCAGTTGGCGGCCACCGACGTCACCGCGCCCGACGCCCTGGACCACCTGTCCACCACCGTCGCCCTGCTGCAACGCACCGTCGCTTCGGCGCCGCTGTGGACCGACCGTGAACTCACCCTGCGCAGCTTCTTCGGGCTCACCGAACGCGTGATCGCCACCGGGCTGGCCGCCGGTGCCCCTGAACGCGTCGTGATCCTCCTCGAACGCACTCGGGGGCTCTTGTCCGGCGACGCCATGGACATCCGGCGCGAACCGAACACGCTCGATCCCGCACGCGCGGAGGAACTCCGGCTGGTGGACTCACAGTTACGGGCGCTCGACGCGCGGGACCGGGCGGCCGCCGGCGAGGACTTCGAGCGCCGGCGCGCACTCGACCGTGAGCTGGTCGCCGAGCGCGCCCGCTTGACGGAGCGCTGGTCCCGGCTGCGTGGCGAGGCGGCGCCGGACGACGATACCGACCTCACCGCGCTCGCCGCCGACGGCCCGGTGGCCCTGGTCGCCTCCGTCACCTCCGGTGGCTACGCCTTCCTGCTCACCGGTGACCCGGCCCACCCGGTGCGGGTTCTCGAACTCCCGGATCTCGACCACCAGTCCGCCAGCAACCGCGTCCTCACCTTTCTCACCGCACGCCACTTCGCCACCACCGACACCTACCCGTTGCGGGTACGCCAGAAAGCGCAGGCCGAAGTGCGCGACACCCTCGCCTGGCTGTGGACCGCCGCCGTGCGGCCGGTACTCGAAGCCCTCGGCCTGACAGCCTCTCCCGAGGGCGCCTGGCCCCGTATGTGGTGGTGTCCGATCGGCTTCCTCGGTTATCTGCCCTGGCATGCGGCAGGACCCGCGTCCGGCGACGGCGCGCTGGACCGGGTGGTGTCCTCGTACACGGCGAGCCTGCGCGCCCTGGCCTACGTGCGCCGGACGCCCCCGGGGCCCACCCCGCCCCGCACCCTGGTCGTCGCCCAGGCCGAGGCACCCGACGCCTCGCGACTTCACGGTGTGGCGGAGGAAGTGACCGCCGTACGGTCCCTGATCCCGGACGCCACCTTGATCGAGGGGGCCGACGCGACCAAGGAGGCGGTCCTCGCCGCGCTCGCCGAGCAAGACACCGTGCATCTGGCCTGTCATGCCACGACCGATGTCCACTCCACCGGCGCCAGTCGCTTGCTGCTGGCGGACCATCGCGACGATCCCCTGACCGTCGCCGAGCTCGCGGCCCTGCACCTGCCGGGGCGCCGGCTCGCGATGCTGTCCGCGTGCAGTACTGCCGAGATCAGTCCCGATCTGACCGACGAGGCCCTGCACCTCATCGGCGCGTTCCAGCTGGCTGGATTTCGCCAGGTGGTGGGCGCACTGTGGCCGGTCAGCGACGCGACGGCCGGACGGATCTCCCAGGCCTTCTACGACCGGCTCACCGGATCGGGAGCACATCCGCCGCGCACCGACGAGGCCGCCCTCGCCCTCCACGCGGCCGTACGGGAGTTGCGCGCCGACTACCGCGCGACACCCACCAACTGGGCGTCGTACATCCACACGGGAGCCTGACCGATGACCGAACCGGACCGGTCCGCCGCACTGACCGGGCTGAGCATCGACGAGTTGGCCCTCGCATCCGTCCTGGCCTGGCTCGACGGCGATCCCGTCCCCGTCGAGCTGTTCTCCGGCGCGGACGGCATGCCAGGGCCCGCCGCGTTGTCCGGGCTGGCCGCGGCGGGGCGGCTGGTCCCGCGTGACGACGGTGGGTTCACCCTTCCCGAAACCACCCGGCACTGGCTCCTGACCACCCTCGACGACGCGGGGCGGGACCTCGCCCTGCACCTGCTGCAGGCACACCTGGGCGAGCCGGGCTCCCCCGGCGAAACCGCGCGCTGCCTGCGGCTCCTGCCGCACATCACCAAGTGGACAAACTTGACCGGTCCCGAGGACGACACCCCCTCGGGGGCCACCTTCCTCAGCCGTGCCGTCGTGCTACTGCTCCAGAACAACATGGGCAACGCCGCGGCTCCGCTGGCCGAGCGAGTCGCCCGGACCGCCAAGAGGAACCTGCGGCCGGACGCCTCGGCCGCACTGACGGTACGCGCCAACCTCGCCGCGGCGTACGACCAGGCGGGCGACCAGCGGCGGGGCGCGCGCCTGCTGGAGGAGGTCATCGCAGTGCGCGCGGCGCAGCTCGGCCCTGACCACCCCGATGTGTGGGGGCTGCGCAGCAACCTGGGCCACATGTACCTCGGCATGGGCGAGTACGACGCGTCCGCCCGGATCGTGGAGCGGCTGATCGCCCGCTGTTCCGAGGTCCACGGGCCCGCAGCCCGGCCGACGCTGCTGGCCCGCAACAACCTGGCCGTCATCACCGAGCGCGCCGGGCGCCGCGAGGAGGCCGTGGCCCTGTGGGAGGCGGTACTGCCCGACTTCGAGGCGGCGCTGGGCACGGACGACCCGGACACCATCGATGTCCGCGCCGCCCTTTTCCAGGCCCGTGGGGACCGCGACGGCGCGGACGGGGAGGCCGTCCTCGCCGAGGTCGACGCGCGGGTCGCTCTGCTCGCCGACTCGGACGGCGAGTCCAGCCCCGCGGTCGCCGCCGCGCTCACCGAACGTGCCGGGATCCTGCTCGAACAGGGCCGCTACGAGGAAGCCGTCCGCGGCTGCCGGGACGCGATCGAACGGGGCTCGGCCTCCCTGGGCCGTGGCCACCCGGTCGTAGTCCACACCGGTTACCGGCTGGCGCATGCCCTGGAGCGGTGCGGGGACGTGGAGGCGGCATCGGCAACGGCTCGGCAGACCCTGGCGGACGCGGACCGCAGCCTGGGACGGACCCACCACGCGACGCTGATGGCGGCACGGATCCTGCTCTCCCTGCTGCGCCCGAAACACGGGCCGGAGTACCGGGAACTGCTGGAGGCCCGGCTGCCCGACATCATCGAGGGGCTGGGTTTCGGACATCCTCTGGTACGGACACTGGCCGCCGAGCGGGCATCCCTGACGCTGAACAACCCTCAGTGGCGATGAACGGCCACGGCCGGGGCAATGCGGCAGACACGAACCTCAAGGACCGTCGGCGCCGGTGCGTGCCGGGGTGCGGTTACGCTTCCGTCGTGACTGGGGCAGAGGCGAGCCGCCGACGGTTGCTGGGGGCAGCATGCTCCGCGGCGGCCACCGTGCTGGCCGGTTGCTCCAAGGACTCGCAACCGGTGCGGCGGCTGCGGTTCGCGACGGGCCCGCAGGGCGGGCCGTACAACGCCTTCGGAAGGGCTTTGGCGACGGCGGTCGCGCAGCACACGGGCCGGCTGCGGATCGGTCCGGTGAGTACGGCGGCGAGCGTGGACAACCTGCGGATGCTGGACGACGGCTCGGCGGAGCTCGCTCTCGCGATGGCGGACAGCGCACAGGACGCGGTACGGGGCCGGTCACCCTTCTCCCGCCCGGCCGCGGTCGCGGCTCTTGCGCGGGTCTACGTGAACTACACGCACCTGGTGGTGCCGGCGAACGGGCCGGTGCGGACCGTTCAGGATCTCGCCGGAAGGCCGGTCGCCGTGGGTGCTCCGGGCTCGGGGGCGCAGGTGGTGGCGCGGCGCCTGTTGCGGGTGGCCGGGCTGACCGGACACAGGTCGGTACGGGAGCGGGAGCTCGGGCTCTCGGAGTCGGTGACATCGCTGCGGGCGGGCTCGGTGGACACGCTGATCTGGTCCGGTGGCGTGCCCACGCCCGCACTCTCGTCCCTGGCACGCCAACTGCCGCTGCGATTCCTGCCGTTGGACGGGCAGGTGAGCGATCTGCGCGAGCGGTACGGACCGGTCTACACGGCGGTGACGCTTCCGGCGGGGGCCTACGGACTGAAGGAGCCGGTGGGCACCATCGGGGTCGGCAATTACCTCATGACGCGCGCGGAGGTACCGCAGCGTGCGGCGCGGGAGGTGCTGCAGGTGGTGTTCGACGAGTGGCGGGTTCTGTTGCGGGAGGTGACGGCGGGAGCGCGGCTTGAGCCCAGGTTCGCCATCTCCACCGGTGAGGTGCCCCTGCATCCGGGCGCGGTCGCCTACTACCGCTCGGTGTACGGCTGACGGGTCAGCTGGACGGGAGCGTCAGTTCCAGGACCAGGCCGTGCGGGAGGTTGCGGGCCGCTGTGAGCCGGCCGCCGCTGAGTTGGGCGATCTCGTCGGCGATGGCCAGGCCCAGACCGCTGCCGGGGACGTTCTGGTGCTCGGGGGCTCGGGCGAACCGCCTTAGCAGCAGGGGAAGTTGCTCCTCGTCGGCGCCCGGGCCGTCGTCGCAGACGCGTACGGTCACCTCGCCGTCCCGCGGTATGGCCCGCACCTCCACGTGGCCGCCGGGAGGTATGAACTTGGTGGCATTGTCGAGGACGGCGTCCAGGAACCGGCCCACCGCGTCGGGCAGCGCCCGTGCGCTGAGGCCGGCCGCGACGGCGGTGACGGTCAGTTCCAGCTGGGCGTCGCGGAAGACCGGCCCCCAGGCCGCCACCCGCTCCCGTACCGCCCGGGAGACGTCCTGGTCGACCGGTTGCGCCGTGCCCGACTCCACCCGTGCCAGGGTGAGCAGACCATCGAGCAGTTCTTCAAGACGTTCCGCCTCCTCCAGGGCTCGGGCATGCTCGTCCCTGCCGGGGCCGGGGTGCAGGTGCGGCTCGACGTTCTCCAGCCGGAGCACCAAGGTGGCCAGCGGATTGCGCAGTTGATGCGAGGCGTCGGCGACGAAGTCGCGCTGGCGGCCGACCGAGTCGGCCACGGCCTCCGCCATGGCGTTGAAGTGCTTGCGCAGCCGACGCAGTTCCGGCGGTCCGCTCTCGGTGACCACCCGCGTCTGGAGACTCCCGGCGGCCAGGCCCTCCACGGCCCGGTCCAGGTCGCGGACCGGCCGCATCAGCCACCGGGCGATGGCCACCGCGGCCAGTGCCGCGGCCGAGAAGGCGGCCAGCGCCCCGGCGGCAATGAGGGACCAGCGCACGGACACGTCCCGGCGGGCGGCGTCGGTGGGCGCCGCCACGAGCACCGCGCCGCTGACGCGCTCGTCCTGGCCGACCGGCTCGGCCAGGACCACCGTGTCGGGCCCCCAGGGCCGCACGGTGGGCAGCTGTTCGGTGGAACGGCCGGTCAGCGCACGGCGCAAGGCCTCGCCCGCTGTGGAGTCGGCGGAGACGATGAAGGCTGTCCCGGCCCGTGCGACCGTACGCCCTGTCGTGTCGACCACGACCACCGAGGCTCCGTACAACTCCGCGTAGCGGCTGATCTCGGCGGACAGCTCGGTACGGTCGGCCCGTGTGCGCACCCGGTCGGCCAGATCGGCGAACCGCACCGCCTCGGAGCGTCTTTGGAGTAGCAGTCGTTCGGTGCGTCCGCTCGCGTAGGAGTCGGCCAATGGCAGGGACAGCAGCAGCATCGCCGCTCCCATGAGCACCATCAGAACGATCATCAGTCGGCGTCTCATCCGCCGGCGTCGCCTTCGCCGTGCCCTGCTCCGTCGGCCGAGGGAGAGCCGAGCTGGTAGCCGAAGCCGCGGACGGTGCGCACCAGACCGGCCCGGCCGGTCTTGGCTCTGATGCCGGCCACGTGCACGTCCAGCGAACGGGATGTGGCGAGGAAGGCATCGCCCCAGATGCGGTCCAGGATCTCCTCCCGGGAGTGGACCTGGTCCGGTCGCTCGGCGAGGAAGGCGAGGACGTCGAACTCGCGGCGAGTGAGCCGCACAAGCGCATCGGCCACGGTGACGGTACGGCCCGCGAGGTCGATCTCCACGTCGCCCGCGCGGACGGAAGACGCGGCGCCGCCGTCCGGGCGGCCGGGCGGCGACGTGGTCCTGCGGCGCACGCTGTCGATCCGGGCCATCAACTCGGCCATGCGGAACGGCTTGACCACATAGTCGTCGGCTCCGGCACGCAGCCCCTGCACGATGTCCCGCTCCTCGCAGCGGGCGGTGACGACGATCAGTGGGGCGTCGCA
Source organism: Streptomyces sp. NPDC025638 (assembly GCF_055558775.1). Taxonomy (NCBI): domain Bacteria; kingdom Bacillati; phylum Actinomycetota; class Actinomycetes; order Kitasatosporales; family Streptomycetaceae; genus Streptomyces; species Streptomyces sp. NPDC025638. Next base: position 83,629 of record NZ_JBVHLX010000014.1, on the reverse strand, counting down.
GACGGTGCGCAGGCGCCGCAGCAGCTCCAGACCGTCCAGGTCGGGAAGGCCCAGGTCGAGGAGGACGAACTGCGCCTCGCGGACATGCCGCAGGGCGTCCAGGGCCCGGCCGACCCGGCGGACACTGTGTCCACGCTGGGCGAGGGCCGTGACGAGCGCCTGGGCCATACGGTCGTCGTCCTCGACGAGAAGGGCGTGCATGGGGAGTCCTTGGGGAGCGGTGACCTGGACAACCTGGACCGCAGCTTACGGAAACGGCCGGCCCAGGTCACCGGGACGATCAGCGAACGCCTTCGGCGCGGTACGCCGAGGCTGCCGAGGCGGGGGCCGTGTCGGCGTCGGCGTCGGCCTCGGCGCGGCTGAGGACTGCCGTGCGGGTGTCCGGCATGAACACGTAGGTGACCAGGGAGACCAGCGCGCACCCGGAGACGTACCAGAAGAACATCTTTTCGTGGCCGGCGTCCTTGAACCACAGCGCCACATATTCCGCCGTGCCGCCGAACAGCGCGTTGGCGATCGCGTACGGCAGCGCCACGCCCAGGGCCCGCACCCGGGTGGGGAAGAGCTCCGCCTTCACGGCCGCGTTGATCGAGGTGTATCCGGTGACGATGACCAGGGCCAGCAGGGACAGGCCGAGCGCCTGCCAGAAGGAGGACACGGACCCGAGCGCGGTCATGATCGGGTACGTGCCGACGGTGCAGCCGACCGCGAAGGTGATCAGGAGCGGGCGGCGGCCGATACGGTCCGACAGCATCCCGGCGAAGGGCTGCAGCACGGCGAAGACGGACAGGGCGGCGAAGCTCACGAGGGTGGCGGTGTTCTTGGCCAGGCCCGCACTGCCGATGAGGTACTTGGTGAGATAGGTGGTGTACGTGTAGTAGGCGACGGTGCCGCCCAGGGTGAGCGCCATGACCAGGCCCGCCTGGCGGCGATGCTGCCACAGCAGGGCCAGCGTGCCGCGGCCGGTGTCGTCATGGCCCGTGTCCGATTCCTCGGTGAAGGCGTCGGTTTCCCGCAGCCGGCGCCGCAGCCAGAACACCACCACGGCGAAGAGCGCCCCGAGCACGAACGGGATGCGCCAGCCCCAGCTCTCCAACTGGGCGGTGGTGAGGGTGTGTTGCAGGGTGATCAGGACGCCCAGGCCCAGCAATTGGCCGCAGGTCATCGACACGTACTGGAACGACGAGCCCAGGCCGCGCCGGTTGCGGGCCGAGGCCTCGGTCAGGTAGGTGGCGCTGGCCGCGTATTCGCCGCCGATGCTCAGCCCCTGCAGCAGCCGCGCCAGCAGCAGCACCACAGCCCCGAGGTAGCCCGCCTGGTCGTAGCCGGGTGCGACGGCGATCAGCAGGGCGGCCAGCGTCATCATGGCCACCGTGAGCGTGAGCGCGCTCTTGCGGCCGTGCCGGTCGGCGGCGCGGCCGAGCACCCAGCCGCCCACCGGTCGCATCAGGAAGCCGACCGCGAAGATTCCTGCGGTGTTCATCAGCTGGGTGGTCGGATTGTCGCCCGGGAAGAACGCGTCGGCGAAGTAGATCGCGAAGCTCGCGTAGACGAACCAGTCGTACCACTCGACGAGGTTGCCCAACGATCCCCCGATGAGCGCGAACCGGCGTTTCGCGCGGGCCTCGGGCGAGGTTTCGGGCATGACGGCAAACGAGGACATGGCGGCTCCAGTCCGGACGGTTTCGGGGACAGTGAACGATGCCCCTGGCGGGGAGTGCGCATGAGCATGCGGCCGCCCGCCCGGCCCATCAAGATTGGGCGCCGAGATCTAACATGCGGCTAACATCCGCCGGGGTCCGCCGGGGCGCCACCTCCCCCAGAGGAACTCTGGTGACGACGGATGTGATGCCGGCCTAGCGTTCGACTTGTGACCTCTCCAGACGGTGACAGCGCCATCGACGAGCAGTTGGGTGTGACTGTTCGCTGCCAGGACAACCAGTCCGTCGGCGTGAAGTTCTGTGATCGGTTCAGCTTCGACGAGGACTCCGTGCACTAGGCCGTCGAGGCATGGGCTCCAGGACCGGCCGCCCATGTGAACGAGGTGGTCGCCTGGGTCTGGGACAGCGATCTCGCATCGTTCCTGGAGGAGCTGGGTTCGGACTACCGGGGGCGGGACGGCGAACGGGGCCGGCAGACCGACGACCGGGACCTTGCCGTCTCGGCGGTGTTCCGGCCCGGTGGGCATGTCGGTCTGACCTGGACTCTGCGCCCATGGCCGAAGGCCGCGGGCGGCTGGAGCGCCTCGGTGACCGCGTGGCTGGAGGCCGGGGAGCAGATGTCGGCTTTGGCGGCTGACATCCGGCACTTCCTCACACGCTCGCAGGGGGGAGAGGACTCCGTCCGGCTCCGCCTGCTCGAACTCCGGCATGGCGGTGACCACGACAACGCCGGTACCGAGCTGTGGTCAGGAGCGTTGAGCGTCGGTGGTCTCGCCCGTGCGGTGGTTCGCTGCTTCGAAGAGGTCGCGACGTCCATGGCGAGAGTGGGTACCGAGGCAAGTGGGGTGAGCACTTCCCCAGGAGCGGGCTCGAAGCACTCAGGCATGTTTGGCAGGCTCGCCGTTCCGCCGAACATCCATAATCCGAACGTGTGGCGCAGGCCTCCGGGGGCATCGTTCCGGAGGCCTGCGCGAGTCCGTCTCCTACGAAGCACGGAGACGCCCAGCTGATCACCGGGCCGGCACTGGAGCCTTCCCGCCCACGGCGGTGCGTTTCACGAGGCGTCGCTGCCCGCGAGCATGCGGAGTTCGAACGCCGAACGGGCAGCCGAGTGGGGTTTGTCCCTGCCCAGTACAGAGCCGAGCCATCCGAGCAGGAAGGCCAGAGGGATGGAGACGATGCTCGGATACTTCAGCGGGAACACGGCGAAGTCCATGTGGGGGAACAACGCCGACGGAGTTCCGGACACGGCTGGGGAGAACACCGCCAGTGACACCGAGCAGATCAGGCCGCCGTAGACACTCCACACCGCTCCGGTGGTGGTGAAGCCCCGCCAGTACAGGCCGTACAGCAGCGCGGGGAGGATGGCCGAAGCAGCGACGGCGAAGGCCAGTCCGGCGGCGAAGGACACGTTGAGGCGTGTGGCCCACAGCGAAAGAGCCGTCGCCGCGCAGCCGATCAGCACCACCGAGACCCGGGCGACCCGCACTTCCTGGGAGTCGGTGGCTCTGCCCTTCCTGATGACCACGCCGTAGATGTCGTGCGCCACGGAGGTGGCGGCTGCGAGGGCGACGCCCGCCACGACGGCCAGGATGGTCGCGAACGCCACGCAGGACATCACCGTCAGCAGCAGTGACCCACCGAGGGAGCCGCCCAGCAGCAAAGTGGCCGTATTTCCGGAGGAGTTGCCGCTCGTGATCGCCTCGGGGCCCAGTACGGCTGCCGCGCCGAAGCCCAGTACTCCGGCGATCAGACAGAAGACGCACGTCAGAACTGCCGTCCACTGGACGGAGCGTCGGGCGGCGCGTGCGTCGGGCACCACGCACAGGCGCAGCAGGAGATGCGGAAGGCCGGCAGCCCCGAGCACCGCTCCCAGTTGGAGGCTCAGCGAGTCCAGCGTTTCGGCGTCACCGCCCGGGGACCGTGCCCCGGGCGCCAGGAAGTGCTCACCGACGCCGCTGCGGTGGGCCGCGGCCTCCAGCAGGTCGCTGGGGTTCCAGCCGAACTTCGCCAGTACGAGCAGGGCCAGGTATGCGCTGGCGACCATCAGGAAGGCGGCTTTGAAGCACTGCACCAGCGTCGCTCCCTGCATGCCGCTGAGAGCCACGTAGATGATCATCAGGATGCCGAGGAACAGCATCATGAAGTGCTGGGCGACTGCTCCGGTGATGCCGAGCAGAGGTGCGGCGAGGGCGCCGGCGCCAACCAGTTGCGCGGTCAGATAGAACAGGGAGATCACGAGGGTGGCGACCCCCAGGGCCAAGTGGACCGGGCGGGGCCGGAGATGGTGCGCCAGCACATCGCCGACCGTGTAGCGGCCCGTGTGGTGATACGGCTCTGCGATCAGCAGGAGAATGACGGCCCAGGCCACGATGGGGCCGAGCAGATAGGGGATGCCGTCGAACCCGGCGAGGGCGATCAGGCCGGGAGTGCCCAACAGCGTCGCGGCGGAGATGAAGTCGCCGAACAATGCGATGCCGTTGCGGGCGGAGGACAGGCGGCCGCCGCTGACGAAGAAGCGGCGGGGCGTGTCCGATTGCGAGGCGTCCAGCAGGGAGATGAGCACGACGGCGACGACGAACACCGCGAAGACGGTGATGACGAGTCCGGTGTGGGTCGTCTGGGCGGGCACGGAGGCAGTGTTCAACGCTCCTCCCCTCGGTACCCGAGCCCGGCGCGGGCTCTTTCCACGAGCGGATCCACGGTGGTGCGTGCGTATCGTGCGTACCACCGGCAGACCGCGAGCGTGGTGCCGCACTGCAGCAGCGCCAGCCCCAGCCCGACGTTCACATGACCGACGATTCTGAGCGCCATGACGTCTGCCGCCGTGCTCGCCAGGAGGGCGTTGAGCAGGTAGAGGCCGACAACGGCGGCGGCGACGGGGGCGATCCGGGAGCGGCGTGCGGCGCGCAGTCCCGCGAGAGAAGCCATCGCCTCGGGCGTGGTGCCCTCTTCGGGTGTTTCACCCAGGGGCGACGGCGGTCGTCTGCGTGGCTCGTGCAGCCCGTGGGGCGGTTCATGGATTCCGGACACGACAATCAACTCCTCGCTGAGAGCGGTGGCGCGTGGTCGTGTCCGCACCGGGGTCTTGCACCCCACAACCGAACGCCGTTCGGTTGTGGGAGCTTAGAGCGGGTCACACCGCCGTACAAGGCATCGGCGCATAACGTCGGCGGAAAGTCGGTGACGGGCAGGGTGGGGCCGCAAGCCGTGCGGCTCAAGGGCCCTCGATTGACCCTTGAGGTGTTGCGAGGCGCGCGTGCAGGCGGTCGAGGCCGTCGAGGAACATCTCCAGGGCCAGTTCGAAACTGTCCCGGTCGATGGTGTCGGCATGGTCACGCAGCCGGTGCGCGTCCGTCAGGTGCGCATAGCGTTCGATGTAGACCTGCGCCTCGTCCTCGAACCCCCGGGCGAACGAGGTCATCGCCGATCCGATCACCAGATACTTGGTCGAGGCCCCGATCATCGTGGCGTACCGCGGCGGCCATCCGGCCCCCACCAGGCCGCCGTGCACGGCATCGGCGCGTCGCAGCGACGCCTCACGGCGGGCCGGTCCGTACGCCAGGAACGGCACGATGTGGGGATGGGCGGCGAGGGCGGCGCGATAGGACCGGGCCCAGGACGCCACGGCGTGCCGCCAGTCGCCGGTGTCGAAGGCGGAGACGTCCACGCTCTCCATGATGGTGTTGGCGACATCGTGAAGGACGTCGTCCTTGGTCTTGACGTGCTCGTACAGCGAGGAGACCTGGACGCCGAGCTCCCCGGCGAGCTTGCGCATCGACAACTCGGCGAGCCCGTCACGGTCCACGACGGCCAGTGCCGCGGCGCAGATCCGTGCCCTGCTGAGGATCGGCCTGGTCGGTCGGGCCACCGCTGCACCCCCGTATCGCTCCGCGCTCCGCTCCGCGTAGCGCCGTGACTGTCGTGTTCACGGTACCCGTGCTCCGATAACCGAACACCGCTCGGTGTGCGGAATCAGGTCATGCGGAGGCCGCGATGCCGAGTTCGGCAAGCAGCCCGCGCACGCGCTGCTCGACGGCGTCCCGGATCGGCCGTACCGCGTCGACGCCCTGGCCGGCGGGATCGTCCAGCTGCCAGTCCAGGTACCGCTTGCCGGGGAAGACCGGGCAGGCGTCCCCGCAGCCCATGGTGATGACCACGTCCGAGGACCGCACAGCCTCCGTGGTGAGGACCTTCGGTGTCTGGGCGGAGATGTCGATGCCGACCTCCTTCATCGCCTCGACGACCGCTGGGTTGACGGAGTCGGCGGGCGCGGAGCCGGCCGAGCGGACCTCGACCCGGTCACCGGCGAGGTGGGTGAGGAAAGCGGCGCCCATCTGGGAGCGGCCGGCGTTGTGGACGCAGACGAACAGCACCGACGGGCGCGGGGCGGAAGTGCTCATGGCGGGGGTCCTTCTCGAAGGGCGGGGTGTGGTCAGGAGGAGGCGAGTTCGGGTTCGCCGTGCGCTGCCGCCTCGCGGCGTGCCGGGGCGGGTTTCGGGCCGTGGACGGCGGCCACCATGCCCAGCCCGAGTGCGGCGCCCAGCAGTTGGGCGGCGATGAACGGGGCGACGGAGGCGGGCGCGATCCCGGCGAAGGTGTCGGTGAAGGCCCGGCCGACGGTCACCGCCGGGTTGGCGAACGACGTGGAGGAGGTGAACCAGTAGGCGGCCCCGATGTAGCAGGCCACCGCGACCGGGCCGAGCGCGGCCCGGCGGATGCGCTCCAGGCCGAAGACCAGGGCGACGAGCCCGGCGGTCGCCACGATTTCCCCGAGCCACAGATGGCCGGCCGACCGGTCGTGGGTGGAGAACTTCACCAGCGGCCTGGCGAACATCGCGTCGGCCAGGACGGCACCGCCGATCGCGCCGCAGATCTGGGCGGGCACGTACGCGGCGACATCACGAAGGGTGAAGCCGTCAGCGTCGCGGCGGCCGGTGAACCAGGCGGCGAGGGTGACGGCGGGGTTGAAATGCGCGCCGGAGACCGGTCCGAGCAGGGCGATCAGCACGCCCAGGCCGAAGACGGTGGCGAGGGAGTTGGCGAGCAGTTGCACGCCGACGTCGCGCGACAGTTCGGTGGCCTGGATGCCCGAGCCGACCACCACCGCCACCAGCAGCCCGGTCCCGATCCCTTCGGCCGCGGCGCGGCGGGCGAGCGGCGCGCTCACGCGGTGGCTCCGGCGTTCCGGGACGTGGTGAGGAACGCGGCGAGTCGGTCCAGGACGCCGGGCAGCACCCAGTAGTACACCCAGGTGCCGCGGCGCTCGCAGTCGATGAGCCCGGCCTGACGCAGCAGCTTGAGGTGGTGGGAGATCGTCGGCTGGGAGAGGTCGAAGGCGGGGGTCAGCTCGCAGACGCAGACCTCGCCGCCCTGGCCGCGTGAGGCGATCATCGACATCAGGCGCAGCCGGACCGGATCGCCCAGGGCCTTGAAGACCTTGGCCAGCTCGGTCGCCTGGTCCTCGTCGAGCGGCGCTGCGGACAGGCCCGGGCAGCAGGCGGCGTCCTGGCCGATCACCTCAAGATCTTGTTTCGACATGCCTCTATGTTGACGTTTTTCGATTCAAGGCGCAAGGTTGCATCAATGAACATCAATACAGGCCGTTCCGGGGCCGTGCTGAGCCCCGTCACCTGGGAGTGAGTCATGAGCGAGCAGTCCACTGATCTGCGTGAAACCGTCCGTCGGCGGTACGCGGCGGCGGCCGTGCAGGTCACCGAGGGCCGCGCCGGCTGTTGCGGGCCGCAGCCGGTCGAAACCGACGAGAACTTCGGCTCGACCTGGTACGCCGCGGACGAGCGCGACGCCCTGCCCGCCGAGGCCGTGGCCGCCTCGCTCGGCTGCGGCAACCCCACCGCCGTCGCGGAACTGCGCGCAGGCGAACGCGTCCTCGACCTCGGCTCCGGCGGCGGCATCGACGTCCTGCTGTCCGCCCGCCGCGTCGGCCCCACTGGCAAGGCCTACGGACTCGACATGACCGACGAGATGCTCACCCTGGCCCTCGCCAACGCGCAGAAGGCGGGCGCCACGAACGTGGAGTTCCTCAAGGGCACCATCGAGGCCGTCCCGCTGCCCGCGAACACGATCGACGTGGTGATCTCCAACTGCGTCATCAACCTGTCCACCGACAAGCCCGCCGTCTTCGCCGAGACGTTCCGCGTCCTCAGGCCCGGCGGCCGCCTCGGCGTCTCCGACGTCGTCGCCGACGACGCCCTCAGCCCCGCACAGCGCGCCGAGCGCGGCGACCACGCCGGCTGCATCGCCGGCGCGTTGTCCTTCGCCGAGTACCGGGCGGGCCTGCAGGCCGCCGGCTTCACCGACATCACCATCACCCCGACCCACCCGGTCGCCGACGGCATGCACTCCGCCATCGTCCGCGCGGTCAAGCCCGTCGACACCGAGAAGGCCCCCGCCCAGGCCGTATGAGGCGAGGCATGCCGCGGGGGTCGGTGCCTGTGACACCCGAAGGAGATACTAACTGGTCGGTATGTCCCAGGGGTCCGGGGGCGCCGAATCCGCCCCCGGACCCTCCCTCGCTCAATCGGTGAGCGGGCCGAACTCCTTGCGGGTGTCCACGGGCTTGCCGAAGAGCTGCCACCGTTCACCCTTGAACCGCATCAACTGCAGCGTCTCGATGGGGAAGGCGTCGTCCGGGCCGGTGGACAGGGTGACCCCGGGCAGCAGCATGCCCACCTTCACGTCCTTGAGGTTGCGCACCGCGTCCCGCAGCCCCTCGCGGGTCGGGCACTTCATCGCGTCCAGGGCCTTGTGCAGGCTCGCCGCGACGGCCCAGCCGTAGGCGTTGAACTGGTTGGCCGGGTCGGTGTCCGGTGCGTACTTGTGCATCGCGTCCTGATACGTCTTCACCTCCGGGTCCTGCGCCCACCGCGGGTCGGCAGGGTCCTTGAAGTACGTGGCGGACACCACCCCTTGGACGTTCTTGAAGCCGACCGGCTTGAGCACGGCGGCGGACGAGGCCACGTTGTTCACGATGTGCAGCGGATTCCACCGGGTGTTCTTGGCATCGGCGGCAAGGGCCTGGCTGCCGAACTTGGGCGTGGTGACATCCAGCAGCACATCCGCCTTTGAGCGGGCGAGACTCGTCATCTGCGCAGAGACGGACGGGTCGGTGACCTCGTAACTCTCCTCCGCGACCACCTTGACGCCGCTGCCGGCGACGGCCTTCTTGAACCCGCCGAGCAGGTCCTTGCCGAAGTCGTCGTTCTGGTAGAGGACCGCGACCTTCGCCTTCGGCTTCTCGTCCTTGAGGTACTTGGCGTACATGCGCGCCTCGGCGACGTAGTTGGGCTGCCAGCCGATGGTCCAGGGGTGTTTGGTGTCCGCGCCCCAGACGGAGGCGCCGGTTGCGACGAAGGGCTGCGGCACCTTCTGCTGGTTGAGGTAGTCCCACACGGCCGCCGTGGAGGGAGTGCCCAGGGTCTGGAAGACGGCGAAGACCTTCTCCCGCTCGACCAGCCGGCGGGCCTCCTCCACCGCCTTGGGCGGCTGGTAGCCGTCGTCACGGACGACGAACTCCACCTTGCGGCCGCCGATGCCGCCGTGGTCGTTGACGTACTGGAAGTAGGCACCGACGCCCTTGCTGATGGTGCCGTAAGCGGAGGCCGGCCCGGACAGCGGGTAGATCCCGCCCAGCTTGATGGTCTTGTCGGTGATGCCCGTGGTCTGCTGACCCTTGCAGGCGCCGCCGGCGACGGTGCCCTGGTCGTCCTGACCTCGCTGGGTGCTGCAGGCGGTCGCGGTGAGCAGCGCGGCGGTCGCTGCCGCGGCCGCCCGCAGAACGGTGATGTTGCGCATGTGATTCATTCCTTTTCCGTGCGGGGCGGGGCGCCCACGGGTTCGGCCTCGACAGATGCGGGATTCGCAGGGGTGGGGGGCGCGAAGGGTTCGGACGTGGACTCGGGCGCGGACTCCGCCACCGGCGATCGGTCGGACGGGGCTGCGCGGGCGCGGCGACGGGCGACGGCACCCCCGGCCCGGCTCGCCAGGCCGGCCAGCCCGGTCGGAGCCACGAACATCACCGCGATGATCAGCAGGCCGAACACCACACCGGGTGCCGCCTCGCTGAGGTCCTGGGCCACGCTCGGTACGTACATCACGAACGCCGCACCGAGCAGCGGCCCGTACAGCGAGGCGAGCCCGCCGACCACCAGGCCGGCCAGCAGCGTGATGGACAGGACGAAGCTGAAGGAGTCCGGCGAGACGAAGCCGATCACCCAGGTGTACTGGCACCCGGCGACGCCCGCGAACATCGCGCTCCATGCGAAGGCGAAGGTCTTGTGCAGCGACAGCCGCACGCCCATGATTTCAGCCGCGCTCTCGTTGTCCCGCACCGCGAGCAGTGCGCGCCCGACCCGGGAGCGCAGCAGGTTGCGGGCCAGCAACAGCGCCACCGCGGCGACGGCGAGGACGACGAAGTACGTCCACTGGTCCTCCGCCAGCCCGCTCCAGGCCGGTGGCTGCGGTTTTTCCACCGTCAGGCCCATGGAGCCGCCGGTCACGGCCTCCAGCCGCTTGAGCAGCGGTGGCAGGAACACTGCCAAGGAGAGGGTCACCAGCGCCAGGTACAGGCCGCGCAGCCGCAGTGCGGGCACCCCGAAGCCGAGTCCCAGCAGGAAGCATGCCGCGGCCGCGACCGGCAGGGTGGCCAGGTGGCCGGTGTCGAACCGGTCGAGCATGATCGCCGCGGTGTAGGCGCCGGCCGCGAAGAACGCGCCGTGGCCGAGCGAGATCTGTCCGCCGAAGCCGACGAGCAGGTTCAGTCCGGCCAGCGCCACGGCGTACACCAGCACCATGCTCAACTGGAAGACCTGGAAGGGGGCGAAGTAGAAGGGCACGGCCAGGGCGATGGCCGCCGCGAGCAGCGCGGTGAGCGCGAGGCGCGCGAGCCGGGTGCGGTCGAGGACCGCGGTCATCGTTCTCATGCCCGCTCCACCGCCGCACGTCCGAACAGGCCCTGGGGCCGCACCAGCAGCACCGCGAGGATGATCACCAGGGGTACGCCGACCTTCAGATCGGCGCCGATGACGTCCACGTAGGCGCCCGCCAGCGTCTCGGCCACTCCCACGAACAGGCCGCCGACGACCGCTCCCACCGGACTGTCGAAGCCCCCGAGGGTGGCCGCGGCGAACGCGTAGATCAGCACCCCGCCCATCATGTTCGGCTCCAGGAACAGCACCGGAGCGACCAGCACGCCCGACACCGCGCCGACCGTCGCGGCCAGCCCCCAGCCGAGCATCAGCACCCGGCTCACACGGATGCCCGACAACCGGGCGGACGCGGGGTTGCCGGCGACCGCCCGCATCACCAGGCCGATCGAGGTGTGCTGGAAGAGCAGATACAGCAGGCCCATCACCGCGGCCACCACGCCGATGATCCCGAGGGTGGACCAGTCCATGCTCACCCCCGCCAGGTCGATCCCGCCGTCGGGGAACGGCTGCGGGAAGTCCTTGACGGTGAACGACCAGATCAGACCGGCCGCCGCGTTGACGAAGATGAACAGGCCCACGGTGACGATGACCACCGTCAGTTCGGGGGCACCCTGCACAGGCCGGATGACGATCCGCTCCACCAGCATGCCGCCGGCGAAGGACACGGCCAGGGTGACCGGCAGCGCCAGCCAGAACGGCATTCCGGACGCCATCAGTTGCCAGGCCACGTACGTGGAGAGCATCGCGAGTTCGCCCTGCGCGAAGTTGACGATCCCCGTGAACCGGTGGATCAGTACCAGGGCCAGTGCCAGGCTGGCGTACACCGCTCCGGAGCCGATCCCTTCCACCACTTGCTGAAGCAGATCTGTCAACGCGCTCACCCGCCCTGCCCGGAGCGGGCCGGAACGCCGAGATACACCTCGGCGACCTGCCCGTCCTCGCGGATCTGCGCGGCCGGTCCCGACAGCACCAGACGGCCGGCCTCCAGCACATGGGCCTGATGCGCGATGTCCAGCGCGAGCTGGGCGTTCTGCTCAACAACGACCACGGTGGTGCGCTCCTCCTCGTTGATGGTGCGGACGATCTCGAACAGCTCACGCGTGACCAGGGGCGCGAGCCCCAGGGATGGTTCGTCCAGCAGGAGCAGCGCGGGCCGCAGCATCAGCGCCCTGCCGATGGCGAGCATCTGCTGCTCGCCGCCGCTGAGACTGCCCGCGGCCTGCCGGGACCGCTGGCGCAGCTTGGGGAAGTGGTCGTAGATCCGTTCCAGGTCCGCCGCCACGGCCGCGCGCTCGCCGCGGCCGCGCCACGGGCCCCGGGTGCGCAGGTGCGCGCCGATGCGCAGGTTTTCCTCGACCGTCAGCTCGTTGAAGGTGCCGCGGCCCTCGGGCACGTGCGCCACACCGAGCCGGGCGGCCTGCTCCGGGGAACGGCCCAGCAACTCAGCACCGTTCAGGGTCACCGATCCGCGGCCGCGGATCATGCCGCACAGGGCTCGCAGGGTTGTGGTCTTGCCCGCGCCGTTGGGTCCGAGGACGGCGCACACCTCGCCCCGGGCGACGGAGAAGTCCAGGCCGTGGAGCACCCGGGCCTGTCCGTATCCGGCATGCAGGCCGGAGACCTTCAGGAAGTCCCGCTCCGCGGTCGCCCCGGCCTCGGTGCCGTCGATGGGAGGCCCGCTCACGCCGCCACCCCCAGGTACGCCTCGATGACGGCCGGATCGCGCTGGATCTCCTCCGGCGGCCCCTCAGCGATCTTGCGCCCGAAATCGAGGCACACCACCTTGTCGCACAGACCCATCACGAACCCCATGTGGTGCTCGACCACCACGAGAGTGACGTCGAAGTCCCGGCGCACCGCCCGGACCAGATCCGCGAATTGGCCGACCTCGCCGTGGCTGAGACCGTTGACGGGTTCGTCGAGCAGCAGGAGCCGGGGCCGAACCGCGAGGGCTCTTGCGAGTTCGACGCGTTTGAGCGTGCCGAACGGCAGCCCGGAGGCGGGATGGTCGGCGACGTCCTCCAGGTCGAGCCGTCGCAGCAGTGCGTCCGCCCGATCACGCAGTTCCGCTTCCTCCCGCCGGACGCGGGGCAGCCGGAGCGCCGCGGCGAGGTGTCCGGTACGCCCCCGGCTGTGGGCGCCGACCATGACGTTCTCCCGGACCGTCAGCCGCGCGAACAGGCCGAGGTTCTGGAAGGTGCGGGCGATTCCGCACCCGGCCACGGCGTGGGGCGCCACGGCGAGCAGGTCCTCACCGTCGAACGACACCGTCCCCGCGTCGGGGGCGCAGCGCCGGGTGAGGCAGTTGAACAGCGTGGTCTTGCCGGCTCCGTTCGGCCCGATGAGCCCCACGGCGGTGCCCGGCTCGACGGTGAACGCGACACCGTCCAGTGCCGTGATGCCGCCGAAACGCACGGTGATACCGTCGACCGTGAGCATGAGTGACGCCCCTTCCGACGTGCTGGGATGTGGGCGAGCGTCACAGTAGGTGGGGGCCTTCCCGGCGCACATTGGGTGCGAGCACCCAACTTCGGGTCCGCCGACCTGTGCGCGGCGCACAATGCCTCGGACATCTCCCCCACCGTGCCTGTTGACGAGACACGAGGACACGACCACGATCTGTGCATGCCTCGCGGCCTCACCCTGGGCACCCCAGGTCTGTCCGAACCGCTGCTCCAGGAGCGGCGGCGGATCCTGCGCGCCGTCGAGGAGCGGCTGGAGGACGTGGTGGAGACCGCCGTTGCCGTGATGCGTGCCGAGATCCCCTCGTACGCGCTCCAGAGCGAGCCGTTCTTCGACGATGTACGCGACCAGGTGCTCACGCACTACCGCATCAAGCTGGCGGCACTGGCCGGTGACCGGGAAATCGCCCCGGAGGACCTGGGCTTCAGCCGTGCGGCGGCCATGCGCAGAGCGCGCGCGGGGTTCGCCCTGGAGGACTGGATGAGCGCGTTCCGGATCGGCCGACAGGTCTTCTGGGACGCGATGGTGGCCGACGTGGGCACCTCTGAGGCGGCACATCAGGCCGCGCTGTCCCTGGTCACCCCCATGATGCGGTACGTGGACTACGCCAGCACGCACGCGGCTCAGGCCTATGTGGATTACCAACAGCACGTCGTCGCAGACGCGGACCGCGAGCGCCGGGACCTGCTGGAGCAGCTCCTGGCGGGCGTGGCACCGACGCGTGGTCCGCTGCTGGCCGCGGCACAGGCGTACGGCATCGGACCGCACTCACCGATGATGGTGGTGGTGGCGGTCTGCGACAGCAATATTTCCAGCGGGGACCTCGCCGCCGCCGAAAGCGGCTACGCCACCAGCGCGGCGATCAGCGTCGCCGGCGTCTGGGCCAGCAGGACACTCGTCGTCGTGCGCCAGGGCGAGGTGGTGGCCGTACCCGTGATGCGCGCCGGCATGGACGAAGAGGACATGTGCAGCCACTTCGAGGGTGTGCAGCAGCGGCTCGGCCGCAAGGGAACCGTGCTGTCCATGGGGATCAGCACGGTCGCCCGGGGCGCGGCCGAACTGCCGCGCGCCTACCAGGAGGCGCGGGCCGCCCTCGACCTGGTCCCGATGGGGGGCGGGGTGGCGGCGCTGCCGCGGTTGTCCCCCTTCGACTACCTGGCGCTGCGCGCCGACGACCTCGCCCGCCAGCTGGTCGATCCCCGGGTGCGTGCGCTGCTGGACGAGGACCGCAGACGCGGCGGCACGCTGGCGGCCACCATACGGGCGTTCGCGGAGGCGGACCTGAACCTGCGGCTGGCGGCCGACCGGCTGCGGGTGCACCACAACACGGCGCACTACCGCTTGCGCCGCATCGAGGAACGCACCGGATGCAATCCACGCCGGATCGCCGACCTCCTGGAACTGCTGGTCGCCCTCGCCATCCGCGACGAGGCCGGGGAAGGTGAGGACTGCCCGTGAGCGGCATCGTTGAGCCTGCGGAGACCGAGGTGGCGGCACGCCATCAGCCCGGCGAGCACGGGACGTCCGGCGTGCCGAAGGAACCCGGAGAGCCGGACCTCCCCCTCCGACGCGCCCTTCTGGACGCGGCGTTGAAGGTGTTCACCGAGCGCGGCTACGCCGATGCCGGCCTCGCCGAGATCGCGGCGCACTCCGGCATCCCCGTGGGCAGCCTCTTCCAGCACTACGGCGGCAAGCGCGGACTGTATCTGGCGCTGTGGGAGGAGTTCCGGGAGGAGCAGGAACGCCGGACCGCGGCAGCGCTGGCCGCGGCGCGCAGCCGTGGGGTGGACGACCCCGTCGCCGTGTTCACCGCGGGCGCGCGGGCCTACCTGGACGGCATCTGGAACAACCGGCCGCTCGGCAGACTCCTCGCCGAGGACGACGGCCCGGCGGGCTTCGACACGCTGCGCCGCCAATGGGACAAGGCCTGGGTACGGCGCAACGCCAGACTCCTGCAGGTGGACGAGCGGCACCGCGCGGGCCGGGTCAGGGTGATCGTGCTGACGACGGTCATCGGAGGAGCGGCGCGCGAGCTGGGCGACTGCGCGGACGAGACAGAGGCCCGGGAGATCGTGGACGAGGTGTGCGGCATCCTCACCCACCTGTCGACTCCGCCCGGCTGAACCGCGACGCCGCGCCCGGTCCTGTGCCGACCGATGACTGACGCCTGCTCAGCATGCCTTTGCTTTACGTGACTTGTACATGACCTTTGCTTGGCAGAGTCCGCCGTTCGTCTGTCCTTCACGCAGACCCTGCTTGAGACTCCTAGGGTTGCCGCGCCGCTCCCCGTACGACCGTCACCCCTGCCCGGAGGACAGTCATGACCGCCGTCAAGGCTCCCAAGCGCACCAATCGCCCGCTCGCCGCACTCGCCGGGGCCGTCGCCCTCACCGCCACGTCGATCGGTCTGTGGGCCGCGACGACCTCCCCCGCTCAGGCCGCCGCTCTCCCGACCCCGGACCACGTGGTGGTCGTGGTGATGGAGAACCACGCCTACTCGCAGGTCATCGGCAGCTCCAGCGCCCCGTACATCAACAACACCCTCAAAGCGGGTGGCGCCAACCTCACCCAGTCCTACGGCCTCACCCACCCCAGTGAGCCGAACTACTACATGCTCTTCTCGGGCTCCAACCAGGGCCGCACCGACGACAGTTGCGTACCGGTGGGTTCCATCTCCGCGCCCAACCTCGCCTCCGAGCTGCTCGCCGCCGGAAAGACCTGGGCGAGCTACAACGAGTCGCTGCCCAGCCAGGGTTCGACGACCTGCAGCAGTGGCAAGTACGCGCAGAAGCACAACCCGTGGTTCGGCTTCTCCAACGTGCCGACGAGCAGCGCGAAGACCATGACGCAGTTCCCGACCGACTACACGACGCTGCCGAAGGTCTCCTTCGTGATCCCGAACCTGTGCAGTGACATGCACGACTGCTCGGTCTCCACGGGCGACACCTGGATCAAGAACAACCTCGGTGCCTACGCCACTTGGGCACAGAGCCACAACAGCATCCTCGCCGTCACCTTCGACGAGGACAACAAGCTGTCCGGCAACCGCATCCCCACCGTCCTGTATGGACAGCACGTCGCGCCCGGCAGCTCCAGCTCCACCACCTACAACCACTACAACGTGCTGCGCACCGTCGAGGACCTGGCCGGTCTGACCACGCACGCGGGCAACGCAGCCTCGGCATCCGACATCGCGGGCATCTGGAACTGACGCCCGTGTATCTCGCGGACTCCCGCAGCACCAAGCCCGCCGTCGCCCCGGACACCCGTCCGGGGCGGCGGCCGGCCGCTGTGCCCGGCACCGTGCTGGCCCTGGGTGCGGTCAGCCTGATCACGGACGTCTCCTCGGAAATGGTCACGGCCGTCCTGCCGCTCTATGTGGTGGCGGGCCTCGGCCTGTCGCCCCTCGGGTTCGGTCTCCTCGACGGCATCAACAACGGCGTCGGGGCCCTGGTCCGGCTGGCCGGCGGTCACCTCGCCGACCGGGGAGGCCGCCGGCACAAGATCGTGGCGGGCGTCGGCTACGGCCTGTCGGCGCTGTGCAAGCCGCTGCTGCTGCTCGCCCACACCCTCCCCGTGATCAGCGCCGTGCTCGCGGCCGACCGCACCGGCAAAGGGCTGCGCACGGCCCCCCGGGACGCGATGATCTCCCTCGCCACCGAACCCGAGCACCGGGGACGGGCGTTCGGGGTGCACCGCGCCATGGACACCACCGGCGCGCTGCTCGGCCCGCTCGTCGCCTTCGCCGTACTGCGGGCCACCGTCGACGGCTACGACGCGGTCTTCGCCGTCAGCGGCTGCGTCGCCGTGCTCGGGGTCCTGGTGCTGGTGCTGTTCGTGCCCCGCCACATCTCCCCCGCCGGTCCCGCACAGCCGCCCGAGGCAGAGCGGCCGACGCTGCGCGCCGCCATCGGGCTGCTGCGCCGCCCGCAGCTGCGCCGGCTCACCGTGTGCGCGGCTCTGCTCGGCCTGACCACCGTCAGCGACTCCTTCCTCTATCTGCTGCTCCAGCGCGAAGAGGCCCTGCCTGCCGATCTGTTCCCGCTGCTGCCGCTCGGTACTGCCGCCGTCTTCCTGCTGCTCGCCGTCCCGCTGGGCGCACTCGCCGACCGCATCAGCCGCCGTCGGCTCTTCCTGGCCGGCCACGGCGTCCTGCTGCTCGGCTACAGCCTGGTGCTCAGCCCCTGGCGCGGTGTCCCGGCCGTGGTCGCCGTTCTCGTGCTGCACGGCACCTTCTACGCGGCCACCGACGGAGTCCTTGCGGCCGCCACCGCCGGGGTCGTCCCGGCGCAACACCAGGGTGCCGGGCAGGCGTTGGTCGGCACCGGCCAGGCGCTGGCCCGGTTCACCTGCTCGCTCGCCTTCGGCGCGGCCTGGAGCCTGTGGGGCGGGCGCAACGCGCTGGCCGTCACCGCCGTCGCACTGGCCGTCAGCGCCGTCGTGGCCTGGTTCGTCCTCCGTACCGCCGATGAGGTGCCTGCATGAGAAGAACCACCCGCCTCGTGATCCTGCTGGTCGCCGTCGTGGTGCTCGGGAGCGTGGGCACCGGGGCGGTGCTGTACGCCGCTCACCGGTCGGGCATGCGTGACCAGCAGCAGGCGAACGGTCCGACCGTGCGGGCCGGTACCGTCTCGCTCCGGCCGGCCGGCGGCCGTCGGTTCCTGGTACGCAATCTGGCCTGGGGCCCGCACCGTGACGAGATCGCCACCGTGTCGGCCGACGATCCGCAGGGGCCGCGCACCGCGTCGGGCGTCAAGTGCCTGCGTTTCCACGCGGCAGCCGGTACCGGCATCTGCCTGCAGGCCGTGCACGGCACGTTGCAGGACACCTACCGGGCGGTGGTACTCGACTCGCAACTGCACGAGCTGCACCACTTCCCGGCGGCAGGAATCCCCACCCGGGCCCGGGTCTCACCCTCCGGCCACCTGGTGGCCTGGACGGTCTTCGTCAGCGGAGACTCCTATGCCGGCACCGACTTCTCCACCCGCACCGCCATCGTCGACACCCGCACCTGGGCGATCGACGACAATCTGGAGACGTTCCGCGTCATCAAGGACGGCCGGACCTACCGCGCCGCGGACATCAACGTCTGGGGTGTCACCTTCGCCGACGACACCCGCTTCTACGCCACGCTGGCAACCGGCGGCCGCACCTACCTCGTGCGGGGCGACGTCGCCGCACGCACCCTGACCACCGTGCACCGCAACGTCGAATGCCCCTCCCTCTCGCCCGACGGCACCCGGATCGCCTACAAGAAGCGCATCCCGGGGGCCTCGTCCGACGCTCCCTGGCGGCTGTACGTCCTCGACCTGCGCACCATGAAGGAGACCGCGACCGCCGAGCAGCGCAACATCGACGACCAGGCGCTGTGGCGCGACGACTCCACCCTCGTCTACGCCCTTCCCGGCGACTACGGCTCGGACCTGTGGACCGTCCCCGCCGACGGCACCGGCACGGCCCGCCGACTGATGACCTCCGCCGTGGCCCCCGCCTACCTGGGGTGAGAGGCCGCACAGCCTTCCGTGCGTCTCCCTTCACCCTTGACAAACCCCCTCGCACAGCTGAAATGCTGACCGACCAGTCGGTATGAAGGGGCGGATCGTGACCGAGTTGAGCATCTCCACCGCGGCGGGCCTGTTCGACGCGGTCGCGGCGGGCCCGCGCGAGGGTCGCCCGGTGCTGTTGCTGCACGGCTTCCCGCAGACGGGCCTGGCATGGCAGCAGCAGATCGCGACGCTCGCCGCGCACGGTTACCGGGTCGTGGCACCCGACCAGCGTGGGTACTCCCCCGGGGCTCGCCCCGAACGGCCCGAGGACTACCGCATCAGCGTCCTGGTCGACGATGTGGTCGCGATCACGGAGGAGTTGGGCTGGGCCTCGTTCGATCTGGTCGGTCATGACTGGGGAGGCGCGGTGGCGTGGTGGACCGCCCAGGCCCACCCCGGCCGCGTACGCACCCTGACGGTTGTCTCGACCCCGCACCCGGGCGCCCTCGCCACCGCTCTGCGCACCGACCCGGACCAACGCGAACGCTCGCGCTACATGATCGACTGGCGTGAAACGCCCGCAACGGAAGAGCTCATGCTCGCCGACAACGCCGAGGCCCTTCGCTCCGTCTACGCCGGAAAGATCCCACAGGACAGTGTCGAGGCCTACGTGCGACACCTCTCCCAGCCGGGCGCTCTGACCGCGGCGCTGAACTGGTACCGGTCCGGCCGCCCTGACGGCGCGATCCGCGCCATCGACGTGCCCACGCTGTACGTCTGGAGCACGGAGGACAGCGCGTTCGGCCCGGCGGCCGCGCAGGAGACGAGGCAGTGGGTCAACGGGCCGTACCGGTTCGAGACCCTCACGGGCGTCAGCCACTGGGTCCCCGAGGAGGCACCCGAAACGCTGAACCGTCTACTGCTCGAACATTTGCGCGCGCACGGCGAGTGAGGAACCTCAGCGACCACCCGTCTGCCGAATCCCGAAAGGTGACCCCCTTGAAGACAGCGCGAGCAGCCTGGCGCCGGCTCGAGCCCGTGCACGGCATGATCTACTTCGCCCCCGAGGCAAGGCGGCGGTACGCGGAGCTCGGACTGGGCGGACGGGCCGGGTACTTCGCTTCCCGCAGCGCCGCCTTCGGCCGGGCATCCGCCGAGCTCGTCATCGCGACCTTCTACAACTTCAACCCCGATCTGGTACGGAAGGCGGTCCACGGGGTCTGGGAGGCGACGACACCACAGCAGGTGCTGGACGCGCGCTACGCGGGCGCGGGTGAGGCCCTGCGGCGGGCCGGGATCCACGAACTCCCGGCTTTCGACGAGGTCTTGGCGCTGGCGCGCAGGGCCGCCGAAGCCGCCCGCGAGCACGCTCAGGGCCGCCCGCTGTTCGCCGCGCATGCCGCGCTGCCCTGGCCGGACGAACCGGTACTGCAACTCTGGCACGCCCAGACGCTGCTCCGGGAGTTCCGTGGAGACGGCCATGTCGCGTGCTTGCTGACCGAGGGCGTGGGAGGCCTGGAGGCCCTGATCCTGCACGCTGCCACCGCCGAGGTCCCCGTCGACTTCCTCAAGGCGAGCCGCGCATGGCCCGAGGACGAGTGGGTCGCCACCAAAGAGCGCCTGCGCACGCGAGGTCTCCTCGACGGTGACTCCCTCAGCCCGGAAGGCACACGCCTGCGCCGGCACATCGAGGACCGCACCGACCACTTGGCCCTCCCCGCCTACGCCGCCCTGGGTGACACCGACTGCGAGCGTCTTGCCGAACTCGCGAGCCCCTTCGGCCGCGCCGTCGTCGAAGCCGGCCTCCTCAAGGTCGGCTGACCTGGTCTTTCACCCGGGCCGTAGCCACACCGTGCTGCCACCGGCAACTCACACGGAGCGCAATTCCGCGTCGGCCGGAGCCGGCACACACGCCCGACGGGTTCTGTCGCGCATCTCCCGGGGGCTGAGGCCATAGCGCTGACGGAAGGCCGTGCTCAGCGCGCTGGCCGAGGAGAACCCCGAGGCGTAGGCCAATTCCGTGATCGTCATGTGCTCGCAGTCGGCGCACTGGAGGCGGTCGCGAACCAGGCGCAGGCGCTCTTCACGGATCAGTCCGCGAGGAGTGGTACCCACACACTGGAGGGCCAGCTGGATCTGGCGCAGGGACCAGCCGAGGGCGCGTGCCATGGACGCACCCGTGAGGCCCGGATCGGCCGCGTGATCGCGGACGTAGCGCCGGACGAGCGCCTCGACCTCGATGAGATGGCCCGGGACGTCGGGGCGGTCGTCGCCGCAGGCGAGCATGCACAGGAGTTCGACGATGCGGTCGGAGATCGCGTCGAACGCCGTGGCGGTGAGTTGGTCGCGCTCCTCGTGCAGGGTGCGCACCATGCCGAGCACGATGCGGCCCAGCCCTCGGCCCAGATCGATTCCGGTGGCCAGCGGGGCCTTCCGGTTCAGCGGGCTGTCGATCTCCCGGGCCGGGATCGACAGAATGAATCCGTCCAAGGACGCGTCGTGGAGCAGTTCGAAGGGCGCGCCCAGCGTCAGCAGGCTGCCCGTCCCCGGCGTCAGCCGTGTCTCCTGGTCGTCCTGCCGCAGGACCACCTCGCCGGCGAGGGGGAGGACGAACCGGTAGTCGGGGTCGGGTTTCTGGCGGATCAGGCCGGGAGTGCGGACGTACTCGATCTGGTCGCTGCGCCATTTGACGAGCTGGTAGTTGTCACTGCGTTGCCGGACCAGCTCGCCCCGGAAGGTGTCGGGTTGGGTGAACCGGTAGTCCATGCGCGTCTGGTACACATCGATGCGCTCGCTCCAGAGGTCGGTCCCCTCGCTCGACGAGACCTCGCCGGTCCTGGTCGTCTCCACGAAGTAGCTTCCCGCGGACAACCCATCTCCTCCGCTGCGACGCGTCACGACAGCGCTTGACGAGCGGCGTCGTGTTCTTCGCCGCCATCGACCGTTACGCGTAGTCAGACTAGGGCAACAGCCGGTCCCCGTAAGACAATCTCAGCCGTTTGGCATATGCCAAAGGTAAGCCGGTCGCCTGAAACGTCTCATCCGGCCTGTTTGCGCCTGGTGACAACTTCCTTGCGCGCACGCACAAGTACGGGCGCGGAACCGTCGCTACCGTCAAGCGCCCGTCAACTCACGTCCGTCTTTGAGGACTTCATGACCGAACAGATACCGGAAGCGGTGTTCTGGAGCCTGGCCGTAAGCCTGTTCGCCGTCACCGTGCTGCTGGTGCGCCAACGCGGGATCACCGCACGGCAGCGCAGTCGCAACGCCGAACTCGCGGACGGCCTGCGGGCGCGGGACGAGGAAGTACGTCACCTCGTGTCCGCCCGGCTGCCGGCCCTGGAGGATGCGGCCCGGCAGCACTCCCCGGCCGTCGGGCCGCTCGACACCCGGCTCGCCGACACGGAGTTCGCCAAGTGCCTGGACGAGGTCCTGGCACGGTTCGCCGGAGCCGTCGAAGACGCGCAGTCCCGCGCCGACCAGTCCGCGAAGGCCGCCCTGAAGGCGTCCATGCGATCCATCCAGGCCCTGGCCAACGAACAGCAGGTGTCCATCGCGGAGATGCAGGACCGGCACGACCACCCCCACGTGCTGCGCGACCTGCTCGAAATCGACCACACCAACGCCCAGTTCGGCCGCCGGGCCCAAGCCATCGCCGTGCTCTGCGGCTCGTGGCCGGGCCGTCAGCGTGCCACCTCCGCACTCATCGAGGTCGTACGCGGCGCCACCTCCCGCATCCGCGACTACCGGCGCATCCGCATCCACGGCGAGGTCGCCATCGCCGTGGCCAGCCGGACGGTGGAACCGGTGGTACTCGCGGTCGCCGAGCTGCTCGACAACGCCGCACGCCACTCACAGCCCAACACGACCGTCGAGGTCACCATCCAGGCGGTGCACAACGGCGCCTGCGTGGTGATCGACGACGCAGGCGTCGGCATGGACGGCCAGGCCGCCGGGCATGCCGCCGAGTTGCTGAGCGGCGGGCACACCTCCGACGTCACCCGGCTCGGCGACCCGCCCCGCTTCGGCTTCGCCGTCATCGGGGTGCTCGCCAGGCGCTACGGCTTCAACGTCTCCGTGGACACGGTCTCCCCCTACGGCGGCGTACGCGCCGTACTGTTCCTGCCGTCCGCCCTGCTCACACACCTGGACGCCACGCCCGAGCGGCAGCCGTCCGGCGTGCCGGCCG
Organism: Streptomyces sp. NPDC025638; assembly: GCF_055558775.1. Classification (NCBI taxonomy): domain Bacteria; kingdom Bacillati; phylum Actinomycetota; class Actinomycetes; order Kitasatosporales; family Streptomycetaceae; genus Streptomyces; species Streptomyces sp. NPDC025638. The sequence continues at coordinate 60,882 of NZ_JBVHLX010000014.1, read as the reverse complement.
CACCCACCCCTGATGCGGCACCCGCCCGGACCCCGGACTCCCCCACCTTGTCCGCCCCCGCATCCCCTGCCGCGACCACGGCAGTGCCGACGGCGCACCCGGTACCGGCCGCCGACCCGGAACCCGACCCCGGCACCACGGAGGCGACCACGTCCGGAGGCCTGCCCAAACGCCGTCGCCGTGCCCTCCGGGAAACCGCCGTACAGCCTGCTCCCCCTCCCGCCGACGAGGTCGGCGGACGCTCCGCCGAGGAGAACGCCCGGCGCATGGGCGCCTTCGCCCGCGGCACCCGCTCCGGCCGGTCCGCCCAGCACACCCCCCAGGAAGACGAAGGGAACAGCCACGAATGACCGGGCCCACCAACAACGAGTTGGGCTGGATGTTGGACGACGTGCTGAAGGTGCCGGAGGCGCTCCACGCGATCCTGCTCTCCGCCGACGGCATGCTCCGCGCCTACTCCAAGGACATCGACCGGGACGATGCCGAACGGCTGGCCGCGGGCCTGTCCGGAGTCCAGTCGATCAGCCGCAGCACGGCCGAGTTCTGCGGCACCCCGCACACCCCGTGGCGACAGACCCTGATCGAGTTCGCGCACGGCTACGTGTTCCTCGTCGCCGCCGGCGAAGGCGCCTACCTCGCGGTCTCCACCAGCCAGGACGTGGACATGGAGGCGGTGACGTACCGCATGCACAAACTCGTCGACCGGCTCGGCAAGGAGCTGACCAGCCCGGCCCGGCAGGACACCGGCAGCCCGGCATGACTCCCCGGCGCCGGCCCGCAGACAGGCTGGTGCGGTCGTACGTCATCACGGACGGCCGCGCCCAGCCCTCCCGCAACACCCTGGACCTGGTCACGCTGCTGATCGCCACCGACGATCTGCCGCTGACCGGGCTCAACCCGGAAAAGCGCAGGCTCATGGAACTGTGCCGGCCGGGAGCACTGTCCGTCGCCGAGGTGGCCGGCCACCTCGGCCTCCCGGTCGGCGTCACCAAAGTCCTGATCGCCGACCTCATGGACAGCGGTCACATCGTCACCCGCGCGCCCATCCCCGCAGCCCGGCCGACCGACGCCCGAATCCTCCAGGAGGTGCTCGATGGGCTCCGCGCCCGCCTCTGAACACGCCGCCGGCAACCTGTATCTGCGCCCCAGTGTGCAGACCGCGGCCAAGCTGCTGGTCGTGGGCCACTTCGCGGTCGGCAAGACCACCCTCGTCGGCGCGCTCTCCGAGATCCGGCCGCTGCGCACCGAGGAGGTCATGACCGAGGCCGGCGCACTCGTCGACGACCTGGCCGGCATGAAGGACAAGACGACCACCACCGTCGCCCTGGACTTCGGCCGTCTGACCCTCAACGACCGCCTGGTGCTCTACCTCTTCGGCACCCCCGGCCAGCAGCGCTTCACCCAGCTGTGGCAGGACATGACCCGCGGCGCGCTCGGCGCCCTCGTCCTCGCCGACACCCGGCGGCTGAGCCAGTCCTTCGAGGTCATGGGCGTACTGGAGGAGCTAGGACTGCCGTACGCGGTCGCCCTCAACCAGTTCGACGACGCACCCTCGCACGACCTCGACGAGATACGCGAGGCCCTCGACCTGCTTCCCGAGACCCCGCTCGTCCGCTGCGACGCCCGCGACCGGATCTCGTCCACACACGCCCTGATCGCCCTCGTGGAATACCTCCTGACCCGCACCGGCAAACTGGAGAACGCGTGACCTCGCCAACACCACCACCGCGCTGCCCCGCCCACGAGCCCCTGTACGGGCCCGAGTTCGCGGCCGACCCCGCGGCCGCCTACCGACGGCTGCGGGCCGCGGGCCCGATCGCTCCGGTCGAACTCGCGCCCGGCGTACACGCATCGCTCGTCGTCGGCTACGAGGCGGCCCTGCACGTCCTGCGCAGCCCCGAGACCTTCTCCAAGGACCCCCGCCGCTGGCAGGACCTGGCGGACGGCACCGTCCCCATGGACAGCCCGGTCGTCCCGATGATGATGTACCGGCCGAACGCCCTGTGGACCGACGGCGCCGAACACCGCAGACTGCGCGACGCGATCACGGACAGCCTGGCCCAGGTGGATCCCAACACGCTGCGCGGCTACGTCGAGGCCAGTGCCGACACCCTGATCGACCGGATCGCGCCGGCCGGGAAGGCCGACCTGCTCGGCGAGTACGCCCAGGTCCTGCCGCTGCTGGTGTTCAACCGGCTGTTCGGCTGCCCGCCCGAGTACGGGATGCGGCTGGTCGAGGGGATGTCCGGGATCTTCGACGGCGTGGACGCCGAGAAGGCGAACGAACTGCTCGCCACGACCCTGCTCGACCTCGTGACACTGAAGCGGTCCCGGCCCGGGCAGGACGTCACCTCCTGGCTCATGGCCCATCCCGCCGCACTGACCGACGAGGAGATGGTCCACAGCCTGGTCCTGCTGATGGGCGCGGGCACCGAGCCCCAGCAGAACCTCATCGCCAACAGCCTGCGGCTGCTGCTGTCCGACGACCGGTTCGAAGGCACCCTGTCCGGCGGCAGCCTGCCGGTGGAGGACGCCCTGGACGAGGTGCTGTGGACGGACCCGCCCATGGCCAACTACGCCGTGCACTATCCCGTGCACGATGTCGTCCACGACGGGGTGACACTGCGGGTGGGCCACCCGATCGTGGTCAGCCTGGCCGCCGCCAACACCGACCCGTCCCTGACGTCGGATCAGCGCGCGGGCAACCGCGCCCATTTGGCCTGGAGCGCGGGCCCGCACACCTGCCCGGCGCAGAGTCCGGCCCGGCTGATCGCGGCGGTGGCGGTCGAGAAGCTGCTCGACCGCCTCCCCGATGTCGAACTGGCCATCCCTGTGAAGGAGTTGACCTGGCGGCCCGGTCCCTTCCACCGGGCGCTGGCCGCGCTTCCCGTCGTCTACCCGGCGGCCCCGCTCCTGCCACCCGCCGAGCCCGCCTCGGACGACGATCGGTCCACGCGGCGCAAGAGTTCCTCATCGGACGTACGGCCGCCCACGGCGAGGCCGGCAAGCCGGACGGGCCGCGGCTGGGTGGCGCGGCTGCGGTCCTGGTGGCGCGGGGAGTGATCAGGACAGCAGCGCGGGAAGGGAGCGGTGGCCGTTGGAGATGAAGGAGTCGACGGGCTCCAGTTCCCCCTCCTTGGCGAGACGGAGCCCCGGGAAGCGGTCGAAGAGCGCCGGGAGCGCGATCCGGGCCTCCAGCCGCCCCAGCGGGGCACCCAGGCAGAAGTGCACGCCGTAGCCGAACGCCAGATGCTCCTTGTCGGCGCGGGCGACGTCGAACCTGTCGGCGTCCGCGCCGTACTTCTCGGGGTCACGTCCGGCGGCCGCATACGCGGCGAGGATCGCCTCCCCCTTGCCGATCACCACTGCGGCCGGGCCGCCGAACTCCTCCATGCCGAGGTCCTCCACGGCGTACCGCAGCGGCAGGCTGGCGACCGGCGCCTCCACCCGCAGCGCCTCCTCGATCGCGTCGTCCCAGGAAGCACCGCCCGAGCGGACCTGGGCGAGCTGCTCCGGGTGGGTGAGCAAGAGGTGGATGGCGTTGTCGATGAGATTGACCGTGGTTTCGTGGCCGGCGCTCACCATGAGTACCAAAGTGTCGAGCAGCTCCTGCTCGCTCAGCCGGGTGTCGCCCTCGTCGTCGCGGGCCGCGATGAGGGCCGAGGCCAGGTCGTCGCCGGGCGACCGCCGTTTGAGGGCCACCAGCTCACCGAGCGCGGCATAGAGCCGGGTATAGATGTCCGTGACCTCCTCCGGGCTGGCGGAGGTGTGGAAGATGCCGTCCACAACGGCCCGGAGTTCCTCGCCCTGTTCCTCGGGCAGCCCGAACAGCTCGCTGATGACCTGGATCGGCAAGGGGTAGCAGAACCCCTCCCGCAGATCGACCACCGAATTCCGCCGCCCGGCCTCCTCCAGTCCGTCGAGCAGCGTCTTGGTGATCTCCTCGATCCGGGGCTGGAGCGCCGCGGTGCGTCGGGCGGTGAACGCCTTGGCGACCAGGGCGCGCAGCCGTTTGTGCTCACCGCCGTACGCGGTGAACATGTTCTGCACCGCGACCCAGGTGAACAGCGGCCATTCCGGCGAGATTTCACCGTTGATCCACCGCGGCCAGTGGCGGCGCGGGTCCTTCGACACCCGTGGGTCGGTGAGCAGGCGTTTGAGCAGCTCCGGACTACTGACGGCCCATGCCTCGACACCGCCCGGAAGTTCGACGAGGGTCACTGGTCCCCTCTCGCGGATCCGGGCAGCCTCGGCGTGGATGTCACGGCCGGTCGCGTCGATGACTAAGGGGCGGGGGTCTCCCATCGCGGCCTCCCTGGCACTCGGACTTCTGTACGAGCCGTAAAGCTACTTGGCCGTAGCGTGTCCGCACGAGACCGCCTGCTGCGCGCTGCGTACCGCCACAACTTCCCTGCGCGTGGCTGCAAGTCGGGCGGCGCCGCTCCGTTCGGTTCTATTCCGGCGCGGCCCGAACCGCGGGCTTCGGCGAACCCATGACTCACCATCAGGTGGCGTCTGGAGCGCACGCCTCCGGGTCCGGCAGGTAGCTCGCGAGGCCGCGCAGGATGATCTCCAGGCCGATGTCGAACCTCTCGTCGGAGGAGTCCGTCACCATCAGTCCGGCCAGGGCGCGCAGATGGGGGAAGTCCGCTGCGGGCAGCGACGCGAAGTAGTTCTGCATCTCGTCGGCCATCTCGCGCCAGTCGGGGCGGGCCATGGAGGGATCGTCACCGCTCTGCTGGGCGGCCCGGTCCTGCCACATGCCCTCCTCCAGGACGAACCCGTCGATGTAGGTGGAGATGAGGTCGCCCGCCTCCGCGGCGATGCGGTCGGGCAGCCCGGCGGTCCGGAAGACGGCGAGCAACGCCTCGACGTGCGGCAGCAGTTCGGCGGTGAAGGGGACGTGCCCCATGGAGATCCGGGCCATGTCCCGGTGGGACAGCAGGCGCTGCCGTACGGAGCAGGCGAAGTCGCGCAGTTGCTCCTGCCACCGCTCCGGGTCGGGTGCGGGCATCTCGAAGCTGTCGAAGAGCCGTGTGTACATCAGCTCCAAGAGGTCGTCCTTGGAGCTGACGTGGGCGTAGAGGGCGGAGACCGTGACCCCCAGCTCGGCCGCCACCTGACGCATCGACAGCCCGTCGAGCCCCTGGCGGTCCAGCACGGTGAAGGCGGCCTCGACGACTCGTTCGCGCGACAGCGGGGCGCGCGCGGGGGCGACGCGGGCGCGAACGGGGCGCTCGCGCTCCCAGGGGGACGGCGGAGGGGGTGCGGGGGTGCCGGCGGCCGCGTCGGTCATGAGGACAGTCTAGGCGTCGGGAGAACAGTGTTCTTCCTGAGCGAGCGGCGTTCACCCGACCCCCCAGACGCGATATATCTTGCCTGCATCCAAAGTTGCGCTATATCTTGATGAACACCGTTCTCCAGGTGAGCACTGTTCTGTTACGGTGAACACCGTTCTCTCGATTCGAGCGCCCAGTCGCCCGTCTCCGCGGGCCCTTCGCAAGGAGTTCCGATGTCCACCACCGGTGTCGCGTCCGCCGAGACGCCCATCGACTCACCAGCGCCCTACCGATGGCGCTGGGCTGCGCTCTTCGTGATCCTCGCGGCCGAGGTGATGGACCTCCTCGACGCCGTCGTCACGAACATCGCCGGCCCCTCCATGCGGGCCGACCTGGGCGGCGGTGCCTCCACCCTGCAGTGGCTCGCCGCCGCATACACGCTCTCGATGGCCGTCGGGCTCGTCACCGGAGGGCGGCTCGGGGACATCCACGGGCGCCGCCGGATGTTCCTGGTGGGAGCCGCCGGCTTCACCCTGGGGTCGCTGCTGTGCGCGACGTCCGCGTCGCCCGAGATGCTGATCGCCGCACGCGTCGTACAGGGACTGTTCGGCGCGGTGATGCTGCCGCAAGGCCTCGGCATGATCAAGGAGATGTTCCCGCCGAAGGAGTCACAGAAGGCCTTCGGCATGTTCGGCCCGGTCATGGGACTGTCCGCGGTGTGCGGGCCGATCCTGGCGGGCTGGCTCGTCGACGCCGACTACTTCGGCACCGGCTGGCGGATGATCTTCCTGATCAACCTGCCGCTGGGCGCCGCGGCCATCCTCGGTGCCCTGCGCTACCTGCCGAGGGGCCGGTCCGAGAGCAAGCCGCGCCTCGACATCCCCGGCATGCTCCTGGTCTCGCTGGCCGCGCTGCTCATCATCTTCCCGCTGGTCCAGGGCCGTGAGTACGACTGGCCCATGTGGACGTTCCTGATGATGGCCGCCTCAGTGGTCGTCTTCGTCGCCTTCGCCACGTACGAGTCGCGCCGCAGCAAGACCGGCCGGGACCCGCTGGTCGTCCCCAGCCTCTTCCGCAAGCGTGGATTCAGCGGCGGCATGACCCTCGGCCTGGTCTTCTTCTCGACCATGCAGGGCTTCATGCTGGTGTTCAACCTCTACACCCAGATCGGCCTCGGCTACTCGCCGCTCAAGGCCGGACTGGTGATGGTGCCCTGGTCGGGCGGCATGATCGTCGGCTTCGGGATCGCTCAGGGTGTCGCCCGGTTCGGACGCGCCGTCCTGCAGGCGGGCACGCTGGTCATGGCCCTCGGCGTGCTCGGCGTGTGGCTGACCCTCGACCTGGTGGGAAGCGGTGTCGGCCCCTGGCAGCTCCTGCCGTCCCTCCTCGTCACCGGCATCGGGATGGGCCTGCTCATGGCGCCGTTCTTCGACATCGTGCTCGCCAGTGTCGAGCAGCACGAGACGGGCTCGGCGTCCGGCACGATGACCGCGATACAGCAGCTGGGCGGCGCCTTCGGCGTAGCCGTCCTCGGCACCGTGTTCTTCGGTCTGCTGGGCGGCGGGATCGCCTCCGCCGTAGACCACCACTCGGACGGCCTGCGCGCTCAGTTGACCGCGGCGCACGTCGCGCCCGCCGCTCAGGAGCGCATCGTGGCGGACCTGCGTACCTGCACCTCGGACCGCGCCGTGGCCAAGGATCCTGCCGCGACCCCGGCGTCCTGCACTCGCCTGGAGAAGGACACTGGGTCCGCCATGACCTCACCTCAGGCCGGTGACCGGATACCCGCCGCGCTGAAGGCAACCGCGTCGTCGGCCTTCCGGACCGGTTTCGGCTCCGTCATGAAGACGCTGCTGTGGATCGTCGACGGCATGCTCGCCCTGACCTTCCTGCTCGCGTTCCTCCTGCCGCGCCACGCACGCCCCGAGGGGTCCGCGGGACACTGAGCCATGGCCGGCGGGCAGGCACGGAATTGTTTGCACGCTTCAGGTGCTGATGGAGCCGGAAGGTACGGGATGCCGGCGGCAGGCGAGCCGAGCAGCCCGGGCGACCGACGAAAGACATCGAAGGGGCCGAAATGGCAGCGCAGACGCAGAGGGCCGTACTGGCGGGCGGATGTTTCTGGGGGATGCAGGACCTCGTCCGCCGGCTCCCGGGCGTGACAGCGACCCGGGTCGGATACACCGGGGGTGACGTGCCGAACGCGACGTACCGTAACCACGGCACCCACGCGGAGGCCATCGAGATCCTTTTCGACCCCGAGAAGACCGACTACCGCACGATCTTGGAGTTCTTCTTCCAGATCCACGACCCGAGCACCAAGAACCGCCAGGGCAACGACATCGGTCTCAGCTACCGCTCGGCGATCTACTACGTGGACGACGAGCAGAAGAGGATCGCGGAGGACACCATCGCGGACGTGGACGCCTCCGGGCTGTGGCCGGGCAAGGTCGTCACCGAGGTGGAACCGGTCGGCCCCTTCTGGGAGGCCGAACCGGAGCACCAGGACTACCTGGAGCGCTACCCCGACGGCTACACCTGCCACTTCCCGCGCCCGGGATGGCGCCTGCCCACCCGCAAGGAGGGCTGAGCGGCTACACACGCAGTGCGCGGCGCAAGGTGTCGGTGAGCTCGGCGAACTTCTCGTCGGCCCGGGCGGGGTCGGCGCGGGCGGCATCGGTGACGCAGCCGCGCACGTGGTCGTCGAGGAGGCCGAGCGCGACCTCCTGCAGCGCGCGGCTGGCGGCAGTGATCTGGGTGAGGACGTCTATGCAGTAGCGGTCGTCGGTGACCATGCGGGAGATGCCGCGTATCTGGCCCTCGATCTTGTTCAGGCGGTCCAGGTGATCGGCCTTGTGGTCGGCGTATCCGGGTGCCTGGGTGTGCTGCTCATGAGCGTCGCGCGGGGTGGCGGCGGCGGTCATCGGGGTTCGCCTCCCTCGCGCGTGCCGCCTGTCGTGGGGGCGGTGTAGCGGTCCGGGTCGGCGTCGAAGGTCGCGGCGCAATGGGTGGAGCAGAAGTAGTAGGTGCCGTTTGCGGTGTGCCGGTGTTCGGCGGCGGTCGCCTTGTCCAGCTGCATGCCGCACACCGGGTCCGCGACCGTTCTGTCGCTGTCGCCGTGGGAGGTGTGGCGGTGGTGCCCCTCGCCCGCCGTGGTTGCCGTGCTGCTGGTCGCTGCTCGGTCGACGGCCGACTCGACGCGGGGCCGGCTGCGGGCGGGCCGGACGTCGGGCAGCGGCTGGGGGCTCCAGCGGCGCAGCCGGGACGCGTTGGTCACGACCGACAGCGAGCTGAGCGCCATGGCCGCGGCGGCGACGATCGGGCTGAGACGGATGCCCCACAGCGGATACAGGGCACCGGCGGCCAGAGGGATGCCGACGGCGTTGTAGACCAGGGCGAAGAACAGGTTCTGCCGGATGTTGCGCATCGTGGCCCGCGACAGCCGGATCGCCGTGACGACTCCGCCGAGCGAGCCGGAGATCAAGGTGATGTCGGCGGCCTCGATGGCCACGTCGGTGCCGGTGCCGATGGCCAGGCCGACGTCGGCGGCGGCCAGCGCGGGGGCGTCGTTGATGCCGTCGCCGACCATGCCGACAGTACGGCCCTCGGCCTGCAGCCGTCGTATCTCGTCGGCCTTGTGCTCGGGCAGCACCTCGGCGAGCACCCGGGTGACGCCGACCTGCGCGGCGATCGCGGCGGCGGTGCGGGCGTTGTCGCCGGTGAGCATGACGACCTCGACGCCGAGACGCTGCAAGGCGGCGATGGCCGCGGCGGAGTCGTCCTTCACGGTGTCGGCGACGGCGACCACACCGGCGGCCTGTCCGTCCACCGCGGCGAGAACGGGTGTCTTGCCCTCGGCGGAGAGGGCAGCCGCCACAGGGGTCAGTGCGGCGGTGTCGATACCGACGTCACCGAGCAGCCGGGCGGTGCCGACCAGGACGGCGTGCCCGTCGACGGTGGCCTGGACGCCCTTGCCGGTGACCGAGTCGAAGCCGGTCGCCGCCGACGGGTGAAGACCGCGGTCACGGACGCCGGTGACGATGGCCCGCGCGAGCGGATGCTCGCTGTCGGCCTCGGCCCCCGCGACCAGCCGCAGAAGCTCTGTCTCGTCGAATCCGCCCACGGGGTGCACGTCGGTCAGAACGGGCTTGCCCGCGGTGACGGTGCCGGTCTTGTCCAGCACGACGGTGTCCAGCTTGTGCGCGGTCTCCAGCGCCTCGGCCGACCGGATCAGGATGCCGGCCTGAGCACCCTTGCCCGTACCGACCATCACGGACAGCGGCGTGGCAAGGCCCAGCGCGCACGGGCAGGCGATGATCAGCACGGCGACCGCCGAGACCAGCGCCAGGGTCAGCGCGGGAGACGGTCCCAGAGCGAACCAGACGGCGAAGGTGCCGATCGCGACGGCGATGACCGCGGGCACGAAGTACGCCGACACGGCATCCGCAAGCCGCTGGATGGGGGCCTTGGACGCCTGGGCCCGCTGCACCAGGCGGATGATCTGGGCGAGCATCGTGTCCGCACCGACCTTGGCCGCCCGCACCCGCAGGGACCCGGTGCCGTTGACGGTGGCACCGATGACCGTGTCGCCGGTGTGCTTCGTGACGGGCATCGGCTCGCCGCTGACCATCGACTCATCCACGGCGGAGGAGCCCGAGAGCACCTCGGCGTCGACGGGGATCTTCTCCCCCGGCCGGATGACGAGCACGTCTCCGACCACCACGTCCTCGACGGGGATTTCACTCTCGTTTCCGTCCCGCACGACACGGGCGGTACGGGCCTGCAGGCCCAGGAGAGCGCGGATGGCCTCACCGGTGCCGGCCTTCGCCCGGGCCTCCAGCAGCCGCCCGAGCAGGATCAGTGTCAGGATGACGCCGACGGTCTCGAAGTACACCTCCCGCACGTCCTGGGGCAGCAGACCGGGCGCAAGGGTGACCAGCAGGCTGTAGCCGTAGGCGGCACTCGTACCCAGGGTGATCAGAGAGTTCATGTCGGCGGCCCGGTGGCGCAGGGTCAGCCAGCCCGTCACATGGATCGGCCACCCGGTGTAGAACATCACCGGCGTGATCAGCGCCAGCTGCAGCCAACTGTTCAGCATCCATCCAGGCACCCAGTCCGCGCCGAACAGTTCGTGCGCCATCACCGCGAACAGCACCGGGGCGGTGAGCACCGCGCCCACCACGACTCTGCGGGTGAGGTCCTTGATCTCCGCCCGCCGCTCGGCGGCGTCCGCGGCCTCCGACTCGGCCGCCGTCCGCTCCTCACCCGCCGCGGGCCCGCCGGTGGCAGCAGGAGGAGCTGCGGCCGTCCCGCCGTGACCGCCCGGCCCAGGCGGTACGGCGCCTTCCGCGGGCTCGACCAGCAGGGTGCCGTGGATCATGTTCATGCCGCAGGCAAAGCCGAAGGAACCCGGACGGTCGGGGTTCAGCCGCACGGTGGTGCGCGTGTGGGCGGGCAGGCCCGCTCCGATCTGCAGATCGGGGAAGACCACACGGGAGGTGCACTCGCCGGCTTCCTGCCGGTCGAACACCAACTCCACCGGGATACCTTGCCGGACCTTGATCAGGTCAGGGCTGTAGCCACCCCGCACCGTCACGTCCACCCGCTGCACCCCGCCTTCCAGCCGGGCGGCACCAGTCCGGCGCGGGCCGAAGAAGTACCAGCCCAGCGCGGCGATCAGCACTGCCGAGGCCAGGACGACGACGACTTCAAGAGCACCCATGCGCTGCTCACCTCCCTGGTCGGGTCACTCTCCAGCCTGCGCCTTGGCTACCCCTACCTGGTAGGGGCGCAGTGGCCCACGGTTTTGGACCATCCGGCCCCGGACGGCCACGCCCAGCGGCGGGACGATGCAGGAGAAGGCAAAGGTCGCCGGATGCCCCATCGCATCCGGCCACACAACAAGGCCGAAGCAGGTGAATAGCGATGATGTTCTGGTACGACCACAATGTCAGCGGCTGGGGCTGGTTCGCGATGTCGACCGGCATGATCCTTTTCTGGGCGCTGATCATCACAATCGCCGTGCTGCTCTTCCGCGCCCTCAACCGGCCCCAAGAGCACACCCACACCCCGGCCACGCCGTCGGCCGAGGACATCCTCCGAGAGCGGCTGGCCCGCGGGGAGATCGACGAGGACGACTACCGGCGCCGCCTGACCGCACTGCACGCCGGACCCCTCACCAAACCCTGACCCTGTCCTGCGACAGCGGTCAAGCATCGCGGTGGCGGATCACCGCAAATCCCGCTGCGAGGGCGAGGACCGTGTACAGGGCGAGGACGCCGAACCCGGCCGCGGGGCTCAGGCCGTTGGGCTCGGGGTGCAGCAGGTAGAGGGCGTCTCCGGCATTCATCGGCAGGTAGGGGCCGACGGTGTTCTGCCAGGTGTCCGGCAGCATGCCGACCAGGATGTCGGGCACGAACAGCAGGCCGAGCAGGGCGGCGATGGCCCCGGCACTGGAGCGCAGGGCGGCGCCCAGGCCGAGGCCGAGAAGACCGAGCAGGGTGAGGTAGATCCCGCCGCCGACGGCGGCTCGCAGCACACCCGGGCCGGTGAGTGACCGGCTCAGATTGCTGCCGGTGCCGGCGGGCAGCGCGGCGTGGAAGACCAGGTACGCGGCCACGCAGGACAGCACGCCGACGACGAGGCCGATGCCGGCGAAGACGACCGCCTTGGCGGCAAGGACGGTACGACGCCTCGGTACGGCGGCGAGGGTGGCGCGGATCAGCCCGGTTCCGTACTCGCTGGTGACGATGAGGACGCCCAGCGTGCCGAGCGCGATCTGCGACAGGTGCAGGCCGATCAGGCTGAGCCGGACCGGGTCCGCGGTCTGCTGTTGCTCCGCGCTGAGGCGGCTGACCAGGAAAACCGCCACGAGCGCGCCGAGGGCGACATTGGACACGACGGCGCCGAGCAGCGTCCAGAGCGTGGAGCGGACGGAGCGCACCTTGCAGAACTCGGAGCGGAGCACGGCGGTGAAGCCGGACAACGCGGCACGGTCGGCGGGCCGGGGCAGGGATGAGACGAAGGCAGGGGTGGTCACGAGTCGTCCTCAGGTGGCGTTGGGTGCCGGGGCGGTGAGCGCGGGGCCGGCGACGGTGCGATAGTCGACGGCTTCGCCGGTCAGTTGCATGTAGCGCTCTTCCAAGGAGGCCTGCTGGACAGCAAGTTCCTGCAGAGCGATGCCGGCGGAGCGGGCGAGCTCGCCCACGGTGTCGCTGGTGGCTCCGGTGATCTGCAGCGTGTCCGGGGCGGGCTCGGCCACCGACGCGCCGTGGGAGCGCAGCAGTTGGGCAAGCGCCGCGGACTGCGAAGTGCGGACCCGGACGAAGCCGCTGTCGCCGCTCGCGAGAAAGTCCGCGATGCTGGTCTCGGCGATCAGGCGGCCGCGGCCGATGATGACGAGCCGGTCGGCGGTCAGCGCCATCTCACTCATCAGATGGCTGGAGAGGAACACGGTGCGCCCCTCTGCGGCCAATGCCTTGAGCAGGGTGCGGATCCACAGCACGCCTTCGGGGTCGAGCCCGTTGACCGGCTCGTCGAGCATGAGCACCGGAGGGTCGCCGAGGAGTGCGGCGGCAATGCCGAGGCGCTGGCTCATGCCGAGCGAGAAGCCTCCGGTCCGCTTGTGTGCGACGCTGCCGAGTCCGACCTGCTCCAGCACCTGCCCGACCCGGGCCTTGCCGATGCCGTTGCTCAGCGCGAGGGACAGCAGGTGATGGTGGGCGCTGCGGCTGCCGTGCATGGCTTTGGCCTCCAGCAGGGCGCCGAGCTCGAACAGCGGGCGGCGGTATGCGGTGTAGGGGCGGGACCAACTACTGCGTCCACGCCCTGGCCGCAGCGGCCACGGCACCCGACCCGGGAGCCGTCCAGCGCCTCGTGGACCTGACAACCGCCGGGCTTGGCCTGCCCACGGACGGCCACGACCACCACACACGGCCACATCGGCGAACAACTCACGACCACTGATCAAGGCCGACGCCAGACCGCAGCCCGCTCAGACTGCGTCCCGTTCGCCCAAACCTGGAGCTGTTCCGGCTCTACCGGGACGCACCCGCAGCTCGGGAACGGACCTCGACCGCCATTCGTCTACAGTGACATGGACGGTCTACATTCCTGTAGTCACCCGTTCGGCCCGTGTGTGGCGCGCTACACACACGGGGGTTCGCAACCACAACCATGACCGGAGGACCGACAGAGGATCATGCACCCGAAGATCCTGGTGGTTGAGGACGATCACGCCCTGCGGGACGTGCTGCGACGGGGCCTTCAGGACGAGGACTTCGAGCCCGTCCTCGCCCCCGACGGCGCCAGTGCCCTGCGGTTGGCGACCGCCGGCATCGCCGCGGCCGTACTGGACGTCGGCCTGCCCGACGCGGACGGACGGGACGTATGCCAGGCCATGCGGGCCAACGGCTTCTTCGCCCCCGTGATCTTCCTGACCGCCCGGCACCAGCTCACCGACCGCCTGTCCGGCTTCTCCGCCGGGGGTGACGACTACCTGCCCAAGCCCTTCCACCTCGCCGAACTCGCCGCCAGGCTGCGCGCCGCGCTCAGACGGGCCGCCCCCCGGGCCTGTGCCACAACCGGCGATCTGGTGCTGGACGCGGTGGATCACAGTGCGACCGTGCACGACGGCGCACGCGTCGACCTCTCCCCGACGGAGTTCCGGCTGCTGGCCACGCTCGTTGCCGCGGACGGAGCCCTCGTGCGCCGCCGTGACCTGGTGCGGGCCGGCTGGCCCGAGGGCGCGCAAGTCAGTGACAACACTCTGGACCAGTACTTGAGCCGACTGCGCCGCAAACTGCGCGAGGCGAGCAGCCGTCTGACGATCGACACGGCACGCGGAGTCGGACACCGCCTGTCATGACCCGTGCCTACCGCGTCTTCGGTCGCCTGGCCCCACGCACCCTGCAAGGCCGGCTCTCCCTCGTGGCACTGGCCGCCGCCGCACTGCTGATGACGGTCCTGACCGTGGCATTCAACGCCGTGATGGACGAGCATCTGCAACGCCAGGCGGACGACGAGCTGCGCACCAGAGCGGCAGCGGTGACCACGACCGTCGACACCAGCGGTCCCCGAGTACGCGTCCTGGAAACTGTCAACGACCGCCTCCTCGACGCGAACGTGTGGATCTACGCCGACACCCGCCTGCTGGAGAGGCCGCCGTCCGCCACCGTCGGAAGCCCGGTGACCCAGGCCGCCGACCGGCTGGCCGCACAGCGAGAGCACGCCTGCACGACCGTCGACGGTCACCGACCCGTCCGGCTGTGCTCCCAGCCGATCCCCGGCCACGATGCCAAAGCCACTGTCGTCACCGCCCTGGACCTGGCTCCGTACCGGAGTTCGGCCGACACCCTGCTGCTGGGGTCGCTGGTCCTGGACGCCGTGATGCTCGGCTGCACGTACGTACTTACGCGTCTGTCCGTCGGCCGGGCACTGAGACCGGTGCGGACCATGACCGACCAGGCAACGCAGTGGAGCGCTGCGGGCTCCGACGACCGCTTCGGTACGGAGGATCACCCGGTCGAACTCGCCCGCCTGGGTGGCTCACTGGACGCGCTGCTGGACCGGATACGCACCGTACTGCGCCACGAACGGCAGTTGACGGGGGAACTGTCCCACGAACTGCGCACGCCGCTCACCCGGATCATCATGGAACTCGACTGGTGGCAGGCCCGTCCGCGGACGGATGCCCAGACCCGCGCCACCCATGAGGTGATCGCCGAGGCCGCGCAGTCCATGCGCACGATCTGCGACACGCTCCTCGACGACGCCCGCGAGAATGCGCTCAACCCGGCGACGGCCCCCGCAACGACCGACGTCGTCCCCCTCCTCGGCCGCCTGCTCCAGCACGTCGACCGAGGGGATCGGGTCAAGGCCACGGTGGCGACGGACACTCGGGTACTGGAGGCGGGAGTCGCACCCGCTCTCCTCGAACGCATCCTCAGCCCGCTGCTGGCCAACGCCGTCCGCTATGCCCGCTCCAGCGTGACCGTGTCCGCGCGGCGCCTGCCCAGTGCGGTACGGATCGATGTCGTCGACGACGGGCCCGGCGTACCGGAGGCGTTCGTGGCGGAGCTGTTCCAGCCCGGCCGACGCGCCGACGCCGACGACGGGCACGACGGCGCGGGCCTCGGGCTGCCGCTCGCGCGACGTCTGGCCCGCACCGTCGGCGGCGAGGTCTCCTACGACCCCGGACACGCGCCCGGGGCCAGGTTCACGGTCAGTCTCCCCGCCGGGTGACCGACTCCCGCTTCTCCGTCGCCAGCCAGGCCGAGGACCGGCGCTCCTGCCCGTGGGCATAGGCCATCAGGCCGAACAGAACAACGAGCAGCACGGCGGACGAGCCCACGGTACCGAGATCCAGGCCGCCCTTGGTGACCGGCTTGGTGAGGAAGTCGCCCGCGGTGGCGCCCAGTGGCCGGGTGAGGACGAAGGCGATCCAGAACAGCAGCACGTTCGGCACGGTGGGCACCTTCATGAGCGCTACGAGCACGGCGAGCGCCCCGGTCACGAGCAGCGCACCACCGGCGTAGCCGAGGCCGGAGCTGTCGGACAGGAAGTCGCCCATCGAGGTGCCGAGGGTGTTCGACACAAGGATCGCCGACCAGAACAGGGCCTCGCCCTTGAAGGTGACGATGTCGCGGATCTGGAAGGTCATCCCGCTCAGCTTCCAGGCGAGGAAGATCGCCAGGAGGATGGAGATCAGGATGGCCGCTCCGACGGGATAGCCCAGGCCAAGGCCCTGCGGGCCCCAGCCCAGCCTGGTCGCGCCGTTCGACAGGAACTTGGCGCTGGCGTCGCGGTTCATGAAGTCGGACATCGTGGTGCCGGCCATGCTGGTCGACAGGATCACGGTCCAGTAGCAGAACGGGTTGTAGCGGCTGGCTCGCAGCTGGACCACCAGTGTCACCACGAAGATCAGGAACAGCGCGATCGTGGTGAGGAAGTAGCCCAGCTTCAGGGTTTGCGCGAAGAGGTCGCCCGCCGTCTCACCCAAGGTCGTTGCGGCGATCTTCATGATCCAGAAGGCCAGCGTAACCTCGGGCAGTTTCTTCATCACCGACTTGGTCTTCGACGTGCTCGCCACGTCGAGGTCGGTGAGGACCTCGGATTTCTCCAACTCGGATTCTCCTGTTCGGTCGAACGACAGGGCGCTCGCCCCTGGGAACCGGGACGAGCGCCCTGTGAGATGACTCGGCCGCCGGCGGCGGCCGTGATCTTCGACCGTGGCACAGAGATCCTGAACGCATCCTGAACACAGGCGGGTTGCAGGTCACGCCGCGTGTTGTGCGGCCCCTTCCGGCTCGGTGACGTCCTTTCGGGTGACGCCCAGGTACACGACCAGACCGAGGATGACCGCGAGGAACAGCACGCTGGTGACGACCGTGCCCAGACCCACTCCGCCGTCACCGGTCGACTGGGAGAGATAGTCGCCGATGGAAGCGCCGAGCGGCCGGGTGAGGATGTACGCGATCCAGAAGCTCCAGACCGCGTCGAGACCGAGTGCGAAGTGCGCGACGCCGACCGCGGCGATGGCCAGGGCGAACAGCACGGCGGACAGCCAGTAGCCGAGATCCATGCGCTCGGAGACCAGGTCACCGGCCGCGGTGCCCAGGGCGAAGGTGAACAGGACGGCGAGCCAGTAGAACGACTCGCGGCCGACGCTGTCGATGCTGTGGATGGACAGCGTCCGCTCCCGGCGGTACCAGACGACGAACACGACGGCGAGAACGAGCCCGAACACCGTCGTGCTCACCTCCAGCGGCACGCCCATGTTGTCGGTGAGGTTGTCGCTGATCAGGGTACCGACGACGCTGATCAGGGCCACGGCGAGCCAGTACACGCCCGCCCGGTACGCGCTCGTCCGGAACTGCACGACCAGCACCACGGCCAGCAACGCACTCATCAACACCGACACACCGGTCAGGCCGAGGCCGGCCTTCTCGTTCAACAGGTCGGCCGCGGTCTCACCGACCGTCGTACACAGCACCTTGATGATCCAGAAGTAGACGGTGACCTCGGGCACCTTGTTCCAGCGCAGCCGACGCCGCCCCGGTGCGACGGGCCTGTCGGCCGCGGAGACGGCGGAAGCCTCAGACGTTTCGTAGGTCATGGAGAGCGACCGTGCCACCGGACACCTGAACACATCCTGACTGGCGTGTGACACCGCACCCGTCACGCCACCTCAAGGCCCGTCCGTTCGGTCGCACAAAGCGGATAGACAATCCGGATCTGCTACGGTGACACTAACCGGATAGCTCATCCACATACGCAGAACGGTTGCGCAATGAAGCAGACAGCGGTCGTCACAGCAGGAACAGCGGGAATCGGCTTGGAGACCGCCTTGGGGCTGGCCGAGGCAGGTATTGCCGTCACCGTGGTCGGGCGCAGCGCCGAGCGCGGTGCCCGTGCGGTCGAACGGATCAACGCGACGGCGCCGTTGCACTCCGCCCGGTTCCTGGCCGCCGATCTCTCTTCGCTCGATGCGGTCCGCGCCCTCGCCGACCGCATCGCCGCAGACGGCCCGCTGACCGGTCTGGTCAACAACGTCGGTGCGATGTTCCCGGACCGGCAGGACTCGGTGGACGGGATCGAGGCCTCGTTCGCCGTCAACCACCTCTCGCCCTATCTGCTGACCGAACTGCTGCTGCCCACATTGCGCGCCGGTGCGCCGAGCCGGATCGTGAACGTCACCTCGGGAGCGATCGGTGTCGCAAAGCGCGTCTTCGACTCCGTCGAGCCGCCAGGGGGCTACTACGGCTTTCACTGGTACGGCCGCGCCAAGCTCGCCAACCTCGCCTACACGCTTGATCTTGCCGGGCGACTGGACGGCACGGGCGTCTCGGTCTTCGCGGCGGATCCCGGCGGCGCCGCGACCGACATGACCAACGGCACCATGCGCGATCCGAAGATCGTCTCGCCGGGGCTGCGGCTGCTCTGGCCGCTGGTCCGGCGTAAGTTCGAGCGCTCGACTTCGGGCCCGGCGTCCCTGGCGGCCAAGCCTTCGATCTTCGCCGCGACCGACGGCTCACTGGCCGGCCGGACCGGCGTGGTCATCGGACCCCGGGCGCTGCCGGTCACCCCCTTCCGTTCGGCAACGGATCCTCGCATCGCCGAAGCCGTCCGCCACCTCAGCGAGCGTCTCGCGCCACTCACGCATGCGTGACGCGATCTGAAGACGATCAGCAACGGCGGGAAACGGGTGGCTCATCCGGATCGCGTTCTGACAGCGATGCGGATGAGCCATCCAGTTAGACTTCTCGCATGACGACCGCCCGCCTGCGCAAGGACGCTGCCCGCAACTGGGAACGGATCGTCGCGGTGGCTCGCGATCTCGTCGACGAAGGCACGCCACTGCAGCTCAACGACATCGCCCGCCGTGCACACATGGGCGTCGGCACCGTCTATCGCCACTTCCCCACCGCCGAGGCGCTCCTGGAGACCGTGGCCACCCCCAGCCTGGAGGCGCTCGCCGCCCACGGCGAGCAGGCGCTGGCCGACGACAACCCCGGGCGCGCCCTCGCCGGCTTTCTCACCCGCACCATCGAAGCGCAGGTCACCGACGCGTCCCTGTCCCCGGTCACCGCCGCCTCCACGGACGCCCTGCCACGCACCACCGAACTGAAGCGGACCCTGTCGTCGGTCGGCAAAGAGTTGCTGGAGCGGGCCCGCGACGCCGAGGTCGTGCGCGCCGACCTGACCTCTGCCGACCTGGTCCCGCTGATGTGCGGTATCGCCTACGCCGCGAACGTCCACGGCACGCCCGCGGCCCGCGTCGAGACCGCCCGCCGCTATCTGACCTCGCTGCTGGAAGGCTTGTACGTCCGTTGAGGGCCGTACGCGATCCAGCTAGCTTTCGACAGCCATCCGAACACCCAGGATCAGCAGCACCCCTCCGGAAACCTGCTCCAGTCGCCGGCGCACATCAGCCTTTGAGATGAGAGCTTTCATCCGGCCGACGAACCACACGTACAAGCCGTAGTAGCCGACCTCGTAAACCGCCCAAATCACCGAAAGAGCGATCATCGTGGGCAGCTTGGGTGCACCCGTCGGCACGAACTGCGGCAGGAATGACATCGCAAACAACGCAGCCTTCGGATTGGCCAGGTTCAACAGCAGGCCCGAGCGGTACGTCTTCCAACCGGATTGGACAACGTCTGCCGTCGTCTGCTCGACCGGCTTCGCGTGCCCGCGCCGGGCAGCCAGAAGAGTCTGTACACCGAAGAGGATCAGGACAGTTGCCCCCACCATCCTCATGATGTCGTAGGCCAGCTGTGAGGCGGCGATCAGCGCCGTGAGCCCGAGCGCTGCAACGACACCCCACAGGAACACACCGGTCTCGTTGCCCAGAACGGTGAAGAACCCAGCCCGTTTGCTGTGCAAGGACTGCCGGATGATCAGCATGGTGCTGGGGCCGGGTGATGCCGCGACCAGGGTGCAGGCGCCCAGGAAGGCGAGGAGGGTGCTGAGCATGCGCTCATCGTCCGACCTGCCCGCCGATCGTGTCCAGGCCATTCCCTCCGGATCACCGTGCGCCACCGACCGCCTCGACCGGCTGACCAACCGTCAACGGTGAGCAGGCGGGCCCGCCGAGAACAGCTCGCCGGCGGCGCGCTCGACGTCGGACTCGGACACGAGCACCAACTGCGCCGCGTTCCCCAGCGGGACGAAGGTGTCCGCGCTGGTGACCCGTCGGACGGCGCCGGTGAATCCGGCGTCGACCAGAGCGGTGACGACTCCCTCGGAGACCCCTCCCGTGCGGCGGGTCTCGTCGACCACGAGGACGCGTCCCGTCGCACGTGCTTCGCGCAGCAGGTCGTCGACCGGCAGGGGTGCCAGCCAGCGCAGGTCGACGACCCGGCAGTCGATGTCCTGCTGCTCCAGTCGGCGTGCGGCTCGAAGCGAGATGGGCAGGCCGTTGCCGAAGGTCACGAGGGTCAGGTCCGTGCCTGTGCCGTAGGTGCGTGCCCGGCCGATCGGTACGTGCTGTGCGGGTGGCGGGTATGCGGCGAGCCAGCCGTTGTCCTTCTCCGTGTGGAGATCTCGGGTGTGGTAGAGCGCGATCGGTTCGAGGAAGGCGCTGACCGTTCCGTCCACCTTGCCGGCCGCCACGCAGGTGCGCAGCATCGCGGCGGCGTCGTCGGGGCGGGACGGAGAGGCGATGACCAGGCCCGGAATGTCACGCAGGACGCCCAGCGCGTTGTCGTTGTGGAAGTGGCCGCCGAACCCGCGCTGGTAGCCGTAGCCGGCGATGCGGACCACGAGGGGGTTGCGGTACTGGCCCTGGGAGAAGAACTGAAGCGTCGCGGCCTCGCCGCGCAGTTGGTCCTCGGCGTTGTGCAGGTACGCAAGGTATTGGATCTCCGCCACCGGCAGCAGCCCGGACAGCCCCGCACCCAGCGCGAGGCCGAGGATGGCCTGCTCGTCGAGCAGGGTGTCGAAGACCCGGGCGGTACCGAAACGCCGCTGCAATCCCCGGGTCAGTCCGTAGACCCCGCCCTTGCGGCCGACGTCCTCGCCGAAGACGACCATCTCCGGGTAGCTGCCGAGCAGGTCGGCGAGTGTGTGGTTGATGGCCTGGGCGACGGTGACGGGCTCGCCCACGGGCGCTGTGGGTGGTTCGCTCGTGCGGCGTGCCGAAGCCGCCACGAGGTCGGGACGGCGGGGGGCGACGGGCGCGGCGATCTCCGCGGCGGTGGTCAGGGGCTCGCTGTCGAGGGCCTCCTTGGCGACGGCGAACACCCGCCCGGCCACCTCGTCGTACCGCTCGAGAACCTGCTGCGGGGTGAGGACGCCGGTCGTCGTGAGCAGCCGGGCCGTGGCCAGCAATGGGTCGCGCTGCAGATCCGCGGCGACTTCGGAAGGCATACGGTACGCGGCTTCGGCGTCCGAGCCCGCGTGGCCGAGGAATCGCACCATCGACAGATGCAGGAAGGCGGGTTGCCGGCTCTTGCGTACATGGGCCACTGCCTCGCGCGCGGTGTCGAAGGCGGCCGACGGATCACACCCGTCCGCGGCGAAGTAGGCGAGCCCCGGCCGGTTTCCGTAGGCGCGCCGCACCCAGTCGTGCGGTGTCGGCACGCTGATTCCCAGGCCGTTGTCCTCGCAGACGAACAGCACCGGCATCGGAAGGCCCTGGTAGGCCGCGTGGCAGGCGCTGTTGATGGCGCCTGCCGCAGTGGAGTGGTTGGCGGAGGCGTCGCCGAAGGAGCAGCAGACGACGGCATCGCCGGGCCAGGCGCACTCGGTCCCGAGCCGCTTGGCGCGGGCGATGCTCCATGCCACCCCGACTGCCCGCGGCAGGTGGGAGGAGATGGTCGACGTCTGCGGGATGACGGCCAGTTCGCGACGCCCGTACACCTTGTGCCGTCCACCGGCGATCGGCTCGTCGGCCCCGGCGGCCACCCCCAGCAGCATGTCCCTGACCGCATCGACGCCGCCGGCCTGCCGGGCGCGGGCGCAGTAGAAGGCGCCTGACCGGTAGTGCAGCAACGCCGGGTCGGTGGGGCGCAAGGCGAGGGCGACCGCGGCGTTGCCTTCGTGCCCGCTCGATCCGATGGTGTAGTAGCCACGGCCCTGCTGCTGCATCCAGCGCGCAGCGGCGTCGGCGTGCCGGCTCTCCAGTTGGGCGTCGAACAGGTCCAGTGCGGTACGGCTGTTCAGTGCGGTACGGCTGTCCAGTGCGCCGGGATGCGGCTGGATCGCCGCGTCGGTGCTCCCGGCGAGCGACCCGGAACCGGCGGCACCGCCCGTCAGCCCTGGGCCGGCGGACCGGAGACCGGCCACCTCCTCGCGGAAGTGCCGGTCCAGGTCCTCGACGCCGTTCACAGGCGGAAGGCCATGTCGGGCTCGAGCGTGGCCACGTCCATCTGCGCCTTCTGCAGACGGCCGGAGTAGTCCCAGTTCATCGACTGCCAGCGGGTGAACTGGTCGAGCACCCACTGCCCCGACTGACGGCTGCCGTTGCCCGACTTGCCGTTGCCGCCGAACGGGAGGTGCGCCTCCGCTCCGGAGGTGGTGTTGTTGACGCTGACCATGCCCGCGGAGATGCCGCGCCGGAACGTCCACACCTCGTGCGGATCGGTGGTGTAGATCGCGGCGGACAGGCCGTAGCCGTGGGCGTTGGCCAGCTCGACGGCCTCGTCGAAGTCCCGGTAGGTGGTCACTCCGACCATGGGGCCGAAGGTCTCGTTGAGGAACACCTCGTCGTCGCGGCGCACTCCGTCGACGATCACCGGGTGGTAGAACATGCCCGCATCAGGGTCCCCGACGAAGCCCTTGCGGGGGTTGTCGGCCGTGATCCGCCCGATGCCGTCGGAGCCGTACGTCCGGTGGTGATCCTTGACCCACCCGAGGAAGGTCTCGTAGCGCTGCGCGAACCGCTCGTCGAGCATCGGGCCGTAGAGGACGTCCTCGAACGCGTCGCCGATCCGGGCCGCGCGGCTCGCGGCGTCGAAGCGGGCGAGGAAGTCCTCCTTCACCGACTCATGGACGATGACCGTCCCGAGGGAGGTGCAGCGCTGCCCGGCAGTGCCGAATCCGGAGAACAACGCGCCCTCCACCGCCAGGTCGAGGTTTGCGCTCGGGGTGACCACCTGGGGGTTCTTGCCGCCCAGTTCCAGGCACGGGGTCTGCAGATGGCTTCCGCACAGGGCGCCGATCTTCTGGCCGACGACCGTGGACCCCGTGAAGCCGACCTTGTCGACCAGCCCGGCCTCAAGAGAGGCTTCCAGACCGGCGTACGTCTGCTCTCCGTCGGCGAGTACGAGGTTGAGTACGCCGTCGGGCAGGCCGCCTCCGTGCACGAACAGCTCGAAGAGGGCCTTGGCGCTCGCGGCGGCGTACTCGGCGGGCTTCCACACGACGGTGTTGCCGGTCACGAGCGCCGGTACGAGGTACCAGGCCGGCACGGCCACCGGGAAGTTGCCCGCGGTGATCACCGCGACCGAGCCGACGGGGTTGCGGAAGGTGAACAGCTGCTTGTCGGGCATCTCCGAGGGCACCGTCTGCCCGTACAGCCGACGGCCCTCGCCCAGGAAGAAGTCGCAGGTGTCGATGATCTCCTGGACCTCGCCGAGTGCCTCGGCGTACGGCTTGCCGATCTCCTCGGTCACGATGCGGGCCAGCCGGTCCTTGTTGGCTTCGACGAGCCGGCCGATCTTTCCGATCGCGGATCCGCGCACCGGCGCCGGGATGTCCGCCCAGGACCGCTGAGCCGCCTTCGCGGCCTTGGCGGCCGCGACGAACGTCGAGGCGTCACCGAGCGAGACCTCGGAGACCAGCTCGGCGGTACGGCCGGGATTGGGGCGCTGAAGAGTCCCGCCGGGAGCGCCGGCGACCATGCGGCCGGCAACGATCGAGGCGACGGAACGGGCCATGACTTTGCTCCTTGTCGGCTGGTACGGGGTCACTGCGGACCGGCGAGGATCCGGTCGAGGGCCCGCAGGGCGATCGACAGCTCGTCCTGGGTGATGGACAGGGCAGGGCGGAAGCGCACCGAACGCTCACCGCACGGCAATGCGATCACCTGCTCCTCGGTTCGCAATCGGCGTACCACCTCGTCGCGGACGCCGCTGTCGGGCAGATCGATGGCGCTCATCAGT
Organism: Streptomyces sp. NPDC025638; assembly: GCF_055558775.1. Classification (NCBI taxonomy): domain Bacteria; kingdom Bacillati; phylum Actinomycetota; class Actinomycetes; order Kitasatosporales; family Streptomycetaceae; genus Streptomyces; species Streptomyces sp. NPDC025638. The sequence continues at coordinate 36,998 of NZ_JBVHLX010000014.1, read as the reverse complement.
CCACGTCCCCGCGCGTTGGACGCCACCGGTGCGTGTCGGACTTCCAGATCACGCAGTTCGGCCAGGAACCACGATCCCACGGCAGCGGCATGGGCCACCAGGTCGTCCCTTTCGATGATCTCCAGGATGCGGCGGGCCCGGACCATGTCGACCAGCCCGCCGCCCCAGGTGGAGTTGATCCGGCCGGAGACCTGGAAGACGTTGTCGGGTACCTCGTCGACGCGGCGGCCGGCCATGATGCCGCCGAGTTGGACCTTCTTGGCGAAGGCGACGATGTCCGGCTCAAGACCGAGCTGCTGGTAGGCCCAGGTGGTGCCGGTGATGCCCACCCCGGTCTGTACCTCGTCGAGTACGAACAGCGCGTCGTACTCGTGGCAGAGCGCCTGCATCGCCTGCAGGAACTCCGCGCGCATGTGGTTGTCGCCCCCCTCGCCCTGGATCGGCTCGGCGATGAAGCAGGCGACGTCGTGCGGATTGTCCTCGAACGCTCGCCGCGCCTGTTCGAGGGCCCGTTGCTCGGCCGCCTCGACCTCGGGAAGGTGGCGATCGAGGGGGAACCGCACGGCGGGTACGTCGATGCGCGGCCAGTCGAACTTCGGGAAGCGGGCCGTCTTGTTGGGCTCGGTGTTGGTCAGCGAGAGGGTGTAGCCGCTGCGGCCGTGGAACGCCCGCCGCAGGTGGAGCACCTTGGTGCCGAGCTCGGGTGAGCGGCCCGCGGCCTCGTTGTGGCGGCTCTTCCAGTCGAACGCCGTCTTGAGCGCGTTCTCGACGGCGAGCGCGCCACCCTCGACGAAGAACAGTCGCGGCAGGTCGGGATCGCCCAGCACGCGCACGAACGTCTCGACGAACTCGGCGTAGTGGGTCGTGTAGATGTCGGGGTTGGCGGGCTTGTTCGCCGCCACCTGCGCGAGCAGGGTCATGAACGCCGGGTCGTCCACGATGCCCGGCGCGTTGAGCCCCAGCGGAGCGGACGCGAAGAACGAGTAGAGGTCGAGGAACTTCTCACCGGTGCGCGCATCGACGATCCACGAGCCGTGACTGGCAAGCGGGTCGAGCACAAGTTTGAAACCGTCGGTCAGCACATAGCGGCCGAGCCTGTCGTGCACCTCGTCCGGGTGGACCGTCGACGCAGCAGCAACCGTCATGGAGGCACCTACTCTCGATAGCCGTTCACCGAATATATTTCGCCGAATGCGAGTAGCAGCGAAATTATTTTAGGTATGACGCGGCAGCGGCCGCAAGGTTTCGTTCACGGGTAGATGCTCTGGCAAAATGGACTAATCGTGGCATAGCGGCGCCGGCATGAGGCCACCACCGTCCCACCAGACCACGGCAGCCACGGCATTCCCCATCGCCCTCGCCACCAACTGCACTCGGATGGCGGCCGCCACGGCTCACCACTGGATCACCGGGGTCTTCCCTGTCAGCTCCGCGGGGTGCGCACGGCCATCAGCGCAGGATGAGACGCAGCGTGTCGGTGAGGACCCCGGTGGAAACGGCAGGGTCGGTGATCCGCTGGAGGCCGAGTCCGATGCCGAGGCTGAGCAGCGTCATCGCGGCCTGCTCGGCGGGCATGGCCAGGGAGGCGCCCAACTCCTGGGCCAGGGCGTCGAGCAGCTGAGCGAGTGCCTCGCGGATCGAGACGGCGCGCGCCGTGATCTCGTGCCGGAGCTCGTCGTCGTGGCGGGCCTGGGTGAGGAACTCGACTTCGAGCGTGGTCCAGGCCTCGTCACCGATGTGCGCCTCGCCCCACGCGGTGAAGGCCGCAAGGCGGTCTTCGATCCGGGCGTCATGCATGACGGAGTCGGTGAGCAGGGCCAGCTGCTCGGCACGGATGTCATCGAGGACGGCCAGGCACAAGTGGCCCTTACTGCGGAAGTTGGAGTAGACGGCGCCCTTCGAATACCCGGCCGCCTCCGCTACTTCGCTGAGGGAAGTCGCGCCGTAGCCGTTGCGCAAGAACAGGTCCCGCGCGGTGGCGACGAGTCGCTCGCGCGTGCGCTCCTGGCTCTCGACGCGGCTGAGGCGGGCCAAGTTTCTGTTCCCTCCCGTCCTGCGCGGCTCGACCCGCAGGCTCGGACGTTCTTGAAGTCCTCGGATCCTATCCCCGACACGGGCTGTCCACCCCACCCGGATACCGCTAGTATCCCGAATTCAGATACCACCGGTATCCCGATCTCGCCGGAACCCCGATGGCTCGATGTCCCGATTGGGCGGAGTACTCAGTGACCATGACTGGCAGGCGAACGACCCCATCCCGCGCACTGGTACTGGGCTGTGGCGGAACCCTCGGCGCGGCCTGGACGATCGGCGCTCTGCATTCACTCGAACAGATCGTGCAGTGGGACGTGCGGGACGCCGATGTCCTGGTGGGCACCTCGGCCGGGGCGGAGCTGGCGGCCATGCTCGGCAGCGGCATCGGAGCGGCAGAACTCCTGGCCGCACAACTCGCGCGCCCAGATGCCCAACCCGAACTCCGCCGCCACTTCGCGGCCCCTCCCCGAGGCCTACCGCCCCGGCCCGCGCTCTTCCCCGGGTCGCCCCGGCTGACGCGCCGCGCGCTGGGCGGCGGCGCTCCCTCTCTCGCGGGCCTGTCCGGCTTGCTGCCGCAAGGACGTGGTTCAGCGGACTGGCTGGCAGCCCTGGCGGACTTCCTCGCCCCTGCCGGGGGCTGGGTCACCCATCCCGCGACCTGGCTGGTGGCGACCGACTTCGACATGGGGCGACGTACCGTTTTCGGGCATCCGGACACCGCGCCGGTCGCCTTGCGTGACGCCCTGCGCGCGTCCTGGGCGGTCCCGGGATGGTTTCCACCCGTAAGCATCGGCGGCCGACGCTACGCGGACGGCGGCATCGTCTCCACTGCCTCGGCGGACCTCCTGGTGTCCCGCGGCCTCGACGAGGTGTACGTCGTGGCGCCGATGAGTTCGTCCTCCCCCGCATCACGCACAGGCCTCGGCCGCGCGGAGTCGCTGCTCCGCCGCGTGATGACCCGCACGCTGAATGCCGAATGCGCCGCGTTGCAGGCAGCGGGCACACGGGTGATCCGGATCGAGCCCACCGCCACCGATCTGAAGGTGATGGGAGGCAACTTCATGAACGGCCGACGCCGCCTGACGGTCCTGGAGACGGCCCTGCGCACGACGCGAGCCACCGTCCGCGAGCGCCTCCGATCGGCCGGCTCACCCGCTCCGCACACCCCCGCCGGCCACGGCCTCGACGCTCGGACAGGAGCCTGACATGCCCCAGCCCAACGCTCCCGTGGCAAGAGTCACCGGCGAGACCCGCGACGTGGAGCTCCTCATCATCGGCACCGGTCTGTCCGGCATCGGAGCCGCCGTCAGACTGCGCCAGGCCGGCATCCACGACCTCGTCCTCATGGAGAAGGCGGACGACCTCGGCGGCACCTGGCGGGACAACACCTACCCAGGGTGCGCCTGCGACGTTCCCTCCGCCCTCTACTCGTACTCGTTCGCACCCAACCCGGAGTGGACGCGTGCCTTCGCGGGCCAGCCGGAGATACGCGCCTATCTCGGTGACACCGCGGCCAGGTACGGCATCACCCCGCTCATCCACTTCGGCACCGAGGCCGTACGTGCCCAATGGCACCCCCACCAGGCCCGCTGGCATGTCGAGACCAACCGGGACCGCTACACGGCCCGCTTCCTGATCGCGGCGGCAGGCCCTTGGCACGAACCCCTGCTCCCCGACATCCCCGGCCTGGCCGACTTCCCCGGCGAGGTCTTCCACTCCTCGCGCTGGCGCCACGATCACGACCTGACGGGCACACGTGTCGCCGTGGTCGGCAGCGGCGCGTCAGCCGTCCAGTTCGTCCCCGCCATCCAGCCACACGTCGGGCGACTTCACCTGTTCCAGCGCACCGCCCAATGGGTGCTGCCCAAGCCCGACCACTACGTGCCCCGTGCCGAGCGATGGCTGATGCGACGCCTTCCCGCGGCCCAACGGGCCCTGCGGAACGCGGAATACGCGGCGCTGGAGACCCTGGGAGTCGGTTTCCGACACCCGTCCCTTCTGCGCGCGGTGCAGAAGGTGGGCACGCTCCATCTCAAAGCGACGGTCAAGGACCCGCAGTTGCGCCAGGCCCTGACACCCGACTACACCCTGGGCTGCAAGCGGCTGCTGCTGTCGAACACGTACTATCCCGCGCTGACCCGGCCCAATGTCACCGTCCACGCCACGGCGGTCGCGGCCGTCCGCGGCAGCCGTGTCATCGGCGCGGACGGCAGCGGCGCGGACGTCGACACCATCATTCTCGGAACCGGCTTCCACATCCTCGACATGCCCATCGCCCACCGGGTGTTCGACGCCGACGGCGCCAGCCTCGACGACCACTGGAAGGGCAGCCCGGACGCCTATCTGGGCACCACGGTCAGTGGCTTCCCCAACGCGTTCGTCCTGCTCGGGCCACACCTCGGTACCGGGCACTCCTCCGCCTACACGATCCTTGAGGCACAACTGGACTACGTCACAGCCGCGGTGCGTCACTTCCGCGCGTCAGGCTGGACGAGCATGAATGTACGCCCCGAGGTCCAGGCCGCCTTCAGCGCCGAGATCCAGCAGGCTCTGCCGCGTACCGTCTACAACGCGGGCGGGTGCTCCAGCTACTACCTCGACGACAACGGCCGCAACAGCTTCAGCTGGCCCTGGTCGACGGGTCGGATGCGGCGGCGCCTGGCCGAATTCGACCCTGAGGCATACGACATCACTTCGAGCACATTGCTGCGTGTCACCGGGTAGAGGCGGCCCTCTGTGAGACAAACGGGGGAGGCTCGCGACAGGACCAGGATGCGACGCCACCGTCCGACGATCACGACGCATACGCTCATGCACATGGTTGAGCATCGAATGGTCGACGCGAACGGCATTCGGCTTCACATCGCCGAGCAAGGCGACGGTCCCCTGGTGGTGCTCCTGCACGGCTTTCCCGAGTCATGGCACTCCTGGCACCACCAGTTCGGGCCCCTGGCCGACGCGGGCTTCCGAGTGGTCGCCCCGGACCAGCGCGGATACGGACGCAGCGACCATCCCGACGACGTCGACGCGTACACCATCCTCCATCTGGTCGGCGACGTCGTCGGACTGATCCAGGCCCTGGGTGAGGAGAAGGTGTACGTCGTCGGACACGACTGGGGCGCGCCCGTCGCGTGGCACACCGCGCTGCTACGACCGGACAGGGTGCTCGGGGTGGCCGGGCTGAGCGTGCCACCCCCCTTCCGGGGAACAGAGCCTCCCTTGGCCGCGATGGACCATCAATTCGGCGGGCGCTTCTACTGGAACTACTTCAACCGCCCCGGCGTCGCCGACGCGGAGTTCGCAAAGGACACGCGCACCGCTTTGCGGAAGTTCTTCTACTGGGCTTCCGGTGACGCTCCCGACGCCCAGGAGGGCAAGCAGCCACTGGTCGACCCCGAGCGCGGCTGGCTCGCGACCATGCCGGACCCCGAGGTGCTGCCGGAGTGGTTCACCGAGGATGATCTCGACGCATTCACCGAGAGCTTCTCCAAAGGCTTCACCGGGGCACTCAACTGGTACCGCAACCTCGACCGCAACTGGGAACTGACCGCTCCCTGGCATGGCGCCGTCGTCACCCGGCCCAGCCTGTACATCTACGGCGACCGCGGCGCCGTCCCGGCTTTTCCCGGCACACCCGAACTCATCGACAGACTCCCCGACCTGATGCCCAGCCTGTCGCGCAAGCCCCTCAAAGTCGGCGGCTGCGGACACTGGACTCAGCAGGAACGCCCGAACGAGGTGAACGCGGCCCTCATCGATTTTCTCAGGGCCGGCTCCTGAGCCCGGACCATGTGCGCCTGCGCTACGCGCCGTCCGTCGACCCCGTAGAGGGCTCGGAGTCGATGGGTGGCAGCCAGGCACACGCCAGGGAGCCGCCGATCAGGCCGGAGATCAGTCCGAGGAACAGGCCACCAAAGTTCGCGACGGGAAAGGAGATGAGCGCGAGCAGCAGCGTGGCGATCCCCGCGAACACGCGAACGTCGGGGTGATACCAGAGAGTGAATCCCAGGACCATGAGGAGGATGCCGATGACCAGTGATCCGGCACCGGATGTGGTCGACAGAGCCAGCGGAATACCGCTCAAGTCCAGGTTCGCGTACGGCCAGTAGAGGATCGGCAAGCCGGCCAGGAACGTGAACAGCCCGGCCCAGAAAGGGCGTACACCACGCCAGGTTCTGAATCTGCACCGGGCGTCTGCCACGACAACGCGCAGATCGCGCTGTCTGCCGAAGAAGTTGGTGATCACGTGTCCTGTCCTGATGAGCGGCACGGCGTACGCATCAAGCGCATGAGGGCCGACATGGGGCTTGGGTGCGAAACTCCCCACCCGGGGATCAGAAGCATTCGTGGACGCCTGACTTGAGCCGAGTGAACAGACCGGGAATGCTGAACGTGCCGGCAGTGACCGCGACCGTGGTCCAGCGCACGTTGATCAGGGTGGACGACTCGGCCTGCTGGCCAAAGCCGTCGGGGTCGAAGAATCGCGAGTGTCTGTCCCCGGGATTGATCGGACCCTTGGTAATCGCCCCCTGTGCGATTCCGATGTCGAGGTCCCTGAATTTCACCTCGTCGGCCGTTTGACTTGTCGCGTCGAGAAACAGATTCGATGCCTCAGCCGGCCGTTCATTGCCGCCGGTCACTCTCAGTGTGTACGGGCCGAGCACCGGGATATCAACCACAACGGACTGGCACAGGCCGGTGATCGACGCGCGCCGGGCTCCTGTGACCACGACGGGCACAAGTCTGCCCTTCCGGGTCACGTCGACCATGCCATAGATGCTGACTCCGTGGGCGGTCATGGTGTCCGCAGAGACTTGGAATTTCTGGCCGGAGATGAGGAACGACGCGGCGAGTGCTCCCTGTGCCATGGCGACGGCAATAGTCGCGCTGGCTGCGACGCCGGGGACCAGAACTGCCGCGAAGCGTCTCCAACGAGTTCTGCCAGCGCTATGCGACATCCCGTCTCCTTCAGTCGTCAAATCGGCCCGCCCATTTCAGGCACGGCGGACGATGACCCGTTGTCGGTGACGGATCCTAGGCTTCCCGGCATGGCAAGCGTACGCATGGCAGGTCCGGCGTTCGAGTGATGCAAACTTTATTGGGCCTTTCGAGCGACGCGTCTCATTGAGCTTTTCGAGTGGCAATTGAGTTGCACAGCGGGGGCGGTTACGCGCTCGGGATCGCCGCTGGAGTCCGACTGTCGCATCCGCCGACGGGCAGGCGGTCGCACAGTCCAGGCACAGTGGTACCGCCCATTCGGCGGCGCCCGCTTGGCACAGTGGCGGTGTGCTCACGCCGCGGCCCCGGGCGCCGCGAGGCGGCTCACCCGGACTCATCCACGAGATCCCAAGAAAAGATCGGATGGCGATGTCGAGAACCTGTGGTCGGCTCCGTCCCAGTGGTGAACGCGACCACAATGGGTCGCACCAGTACCGAGGAGAATCACCATGGCCAAGTACTTGCTGCTGAAGCACTACCGCGGCGCCCCGGCTCCGGTCAACGACGTGCCCATGGACCAGTGGAAGCCGGAGGAGATCTCGGCGCACGTGCAGTACATGCAGGACTTCGCGGCCCGGCTCGAGAAGACCGGCGAGTTCGTCGACGGTCAGGCGCTGGCCCCCGAGGGGACCTGGGTCCGGTACGACGGCGAGGGGCGCCCGCCGGTCACCGACGGACCGTTCGCCGAGACCAAGGACCTGATCGCCGGCTGGATGGTGATCGACGTCGACAGCTACGAGCGCGCCGCCGAGCTGGCCGGGGAGCTGTCGGCCGCTCCGGGCGCGGGCGGGAAGCCGATCCACGAGTGGCTCGAGGTGCGCCCGTTTCTCGCCGCGGCCCCGACCATCACGGAGTGCCATCTCGGATGAACGAGGTCCTGCTCCGGAGCCTCACGCCGAGCGTGCTCGCCATCCTCGTCCGCCGCGGAGCCGACTTCGCGGCGGCCGAGGACGCCGTGCAGGACGCGCTGGTCGAGGCGGTCCGCGGCTGGCCGGCCGACCAGCCGCGGGACCCGAAGGGCTGGCTGGTCACCGTGGCCTGGCGCAAGTTCCTCGACGCGACCCGGGCGGACACCGCCCGCCGTCGGCGTGAAGACCTCGTCGACGAGGAACCCGCGCCCGGGCCCACGCCCGCGGTGGACGACACGCTCCAGCTGTACTTCCTGTGCGCCCACCCGTCGCTGACGCCCGCGTCCGCTGTCGCGCTCACCCTGCGCGCCGTCGGCGGGCTCACCACCCGCCAGATCGCCCAGGCCTACCTGGTGCCCGAGGCGACCATGGCGCAGCGCATCAGCCGGGCCAAGCGCACCGTCTCCGGCGTGCGGTTCGACCAGCCCGGCGACGTCGCCACCGTGCTGCGTGTCCTCTACCTGGTCTTCAACGAGGGCTACTCCGGCGACGTCGACCTCGCCGCCGAGGCCATCCGGCTCACCCGGCAGCTCGCGGCCGCCATCGACCACCCCGAGGTGGCGGGGCTGCTCGCCCTCATGCTGCTCCACCACGCCCGGCGCGCCGCCCGGACCGCGCCCGACGGCAGCCTGGTACCGCTCGCCGAGCAGGACCGCGGCCGGTGGGACACCGAGTTGATCGCCGAGGGCGTGGAGATCCTGCAGGCGGCCCTCGCCCGCGACCGGCTGGGCGAGTTCCAGGCCCAGGCCGCCATCGCGGCACTCCACGCCGACGCGCCCACCGCCGAGGAGACCGACTGGGTGCAGATCGTCGAGTGGTACGACGAGCTCACGCGCCTGACCGACAGCCCGGTCGTCCGGCTCAACCGCGCGGTCGCCGTCGGCGAGGCCGACGGACCGCGCGCCGGGCTGGCGGCACTCGCGGCGCTGGACGACTCACTGCCCCGCCGCGCCGCGGTGGCTGCGTACCTCCACGAGCGCGACGGCGACCTGGCGACGGCGGCACGGCTGTACGCCGAGGCGGCCCAGAAGGCAGCCAACCTCGCCGAACGCGACCACCTGACGCGCCAGGCGGCCCGGCTCAACTCCCGCCGGTCCCCCTGACAGTCGCGCGCTGCGACCGAGTGGCGCCGCCATGCGCGGCACGGGCGTGAAAACGCCTTTTCAGATGTGCCCTTTTCGGTTTTGGCTCCTCAGTAGTGCCTTTCGACCAAAGGGGTTGCCATGAGCAGGTACGACTACGTCATCGTCGGCGCCGGATCCGCGGGCTGCGTCCTGGCGGCACGCCTGTCGGAAGACCCCGCTGTCCGGGTCGCCCTGATCGAGGCGGGCGGCCCCGACACCGCGCAGGAGATCCATGTCCCGGCCGCCTTCCCCCAGTTGTTCAAGTCCGACCTCGACTGGGACCTCGACACCGACCCGGAGCCGGGGATCGGCGGGCGGCGGAGCTATCTGCCCCGGGGCCGGATGTTCGGCGGTTCCAGTTCGATGAACGCGATGGTCTACATCCGGGGCAACCGCGCCGACTACGACGGCTGGGCCGCGTCCGGGGCCACGGGCTGGGGTTACACCGATGTGCTGCCGTACTTCCGGCGCTCCGAGGACAACGAGCGTGGCGAGGACCGGTTCCACGGCGTGGGCGGGCCGTTGACGGTCAGCGACGGCAGGTCCGAGCACCCGCTCGCCTCGGCCTTCGTGCAGGCTGCCCAGCAGGCGGGACACAAGGCGACCGACGACTTCAACGGCGAGACGCAGTTCGGTGTCGGGCGCTACCAGCTGACGCAGCGCAACGGCATGCGCTGCAGCACCGCTGTCGCCTATCTGCACCCCGCTCTCGAACGGCCCAACCTCACCGTGCTGTCCGCGGCCCGCGCACACCGCGTGGTGATCGAGAGCGGCCGGGCGACGGGTGTGGAGGTGGAGCGGGGCGGCGCCATCGAGGTGGTCCGCGCCGAGCGCGAGGTGATCCTGTCCGCGGGCGCCTACGAGTCCCCGAAGCTGCTGATGCTGTCCGGGATCGGGCCCGCCGCCGCCCTGTCCGCCTTCGGTATCGACGTGATACGCGATCTGCCGGTCGGCCAGGGCCTGCAGGACCACTACATGACGCTGCTGAACTTCCGCACCGACACCGAGTCGCTGATCAGCGCGGCGAGCCCGGAGAACGCCGCGCTGTTGCAGAGCGAGCGGCGCGGCCCGCTGACCTCCAACATCGGCGAGGCCGGCGGCTTCTTCCGCAGCCGGTACGGCATGGCCGCCCCGGACCTGCAGTTCCACGCCGCCCCCGTACTCTTCCACCAGGAGGGGCTCGGCCCCGTCACCGAGCACGGCTTCGCCTTCGGCCCGGGTCTGCTGGCACCGACCAGCCGCGGCGCGGTGACCCTGCGCTCCCCGCGCCCGGACACCGCGCCCCGGATCGTGCACAACTACCTGATGACGTCCGACGACCGGGACTGCATCATCGCCGGGATACGGATCGCCCTGGAGATCGCGGCGCAGCAGGCGGTGACCGATCTCGTCACCGGGCCGTACGGCGACGTACCCGCATCGGACTCCGACGCAGACCTCCTCGCCTGGGCACAGCGGTCCGGACAGACGCTGTACCACCCGGCGTCGACATGTGCCATCGGCGCCGTCGTCGATCCCGAGCTGCGCGTGTTCGATGTGCCGGGCCTTCGGGTCGTCGACGCCTCGGTGTTCCCGACGGTGCCGCGCGGGAACACCAACGCGCCCACCATCATGGCCGCGGAGAAGGCGGCCGACCTCATCAAGGGAAGCATGGTCAAGGACGACGACGGTATCGAGGGAGCGCCGCGATAGCGGCGCCCGCAAGAAGGCCCGGACGCCACCCGCGCACCAATGGGCTCAGGCTGCGGCATTCCAGTGAGGACCTGACGCGAAGGCCAGGATGTGCGGGACTGCCTCGCGCAGACTCGCGAAGTGGCGGTGCACGCCCCCCACCGCGGCAGGGGCGTTCACGCCCCACACCGTCATCCCGGCCCGCAGCCCGGACTGCACTCCGGACAGGGCGTCCTCGATGACCAGGCAGTCTCCCGGCTGGGCGCCGAGCTGCGCAGCGGCCCGCAGATACGGAACGGGAGAAGGCTTGCCCTCCTCGACAGCGGCAGCAGCTCCGGCGCACCGTCGAAGGCCGCACAGACGCCGGACCGGACGTCCTCGTCCTCCGGCTCGTGCAGCGTGGCCGGGCAATCGCGCGGATCGTGGTCCGCGGCGACCTGGGCGAGGTCTCCATCGGCCGTGTGCGCAGAGCCACCTGGTAGACCTCGTCCGCATCCAGCCCATACCGATCCGCCCAGGTTCCCCAGACCCGACGCTGGTTGCTCAGAGCGTCGATCATGCCAGGCGTCGAACAGGCAAGAGCGGGGTCGATGGTGGGACGGACGCAGACGTCAACGGGGCCGACGCCGGCATCCGTCGCCAACCGGCGTAGCCGAGGTGCCGGTTAGTTCTTGCTGTTGTCCACGATGACCGGGGTGCCGTTCGAGTCCGTGCCGCACGGCACCGCGTACACCGGGTTGGCCTTGGCGGCTTCCCGGTAGGCCTCCAGGCACTGGTTGTACAGCACCTTGTCGCTCAGTGACTTCTCGATGATCTTGTTGGCGCGGGCGATGCCCTCCGCCTCGATCCGCTTGCGCTCCGCCTCCGCCTTGGCCGTGCGTGACGCCTCGACAGCCCGCTCGGTGGCCTGTTCCTGCTGGATCTTCTTGTCGATCTGTTCCTGCAGCTTGTCCGACGGCTTCACATTGCGCAGGTTGACGGCCGTGACGTCGATCCCACGCGGCGCCAGGCGCTCCTTTATGAGGCTTTCGATCTCCGAGCTGATCTGTTCGCGGGCAGAGGCGTAGCCCTCCTCGCTGGTGTGCTTCGCGAAGACGTTGCGGATGATCTCGCGGCTGTCCGGCAGCACCAGGCGTGCCTGGATCGACTCCTCACTGCCCGCCAGCCGGTACAGCGCGACCGCCTTTCCTTGCACCACCGCCCACTTGATGGTGACGTCCGCGTACAGGACGCCCCCTTGCGAGGAGCGGACCTCGACCACGTCCTTGTCGTAGAGGTTGAGGTCCACCGGGCGGGTGGAGTAGGACGTCACGTCGGTGAAGGGCGACTTGAAGTGGATGCCGGAGGACAGTGGCGTACCGACCTTGCCGAAGGTCACCGGCACGCCGACCTCATAGGCGCTCACAACATAGACGCAGGCGAAGACGCCGGCCAGTACGCCCGCCACGGCACTGAGCACCGCACCGAGCTTCCAGCTCCCGGCGTCGCGTGCGCGGCCGACGAGAAAGAGCACGACCGCCGCTATGAGCAGCAGGATGGACAGCACGAACACAGGTGGTCCCCCTCCGGAAACGGATCCGCGCCGCCTTGGGCGCGACCGGCAGCGCATCGTAGCGAGCCCCCGTCCCCGCGCCGTACGCAACCCCTGTGACAGACCGAAGTGCCGGGCCCAGCGCGGACACGTTTGCGCCCACCCGCGCCTGTGAAGTGGTGGGCGAGGGTGGGCGCCGGGCCGACGGTCGGTCAGGAGCGTCCGCTTCCGCCGGACGCACGGTGGCTGCGGCCGGTCCCGCCGACGGATTCGTGGGTGCTGCCGCCCTGAGACGCGGCGTGCTGGGTCAGCACCTTCATGATCTCCGAGGACAGCGCGTCCGCCAGAGCGGGTGCGAGAGATTCCGCCAGGGCGGTCGCGAGGGTCTGCGCGAACAGCACCCTTTCCAGTTCCGAGGAACGGGAGGGCGGCTGGGACAGGGATGCCACGGCCGCTTCCATCAGGGCTCCCGCCAGCGGGTCCTTTCCATGCCTGACACCGATGCCGGTATGCGGGATTCCGGCCTCGCGCACAATTTCCTCGAAGACCTCGTCGATGAAGGCCTCCACGGGGTCCCGTTCCGATTCTCCGCCGGACTCAGCTGCCATTGTGGTTCCTCAAGTCTTCCATTTCCGTACGGACCTGCCCTCCGCTGCTGACGACCGCAACAACCGGAGGGCAGGGGTGTCACCATTTCTCATCAGCCACGCATGAGCGCGGCCAGCAGGAGAGGGTGCTGGATCAGCGATTCGCCGCGCTCCTCACGGCCACGCATCAGCGCAGCGAGGAGAAGCGGGTTCTCAATGATCGATCCCTCACCACGCTCCTCACGACGACGCATCAGCGCAGCAAGGAGGAGGGGGTGCTGGATGAGCGATTCACTGCGCTCCTCACGGCGGCGCATGAGTGCGGCGAGGAGAAGCGGGTGCTGGATGATCGATTCCTCACCACGCTCCTCACGACGACGCATCAGCGCGGCGAGCAGGAGGGGGTGCTGGATCAGCGATTCGCCGCGCTCCTCACGGCCACGCATCAGCGCAGCGAGGAGAAGCGGGTTCTCAATGATCGGCTCCTCACCACGCTCCTCACGACGGGCCAGCATCGCTGCCAGCAGGAGCGGACCCAAGCCGGTTTCCTCGCCGAACTCTTCCTGGCCTGCCCCTGCCTTTTCCCGGGTGGGAGTCTCCGTCGTTGCCGTCATGTTTTCCTCTTTCTTTGATGCATGATTCAGCGGAGCGCTCGGCTGTCACAAGCCTTGCGCTCCGCCCTTCATCGCCATCGTCGAAGGGAACGACGCTCATCGCATTTCGATCATGCTCCATATGCCTACGCAATTTCCGAAGACTTGCGCAAGCCGGACGCGGGAGTTAAAGCGCGGGCGGCACAGTGCGCCCATGGGCGACGGCTGCTAGCTCTGCTCGATGTGCAGATGGATCGGACCGCGAAGAACGGGGCTGCGCCGGTACGGCGGCGGGTCTGCGACCAGGCTGGGCCCGTAGAGGCGGCGTGCCAGTTCGCTCAATGCGATCTGGGCTTCCAGCCGGGCCATCGGGCCGCCGAAGCACAGATGGATACCGCTGCCGAATCCGAGGTGCTGGTTGTCACGTCGATCGGGGTCGAAGCGGTCGGGATCGTGGAAGCGGTTCGGATCGCGGCTGCCCGAAGCCAGCATCAGCATGATCTGCGAGCCCTTGGGGATGACGGTGTCGGCGACGGTGATGTCGCTGTAGGCCGCGCGCCAGGGAATGATGTGCACGGGGGGCTCGTAGCGCAGCAGTTCCTCTACCAGCGGGACGACCAGATCCGGTTCGTCGCGCAGTCGCTGGAGCACCTCAGGGTGGCGCAGCAGCGTCAGCATGCCGTTGGTGATGAGGTTGACGGTGGTCTCGTGACCGGCGATCAGCAGCAGGTTCGCGGTGCTGATGATTTCCTCGTCGGTCATCCGCCCGTCCGGCCCGTCATCGTTGGCCAGCCGGGTCAACAGGTCGTCACCCGGTCGGCCGTGGCGTTGCTCCAGGAGCCCGCCGAGGTACTGGCGGAGGGCTTTGCGGGCCTGCACGCCGTTGTCCAGCTTTTCCTTCGGGTCGGTCCTGGGGTCGTAGTCGATCGAGTTGATGATGTCGTTGACCCACAGGCGGAACGTCGGTTCGTCCTCGCGTGGCACGCCGAGCAGGTGGCAGATCACCGTGACGGGGAACGGGTAGGCGAAGTCGTCGACGATGTCGATCTGTTCCTTGCCCGCGAAGTCGTCGATCAGACCGCCGACGATGGCGGTCAGGTCGGGTTCCAGGCCGGTCACCAGTCCCGGGGTGTGCGGCGGGCCGAAGTGGCGCATCGCCATGCGCCGCAGACGGTCGTGCTCGGGCGGGTCGAGGTTGATGAACGCCGGCGTGGCGCCTCCCTCGGCCGCGGGCATCGGACGTGACAGATTGCGGACGTCCGAGCTCAGATGCGGGTCGTGCAGGAGCTCCGTGATCTCGCGATAGGTGCTGACGACATAGCTGCCGTCCTCCTGCGGCGCCACCGGCGTCTCGCGCAGTTCGGCGTACAGCGGGTACGGGTCGGCCCGGGAGGAGTAGTCGAGGATCCGGTGCAGCGTGTCGGGCATCTCGGTCGTGGTCATCTCGCCTTCCCTCCTAACGGTGCTGCTGCACGGCCGTGACGCGCCGCTCACCCGGATCGTGACCGGTGACGACCACGGTGGCGCCCTGGGCGAGCAGGACGGGGCCGGGGAAGTCGACGGGCACCGGTTTCATGTCGACGGGCTGGTCCGGCGTGGGACAGGGCGGCGGGAACGGTGCGGCCGTCTCGATCAACTGCCGGTAGTGGTCGAGCCACTTCGCGTTGTTGAAGCTGACCGCCGCGGTGACACGGCCCCGATAGCCGTAAGCGGCGACGAAACGGTGGTCGGACACCGAGCCCTGGGTGACGACCACCTCGTCGGCGAAGGTCGGCACGCCGACGGACTTGATGTTGACGCCGAACTGGATCGACCAGAACAGCGGGATGGACAGGTGGGGCCAGCGGTCCGCCTGGCCGCTGACCATGTTGTGCGCGGCGACTTCGGCCTGTTCCACGGCGTTGGCCCAGTGTTCGAGCGAGATGAGCCGGTACTCGTAAATCGGATTCGGGCAGCGTGCCACGTCTCCGGCGGCAAAGACGTCGTCGGTGATCAGACCGTTGAGGTCGAGGGCGCGGCACCCCGTGTCGCAGGCGATGCCCCAGACGCCGGCCGCCAGTCCCGAGCCGCGCAGCCACTCGGTGTTGCGGATGCCTCCGAGTGCCACGACCGCCACGTCGGCGTCGATCGTGCTGCCGTCGTCGAAGTGAGCGCGGCGAAAGTGCCCCTGCGCGTCGCCCTCCAGTCGGGTGACCTTGACACCGCAGCGCAGGTCGACGCCGTGAGCGCGCTGCATGTCCGACGCGATCTCACCGATCATGGCCCCGAGCGCGCCGACGAGTGGGGCCGGCGCGAGTTCCGCGACGGTCACCGGGATGTCCCGCTCCCGGCAGATGGAGGCGATCTCGGAGCCGGTGAATCCCGCGCCGATGACCAGTACGCGTGAGGGCCCGGCGGCAAGGGCTCGCTGCAGGCCCTCGGCGTGCTCGCGCGTACGCACGACGAACACGCCGTCCAGGGCCGCCTCGCTCTCGACGAACCAGGGCCGGGCCCGTACCCCGGTGGAGATCAACACCCGGTCGAAGGGAACCTCGCGTCCGTCGGCGAGACGCACGTGGTTGGTCGCCAGGTCCAGCCCGCTGGCGGGCACGCCCAGCAGCCACTCCGCATTGACGTCACGGCAGCGCGGCAGCGTGGTGCCGTCGGCCGGCACCCATCCGGTCAGTACCTGCTTGGACAAGGGAGGCCGGTCATAGGGCTCGCCCAGCTCGTCACCGATCATGGTCAGCGATCCGGTGAAACCCTCGTCGCGCAGAGCCTCCGCGGCCCGCAGTCCCGCCAGTGACGCCCCGACGACCACGATGCGGCCGTCGCGCTTGAACGCTCGCAGAGTGTCGGCGCTGGTCATGACGTCGACGCCTCCACCGGTACGTCCCGTCCCTCCAACTGGTCGACCAGAATTGCCTGGACCGGGCAGGCAGCCGCGGCCCGCAGGACCTGCTCGCGCCGGGTGTCATCGGGGTTCGGGTCGTACATCAGCGCTTCCTCGCCGTGCATCCGGAACGCGTCCGGAGCGAGGAACGCGCACTGCGCATACCCTTCGCATCGGGAAAGATCAACGACAACTCTCATCCCGACCTCCACAGGGACTGCAAGCTGCGGACCCTGAAAGCCGGTGCCACTCGGGCGCACAAAGCGCGAGACGGGCTGCGAGAGATGGGGTTCGGCCGTTGCCCACGCCTGGGAGGTTCGAGGGGGCGCACCGCGCTCGTCGGGTCTCCACGGAAGGAACCGATCGTCGCGAATGAGGCGACCGGCGTCTGTAAAACCGCTCAGAGAACCTGACCTTGCCGTCAAAAGCCTATCCCGCGGGCAGATCACCCGCACCCCGGGAAGGACAGGGGATGTCCTGCCGATTCGGTGCCGGAGCCACCTGGCAGCCGAGACCGTCATTCACTCGCGCGCCGCGCGCCCATGCGGCGAGAACCGTGCACTGTCGTTGATTCTTTAGAGAGCGCTGAGTGCAGTTCTTGGATGTGCCGGAGGCACGCATGGGTGAGGTACTGGGTGATGTGCTGGGCTTGGCGGCCGGTGTCGCCGTCAGTCCTCTTCCGATCATCGCCATCATCATCGTGCTGGCCACGCCTCGGGGACGCGTGAACGGATTGGTGTTCGCCCTCGGCTGGGTGGTGGGTCTGTCGGCATTGGGCGCGGTGATGCTGGCCATCGGCGGCCATGGGAATTCCACCTCCCACGGGCAGCCGGCCGACTGGGTCGGGGCTCTCAAGCTCGCGCTGGGGGTGGCGCTGGTTCTTTTCGCCGCGAGGATGTGGCGTCATCGCCCTGCCGATGCCACGCAGGCGCAGTTGCCCAAATGGATGGCCGCGCTCGACCGCTTCACACCGGTGAAGGTCTTCCTCCTCGCCCTCCTTCTGTCGGCCGGAAACCTGAAGAACGCCCCGCTGACCATTGCCGCGGCAGCGTCCATCAGCACGTCGGGGCTGCCGCTCGCAGAGCAGATCGCCACGCTGGCCATCTTCGTCGTCATCGCCTCCCTCGGGCTGCTGACCCCGCTCGGGGTCTTCCTGGTCATGGGTGAGCGGGCAAAGAGCATGCTGGGCAACTGGAAGGAATGGGCGGCGCGGCACAACACAGCTGTCATGGCGGTTCTGTTCTTCGTGTTCGGGCTGAAGCTCCTCGGGGACGGAATCGGGGTTCTGCGCTCCTGACTGGTCGGTGTCTGTCGGACCCGGGTGGACCGACGTCGCTCGGACGCTCCCCGTCGACCACTCCGAACGGGTGACATGCGATCGGCGGACGATCGGATTACTCCGAATTGATGATGTGCCGCTGACCTCACCTGCCGGGTCCGAGGCGGGGGCGGGCGCGGCACGCCAGATCTCAAGTGCTGGTGGAATTCCCTCGGTTACCCGTGTACGGGCAACGCCATGCCCAGCGTGCCGAGTTGTCGCTACTTCAGGTGAAAACCCCATGGTCGACCGTGCAGCACGCGAAGTGATCGTCCTACTCTCGTAATCGCTCGAGCAGTCCCGGACGTCGTGTGCCTCTGCTCTTCAGGCTCGATCATCGTCGGGGGGTTCGCATGATGCAGGCGTGGGCCGGTCGAGGCTGTCTTGGCCGGATTGCTCGCGTCGGCCGAACGCATGTCGCCAAAGCAGGCAGGGCCCTGTCCGAGGGCGCCGCGGTCGTGGTCGCCGTCGGAGCAGGCGTGCTGGTGGCCCTCGTGGTGCCGACGGGTATCGCCGTACCGACGGCACACGTGGCAGCCGCTGTGTCCCTCCTCGCCCGCGCCCAGACCGTCACGGGAAGAGTCCGGCTGCGCCTCAGGCTGTCGGTCGTCTCGGTGGCCGCAGGCGGACTTCACTACGCCCTCGGAGCTCAGGTGGCCGCCTCACAGCCGCTTGCCGCGGGCGACCTCCAACCCCTCGTCCGGGTGCTGGCATGCGCCGGGATCGCCGCATGCCTGGGGGCCGCGGTCGCCGCGCTGGTCATGGCCGCCGCGGAGAACGGTACGGCCCTGATCCGATTACGGCGGCTCCTGGACGGCTGGTTGATCGCGGGGTCCCTGTTCACGGTGGGCTGGGTCCTGCTGCTCCATCGTGCCGACCACGGCGGTGACGTATCGGCATCGTTTCTCGGTCTGACCCGCGTGGTGGCGGACATCCTCGTGTTCGGCCTGCTGGTCACCCTGCGGTTCGGCCTGCAGCAGGCGGAGCGCACGGCGACCACGGTGGCAGCCCTGGCGCTCGCGGTCCTGACCACGGGCGACGTGCTTCGCGTCCTGCGGCCCGAGCCGGACACGTGGCACGCGGTCCCCCTCGCCGCGGCATGCTCGGTGGCGGGGCTGATCCTCGTCGCCGCGGCGCCCTGGCTGCCGGGCGGTGTCAGTGTCGTGGGCTTCGACCAGCGGATGATGCCCGTCATCGGCGTGGTGGCGGCGTTCGTGCCCGTCGTCGTCTGCGCGCTTGCCATCACGGCGCACACGGCCGCCGGCGGTCCCATCGATACGGTGATGTCGGGCCTGGCGGGTTCGGTGCTTCTCGCGCTCGGTGTCCGGCAGGGTGTCATCCACGCCGACCACCTGCGGATCACGCATGAGTCCGCGGCGCGCGAGGCTCACTACCGAACGCTGGTCGACCGCACCTCCGACGTGATCACCATCGTCTCCCTGGACGGGCTTCTGCTCTACGTCAGCCCGGCCGCCCTGACCGTCTTCGGCCACCGGCCCGAGGACCTCGTGGGTGCTCGCCTGCCCCTGTACTGCCACCCGGACGATCTTGAGACCCTGATGCAGGCGGTCCGGACGCTGCGGCAGGAAGCCGCGTCGGACACCCGCGGGCCGGCTCTCAGGGTGTCGTGCCGGGTGATGGCCGCCGACGGAACATGGCGGCACGTCGAGTCGACGATCAGCCATCACCCCGATGGAATGACCTTCATCAGTCGCGATGTGAGCGAGCGCGTCGCCCAGCAGGTGCAGTTGGAACACCTGGCGTTCCACGACGCGTTGACCGGACTGCCCAACCGGGCCCTGTTCACCGACAGGGTCGGCCGTGCCCTGCGGAAGCGGGCGCCCGGCGCGGATCCGCCCGTGGTGCTCTTCCTGGACCTGGACGGCTTCAAGGCGGTCAACGACTCGGCCGGACACGCCGCAGGAGACGCCCTCCTGCGGCACGCCGCTCGTCGGCTCCAGGCATCCGTACGGGCAGGCGACACCGTGGCCCGGCTCGGCGGCGACGAGTTCGCAGCCCTCCTGGAGCGGGAGGCGGGAGCGTGTCCCTGGAGCGCGCGGGACATCGCCCAGCGGATCCTGACCGCGCTGACGCAGCCGTACCCGATCGGCACCAAGGATGTGGAGGTGTCGGCCTCCATCGGCATGGCGGTGGCGGTACCGGACAGCACTCCGGACCAGCTGCTGCACCAAGCCGACCTGGCCATGTATGCGGCCAAGGCCGCGGGCAAAGGCCGTATCCGCATGCACCACGCGACGCCGCCGCACGCGCACAGCGGCGCGTCGAACCGCGGTTGAGGTCTCACTGCGTCGTTGCGCACCGCTTGCTTCAGTTCCGTGCCGCTGCTTCGGTGAGGAGCGCTCGGAGCCGGTCCACGGAGGGTAGTGCGCCGACTCGGCAGGACAGGCTCGGCGCCTGCCCCGGAGCTGCCAGCGGGTCGACTCCGTCGATCAGGAGCGTGGGCGAACCGTGCATGCCGAGGCGCTCCGCTTCCTGGACGTCGTTGATCTCACGCCAGGTCACTTCGGTGCCGGGATGCTCCTTCAGGGCAAGGGCCAGACGCTCGCGCAGCAGGGCGGCGTGCGGGCATTCGGGTACGACCAGCACGGTCAGGTCCATTTCCGTCTCCTTGGCTCGGCCGGTGTGCGGGGGCTACCCGGCGGCGTCGCTCAGACGCCCGCGGTCCAGGACCGTGATGCGGCCTCGGGCCAGGTGCAGCATGCCGCGATCGGCGAACTCGTGCAGGACCTTTGTGGTGGTCTCGCGTGAGGTGTCGGCGAGGGCCGCGAGTTGTTCGTGCGTGAGGGCGATCTGGGCGTGACGGGTGCCGGGCCGCAGGCGGCCCGTGCGGGTGTCGGCGCGGGCGGCGAGGGTGCTCAGGGTGGCGGCGATGCGCTGCGGGACGGACTTGAAGACGCTGTCGGACAGGCGTTGTTCCGGATCGGCGAGGCGGCGGCCGAGGACCTCGGTGATCCGGGCGGCGATACGGGGGCCGGACAACAGGTGCTTGTGGACGTCGGCGCGGCTCATCACGCACACGGTGACGTCGTCGAGGGCCTCGGCGAAGTTGTCGCACATGCGCCGGCCGAGCAGCACCGTCTCGCCGAAGATCGTGCCGGGGCTGATGATCGCGGTGGTCAGGGCGCGGCCGTCGGCGGAGACCCGGAAGGTACGGACGCGTCCGCGTTCGAGGATGAACAGCACCTCGCAGGGCTGCTGGGGCGAGTGGAGGATCTCGCCGGCGCTGTAGGCCTTCATCGGGGCCGCGGCGGCGATGGCGTCCATCTCGGCCGCGGACAGGTCACGGAAGATGTCGACCTCGGAGCTGCACCAGGTGCGGTCGGCTTCGCCATCGCGCTCGATCATGTGGATGGCCTCCTCGCGTCGCCCCGGGGCCCGGGGCGGGGGTGCGGCACCCCGGACGGGCTCGCCAGAACGTCGAGGCCCTCGGCCAGACAGTAGGCGACACCCCTACCGTCCAGGGTGCTACCGCGCTGATCAGCACCCCAAGTCGGTGCGGGAGAGCCGTCCGCCCCATGCGGCGGCGTCATCGGCCGACCGAGCCCGTCCGCCTGGCCATCGCCTGGGCGATACAGGAGAAGGCCAAGCCGAGGAGCAGCCCGTACACCAGGTGGGCGCCGAGGCTGGAACTCGTGACGGCGTTCCACGCGAAGACCGGCAGGTGCATATTGGCGGGCATGATCCACAGCGCGCCGAGGACCCACCACACGGTGCTGCTACGGCATCGACGCCAGGTGTGCTGACAGGAGCGGGTATGTGAGGGCCCTTACGTTCGGGGCGAGACGCCTGGTGCACACCGGGGTTTCTCGGCGACGAGCAGGGTCACCGTCCCGGTTCCCGGCTCCGCCTCCTCGACCACGACGCCGCACCAGAACGCCACTTGGTTCTTGATCTTCCTCGCCAGTGGGCCGGGGTGCGGGTAGTACCAGGCCGCGCCCGGATTGGCCTGCCCGGCGACGGTGACCGTTTCATGCCGCGAAGCCAGATCGCTGCTCCGCCCGCGCACCGTGAGCACGCTTGCAGTCCGGGCACTTCCGAGCGATTGCCCGCAGGGCGGGGGACGGCAGGCGTCATGACGACTTGCGGGGCTTGCCTGCTGCCCGGTCGGGCATGTCACGCAAGGCGTCGGCGACGGCCCAGGTCAAGGCGGCGGCGATGGCCGTAGCACCCCACAGGCCCCAGGCAGCGGCGGGCGCTTCGTCGGCCAGGAGGCCGACGAAGGCGAGCACAACAGCCGCCGGCAGAACGATCGCCACCTGACGCGACGGACCGCCTTCGCGGTGCACCCGAACGCCGCAGGCGGCTACGGTGAGGAGGCCGACGGCGACGAGAAGCCAAGTCAGCACCCTCATCGTTGCTCACCTCATCGCTGGCGCGGTTTCGACCGGAATGCCGGAATGCCGGAATGCGGTCAGCGTAGCGCTCCACCGACAGCGAACCCGGCGGCGACTTCGCATTCTTTGACCCCTCACCGAGCACCTCACCGTTCCGGGCGCGCCCCGTACCCCTCCCGGTATATTGGCAGCGATCAGCCGTTCTCAGCGGAAGCACGGATGGAAGCCATGACGACAGCCGGCCACCGGTCAGACGGCGCTCGCAGCGCCGGGCTCCGGTGGACCCGCGCTGCGGTCATCGCGCTGCTGGCGGCCCTCGCGGTGCTCGTCCACCACGAAACGGCCGCCGCCCTCACCCACGTGCCGCCCGCCGGGGCCATGGCGAGCATGCACCATACGGCCACGTCGGAGATGTCCGTCCACACGAGCGGGCACGCCGGTCAGGCCGGTGTCACCGTGCCGACCGCGGGCCACGACGACGGCGGTGCGTGCTCCGGCACGGCGATGCAGCACTGTTCCGCCGCCGGGGTCGACAGCATGAAGCTCTCCCCTCCCCACCAGCCTGCCATCGGCTGTGCCCCGGCCCCGTGTGCCGGTGCAGCCGTCGGCCGGGACATCCCGGGAACCACAGGCCGGGCACCACCCGATCTCTCCGTCCTCTCTCGATTCCTGCTGTAGGCCGCGCCCGCGGCTGCGCGCACTCAAACGTGCTCTCAGCCGTCCGCACGCGCGTCGGACAGAAGCGATATCGAGAAGAAGGACACCTCAGTGAACAGCATGAACCGCCGCTCCGTCCTGCTCGCCGGCCTCGGCGTCGCGGGCGCGGGCGCGCTCGCCGCCTGCAGCGATTCCGGTAGCACGCCTGCCCTCGTCAGCCCCTCCGGGGCGGACGTGGCCGCCGTCGACAAGAAGCGCGGCAAGAACGGCAGGACACACGAGCTGACCCTGACCGCAGCACAGGCCAAGGTCGGCCTGGGGGCCGGGATCACGGCCAGGACCTGGGCCTACGACGGTCGGATCCCGGGCAAGGAGCTGCGCGTCTCGGCCGGCGACACGCTGGCCGCCACGCTCTCCAACCAACTGCCCCATCAGACCGCCACCTCCATCCACTGGCACGGCATCGCCCTGCGCAACGACATGGACGGCGCACCGCCGGCCACCCAGAGTGCCGTCCGGGCAGGACGCAACTTCACCTATCGGTTCACCGCGGACACCGCCGGTACCTACTTCTTCCACCCGCACGTCGGTGTCCAGCTCGACCGGGCCCTGTACGCGCCGCTGATCGTGGAGGACCCGAGGGAGCCGCTGTCGTACGACGAGGAGTGGGTGATCGTCCTGGACGACTGGCTCGACGGCGTCACCGGCACCCCGGACGACGTCTTCGCCGAGCTCGGGCACGGGATGGGCGGCATGGACATGGGCGACGGCATGGATATGAGCGGTGGCACGGACGGCATGCCCAGCTCCCCCTCCGCTTCGTCCCCCGACGGACGCATGGGCATGAGGTACATGCTGACGGGCGCTCGGAGCCCACTGCTCGGGGGCGATGCCGGCGATGTGAAGTACCCGTATCACCTGGTCAACGGGCGCGTTCCGAACGACCCGGCAATCTTCCGCAGCAAGCCCGGCAAGCGCGTCCGGCTCCGCCTGATCAACGCCGGCAGCGACACCGCCTACCGCGTCGCCCTCGGTGGCCACAAGCTCACCATCACCCACACCGACGGCTTCCCCGTCCGGCACCAGCAGGTCGACGCCCTGCTGATCGGCATGGGCGAACGCTACGACGTCCTCGTCACCCTGGGCGACGGTGTCTTCCCCCTGGTGGCGTCGGCCGAGGGCAAGGACGCCACCGGGATGGCCGTCATCCGCACCGGCTCCGGCAGCACTCCCCCGGCGGCCGTCCGCCCCACGGAACTGGACGGCATGCTCCTGGCCGCGGCGCAGCTGCACGCGGCGGACGACGTCCGGCTGGCGTCGAAGAAGACCGACCGGGTCCACCGCATCGAACTGACCGGCGGCATGATGATGTACAACTGGGCCATCAACGGCCGACGGTTCGACATGAACAACCCGACCGCGCATCCGATCACGGTGGAGCAAGGCCAGCGGGTCCGGCTCGACTTCGTCAACACCACCACCATGTGGCACCCGATGCACCTGCACGGCCACACCTACCAACTCGGCGGCAGCGGACCGCGCAAGGACACCACGATCGTGCTGCCGAAGAGGACGGTGTCGGTGTTCTTCGACGCCGACAACCCGGGGCAGTGGATGCTGCACTGCCACAACGCCTACCACGGCGAGGCGGGCATGATGGCGCTGGTCGCCTACCGATCCTGATCTCCCCGCACGACGCGCACAGCGGCACCATGCTTCCTCGCGATCAGCGGACACATCGGCCGATGTAACGCCTGCTACATTCGCCTTCGTGGCGAACATGGAACCGGGGAGCCGCTGGCTCGTCCTCGTGATCAAACTTCCGGCGGAGCCGACCCGGCACCGGGTCGGGGTCTGGCGGGAGCTGCGCAAGTGCGGTGCGCTCTCGCTCGGCCAGGGGATCTGGGCCGTACCGGACGTGCCGGTCTTCGCCGACGGCATCGCCCGGGCGCTCACCCTCACGGAGCAGGCCGGTGGGCAGGCCGTGACCTTGAACGCTTCCGGGCGCAGTGCCGAGGACGCGTCCCGGTTCCAGGAGCTGTTCACGGCCGCCCGGTCCGCGGACTGGACGGAGTTCCTGGCCGACTGCGGCAAGTTCGAACAGGAACTGGCCAAGGAGATCCGTATCGCCAAGTTCACGCTGGCCGAGCTGGAGGAAGAGGAGCAGTCGCTGGAGCGGCTGCGGCGCTGGCACCGTGACCTGACCGCGCGGGATGTGTTCGGCGCTCCGGAGGCGGCCGAGGCCGGCCGACGGCTCAAGGAGTGCGCCGCAGCGTGCGAGGACTACGCCGAGCGGGTCTTCGCCGCACTGCACCAGACTCCGGAGGGGGAACAATGACGGCGCAGGGTGCTCCAACACGGCAGATGTGGCCGCTGTACGCGGCCGGGTTCACCACCGCCTTCGGCGCTCACGGCATCGCAGCGACCCTCGGCAGCAACTCCGAGGACGCGGTCACCTCGCTGCTTGTCCTAGGCGGACTGCTCGCCCTCTATGACGGCGCCGAAGTGCTCCTCAAGCCGCTCTTCGGCACCCTCGCCGACCGCATCGGGGCCCGCCCCGTCCTGCTCGGCGGACTCGTCGCGTTCGCCGCCGCGTCCGCGCTGTATGTCATGGCGGACAGCCCGGGCTGGCTGTGGGCCGCCCGGCTCGGGCAGGGCGCCGCGGCCTCCGCGTTCTCCCCGTCCGCCTCGGCACTGGTCGCCCGCCTCAACCCGGCCGCCAAACACGGCCGCGCGTTCGGCAGTTACGGCTTCTACAAGTCCATCGGCTACACCCTTGGTCCACTGCTCGGCGGCGTCCTGGTGTGGGCCGGGGGCCTGCGGCTGCTGTTCGCCGTTCTCGCTGTTCTCGGCGCGGCGGTCGCCGTCTGGGCCACCGTCGCCGTTCCCGTCGTACCCCCGCTGCCCAAGGCCCGGCAGACGGTGCTGGATCTGGCCCGCCGCCTGGCGGACCCTGCCTTCCTCGCCCCGACGGCCGCGCTTGCGGCGGCGACCGCGGCCTTGTCGGTCGGGGTCGGTTTCCTTCCGGTCTCCGGCCGCGCCGCCGGGCTGGGCACGGTCGCGACCGGTGCGGCGGTGTCGGTGCTCGCCGGCTGTGCCGCTGTCGTCCAGCCGCGAGCGGGGCGCGCTCTGGACGACGGGCGCCTCACGACTCGTACCGGCCTGGCCGCGGGACTGCTGGTCACCGCCTCCGGTCTGGCCTGCGCGATGCTGCCGGGCCTGACCGGCGTCCTCCTCGGTGCGGCCCTGATCGGCGTCGGCACGGGACTGATCACTCCGCTCGGCTTCGCCGCGCTGGCCGCGAGCACCCCCACCGAGCGCCTCGGCCAGACCATGGGCGCCGCCGAACTCGGTCGCGAACTCGGCGACGCGGGCGGGCCCCT
The DNA here is from genome assembly GCF_055558775.1 of Streptomyces sp. NPDC025638. Classification (NCBI taxonomy): domain Bacteria; kingdom Bacillati; phylum Actinomycetota; class Actinomycetes; order Kitasatosporales; family Streptomycetaceae; genus Streptomyces; species Streptomyces sp. NPDC025638. The sequence goes on along the minus strand of NZ_JBVHLX010000014.1, from coordinate 10,967 downwards.
CCTCGTCGCCGCCGTCGCCTCGCTCACCACGCTCACCTACGGCTTCGGGGCGCTCGCGGTTGTGATCGGGACGGGCGCGGTGGTCGCGATCGTGCACCGCCGCTCGGCGTCGGTCGTGCTCAAACCCGGGACAGGCAGGTGAACGGGCGCAAGGACGGCTTCAGTTCTGGTGCCTGCGCCGCAGCACATGCCGGGCGAGGAGCCCGGCGGCCAGCAGACCGAGGGCGAGGAGCGCGTAGAGCTGTCAGGAACACATAGCGGCCCCAGCGGTGGACGAAGGCTCGGCCTCCGGACCGGCCGAGCAAGTAGCCGATGTTGTCCCCTGCGACGGCCGCGGTGAACGCGCGCGCGGCGACAGCGACGATGTTCAGCTGTCCGGCCCGGCGTAGATTCCTGCGGCGATCAGGATCGTCTCGCCCGGGGCGGGAACGCCGAAGTCCTCCAACAGAACCACAGCGGCGACCGCCCAGTAGCCGTAGGCGCTGAGGAGCGGGGCCAAGTGGACCAGAGGGCCCGGGAGGGGCAGGGCCATGTGCCCACCGTACGTCGCCGTTGCACGGGTCGGAGCGGCGCGCCGGTGAGTGGGGCCGGTCGAGGGTGACGGCGGTCCCGTGCCAGGCCGCCGCCCCGTCCTGCAACGCATTCAGTAATCGGTCAAATACTCTGTGTATGTGATCGGAGTGCGGGTGGTGCGACGGGCCGCGATGCGGCCGGGCCGGGTGGGGCTTTTCCTCGGCCTCGTCCTCCTGATCACCGCCCATCTCGCCGGTGCCGTCCATGCCTCCTCTTTCACGGGGCCGCCTGTGACGGTCGAGGCCGCCGCGACTGCTCAGCCGCCGGCCGGCACCGGGCACGGTCACGAACCGGCCCCCGCGCACCGGCACAGCGCCGGGGGCCACATCGATCACGCGGCCGACCGTCCCAGGGCCACGGCGGACGAAGCGGTCGCCGAGTGCGACCGGACCGATCCGGCAGCCGGCGCGTCCGGATCGGCGGGCTTCGCGGTCGTGCCCACCAGCTGGGGTCGGCCGGTCGACACCGCCGCCTGCGCCACCGGCGGCCCCCGTACGCTCGCGCTCCATTGCGTCTGGCGTCTCTGAGCACCGCCCGCACGCCCCGACCCCGCCCGAGATCACGTGGCAGGGGCGTGCTCGCGCGCCCATGACCCATGACGACCGCACCGCGCCCTCCTCTGCCCTGCGCGGTGCGAAGGAGCCGTACACGCATGAACTTTCCGCTGTCCGAAACCCTTGGAGCCCGCGCTTCGCTCCCCGCTGTTGCCCGTCGCCCCGCACAGCTGGTCGGCTGCACCCCGGTCCTGTGGATCGACGAGCCCTTCGCCCCGCCCGGCCGCGGCTTCTACGCCAAGCTCGAAGGCACGAACCCCGGCGGCATCAAGGACCGTCCCGGTCTGCACATGATCCGTGAGGCCCGCCGGCGCGGGGATCTCGCGCCGGGGACCCCGATCGTCGAGTCCTCCAGCGGTACCTTCGCCCTGGGGCTCGCGCTGGCCGGGCTGACCTTCGGTCATCCGGTCACCGTCGTGACCGACCCGGGCATGGAGCCGTCGGTGCTGCGGCTGCTGACCACGCTCGGCGCGCACGTCGACCAGGTGGCGGCCCCGGATGCGGACGGCGGCTGGCAGCAGGCCCGCCGTCGGCGCGTCGCCGAGCTGCTGGCCCGTACGCCGGGGGCGTACTGCCCCGACCAGTACCACAACCCCGACAACGTGGCCGCCTACCGGCCGCTGGCCACCGAGCTGATCGCGCAACTCGGCCGTATCGACGTCCTCGTGGCGTCGGTGGGCACCGGAGGTCACTCCGCCGGCGTCTCTTCCGTGCTGCGCGAGGCCTTCCCCGCGCTGACCCTGATCGGCGTGGACGCGGTCGGCTCCACGATCTTCGGGCAGCCCGCCCGGCCGAGGCTGATGCGCGGCCTCGGCTCCAGCATCCATCCGGGCAACGTCGACTACGCGGCCTTCGCCGAGGTCCACTGGGTGGCACCGGCCGAAGCCGTGTGGGCCTGCCGTCAGCTGGGCCGCCGCCACTTCGCTACGGGGGGCTGGAGTGTCGGGGCCGTCGCGCTCGTCGCGGGGTGGGTCGCGCGGACGTATCCCACCGGCACCCGCGTCGCGGCGGTCTTCCCCGACGGCCCGCACCGCTACCTGGACACCGTCTACAACGACGCATGGTGCCGCCACCAGCAGCTGCTGGGCCAGGAACCGCCGTCGGCACCCGAGGAGATCACCGAGCCCGACGAGAGCGAGGTGACCGGCTGGACCCGGTGCGGCAAGGTCCGCGACCCGCTCGGCCGTACGACCGCGGAGCCCGCCGAGGCAGGCGTTCGATGAGGGGGCTGCGGGCCCAGCTGGCCTCCTTCGACCGGCCGGCGCGGCTGCTGATGGTCAACCAGTTCGCCATCAACCTCGGCTTCTACATGCTCATGCCCTACCTGGCCGATCACCTGGCTCACGGGCTCGGCCTCGCGGCCTGGACGGTCGGCCTGGTCCTCGGCGTGCGCAACCTCTCCCAGCAGGGCATGTTCCTCATCGGCGGCACCCTCGCCGACCGCTACGGCTGCAAGCCGATGATTCTCATCGGCTGCACCCTGCGGACGGTCGCCTTCGCCACTCTCGCGGTGGCGAACACGCTGCCCGCGCTGGTCCTGGCCTCCGCTCTGACCGGGCTGGCGGGTGCGCTGTTCAACCCGGCCGTACGGGCGTATCTGGCCGCCGACGCGGGCGAGGAGCGCCGCGTCGAGGCCTTCGCCGCCTTCAACGTCTTCTACCAGGCGGGAATCCTGATCGGCCCGCTCGCGGGGCTGGCCCTGCTGACCTGGGACTTCAGCGCGGTGTGTACGGCCGCGGCGCTCATCTTCGCCGTCCTTGCCGTACTCCAGGCCCGGGCCCTGCCGGCACGCGCTCCGGCCGGCAGGAGCGCGGAACCCGCTTGGCGCGCCGTGGCCGCCGACTGGCGGGCCGTCGCCGCCAACCGGCCCTTCCTCCTGTTCACCGCCGCCATGACGGGCTCTTACGTCCTGGGCTTCCAGGTCTATCTGGCCCTCCCCCTGCGTGCCCGGGAACTCTTCGGCGAACGAACGGGACCGGTGACCGCGGCGGTCTTCGCCGTCTCCGCGCTCGCCGCCCTGTCGGGACAGCTGAAGCTGACCGCGTGGGCGAAACGAACTCTGCCCGGACCACGGGCCATTGCGTACGGGATGGTGGTGATGAGCGCCGCCTTCCTGCTGGTTCTGCCGGGTCCGTACGACGGGGCAGCGGGCCTGGCGGCCGGCGTCCTCGCGCTCGTGCTCTGCGCCGCGCTGCTGGCCTGGGGCGGGGCCCTGCTGTACCCGTTCGAGATGGACACCGTGGTCCGTCTCTCCAGCGACCGGCTCATCGCGACCTATTACGGCGCCTACAACACCGTCTGCGGCATCGCGATCTCCCTCGGGAACCTCGCGGTCGGGGCACTGTTCGACACGGGCGTGGGGTGGCTGCCGTGGGCTGTGCTGGCCGGCACCGGGCTCGTGTGCGCCGGGCTGGTGGCGCAGCTGCACCGCACCGGATGTCTCGCGCCTGTACCCGTACCGGTGACCGGGTGAGGTGACCCGCACGGTCCGCGGCATCTCGTGGTCTGCGCGGTCCTCCGTGGGGTCCTCCGTCGGGTCCTCCGTCGGTGGGACGTACCTGACGTGCCGCGCAGCGCCCCGTCCCCCAACCTGGTGGGAGGAAGGAGCAACGTCATGCCCCGTACCGGAAAGGTGCCGCCAACGGGCATGCTCCGTTCGCAGCGCGAGCCCGCCGACGCGTCCCGCCGGCAGAGATGGACACGTGGGCTGGTCGCCTCCGCCCGGGCCGCGCACACGCGGGCGGCGACCCGCTTTCCGGTGCTCACCCACCTCGTGGACCGCATGGTGTCGGTCAACATCTTCGATTCCGCGACGCGCCTGGCGGCGGAGTGCTTCCTGACCGCGGTTCCGCTGCTCTTCGTGATCGGGGCGTACGCTCCGCCTGCGGTGAGACACGAGCTCATCACGTCTGTCCGTACTGTCTTCGGGCTCACGGGTGCCGCGGACGCCCAGCTCGTACACGCGCTCAGTCCCACGACGGGCAATCTGCGGCAGGCGACCGGCGTGGTGGGTGGCCTGATGGTGTTGCTCTCGGCCACCGCGGTCAGCAGGGCGATGCAACGGCTGTGCAAGCGTGCCTGGGAGATTCCCCGGGCCGGAACCAGAATCGCCCCCTGGCGCTGGCTGGCCTGGCTCGCACTGTGGCTGGGGGCACTGCTGGTGCAGGGCCCCCTGCACGACGGGTTCGGCGTAGGGGCCTGGCTGGGGATCCCGATGAGCCTGGTGGGTCTGACGGGTCTGTGGTGGTGGACCCAGCACCTGCTGCTCGGCGGCCTGATCGGCTGGAAACCGCTGCTGCCGGGAGCGGTGATCACGGCGGTCGCCCTCACCGCGCTGACCGGGACCGCCCGCTTGTATCTGCCGCGGGCGCTCAACCATGCCCTCGCCGAATACGGCCCCCTCGGCTCGGTGTTCATCATGCTGTCGTGGCTGATCGTGGTCTGTGTCGCCGTCGCGATCAGCATCAGCTCGGGTGCCGTCGCGGCCCAGGAGCCGGCCCTGGCCCATCGCCTCAAAAGCCCGCCTCCGGCCCGGGACCTGACCGCACAGCCCTGACAACACCGGCCGCGACACCTTGGGCGGCCGTGCGCCTCATCCGACCCCGGATTGCGAGCAGTTGGCCCGCCGGCGCAGCCACGCGGCACCGCGACTGCCCCCGGCCGGGCGGATATTGCGTGGCTGCGCCTCTGCCCGATCCCTACAGTGGCCAGGCACGACATCGCCACGGGGAGGCTCTCGGATCATGCGGACGCACTATCCGCGCACACCGCATCTGCCATGGTCCCCGGGTGCGACAGCCGACGATGTGCGGGCCGGTGACCTGACGGGGCTCAGGGGCCGGGAGATCGTGGTCACCGAGAAACTCGACGGGGAGAACACCACCCTCTACCCGGACGGGCTGCATGCGCGGTCACTGGATTCGGGGCACCATCCGTCCAGGGCCTGGGTCAAGGCCCTTCAGGGACGGATCGGACCGGGGATTCCGGCGGGATGGCGCATATGCGGAGAGAACCTCTACGCCCGCCACTCGATCGCCTACGACGGCCTGGAGAGCTGGTTCTACGGCTTCTCCGTCTGGGACAGGGAACGATGCCTGGACTGGGACGCCACCGTGCGGTTCCTGCGGAGGCTCGGAATACCCGTCCCGCGCGTGCTGTGGCGTGGCACGTTCGACGAGCGGGCCCTGCGTGCGCTGCGGCTGGATGCCGCGCGGCAGGAGGGGTACGTCGTACGGGCCGTGGACGGTTTCCAGCGCGCGGAGTTCGGGCAGCGGGTCGCCAAGTGGGTGCGCCCGGGACACGTACAGACCGGTACGCACTGGATGCACGCGCCCGTCGTGGAGAACGGACTTGGTCCGGGCGCGGCCCTGTGGGCCGTGCGTTCCGGCGCCGCGCCCGATGTGCCGTCGTTGCTGGCCGCGGTCGGAGTGCCGGAGTACGGCCCCTCCCCCGCCGCCGAACCCGTGGCCGTCGAGGCGGCCGTGGCCGAGACAGCCGCGCGACTCGATCTGCTGGGGCGGCTGGGTGACGCGCGACTGGCCGGTGTGCTGGCCGCGCTGCTGCACCGCCGCCCACGGGCCCGGCTGATGGCACGGCTCGCGGTTCCGCTGGGCATGCCGCTGGCCCGCCGCGTCGGCGACCTGGTCGGGCTGCACACCGGGCTGCACCGCCCGTTCCCCGACGAGGAGCGCCGCGGCGGACTGATACGCATGACCACGGCGGTCGATCTGGGGGTGCTGCACTCGGTGGCGGGCGCCGTACTGGCCGGACGCGGGGACGTGGCGGCCGCCGAGGCACGCGAGCAGGTGGAGTGGTCCGCGCTGCACGCCGAGGAGGCCGGGTTGCTCGGCCGGGCACCACTCGAACCGCTGCGCAGCGGCCTGCACGACGCACTGACGGACCTCGACACCGACGCCGCCGACCGCTGCTGGGCCCAGGCACGGGAGATGTGTGCCCAGGGGCGGATCGTCAGCGTCGAGGAGGCGCTGGCGGCGACCTGGCGTTGGCGGTCGGGGGCGTTCCCCCGGCTGATCCACCTCGTCGGGCCGTCCGGCAGCGGCAAGAGCACGTTCGGCGCGGGCCTGTCCGGTGTCGATGCTCTCGTCTGCCTGGACGACCTGCGTCAGGCACGCGGCTCTCGGGCGGACCAGAGCGCCAACGCGGACGTCCTGCGTGAGGGCCTGGGCAGGCTGGATGCCGCGTTGGCCGGGGGCGGCACCGTCGTGTGGGACGCCACCTCCCTCAGCCGTCAGCAGCGTTCTCTGGTGCTTGCTGTCGCACAGCGCCGTGATGCGCTGGTGACCCACGCGGTCGTCCTCGTCGACGAGGAAGAGACCGCGCGGCGCAACGCCGACCGGACGCATCCGGTGCCGGCGGAGGTGCTCAGCGCTCAGCAGCGCCGGTTCGACCCGCCCTACCCGGGTCAGGCGCACCGCACCTGGTACATCGGGGCGGGCGGATCGGTCGACGACATCGCGGGTGCCCTGCAGAGCACCCTGGAGGGAGAGGAGGCGTGATGCGCACCAGCGAGGAGATCTACCACAAGGTCCGCTGGGATGCCCGGTTCGACCCGGCCCGGTTCGTGCTGGGCATTCATCAGCGCGGGGCCGGCGTCAAGCGCGTCCCGCTGCCGTCCTTCACGCCCGGCGGTGACATCCCCTGGCACCGGGTGCTGTTCGTGGAGGCGGACGGCGAGCTGGTGTGGGACCGGGCCACGGGCACGGACCGCCTCGACGACTGCGACGCGGGCCGGGTACGGCGGCCGCGCCTGCTGAGGGCTCCGTTCTTCACCGCCGGCACGCCGTACGCCTGGCAGGAGGGGGCCGGGTGGTGCCCCGTGGCCGACGCCTCCGGTGCGGCTTCGCCGAGCGGGGCGGGCACGATACGCGTACTGACCTGGAACACCTTGTGGGACCGCTACGACAGTGACCTGATCGACACGGCACGCCGCCGTCCTCTGCTGGTCGACGCTCTGGAGAACGCCGACGCGGACGTCATCGCTCTGCAGGAGGTCGAGCCGCACCTGCTCGACATGCTCCTGAACGCCGACTGGGTCCGTGCCCGCTACACCCTGGACACCGATCCGGAGGGCAAGAACGTCGACGACAACGGGCTGTTGCTGCTGAGCCGCCTGCCGGTGCGGGAAGCGGGGCGGCACGTCCTCGGCCCGCACAAAGCAGTCACCGCGCTCAGCGTGGACACCGCGTCCGGTCCGCTGGTGGTGGCCGCCACCCACCTCAGCAGCGACCACTCCGAGAACGGACCGGCCCGGCGGGAGGCCGAACTGGCCCGGCTGGCCGAAGGACTGGCGGGTGTGGACTGCGACCTGGTCGTGCTGGGCGACTTCAACGACGGCGGCAACGGGCACGACGGACCGGCCGCCGTACTCGGGATGCGCGACGCCTGGACCGATGCGCACGGGCCCGACGACGCCACCCCCACCTTCGATCCCGTCGTCAATCCGCTGGCCGCCGTCTCCTCGCTGTCCGGCCGCGTCTCCCGCCTGGACCGGGTACTGGTGCGCGGCGACGCGCTGTGTGTGGCCGGGGCGACCCTGCGCGGAGACTCTCCCACCCGGGAAGGCCTCTACCTCTCGGACCACTACGGCGTGGAGGTCGTCCTGCGGTTGGGCGGTTCCCCCGATTCCCCCGCCGGTGTGCTGCCCGGTGACAGCAACGTCCTCGACGTGCCGCCGACCGCCCGTACGGCGGTGGCGTGGCTCCCGCCCCGGCACCTGTGGCCGCAGATCCAGGAACTGCGCCGGCAGCACGACCCGCAGGTCCACCGCTGGCCGCCCCATGTCAACCTTCTCTTCGGCTTCGTACCGGAGTCGCACTTCGAGCGGGCCGCACCCCTGCTGGCTGCTGCTGCCGAGGAGACGCCGGCCTTCACCACCCGGCTGGACGGCGTGCACACCTTCGGGCACCGGGAGGACGCCACTGTCTGGCTCGACCCCGCGGCGGACGGCGAGGACCCCTGGGCGGCGCTTGCCCACGCCCTGCAGCGGCGCTTCCCCCGCTGCCGGGACCGCGCCGAGGGTTTCACCCCGCACCTGACGCTGGGCCGCACCCAGGACCCGCAGCGCCTGGCCGCCCTCTGTGCGGCCCGGCTCGACAGCATGACGGCCGAGGTCGGGGAGCTGGTACTGCTGTCACGCCGCGGCGACGAGCCGATGCGGGAGCGGGCCACCGTCGCCCTGGGCACGGGAGAGGTCCGCTGGCTGCCCGACACCGGCGCGGTGCCCGGCAGCGCAGGTGCGCGTGCTGAGGATCCAGCCACGGAGGACGTGTGGCGCGATGCCGATGCCGGGCGGACGGCGCGGCGCATCACCGAGGCGCTGGCCGAAGGAACCGTGCACGTCGTCGGATCCCGGCGCATGGGCTGCCACTTGGCGGGAGCCGACCTCGATCTTGTGGCGGTCATGCCCGACCCCGTCGACATGGCAGAGGTGACCGACCGCGTGACGGTGGCGCTGCCGAACGTCACCCGCGTACGCCGGGTCAGCGGCGCCAGGGTGCCGGGTCTGAGGCTCACCGTCGGAGGGCTGGACGTCGATGTGGTGGTGGTCTCCGCCGGGCCGGTGCCCTGTGGTGAGGCGGTGGATCTCCGGACCGAGCTGGGCGAGGCGAACGCTGTCGCCCTGAGCGCGGTCAGCGACGCCGACGCCGTCCGTGCCGCGAGCGGCGACGCCCACCCGTCGTTCGCCCGGCTGGCCCGGCAGGTGAAGGCGTGGGCGAAGGCCCACGGCCTGGACTCGGCACCGTTCGGCGGACTGCCCGGCCTGGCCTGGACGGTCCTGGCGGCGCGTACGGCACGCGAGGCCGGGCCCCTTCCCGCCGCCGACCTGCTCCGGCACTTCTTCGCCACCTGGGCCGCCTGGGATTGGCGAGAGCCGATCACCCTGTCCCCCACGGCGGCCCCCGCACCGGCACCGCACGCCGCGGTGACGGTCATGACGCCCACCACACCGGTCCGCTCGTGCACCGAACAGGTCACCGCCGGCCTCCGGGACCTGCTGACCCAGGAGCTCTACCAGGCCTGGGAGACCCTGGAGAAGGCGGCCAGGACGGGCAGTACCCCCTGGCCCGAACTGCTGTCACCCCCACCACTGCACCGTCGGCACGCGGCGTGGGCGATCCTCACCGTACGCCCGTACCGTGGCGAGGAGTTCGAGGAAACCCTCGGTCGCTTCCGTGGCCGGGTCCGGGGTCTGGTCAGCGCCCTCGAAGAGGCGGGGACGACCGACGCGCACGCCTGGCCCCACCCCTTCGACACCGGCCCGCGCTCGGCCCGGTACGCGATCGGACTCGGTCTCCACCCGCCCGACGCGGCAGGCCTGGCCGAGACCACCGACAGATGGAGCCGGGTTCTGCCAGGGGTCGACATCACATGGGCGGAATGCGGCGCGGTGCCGACGCCGACTCAGAAACCCGGCCCCGGCGGCGGGCTCGTATGAACGGGTGCGATCGGCATGAGCGCATGCGATCGCGACGCTTCTAGCGGGCGCTGCCGATGTTGCGGTCGGCCTCGTTGCCCTGGAGCATCAGCGTCGTCTCTTCGATGCGGCTGAATCGGCCGTCCGGCGCGAGGTCGGCGAACACGTAGACCTCCATGCTCACGGCCGAGCCGTCCTTCTTCGTGATGTGGGCGGTGTGCCGGTCGGCGTACTTGCTGCCGTCGTAGAGCTCTTCGTGAACCTGGACGTGGCCGTCGGCGACCATGTCACGCAGGTGGGTGATGTGCTCGAGGAACTCGGCGCGGTCGGCCCACTGCCCGTCCGTGCGCTGGCGGTACTGCGGGGTGAAGTGGCGGTCCGCTGCCTCCTGCACGGTGAGGTCCCAGGTGAAGAGCAGGTCGGTGAGGGCGGCCTTGATTCCCGTGCGCGTCATGGGAGTTCCCTAAGAATGTTGGCCGGTCCGGGAGGACCGGGTATGGCTGATGGGTGTTTGCCGTTGATGGCTCGGAAGGAATGGCCGCCCGGTCCTCCGGGACGCTCCGACCACTGATTGAGAACTGCGGTCATCGCTGGTCAGGGACCTGTCGGCGGAGTGTTCTTCGGACCACTGAAGTGCTGGTCACGGTGGAACGGAGCGACGGGCTCGAGCACGCCTCACGGACGGATATGGGTCGGTATCGACGCCGGCAAGGGGCATCACTGGGCGGTTGCGGTCGACGCCGACGGGGCGACGCTGTTCTCGACGAAGGTGATCAACGACGAGGCGCAGATCCTCACCCTCATCGAGACCGCCCGCGAGCGGGCCGAGGATGTGCGGTGGGCGGTGGACATCTCCGGCAGGGCCTCCACCCTGCTGCTGGCCCTGCTGATCGCGCACGGTCAGCAGGTGGTCTACGTGCCCGGCCGCACGGTCAACCGCATGTCCGGTGCCTACCGCGGCGAGGGCAAGACCGACGCCAAGGACGCCCGCGTCATCGCCGACCAGGCCCGCATGCGCCCCCGGGACTTCGCCCCGCTGAGCACCCCTCCCGACCTGGTCACCACACTCCAGGTGCTGACCAACTACCGGGCCGACCTGATCGCCGACCGGGTCCGGCTGGTCAACCGGCTCCGCGACCTGCTGGTCGGGATCTGTCCCGCGCTGGAGCGGGCCTTCGACTACTCCGCAGCCAAGGGGCCGGTGGTGATGCTGACGGAGTACCAGACCCCGGCCGCCCTGCGCCGGATCGGTGTCAAGCGGCTGACGACCTGGCTGGAACGCCGCAAGGTCCGCGGGGCTGCTGCCGTGGCGGCCAAGGCCGTGGAGGCCGCCCAGTCGCAGTTGACCGCATTGCCCGGGGAGAAGCGGGCCGCCAAGCTGGTCTGCGACCTCGCCCACCAGCTGC